>NZ_JAATOW010000010.1 GCF_011806405.1 Pseudooceanicola sp. HF7 | reverse complement strand
CTGGCCGATGTGCCCGGTGAATACCTGGCCGCCCGGATCGCCCATGAACGCAAGCGGCGGGAGGCGCTTGGCCTGACCCCGCCTGAGCCGGAGGATCCGCGATGAGGCTCCTGTCGCCCCTGCTTGCCCTTCTGGTCGCGCTGACCCTGCTGCCGGGTAGGCCGCTGGCCCAGTCCAGCGAGGTTGCGCCGGATGAGCTGGGGCTGACCGTCACCCTTCTGGAGCCCGGTCAGGCCCCCTATCCGCGCGAGATGATCCCGATCCTGATCCGGGGCGTCTACCGCCGCCACGTCACCCGGGAAGCGCTGGAGCAACCCGACCTGGAGGGGTTCAACTGGACTCAGCTTGGCCATGACAAATGGAGCGAGGAACGCCTGAACGGGCAGACCGTCAAGGTGATGGAGCGGCGCATGGCGCTGTATCCCGAACGCGCCGGAGAGCTGACCATCGGCCCCTTCACCCATCACCTGACCCTGACCGATGCGGGCGACGATTGGTTCGATCATGACATCACCTCTGCCCCCGTCACCGTCTCTGTAAAGGCGCCGCCGGCGCTGCCGGAGGGCGAGTGGTGGTTCCCGGCCAAGCGGATCGAGATTTCCGACCAATGGTCCAATGAACCCGATCGCCTGCAGGCGGGGGAGGGGGTGTTGCGTGTGATCCGGATCAAGGCGGTGGGCGTCACGCCAGAGATGGTGCCGCCCATGCCGGAGCTCAAGTCGCCCTCCGGCATGGTCTTTGCCCATCCCGAAAAGCGGCTGATCGAGCTGACCCCGGAGGGGCCGGCCACCTATGCCTTCTGGCGCTGGACGATCCGGCCCGGCAATGCCCATTCCACCATCGTGGAGCCGCTGACCTTTTCCTACTTCGATACCGATGCGCGGGTGCTGCGGGAGGTGACGATTTCCGCCCAGCGGGTGGCCTATGATGCCAGCGCCCTGCCGCCCGTGCCGCCACCGGGGCACCCCGTGCGCCTGCCGGGCTGGCCCCTGTGGCTGGTCGGCGCGCTGGTCCTTGTGCTTGGGCTTGGGCTGATGCTCTGGGGGCAGCGGCTGGACCTGGCCCGCGTGCGCCGCCGCTTTGGCCTGCTGGATCCCATGGCGCGTCGCCTGCGCCGGGCGGCCCGCGCCGGTCAGGCGGCGCAGGTCCGCCGCGCCGCCATCGCGCTGATGCGCCGGGATGGCAGCACGGCGGGGGATCGCGGCCTGTTGCAGCGCCTTGACCGCGCGCTCTTCGCCCCCCGTGGCGCGGCCCCGGACCTGCGCGCCTTTGCCCGCAGTTTCCGGCGCAGCCATGGCGGAGTTACGACTAAGCGCTGAATTGCCAGACCGCCGCGAAAGGCACAGGCTTGCGACAGCGTGCCGCATGAGACACGCGATCATGGGAGGATCTGGACGTGGGACTATTCGACAAGCTGTTTGGCGGCGGGGCGGACCAAGCCATCGCGCAAGCCCCCAAGTACACGCATGTGAAAATCCATCCGCAGGTGGACAACGGCATTCCGCCGGAATCCGCGAACTTTGGCGGCGGCACCCTGAAATGCCACTGCACCACGGATCCCGTGGTGGTCGAGATCTCTGGCCAGACGGCGCATAACCACGTCTGCGGCTGCACCAAGTGCTGGAAGCCGAAAGGCGCGACCTTCAGCCAGATCGCCGTCACCGCGCGCAGCAATGTCAACGTCACCGAAAACGGCGACAAGCTGGCCATCGTCGATCCCGGTGCTGCGATTCAGCGCCACGCCTGCACGGGCTGCGGGACTCACATGGTGGGCCGGATCGAGAACGAGGGCCATCCGTTCCACGGGCTGGACTTCGTTCACACGGAACTTTCCGCTTCCACCGGCTGGGCCGCGCCGACCTTCGCCGCCTTCGTGTCCTCGATCATCGAATCCGGGGTGGAGCCCGATCGCATGGGCGAAATTCGCGGGCGTCTCAATGAGTTGGGCCTGACCCCCTATGACTGCCTGTCGCCGCCGCTGATGGATCTGATTGCCGCGCATACGGCAAAGCAGGCCGCCTGACGGTGCAAGTCAGGCGGGAAATGGATCGGCCACTTACATGAAATGGTTGCAAATATCCACGGCTAGGCTAGCCTCCTGACCTGGGAGTGGGGAGGCTGCCACCATGCAACATTTCGAGGTTGCAGTACCGAGAGAGACCCTCTCTTCGGTGCTGATCGTCGACGATCATCCTTTGTACAGCGACGCGCTTGCGTCCGCACTGGGGGGCGTCTTTGCGGAGTGCCGGGTAGAGAAGGCCGGATCGCTGAGCGCCGCGCTGAAGGTGCTGGAGGCGGGGTTCGATCCGGACCTGGTGATGTTCGACCTGATGTTGCCGGATGTGAACGGGATCTCCGGTTTCGTGACGCTGCGCGCCCATGTGCCGGACATCCCGATCCTGGTGATTTCCTCGATGACCTCGCATGTGCTGGTGGCATCGCTGATGAAGGAAGGGGCGGCGGGGTTCCTGCCCAAGGATACCTCTGCCGGGGATATCCAGACGGTGCTGGGAGAGATCGCGGCAGGGCGCAAATACGTGCCCAAGGATTACCGCCAGGCCCGCGCCGAGGCCGCGCCGGCGGACCTGCTTGAGAACATCCACCCCAAGCTGGCGGCGCTGACGCCGCAACAGCAGAAGGTGATGAAGCTGATCTGCGAGGGCAAGCCCAACAAGCAGATCGCCTATGAACTGGACCTGGCCGAGGCGACGGTAAAGGCGCATATCACCGCGCTGCTGCGCCGCCTGGGGGTCAGCAACCGCACGCAGGCGGCCCTGATGGTCGAGGCGGCCCATGCACAGGCGATGGAAACCTCCGAGGAACCCGAGGCGATCTCTTTCCTGTGTCGCTAGGCGCTTTTCGTCAGGGCCCTGCCAATTGCCTATGTCGATAGGACCAAGATGAAAGACGCAGATCACGATCCCGGCCGCCCGCAACGTGTGACGGTGGGGCAGTCCGTTTCCCGCGATCCCCGGCAGGCCGCCGCAGAGGCCGCCGCGGGTATCGACCCGTCGGAGGCCTGCTTCGTGCTGGCCCTGGTGCCGCACGGGATGGACCTGGATCTTCTGGCAGAGGCGCTTGGGCATCACCTGGACGGCGTGCCGATCTTCGGCTGCACCACGGCGGGGCAGATCACCACCCGCGGCTACCAGACGGATGCGCTGCTGCTGATCGCCTTCCGGAAAGAGAACTTCCGCTGCGCCTCCATCCTGTTCGAGCCGCTCAAGCCGCTCGCCATCGCGCCGATCATCACCCAGGTGAAGCGTCAGAACGCCCAGTTCCCCCATACGCCGGGCTGGAATCGCCTGGCCCTGGTCTTTGCCGACGGGCTGTCCATGCAGGAGGATCTGCTGGCCGCCGTGCTTGAGACCGTGCTGGAAGGCATCCCGGTCTTCGGCGGCTCTGCGGGGGACGGGCTGACCTTTTCGGGCACCTACATCCTGCACAACGGACGGTTCCACGCCAATGCCGCCCTGCTGCTGATGGTCGAGACGGATTTGCAATTCCAGGGGCTGAGCTTCGATCACTTCATGCCGACGGAAACCCAGCTGGTGATCACCGATGCCAGCCCCGAGGAACGCCTGGTGCATGAGATCAACGGCGCCCCCGCCGCCCGGGAATACGCGCGGCTGATCGGCTGCAGCGTCAGGGACCTGACGCCACAGGTCTTTGCCGAGAACCCCATGCTGGTCTGCCACAACGAAAACCACTACGTCCGCGCGGTCTTTGCCCGGACCGACGACCAGTCGCTGTCCTTCCTGGCGGCCATCGACGACGGGCTGGTGATGCGGCTGGGCCGGGGAAAGGACGTGATCGAGGCGCTTGAGGCCGAGCTGGAGGTGCGCAGCCCCGCAGGCCGCTGCCCGGATTTCATCCTGGCCTTCGACTGCGTGCTGCGAAAGCTGGAGTTCGAGGAAAAGGGGCTGGACGGCAAGGTCTCTGACATCTTCCGCCGCAACCGGGTGCTGGGCTTCAACACCTACGGCGAACAGCATTGCGGGTTGCACATGAACCAGACCTTCGTCGGCGTCGCCTTCTTCGAACCCGAGCGGAGACATGCCCCGTGGACATGATCGACCGCTCCGAAGACGCCGACATCCAGGTCGCGCGCCAGGCCAAGATCATCGACGCCCTGGTGCGCCGCGCCACCCGCCAGAACGAGGTTGGGACCACCGCCTACAGCGCCTTCCAGTCCGCGATCGAGCTTCAGGCCCAGGTGGCCGCCAAGACCCGCGACCTGGAACGCGCCGCCACCGAGCTGGAAAGCGTGCGCTTTGAACGCGAACGCACCCGCCGCAACCTGGACGAGGCGCTTTCGGCCATGGGGGACGGCCTGGCGCTGTTCACCGACAAGCGGTTGGATATCTGCAACGACCTGTTCCAGCACCTGCTGGTGGATGTCTCTGACCGGGTGGTGCCCGGTCTTGGGCTGGTGGAATACTTCGACCTGCTGGCGCAGAGCG
This sequence comes from Pseudooceanicola sp. HF7, assembly GCF_011806405.1. GTDB lineage: Bacteria > Pseudomonadota > Alphaproteobacteria > Rhodobacterales > Rhodobacteraceae > Pseudooceanicola. Next base: position 129,038 of record NZ_JAATOW010000010.1, on the reverse strand, counting down.
AACAGGTGCTGTCCGTTGATAGCCGCGTGACGCCCCATGACATTCTGGCCCCGACCCTGTCGCTGGTGATCGAGCTGACGCGGGACCGCTGGTACCGGCTGAACATGGAGCGCACCTCTGCCGGGACGCGTATTCTGCTGCTGACAGAGATCACCTCCCTGGTGCGTCAGAACCGGGTCGAGAAGGAGCGCCTGATCGACCGGCAGGCGGATTACCTGCAGGCGGTCTTTGCCAACATGACCTCGGGTGTGTGCACCTTTTCCTCGACCGGCGAGGTGATGATGCACAACCTGCAGTTCCGCCAGCTTCTGGGGCTGCCCTATGCGGCGGTTCAGAAGGGCATGACCCTGCACCGCCTGCTGATGCTGCTGACACATCGGGGGCTGATCGCGGATACCTCGCTTGAGATGGTGGAGAAATGGCAGGCGCGGCTGCTGCGCGCGGGCCGGTTCCGGCGCCGGGTGCGCAGCGGCACCGACCGGGTCTTCGACCTGCAGGCCAACATGCTGCCCGACGGCGGCTTCCTGGTGGAGCTGAAGGACGTGACGCTGGAAGCCCGCGCCACGGAGATGCTGGAAAACCGCGTGCAGGAACGCACCGCTGAGCTGACCCGCACCAACCAGCGCCTGACCGAACAATACGAGGAAAAGGCCCGGGTGGAGGAAGAGTTGCGCCTGGCCAAGGAACGCGCCGAGGCCGCCGTGTCCTCCAAGACCCGCTTCCTTGCGGCGGCCAGCCATGACCTGCTGCAACCGATCAATGCCGCCAAGCTGCTGATCGCCACCCTGCAGAAGAACACCGCCGGCACGGCCCACGGGCAGATGACTGAGCGTTTGAAAGGGGCCTTCACCTCGATCGAGCATCTGCTGCATGCGTTGCTTGATATCTCTCGGCTGGACAGCAACGATCATGACGCGGTCTCGCCCAGCACGCTGCACCTGGGCAATATCCTGCAAGGCGTCTTCGAGGACCAGATGCCCCTGGCCGAGGAGCGCCGGGTCACCTTGCGCATGGTGCCCTGCGATTGCCACGTGCGGTCTGACCCGGTCTACCTGCTGCGCTCGATCCAGAACCTTGTCGTCAACGCGATCCAGTACACCGAACCGGGCGGCAAGGTGCTGTTCGGGTGCCGCCGGCGGGGCGACAAGGTGGAGTTCCAGGTCTGGGATACCGGCATCGGCATCGGGGAAGAGGACAAGACCCGCATCTTCGAGGAATTCGCCCGCGCCGGGAACGTGCCTGTCGGTTCCGGCGTGGGACTGGGGCTGTCCATCGTGGAGCGCACCTGCCGCCACCTGGGCCACCGGCTTTGGGTGTCTTCGGAACTGGGCGTCGGCTCTGTCTTCCGGATCGAGATGGCGCGCGTTGAAACCGCCGGAGAGCCTCGCTCAAGCGCGCCCAGCCATCCGGCCAGCGACGTGCCGCTGGAGCATATCGCGCTGGTGGTGGAAAACGACGAAGACGTGCTGTTCGCCACCACCCAGACGCTGCAAAGCTGGGGGGCAAGCGTGCTGCCGGCCGCCTCCACCGAAGAGGCGCTGCGCTTTGTCCGTGATATGGGGATGCCGCCCGACATCATGCTGGTGGATTACCAGCTGGACGGGGGGGACACCGGCCTGCACGCGATCGAGGCGATCCGTCGGGAAACCGGCATCAACGTGCCCGCCATTATGATCACGGCCGACCGGCGCGAAAGCCTGCTGCGCGCGGGAGAGAGCATGGATTTCACCGTGATGACCAAGCCCGTGCAGCTGTCACGCCTGCGCCCGCTGATCGAATGGAAAGTGCAGGGCCAGCCGGGCCCGGTACAGCCGAAAGTCGCACATGACATGGGGCTGCAGGGGCATACTCTCAGCTGAGGGAGGGACTGAAGAATGCTGAAACACCTGTCACTCGTGCTGGCGGTGCTGCTGGCCATGCCGACGGTTGCGCAAAGCGCCGACGCCACCGCCTATGGGGCGGCACCCTATGACCTGCTGTTCCGCGACGGCACGCTGGACGAGATCCCGCGCGACAGTGCGGTCGTCTATCACCGCGCGGTCACCAACAGCCTCATGCCCGCTGCCGCCACCCGCGACAGCGGCGACATCGCGCTGCGCTTTCCCCCCGGCGAAGAGGCCATGGCGGAGATCACCCTGACCCAGGGCGACAAGAGCCGGGGCCTGGGCCGGTTCCCCGCCAGCGTCGGCAATCCGATGATCATGTTCTTCTATGAAACCGTGATCCGCGACATGGCCGAATCCGCCGGTGGCAGCCCCTTCTACATCCGCAACCGGGTGAAGGATGCCCTGGTCCAGCCCGCCGAGGTCGTCGCGGGCGAAGCGGAGTACCAGGGCCAGATGGTGCCGACCCGCACGGTCAGCCTTTACCCCTTCCGTGAGGATCCCAACCGCGACCAGATGAAGGGCTTCGGCGATCTGGAGCTTCAGGTCGTCATGTCAGAGGCCGTGCCGGGCTGGTACCTATCGCTGATCGCCACCGCGCCGGGGACAGAGGCACCGGTCTACCGCTCTGCCATCACCTTCGACGGGCTGGAGGATGCGCAATGAAACGCCTGACGCTTTCCGCGGCGCTTTGCGCGCTGCCGCTGACCGGTGTCGCGCAGGACGTGCAGCAGCGGTTCAACGATTATCCCACGGCGGCGCGCGCCGATTACGTCTTTGCCTGCATGGCCACCAACGGGCGCAACCGGCAGGTGCTGGAACAATGTGCCTGCTCGATCGACGAGATCGCGCTGATCCTGCCCTATGAGAAATACCTGCAGGCGGAAACCGTGCTGTCGATGCGCCGTGTCGGAGGCGAACGCATGGCGGTCTTCAACAGCGCGGTGGCGGCGCAAACCATGGTCACGGACCTGCGCCGCGCCCAGGCCGAGGCCGAGGTGATCTGTTTCTAGGCCCGGGGGAGGGGGCCTAGCCCTGCATCGCCTTGGACAGCTCCTGGGTAAAGCTGTTGCCCTCCGTATCCGTGGCCTTGACGGTCAGCACCTCTGCGCCGTTGTCGTCATAGGCAAAGCGAAACACCGGGTTCTCCGAGATCGAGATCCCGCCATCGACGGAGAACAGGAAATCGTCTCCCTGCCAGACTTCCATATGGTCGATGAAATGCGCCGGGATGAACAATTGAGTCACCTGATCGCGTTGCAGGCCCGAGTAGTTGGGATGCCGGATCATGATCTGCGCTTCGCGGCGCGGGACGGACATGGCGGGTTCCTGGAACATGCGCAGCTTCATCTGCCCCATGCCGTCCAGCGCCAGTTCCGGATCGCGCGTGGCCGGGGCGGAACAGCCGCCCGAGGCCTTCACGAAGCGCCCGTTCATGCTGAGTCCCTGGTCGGTTTCGGCCAGCACCCGCAGATTGGAATACTGGTTCACCCGCACTCGCAGTTCGAAATCAAGCGGCGCCATGGCCTTGGCAAAGGTCATCACGGCCGCCACGGGCGCGGGGTTTTCATCGATGACAACGGTCGCTTTCTGGATCGGCAGATCGGGGTCGACCTGGTGCAGTATCACCGGAACCGTCGCCGCGTCATGGGCACGGTAGGGGGCCTCTACATCGATGATGCCGGTGCCGTCCGAGATCGGCACGTCCCCCACGACATCGCCGCGCAGCTCTGCCCAGGTCGGGCTGTCGATCAACGGGTTTTCCACCGCGTCGCCAGCGGGCACCGGCCCGGCCAGCAGAAACACAAGGGCCGCCGCACAAAGGGTTGGCGCGAAAAGGGTTGGATGGGTCATGCCGTCACCTCCTCCGTGAGCACGGGGGGATCATGCCATGACTGCAGCCTTGGCGATACCGAGCGCTTGGTCGGTACCGGGGCATGGGAAAGGGGGGCCGCATGTTCGAAGCCATTGTCCTGATCTGCCTGACCACGGGCGCGCAGCCTTGCCGCGAGGTCCTGCTACCGGGATACGAGGGCGAGACCCGCGCAGCCTGCGAAGCCGCGCTTGCCGCCGACCCGCCGCAGGGCGATCCGGTTTGCCAGCCTGCCCTTGCCCCGCTGCCGGTGACAGAGATCGCGCCCGGCGTCTTCGTGCACACCGGGCAGATCGCCGATGCCGACGGGCAGAACCTGGGCGATGTGGCGAACCTGGGCTTCGTGATCGGGGGGCGCTCCGTCGCGGTGATCGACAGCGGTGCGGCCCGCTGGATCGCAGAGGCACTGTGGCGGGCGATCCGGGCCCAAACCGATAAGCCCGTCAGCCACGTGATCCTGACGCATATGCATCCCGATCACGTCTTCGGCGCCTCTCTCTTCGAAGAGGTCGGGGCAAAGGTGGTCGCCCATGCGGCCCTGCCGAGGGCGCTGGCGGACCGGCAGGAGAATTATCTGGTAAGCCTGTCCCGGCTGATCGGCCCTCAGGCGCTGATCGGCACCACCGCGCCCCGGGTCAGCACGGCGCTGACGCAGGAAACCAGGATCGACCTTGGCGAGAGGGAATTGAGCCTGACCCCCTGGCCGGTGGCCCATTCGCCCAGTGACCTGACCGTCTATGACGCGACCACCGGGACGCTCTTTGCCGGGGACCTGCTGTTTCATGACCAGACCCCGGCGCTGGACGGAAGCCTGCTGGGCTGGCAGGCGGTGATGGCGCAGCTTGAGAACATGCCGCTGGCCCGGGTGGTGCCCGGCCACGGGCCGGCCTCCCTGCCGTGGCCGGAGGGTGCGGCGGACCAGGATCGCTACCTGGCCCGGCTGCTGGTGGACACCCGCGCGGCGATCGAAGCGGGCACGCGCCTGGGCGAGGCGGTGGAAAGCATCGCCGAGGAAGAGGCCCCGCACTGGCAATTGTTCAAGGATTACAACCCGCGCAACGCCACCGTCGCCTTCACGGAACTGGAATGGGAATGACCCGTCAGTCCTGCCGCATCTCAGCCTGCAACAGCTGCGCGATGGCATAGAGCCGCTTTTCCAGCAGCGTCGGCGTCTCGCAGAGGTAGGTGATGTTCTGCTGGCGGTCCGAATAGATCAGCTGATCCCAGTCGAGCTGCTCTTCCAGCGCATCCACCTTGTCGAAATCGGGATCCTCAAGCGCCATCTGCGCGGACATCTCCCCGCGCGCGGCCTCGATCTTTTCGCTGAGGGCGATCTGGCTGAGCGAGAATTCCTCGATCCCGTGCATGATCCGGTCGCGGCGGCGCGAGAGGCGCTCGAAGACCCGTTCGAAGACCAGCCCAAGGGCTTCGGGGCTGCCATCGTGGCGCTCGGCAAAGGCGGCGATTTCGGGGGCCAGATCTTCGGGCGCGATTCTGCGCACGGCCAGCACATCCGCCAGATGCTGCACGTCCTCTGCCAGCCCTTCGCGCGTGGCCTCCGGCACCGGGCCGGCCCACATCAGGCCGACCGACAGCTGGCCCACCTTTCGCTGCACGCAGGGCCAGGTCGGGTCCGAGTAATCGGTGGCAAGCGCAGGCGTGGCCAGGCAGAGCCCGCTCAACGCCACGATCCCGGCCAGTGAGCTGGCCCGCAACTTTGGGTGTACCATCTGTCGTCTCCTCCGCCTGCAACGATGCCCCAGAGCGGCCTGCAAGTCCACGTCCGGCCAATGCCCACCATGGTCTGCATTGTCCGGTATATGACCGCACACCATACTCGATCCGAGGACGCGTCTGTTCCGCAGAATGGCCGGGCGCGAAAGGGAGATTGATCTATGCGAACGCGTGCTGCCGTGGCTCTTGAAGCTGGCAAACCTCTTGAAATCATGGACGTGGAGCTGGACGGCCCCAAGGCGGGCGAGGTCCTGGTTGAGATCAAGGCGACGGGCCTGTGCCACACGGATGAGTTCACCCGGTCCGGGGCCGACCCCGAGGGGTTGTTCCCCAGCATCCTTGGCCATGAGGGCGCGGGAATCGTCATGGAAGTGGGCGAGGGGGTCACCACGCTGAAGCCGGGCGATCACGTGATCCCGCTTTATACGCCGGAGTGCCGGGAATGCGCGTCCTGCCTGTCGGGCAAGACGAATCTTTGCACCGCGATCCGCAATACCCAAGGCCAGGGCCTGATGCCGGATGGCACGACCCGGTTCAAGATGCTGGATGGCACGCCGATCTATCACTACATGGGCTGCTCGACCTTCGCCAATCACACCGTGATGCCTGAGATCGCGCTGGCCAAGGTGCGCGACGACGCCCCCTTCGACAAGATCTGCTACATCGGCTGCGGCGTCACCACCGGTATCGGCGCGGTGATCAACACCGCCGGGGTCGAGATCGGATCCACCGCCGCTGTTTTCGGGCTGGGCGGCATCGGTCTGAACGTGATCCAGGGCCTGCGCATGGCGGGCTGCGACATGATCATCGGCGTCGACCTGAACGACGACAAGGCGGAGATGGCGAAGAAGTTCGGCATGACGCATTTCGTGAACCCCTCGAAGGTGGACAGCACGGTCGCGGAGATCGTGAAGCTGACGCAGACCGATTTCGACCAGATCGGCGGCGTGGATTACTCCTTCGATGCGACGGGCAACGTGAAGGTCATGCGCGACGCGCTGGAATGCTCGCACCGTGGCTGGGGCGTTTCGGTCATCATCGGCGTGGCACCCGCGGGGGCCGAGATCAGCACCCGCCCGTTTCAGCTGGTCACGGGGCGCGTCTGGAAGGGCACGGCCTTTGGCGGCGCCAAGGGGCGCACCGATGTGCCGAAGTTCGTCGACTGGTACATGGACGGCAAGATCGAGATCGACCCCATGATCACCCACAAGCTCAAGCTGGAAGAGATCAACCACGGCTTCGACCTGATGCACGAGGGCAAGTCGATCCGCGCCGTTGTGGAGTACTGAGCGCGCATGGAAACCGTATCGGAAAACAGAAGCTTCGATGGGGTTCAGGGCGTCTACACGCACGACTCTGACGCCTGTGGCTGCGCGATGACCTTTGCCGTCTACCTGCCGCCCCAGGCCAGGACGGAAAAGGTGCCGGTCCTGTGGTACCTTTCCGGGCTGACCTGCACCCATGAGAATGCCATGACCAAGGCGGGGCTTCAGGAACATGCGGCGCAATACGGGCTGGCCGTGGTCTATCCCGATACCTCGCCGCGTGGCGCCGGCGTCGAGGATGACGAAGCCTATGACCTGGGGCAGGGGGCCGGGTTCTACCTGAACGCCACGCGCAATCCCTGGCGGCCGCATTTCCAGATGTACGACTACATCACCAGGGAACTGCGCGACCTTGTGGTGCAGAAGTTCCCGGTGCTGGACCGGCACGGCATCACCGGACACTCCATGGGCGGACACGGGGCGCTTACCATCGCGATGCGCAACCCTGACATGTATGATTCCTTGTCGGCTTTCGCGCCGATCGCCAATCCAACCCAAAGCGATTGGGGCAAAAAACAGCTCAGCGCCTATCTTGGCGATGATGAATCCACTTGGTGCGATCACGATTCAACTCTACTTCTGGCAGAGCGTGGCTGGAAAGGTGAGCTGCTGATTGACCAGGGGGGATCGGACCAGTTTCTTGACCTGCTGAAGCCGGAAGCCCTGGCCGAGGCCATGATTGCCCACCGCCAGGCGGGCGTCTTCAGGATGCAGGAAGGGTACGACCATTCATATTTCTTCGTGAACTCCTTTGCCGGGGACCATGTCGCCTGGCACGCAGAGCGCCTTCTTTAGGAAACCCCAGATTCTTCAGGAAACCCCAGACAAAGGCTTAACATGATCAAGAGAGTTTTCGGCACGACCTTTGCAACCCTGCTGACCTTCGCGGCGCTGACGCCCGGCGATGTGCTGGCCGGCGACGCCGAAGCCGGGAAGAAGTCGTTCCGCAAGTGCCAGGCCTGCCACGCGGTCGGCGAAGACGCGCAGAACAAGGCCGGACCGGTCCTGAATGACGTGGTCGGCCGCCCGGTCGCAGCGGTCGAGGGCTTTGGCTATTCCGATGCCCTGGTCAAGCTGGGCGAGGCCGGGGACACCTGGACACCAGAGGCGCTGGACGCCTTCCTGACCAAGCCGCGCGACTACGTGCCGGGCACCAAGATGTCCTTTGCCGGCCTGCGCAAGGAAGAGGACCGCGCCGACGTCATCGCATATCTCATGACCTTCTCGGACGGAGGGTCCTGACACGGAATGTCCGCCTGGCCGGGAGGAGAGAACTGGCAGGGCGGCACATGAGGCAGAGAAGGGTGGAGACCCGGTCTGCCATGAAGCGGCGAAAGCCGCACTTTTCGGGAGGAAAAGACATGAAGACCTTGAAGATGATGACATCGGGCTTCGCCATTTGCTGCGCCGGGATGGCGATGGCAAACGACGACCTGATCTCCAGGATGGACGACCCGACGCAATGGGCGATCCAGACCGGCGACTACAAGAACCAGCGCTACTCCGAGCTTGACCAGATCAACGCCGAGAACGTCGGTGACCTGCAGGTCGCCTGGACCTTCTCGACCGGCGTGCTGCGCGGCCATGAGGGCTCGCCCCTCGTTGTCGACAACATGATGTATGTTCATACGCCTTTCCCCAACATCGTCTATGCGCTCGACCTGGAGCAGGAGGGCAAGATCGTCTGGCGCTACGAGCCCAAGCAGGATCCGGACGTGATCCCGGTGATGTGCTGTGACACGGTCAACCGCGGTGTCGCCTATGCCAACGGCAAGATCTTCCTGCACCAGGCCGATACCAAGGTCGTCGCGCTGGACGCCAAGACCGGCGAAGTGAAATGGGAAGCCCAGAACGGCGATGCCTCCAAGGGCGAGACCAACACGGCCACCGTTCTGCCGGTGAAAGACAAGGTCATCGTCGGCATTTCGGGCGGTGAATTCGGCGTGCGCGGCTCCGTCACTGCCTACGACATGGAAACCGGCGAACAGGAATGGCGCGCCTATTCCATGGGCCCGGACGAGGACATCCTGGTCGATCCGGAAAAGACCACGCACCTTGGCAAGCCGGTCGGAGAGAACTCCGGCACCAATACCTGGGAAGGCGATCAGTGGATGATCGGCGGCGGCACCACCTGGGGCTGGTATTCGGTCGATATGGAAGAGAACCTCTTCTATTACGGCACCGGCAACCCCTCTACCTGGAACCCCGCGCAGCGTCCCGGTGACAACCGCTGGTCCATGACCGTCATGGCCCGCGACATCGACACCGGCATGGCCAAGTGGTTCTACCAGATGACGCCCCACGATGAATGGGACTACGACGGCGTCAACGAGATGATCCTGACCGAACAGGAGATCGACGGGGAAGAGCGCAAGCTGCTGACCCACTTCGATCGGAACGGCCTGGGCTACACCATGGACCGCGTCACCGGTGAGTTGCTGGTCGCAGAGAAGTTCGACCCTGCCGTCAACTGGACGACCGGCGTCGACATGGACCCGAACTCCGACACCTATGGCCGTCCGGCCGTGGTGGCGGAATATTCGACCGAGCAGAACGGCGAAGACGTGAACTCCACCGGGATCTGCCCGGCGGCGCTTGGCTCCAAGGACCAGCAGCCGGCGGCCTATTCGCCCAAGACCGAGCTGATGTATGTTCCCACGAACCACGTCTGCATGGATTACGAACCGTTCCGCGTGTCCTACACCGCCGGTCAGCCCTACGTGGGCGCCACCCTGGCGATGTACCCGGCCCCGGACAGCCACGGCGGCATGGGTAACTTCATCGCCTGGGACAACATCAACGGTGAGATCAAGTGGTCCATCGCGGAGCAGTTCTCTGTCTGGTCCGGCGCCCTGGCGACCGCGGGCGACATCGTCTTCTACGGTACGCTTGAAGGCTACCTGAAGGCGGTGGATTCCGAGACGGGTGAAGAGCTTTACAGCTTCAAGACCCCCTCGGGCATCATCGGCAACGTCATGACCTACGAACAGGGCGGCAAGCAGTACCTTGGCATCCTGTCCGGGATCGGCGGCTGGGCCGGGATCGGCCTTGCGGCTGGCCTGACCAACCCTAACGACGGTCTTGGCGCCGTGGGCGGCTATGCCGCGCTCAGTGACTACACCGCGCTTGGCGGTCAGCTGACGGTCTTTGCCCTGCCGGATTGATCGGCGCATCCAAACAGGGCTGGCGCGGCTTCAAGGCCGCGCCGGTCCATCCAGAAAATTCCTCCATAGACAGGTGAGCTACATGAAACTGACGGGAAGACTGCTCGCGCTGGCGCTGATCGCAGGCGCCACCGCTGCGACAGCACAGGAAGCCGACAACCTGACTGCTGCCTACTCCGAGGACGGTCGCTATTTCACCGAGGATGACATCCCCACCTACAACGTGGAAGAGGATGGCACCGTCGACTGGCTTACCTATTCCGGTTTCCGTCGCTATCACTCCGAATGCCACGTCTGCCACGGCCCCGAAGGCGAAGGGTCCAGCTATGCGCCGGCGTTGAAGAAATCCGCGATCGACATGGATTACTACGACTTCGTCGACGTGGTCGTGAACGGACGCAAGCGCGTCTCTGCGTCGGATAACTCCGTCATGCCGGCGTTCGGGGATAACCCGAACGTCATGTGCTACCTCGACGATATCTACATCTACCTCAAGGCGCGCGGCGCGGACGTGGTGCCGCGGGGCCGTCCCGGCAAGAAAGAGGCCAAGTCGGACGTGATCCGCGAGGATGAAAATGCCTGCCTGGGTATCTAAGGCCCTTGGCTTCCTGACCGCGCCGGGCCTGGTTGCGGCGGGCCTGGCGGTCCTGGCCATGGGACACGCCCAGGCGCAGACCTCTGACCTTGTGTCGACCAGCGCGCTGCGGGTCTGCGCGGACCCGGCGAATGATCCGATGTCCATGCAGGATCAGTCGGGCTTTGAAAACAAGCTGGCCGACCTGGTCGGGGACAAGCTTGGCCTGCCGGTGCAATACACTTGGTATCCGATGGCCACGGGCTTTGTGCGCAACACGCTGAAAGCGCGGGAATGCGACGTGATCATGGGCTATGCGCAGGGTCATGAGCTGGTGCTGAACACCAACCACTACATGACCTCGACCTACGTGTTGATCGTGCCGCGCGACAGCGAGCTGGCAGAGGTGACCACCCTGTCGGACGACCGCCTGAAGGATCTGCGCATCGGCATCATCGCCGGCAGCCCGCCCGCCACGCACATGGCGCGCAACGGGCTGATCGGCAAGGCGCGCTCCTATGATCTGTTCGTCGATCGCCGCCACGAAAGCCCCGCGCAGGACATGCTGGCGGATCTTGAGGCCGGAGAGACCGATGCCGCGATCCTGTGGGGGCCGATCGGCGGGCCGCTCGTGCAGCAGGATCACCCGGATTTCACCGCCATTCCGCTGGTCCGGGAAACCCTGCCGCCCAAGCTCTATTACCGGATCACCATGGGGGTTCGGCAGGGCGAAAAGGTCTGGCAACGCGAGCTGAACTCGCTGATCCGCCGCAACCAGGATGAGATCAACGCCATCCTGGCAGAGGCAGGCGTGCCGCTGATTTCAGACCTGGGGGATTCCGTGCTGGACGTCTCGCAATGATCAAGGGGCTGGCAGCCCTGCTGCTGGCAATTCTGCCGGGCGCGGTCACGGCTGAAACCGCGCCGGCTGAACCGCCCGGCTACCGGATGCAGGACTATCGCGCGCCGGTGCCTGCCACGCTGACGGGCGCCAGGGTCGTCGGGGTCGCAGAAGCGCGTGACCTCTGGGAGCAGGGCGACGTGGCCTTCATCGACGTGCTGCCCCAGCCCCCGAAGCCCCCCGATCTGCCCGAAGGGACGATCTGGCGCGACAAGCCGCGGGACTCGATTCCCGGCGCGATCTGGTTGCCGAACACGGGTTACGGAGCCATCGCCGAAAGCACCGCCGCCTACTTTCGCCGCGGGCTGGACAAGGCGACGGGGGGCGATCCGGCGCAACCCATTCTGTTCTTCTGCCTCACGGATTGCTGGATGAGCTGGAATGCCGCCCGGCGCGCGGTCGAATGGGGCTATTCCGCTGTCTACTGGCTGCCGCAGGGCACGGATGGCTGGGCTGCCGCCGGCCATCCGCTGGAACGCGTCCTGCCCGAAGAACCGCAGCCCGGCACCGAATAGACCCTAGTCCGCCGTGCCGGCAATGAACCGGCCAAAGGCGCGCGGCCCGTCGCAGGTGTCCAGCACCGCCACCACCTGAAGGCTCTGCGTATCCACCACCGTCACCGTGTTCTCGAACCAGTTCGCCACCACGATTCGCGTGCCTTCGGCGGTCGTGTCGATGCCCTCGGGGTATTCGCCCACGTCGATGCGGCCCAGATCCTTCAGCGTCGCCAGGTCGATGACGCTGAGGGTATCCTCGTACTGATTGGTGACAAAGGCGCGCCCGGCGGCGAAGGCCACGCCATAGGGGCGCGCGCCAACCGGCACCGTGGCAAGCCGCGCACCGCTGCCGGGGTCCAGGATGCTGAGGTCATCGGAGCCGACATTGCCCGCAAAGAGCCGCCCGTCAGGCGCAAAGCGCAGTCCGAAGGGGCGGGTGCCCACCGAAACGCGGTGCAGCAGCGCAAGCGTCCCGGCATCGAAGATCGAGACCTGGTCGGCATCGCGATCGGCAGAAGCCAGGAACCGCCCGTCAGGCGATAGCGCCAGCCCGGCCGGGGCCGCGCCTGTGGTCAGCTCCTGCAAGGGCTCAAGCGACTGGTCCGCCAGCACCCAGATCCGGGCATTGTACCAGTCAGAGACGAAGATGCGCCCGCGGGATTCGTCGTGGGCGATACCGATCGGGCCGCCGTCCAGCGTGACCTCGGCCAGCACCTGGCCCGTGCGGTCATGGCGGCGGATGGTCTTGCTGTCCGCCGCCACGGTGTAGATCGCACCGGAAGCGGCCACGGCCACGCCCGCAGGCTGGCCCGGCACCGACCAGCGCGCAACCTCGGCCCCGCTGGTCAGGTCAAGAACGCTCAGCGCCGTCCCGTTCTGGCAGGTCACATAGGCCCTGTCCGCAAGGGCGGGCAGGGGGGAGGCGACCAGCAGGATGGCGGCCACAACACGGGCCGATGCAGCCGGTATGGTGGCGCCGGTCAGGCGGCGGCCGGGCTTAGTTCGACGGCGCACCGAAGCGCTCGACAAGGGCGCCCAGCCCGGCGGCATAGACATCGGTGACCGCGGCGATTGCGGCTTCGTCGTTCAGCTCTTCTGGCGGATCGTTGTTGGGGTAGCCGCGGTAGAAGGCCCCGCGCCATTCCACCAGCGCGCCGCCGCTATCAAGCGGTTTCACCGTGAGATGAGAGGAATAATTGGTGACCGGCAGCACGGCCACGTCGACCTCCGTGATGCGGTAGGAATAGCTCATCTTCTCGTCGCTGTACTTGTAGAGCACCTCTGCGATGGTCGGCCCGCCGGCTTCGCCGAGGGTCAGCAGGCGGGTGGCGTCGATGTCATTGCCGCCTTCACCCTCCGTCGAAAAGACGACCGGGTGCCAGCTCATGTCCTGGAAATCGCCGATGGCCTCCCAGACCTCTGCCGGATCGGCGGCGACCTCCGTGGTTAGCGTGATCTTCTGGCGGGTCGGCCCATGGGCTGCGGCCAGTCCCGGCACCAGCATCGTGGCCAGCACCAGACTCATGAAAGTACGTTTCTTCATTTCCCCTCCGGTGGAAAAAAGGCCGTCTTGAGGATGTATTTCATCCCCCTCAGCCAGGCTTCATCGGTGTTGGAGCGTATGTCGACCACGCGCCCCTTCACCGTCTGACCCGTTCCCGGGTCCCTCATTTGCAGGTTCATCGTCAGGATCAGGTTCGAGACCTTCTGAACTTCGCCCACCAGTATGAAATCAGCGCCCAGCTTGTCCGCCATCCGCACGTCGCAGCCATAGCATTTCGCCGGGTTCACGACCCTGTCCAGGTCCGCCGCGACCGGCGCCAGATCCAGCAATTCATAGCCTTCCTGCGTGAAGCGATCCGCGATCAGCTCCTCAAGCATCTCAAGGCGCGTCTGCTCTGCGGGGGCGGCGCCCAGCTCTGCGCTTTGCAGCGAGGAATCCAGCAGGGTCACGCCGAAAAACGCCACGCTTTCCTGCGCAATCGCAGGCGTGCCAAGGGCGATCAGAAGGGCGGCCAGGACCAGCTGCATGAAACCATTCTTAGAAATTAAGAGTCGCAGTTCATCGTGCAGTTGTTACCTTCGATCAGGCAACCGGACCAAAAGTATCGGTTGCGCGGAGGCCCCGTTTCTCTTGGGATATCAAGAACAAGCTCGAAACGGTAACGGGGTGGGGAGGACATGTTGAGACGGATTTTTGCCCCGCTTTCGGCGGCGCTGATGTGCATGGGTCTGGCCGGTCAGGCCAGTGCTCTGGATGTAAGGGCGGCGGTGCTACGCATCGACTCTCCCCGCCTGTTACCGATCTCTCGATATGACCTTACTCCCGACGACCTGGGGTTTGCCGGGGCCATGCTGGCCGATGACGACAACGGCACCACGGGTTCGTTCCTTGGTCACACCTACGAGACGGCTCAGGTCTCCGCCTCCCCGGAGGATGCTGATGCCGCTCTCGACGGGTTGCTGGCGGATGGCGTGCGCCTGATCGTTGTCATGGCAGAGGGGCCCGACCTTCTGCGCCTGACCGACCGGGCCGCGCAAGAGGGCGCGCTGGTGCTGAACGCCACCGCGCCGGAGGCCGAGCTGCGCTCCGGTGAATGTCGCGCCTCCCTTCTGCATATCGCGCCGTCCAATCTGATGCTGGCCGATGCGGTGGCGCAATTCGCGGTCTGGAAGAAATGGGACGAATGGTTCCTTGTGTCCGGCTCCAACCCGGCGGACCAGGCGCTGGCCGATGCCTACCGCCGCGCCGCCCGGAAATTCGGGGTGGAGATCACGGAGGAACGCGAATTCGAGGACACGGGCGGGTCGCGGCGCACAGACAGCGGCCACGTTCTGGTGCAGCGGCAACTGCCCGCGTTCACCCAGGGGGCAAAGCGGCATGACGTGCTGGTCGCGGCTGATGACACCGATTACTTCGCCCGCTACCTGCCCTATCACCTGGCCACCCCGCGCCCCGTCATGGGCTCCGCAGGCCTGCGCCCGGTCACCTTCCACGCCGCGCATGAGGCCTGGGGCACGACCCAGTTCCAGACCCGCTTCGAGGACCTGACAGGCCGCTACGCACGGCCCGAGGATTACAACGTCTGGCTGGCCCTGCGCGTGATCGGAGAGGCCGTGACCCGCGCCAATACCAACGACCCCCAGGAGATCCGGGATTACGCGCTGTCAGGCGCCTTCGAGCTGGCCGCCTTCAAGGGCCAGAAGGTGACCTTCCGCGACTGGAACGGCCAGCTGCGCCAGCCGATCCTGCTTTACGACGGCATGATCACCGTCAGCGTCAGCCCGCAAGAGGGCTTCCTGCACCAGACCTCGCCCCTGGATACGCTGGGTCTTGATCGCCCGGAAACCGACTGCACCGCTTTCAACTGATTGGAACGCTTGATGAAAACGCTCCTTGCCTCTTCCCTGCTTGCCCTGATGGCCGCCACGCCGGCCCTGGCCAACAAGGCCTTCGTGTCCAACGAACGCGGCAACACGATCACCGTCGTTGATACGGAAACATGGGAGGTGCTGACCGAATTCGACGGCGGCAACCGCCCGCGCGGCATCACCATGAGCCCGGATGGCACGAAGCTGTATGTCTGTGCCTCGGACGACAATATCGTGCGGGTCTTCGATACAGAGACCTACGAAGAGCTGGAAAGTCTGCCCTCGGGCCCTGATCCGGAGCTCTTCGTCCTCGATCCCGAGGGGCAGTACCTCTACATCGCGAACGAGGACGACAACCTTGTCACGGTGACCGATACCGGCACCCGGACCATCAAGGCGGAAGTGCCGGTGGGGGTCGAACCCGAAGGGATGGCGATCAGCCCGGATGCCAAGTGGGTGGTGAACACCTCTGAAACCACCAACATGGCGCATTTCATCTCGACCGAGGATTACCAGATCAAGCACAACGTGCTGGTCGACCAGCGCCCGCGCTATGCCCAGTACACCGATGACGGCACCCGGCTGTTCGTCTCGTCAGAGATCGGCGGCACGGTTTCGGTCATGGATATCGCCGAAGATGGCACGCCCAGCATGGTCGGCAAGATCGCCTTCGAGGTGCCCGGCGTGCTGCCCGAATGGCTGCAACCCGTCGGCATCAAGATCACGCAGGACGGCAGCCGCATTTTCGTGGCCCTTGGCCCGGCGAACCGGGTGGCGGTGATCGACGGGGAAAGCCTGGAAGTCATCGATTACATCCTGGTCGGTCAGCGCGTCTGGCAACTGGCCTTCACGCCGGGGCAGGACTTCCTGCTGACCACCAACGGCAATTCCAACGACATCACCGTGATCGACGTGGCCGCCGAAAAGGCGATCAAGTCGGTGCCGGTCGGCCAGCAGCCCTGGGGCGTGGTCGTGACCCCCAATTGAAGGAGCCCGCGATGAAAAAGATCCTGCCCGCCGCCGCCTTGCTGTTCGGCCTGTCCCTGCCCGCCACGGCGGCCCCGCTTTGCGATGACCTGGGCTTTGCCGGTCTGCTGGCCGCCTGCAACCGGGGCGATCCGATCGAGGTGACGCTGGCCTCCGGTCAGCCGCTCGGAGAGGACGTGACCCTGCAATCGGGTGCCTATTACAAGATGAACATCACCGCCGATGGCTCTGCCGAACTGGCGGTGACCGGCTCCGATTTCTTCCGCGCGATCTGGATGAACGAGATCGTCATCAACAAGATCGAGGTCCGCCCCATGGCGATCGACTCGCTTGAGTTCGACGATGCCGGCACGGCGGAGCTCTCCTTCATTGCCATCAAGCCCGGCACCCACGTGCTGCGCATCCCCGGCTCGACCGGTGACGCGCAACAGATCCGAATCAGCATCCAATAGGAAGGCCCTGACATGAAACGCATTATCGCCCTTGCCCTTGCCAGCTTCATCGCCGCCCCCGCCCTGGCCGATCACCACGAGGTCCCGCAGGACACCGTGGACAAGATCACTGCCATGCTGACGGAGATGAACTGCCAGATGGACCCCGACGATATCGAGATGGAGGACGACGGCTACGACCTGGACGACGTGATCTGCGAAGGCGGCAACCAGTTCGACATCAAGCTCGACAAGGACCTGAAAGAGGTCAGTCGCCGGGCGGAATAGACCCGCCGGCCCCCGCCGATCCACTTCAAGCCAAAGCGGTCGGAGTGCCGCGCGCCAAAAGGGAGATACGACATGCCTGGTTCCATCACGCGCCGCGCGCTTTGCGCTCTGGTCGCCCTGACCATCGCCGTCCCGGCCTTTGCCCAGGATCTGCCAAAGATGCGGGCGGCGGTGCTGAAGATCGGCACCGTCAACTGGGAGCTTCAGACGATCACCGACAACGACTTGGACACGGCCAATGGCTTCGAGCTTGAGGTCATGCCCTATGCCGACAACGGCGCGACCCGCGTCGCCGTGGAGGGCGGAGAGGCCGATATCGCCGTGGCCGACTGGATTTGGGTCGCGCGGCAGCGGGCGGCTGGCAAGGATTACGTCTTTGTCCCCTATTCCAAGGCGGTCGGCGGGCTTGTCGCGCCCAAGGGCAGCGGCATGGAAACCCTGCAGGAGCTGGCCGGGGGCAAGGTCGGCATCGCGGGCGGGCCGCTCGACAAATCCTGGCTGATCCTGCGCGCCTATGCCCAGCAGGAATACGGCATGGACCTGGCCGAGGTGACCGAACAGGTCTACGGCGCGCCGCCGCTGATCTTCAAGACCGGGCTCAGCGGGGATCTGACAGGGGCGATCAACTTCTGGCATTTCCTGGCCAAGATGAAGGCCGCCGGCATGGAAGAGGTGATCTCGGTCGAGACTGCGGGCAAGGCGCTTGGGCTGAACACCGACACGCCTTTGCTGGGCTACTTCATGAAGGAAAGCTACCTGGCAGAGAACCCCGACATCGCCCAGGCACTTTACGATGCCAGCCGCGATGCCAAGGATCTGCTGGCCACCGACCCCGCCGCCTGGGAGGCGATCCGCCCTGCCATGAATGCGGCCAATGACGCGCAATTCGACGTGCTCAAGGCCGACTGGCTGGCCGGCACGCCCGCCCGTGGCCCGGTGGATATCGAGGGCGCGAACAAGCTGCTGGCCCTGATGAACGATCTGGGCGGCGAGGAACTGGTGGGCAAGGCGACCTCCGTGCCTGACGGCTTGTTTGCCGACATCAAGTGAGGTCGGCTGCCCTGATGCGCCATTCCGGCGTGACCACGCCCGTCCTGTCGATCGTCGGTCTGCTGCTGCTCTGGGTCGTCTGCGCCACCCTGACGGCGGATCCGACGGTCCTGCCCCAACCCTGGGCGCTGATTGCCCCGGCGGCGCGGGAGCTTGCCTCTGGCACGCTGCTCTATCACTTGGGCGCGACGCTGCTGCGGGTGATCTGGGCCTTCGCGCTGGCCATGGCGATCGGGGTCACGCTGGGCCTGGCGATGGGGCGGTCCGAGCGGGTCAATCGCTGGCTCGATCCCTGGCTGGTGATCTTCCTGAACCTGCCCGCGCTGGTGCTGATCGTGTTGTGCTATCTCTGGATCGGGCTCAATGAGACGGCGGCGATCATTGCCGTGACGCTGAACAAGATCCCCAATGTCGCTACCGTCGTGCGTGAAGGGGCGCGCGCGCTCAGCCCAGAGCTGGATGCGATGGCCAAGGTCTATCGCATGTCCTGGTGGGCGCGGATGCGCCATGTCACCCTGCCGCAGCTGGCGCCCTTCATCACCGCCGCGGCCCGCTCCGGCGTGGCGGTGATCTGGAAGATCGTCCTGGTGGTCGAATTCCTGGGCCGTTCGAACGGCGTCGGCTTCCAGATCCACCTATATTTCCAGCTCTTCGACGTCACCATGGTGCTGGTCTATGCGCTGTCCTTCATCGCCGTGATGCTGACGGTGGAATGGGCGCTGCTGCAACCCTGGGAGCGCCGCGTCCGGCGGTGGAGAACCGCGTGATCCGGGCTGACATCACATCGAAGTTCTTTGGCGAACAGCAGGTTCTGGGGCAGGTGCAGTTCACCATCGCGCCGGGGGAAACCGTGGCGCTTCTGGGGCCCTCGGGCATCGGGAAATCCACCATCCTGCGGATCATGGCCGGGATCGACACCCGTTTCGAAGGCCGGGTGACGCGGCCTGAAAACATGGCCATCGTCTTCCAGGAACCCAACCTGCTGCCCTGGCGCAATGCGCTGGACAACCTCTTGATCCCGCACCCGACCCTGGGGGCAGTGGCTGCGCGCGAGGCGCTGGAAAAGGTCGGGCTTGCCGGGCGCGACGAGGCCTTTCCGGGCCAGCTGTCCCTGGGCCAGCAACGCCGCCTGGCGCTAGCGCGCGCCTTTGCCGGCGCGCCGGAGTTCCTGGTTATGGATGAACCCTTCGTCTCCCTTGATCCCGAAATGGCCGACCAGATGCTCTCTCTCACCGAAACCCTCATCGCCGAGGCACGCCCGGCGACCCTTTTCGTCACCCATGCAAGGGCCGAGGCCGACCGGCTGGCCGACCGGGTGATCGCGCTTTCAGGCCGCCCCGCAACCCTGTCGCAAAAGGCGGATGCAGCGTGACCGGCGGTCTGGATGTGCAGGATCTGAGCTTCAGCTACGGGGCGAAACAAGCGCTGAACCATGTCAGCTTTGCCGTGCCGCCGGGGCGCTTCTGTGCCCTGCTGGGGCCGAACGGCGCGGGGAAATCGACGCTGGTGTCGCTGCTGACGCGACTGCTGGTCTCACCCTCCGGTGCGATCCATATCGCGGGACAGGACCTGGGGCGCAGCCCGGGCAAGGCGCTGGCCCGGCTGGGCGTGGTCTTCCAGCAGCCGACCCTGGACCTGGACCTGAGCGTGCGCCAGAACCTGGCCTATTTCGCCGCCCTGCACCGCATTCCGCGCCGCGGGCTGAACGCGCGGATCGACGCCGTGCTCTCCCGGCTCGACATGGCGGAACGCTCCCATGAAAAGGTGCGCTCGCTGAACGGCGGGCACCGCCGGCGCACCGAGCTGGCCCGCGCCCTGCTGCATGATCCCCAGGTGCTGCTGCTGGATGAGCCGACCGTGGGTCTTGATGCGGCCTCCCGCGCCAGCATCGTGGCGCATGTGCATGACCTGGCCGACCAGGGGCTCTGCGTGCTCTGGACCACCCACCTGACGGACGAGGTGCGCGACAGCGACGACCTGCTGGTCCTGCACCGGGGTGAAATCCTGACGGCGGGCCGCAGCGGAGAGATCCGCGGTGCGCTCAGCCTGTCGGACTGGTTTCAAAGCGTGACCGGAGCCCCGGCATGAACGGCTGGCTGATCGCCCTGCGCGCCATCGTCGGGCGCGAGTTCCTGCGCTTCATCCATCAGCGCGAGAGGTTCCTGTCCGCTCTCGTGCGCCCGCTGGTCTGGCTGTTGATCTTCGCCGCCGGCTTTCGCGCCGCGCTTGGCGTGTCGATCATCCGGCCCTATCAGACCTACATCACCTATGAGACCTACATCGTGCCCGGCCTTTGCGCGATGATCCTGTTGTTCAACGGGATGCAGAGCTCCCTGTCGCTTGTCTATGACCGCGAGATGGGCTCGATGAGGTTGCTGCTGACCAGCCCGCTGCCCCGCTGGTGGCTGTTGTTCTGCCGCCTGCTGGGCTCCAGCGCGATTTCCGTGCTGCAGGTCTATGCCTTCCTTGGCATTGCTGCGCTTTTCGACATCACCATGCCCGGCTGGGGCTATGTCGCCGCGCTGCCGGGGCTGTTCCTGGGGGGGCTGATGCTGGGGGCGCTTGGCCTGGTGTTGTCCAGCCTGATCCGCCAGCTTGAAAACTTTGCCGGGGTGATGAACTTTGTCATCTTCCCGATGTTCTTCCTGTCCTCGGCGCTCTACCCGCTGTGGAAGATGGCCGAAAGCTCTGAGCTTCTCTACCGGATCTGTGCGCTCAACCCCTTCACCCACGTGGTCGAGCTGGTCCGCTTCCTGCTCTACCTGCAATTCAACCTGTCCGCCCTTCTCTGGGTGCTGGGCACCACGGCGGTTTTCGCGGTTCTGGCGCTATGGGGTTACGATCCGGCCCGGGGTCTGATGAAGCGCAAGGTCTGAAAGCGCGGCCCTCAGGCGTCGCGTTCCGAATTATCCACGACGCGGCATTTCCAGCTTCTGACCTGTTCGCCCGGATGCTCCTGGACCCACTTGGCAAGCTGGGGCTGGGCGCCCATCATGCACATCATCGGGGTGACATCGGTGAAAAGCAGGCTGCGTTCGCGGCAGGCTTCGGACTGGGGGGCCGTGGCGGCCATGCAGGTGACGAAAAGCAATTCGATCATGACAAATCCCTTAGCAATACATCCTTTGGTCGTATTCGACCCTGGCCCGGCATGCCTTATCATCCGGTGAAGCGCGGTCGTGCCATCGGGCAGATCCTTGGGGAGTTTGCATGATATCGGAGCAAATCCGCCCGCTTCGCCGCAGAATTGGGCGGCGTGGGATGCTGCGACGCAGAAACTTTTCCCTGAAGGCACGACTGGGGGCAGGGGGCGCCTTGCTGACCGCAGGAACGATTCTGACCGTCGCAACGCTCTATTTCGGCATGACAGCGGTTGGGGACCGGCTTGAGATGGCCCTGAACGCTGAAACGCGTATTTCGCGCTATTCGAACCTTTCTACCCAGGTGTCCACGTTTCTGGTCGTCTCGACGGAAGCAATCCAAGCAGAGCTGACGGGACCCGACCTGGGCGACAGGATCGCGCCGGTCGTCCGGGACATAGCCCAGACCTTCGGCCTGCTTCGGGCCGATCTTGAAAAGGCTGTCATCCAGGTCGAGGCCCTGGGACTGGACGCGCAATCGCGCTTCGGAACCCAGTCGCTTGGCCTGGCACGCATGCAAGCCCTGCTGGAGAGTACCATCGTCGGGCTGTCCGGTCGAGACGCTGACAAGGATCAGCTGCGCGCGCGGATCAACGGTTTTGCCTCTTCCTTCGATCCGCTGCTCAACCAGGCCGTCAACGCAGAGCTCTTGTTTCGCAACGATATTCTGGCCGGGGTCGAACGGCTGCGGCACCGCTTGTCCCTTGTGGCGGTCCTCATCGGGGCGCTGTCGGTCTGCATCGCGCTGGCCTTCTACTTCGGGCTGGTGCGGCCCCAGTTCCTGCGGCTGGACCGGTTGCGGGATGCCGCGCGCCAGATCGGGCATGAGAATTACGCGGTCGCCCTGCCTGAAACCCGCGATGACGAGATCGGCCACCTTTACGCGGAAACCAACCGCATGGCCCAGGCCCTGTCACAGCGCGAGGCCACCGTGCGCGCGGACCGCGATGCCCTGAACGAAACCATCCTGCAGCGCACCGCCGAACTGCGCGCAGCCAATGCAGAGCTGGCCCGCACGGATGAGAACCGCCGCCGCTTCTTTGCCGATATCGGCCATGAGCTGCGCACGCCCCTGACCGTCATCCTGATGGAGGCGCAGATCGGCGTGAAACAGGGGCCAGAGGCCGATCCAGCCTTTACCCGCATCGGTGAGCGGGCAGAGCGGCTGAACCGGCGGATCGACGACCTTCTGCGCGTGGCGCGCTCTGAAAGCGGTGAACTTGCGCTGGATGTTCAACAGGTTGACCTGTCTGTCATTCTCACCCAGGTCCAGGAAGAGGTGGGGGCCGAATGCGACAGCGCCGGCATGATGCTTGAGCTGGTGCCGGGGCCCGCGCTGCCGGCCATGGCCGATGCCAACTGGCTGCGTCAGGTCACGGTGGGCCTTGTGCGCAACGCCATCCGCCATGCGCGGGAGGGCGGCGCGATCCGGCTGGAGCCGATCGCGGAACCGGGTGTCGTGGGGATCACGGTGCTGGACAACGGCCCGGGGGTTCCCGAGGCAGAGCAGGACCACCTGTTCGACCGTTTCGTGCGCGGGGCAAGCTCTGTCGGGTTCGGCATCGGGCTGGCGCTGGCCCGCTGGGTCGTGGAGGCGCAGGAGGGCCAGATCGCCCTGCAAAGCCCCGTGGCCCGGGCAGAGGCCATCGGCGCGGCGACCGGGACCAAGGTTTCCATTCGCTTTCCGCGCCGCGAGGCATAGAAAGGTTCCATGGCCGCGCGTTTGCTCATCATCGACGACGACCCCGGAATCACCGCTGCCCTGGCGCGGGGGCTGGCGATGCATGGCTATGAAACTGCTGCAGAAAATCGGGCCGACCGGGGATTGCAGCGCCTGACGAGCGAGGCCTTCGACGGGGTCATCTGCGATGTCATGCTGGGCGCGGACACCGGCGTGGAACTGGTCCGGGCGGCGCGCGCTGCCGGGGTCGGCGCGCCGATCATCATGCTGTCGGCCCTGTCGGATGTCGATCACCGCGCTGCGGGGCTTGAGGCCGGGGCGGATGATTACATCGTCAAACCCTTCGACTTCGATGAGCTGATCGCGCGCCTGAAGGTGCAGGAAAAACGCGCCCATGACAGCCGCCCCACGCCGGCGATCCTCTCCGTGGCGGACCGCAGCCTGCGCCTGTCGGACATGGCTATCACCTTGACGGAGCGGGAATTTCACCTGTTGCAGACGCTGGCGGAGAATGCCGGAACGCCGCTGTCCCGGGGGAAAATCTTCGATACGCTCTGGGCCGGAGAGGGCTCAAGCACCGAAAATGTGGTGGATGTCTACATCGGCTACCTGCGCCGAAAACTGGCCGGGCGGGACTTTGGTTTCGAGATCCGCACGCAGCGCAACCGGGGCTTCTGCCTGGATGGACTGGCCCCCCGGATCGAGTGATCCGGCACCGCTGAACACCCGCAAAACAAGGGCTTTCTGTGCAAAAATGCAGGGGCGCGGCGGGGGCTGCGGACCGCGTCGGTGCCATGTCTGTTTCACGTCGGTATGACGTCGGTATCACGTCGGTGCGCAGCGCGCGGTGGGGCAGCGGTTTGGTAATGTGCGGGGGCGCACCATGGCGCCCCGCAGTACCTTCATGCCCGGTTCAGGACTGCTCTGACGCGATCACGCTGCACCAGTGGCGCGGGCCAAGGCCCTGGTCAGAGGCCAGCGTGGTAAAGCCGCCGTCCACCGGGATGTCGCAGCCCGTCACCCAGGAGGCGGCATCAGAGGCGGCGAAGACCACCGCGTTGGCCACTTCCTTCTGACGCCCCACACGGCCCAGCAGGTTCACCTTTGCGCCGGCCTTGTCAGCGATGTCGCGGTCGCCATCGGTCATCGCCTCCATCGGCGGGGTCCAGGTCCAGCCCGGGCTGACGGTCAGCGCGCGGATGCCATCGGTGCCCAGTTGCACCGCCATCAGCTTTGCCAGCTGCGCGATGGCGGCCTTGCTGACGGAATAGGGGCCGCGCGAATGGTTGCCGGACTTGCCCGACACGCTGCCGATCAGCACCACCACGCCGCCGGGAGCGGTCAGCATGGGCCGCGCCTTGTCCACCAGGACAGAGGCCCCGACCACGTTGATGTTGAGAGAGGTCAGCCAATCCTCCCGCGCCGTGGACAGGCCGGAATCCAGGTAGGAGCAGGCGTTGTGCACAATGATGTCGAGCTTGCCGAAACGGTCGCGGCAGTCGGCCAGCGCGGCGTCGATATCGCCGTCACGGGACAGGTCCATACGGTGATAGGCCGCGCGCTCGCCCAGGGTCCCGGCCAGGGCTTTGCCCGCCTCGTCCTCGATCCCGGTGATCAGCACGTTTGCGCCGGCTGCGTGCAGCTCTGTCGCGATGGTGCCGCCAAGGCCGTGGGTGCCGCCCGTGATAAGCGCTGTTTTTCCGCTCAGATCCATCTTTGGCTTGCCTTTCCTGTTGTGTCTGTCGTGCCCGTCGCGCGCCTTAACCTGCGGCGCGTTCGGCCAGGCCGCGAATGAGGAACATTTCCGCTTCGTGGATGGTGGAGGTCTGAAGCCAGGCGGCTTCGTCCTGGTTCACGTGGCGCCAGGTCATCAGGGTGACGACGCAGCTGCCCTCTTCATGGCCCAGCAGGACCCCCGGCAGGACGCGGGCGCTGTTGCGAAAAGCCAGGGCATCCGGGGCGCGGCCCACGTCGTAATCCACCAGCAGGCGGTCGGCATCGACGTTGAGCCGCACGAAGGTGCGCCCGCCGTCGAACATGGAGGTGCCGGCATAGACGCCCTGGCCCAGGTCCTCGCGGTCGAAACTGCCCCAGGCCCACTGGCCCTGCTGGATGCCGTCGGCCATCAGGCCAAAGACCTGGTCTGCGGGGCGGGCCACCTTGATGCTGCTGGTATGGCAATGCGGGTCGATCATTCCGGTCCTTTCCACGGGGGCCCCGGGGGGCTGGTCTGCCGTCTTTGTGGGGCGGGGCCGGGGGGGTGGTCCAATTCAATGCATTGGCAGGACCGATGCCGAAATGCTATCGGTTGCCATGCTGTCAAGAAAACTTCGCTATTTCATCGCCGTCGCGGAAGACGAACATTTCGGCCGTGCGGCGCTGCGCCTGGGCATTGCGCAGCCCGCGCTGAGCCGCCAGGTGCGCCTGCTTGAGGCAGAGCTGGGCTTTGCCCTGTTCGAGCGCCTGCCCCGGGGCGTGCGGCTGACCCGCGCCGGCCAGGTGATGCTGGCCGAGATGAAGGAGGTGGAGCAGCGCCTGCAATCGGGCATCGGGCGGGCGCGGCAGGCAGCGGCGGGGCGCCATGGCATCCTGCGGCTGGGGCTGATCGAAAGCGCGGCCTGGCACGGGCTGGTGCCGGATGCGCTGCGCGCCTACCGCCAGGCCACGCCAGAGGCCGATGTGACCCTGTCGACCATGGCCCATGCCCCCCTGCTGGCCGCCCTGCGCCGGAATGAGGTCGATGCGGCGATCCTCTATAACCCGCTTGGGGTGGCGGACCTGGTGTCGATCTGCCTGGCGCGGATTCCCATCGTCCTGGCCCTGCCAGAGGATTGCCCGCTGCTGGCCCTGCCGGAGCTGCACCTGCGTGATCTGAAGGGCTATCCGCTGGTCGGGTTCCAGCGCGCGGCCAGCCCCCGGCTGTTCGATGACCTGAGTGCGGCGCTATCCGCGGCCGGGTTCGCGCCCGGCTTCAACGCCGATCCGGTGAACGAGGCAGAGATGCTGGCGCTGGTGGGCATGGGATCGGGGCTGGGGCTGGCCAATGCCATGCAGGCCTGGCGCCCGCCCCATGGCGTGCGCTTTGCTCCGGTGCGCGATCTGAACGTGACCCAGGCGCTGCATGTGCTGCACCGGCAGGGCGATCGCTCGCCGCTTCTGGGGGGATTCCTTGAGGTGCTGCGCGCGCGGGCTGAACAGGCGGCGGCAGAGCAGGCGGGCTGACGGGCTGCTTCGGGGCGGCGGTTCGCCCAGGGTTCGCTGGACATAAGCGCCGGTATTGGACAAGCTTGCCCCATGACAGCCCATCCCCCGTCCCCCCTTGCGGCGCTGCCCCCGCTGCCGGGCCTGCCCGGTTGGCTGACGGCGCGGATGCCGGAAAGCCCTGAGAACGCGGCCTTTCTCTGCGGTGCCGGCCTTGCCCTGCTTGAGGGGCTGCTGGCGGATCCTGACGCTGCCGTGCCGCAGGCATTGCTGGCCAACCGCCTGGCGCTCAGCGCCTCTGCCGCGACCTCTGCCCTTGAGGGGCGTCTGGCGCAGGAGGGCGAGATCCGCGACGCCTATCACCTGACCCCGCCGGGAGAGGCCCCCGGCCCCGATGGCGATCTGCTGGTCTTCTGGCGCGCGGCGCTGAAGATCCGCCTTGGGACCAGGGGATGGCAGGCGGAGCTGGCCGATCTGGTCGGCCCCGGCCTGGGGCCCAACCTGGAGGGCTGGCTGGCCACGGCGCTCGATCAGCTGAAGACCCAGGGGCCGCTCACCGCCTGCGCCGGGATCATGCGCGCGGTGCTTCTGGCCGATGACCGCGCCGAAGGCATCGCCTGCCTCATGTCGGACGTGGTGCTGGCGCGCGCCCTGCGGCGCAGTCAGATCCTGCCGCTGACGGCCCTGCACCTGGCCAAGCGCGACCTGCGCGCGCTTGAGGGGACCGGGCCGGGGGCCGACCTGGCCCTCAGCCGCGCGCTCTTCCGCTCTGTCCGGGGTGCGATCGCGCTGTCACAGGACCTGTCCCGCCGGGCCGAGGCGCTGCGCCGCGTCGCGCCCAAGCTGCGCTCGAAGGCCTCCGACGCGGCGGTGGAGCTGTTCCTGAGCGAAGATGCCGTTGCCCCCTCTGGCATGCTGTCGCCGCGCATCCGGGGCACGTCCATTGCCATGACCGACCGCGCCGCGCGGCGGTTCTGCGACCGGCTGGTCAGCCTTGGCGTCGCGCGGGAGCTGACGGGCCGCCCGACCTTCCGCCTCTACGGAATCCTGCCATGACGAAGGGCGCGAAGACGGCCTCCGCCAGCGGCTCTGCGGATCCGCCGCCCTTTGATCGGGAGCTTGCCGATCTTGCGCCCGCGCAGCGCCGGCGCATCTGGATGGGCCGGATAGAGGCAGCGCTGTTCGCCAGCCCGGTGCCCATCCCGCCCCAGCACCTGGCGCGCATCGTCGGAGAGGGGGTCCCGCTCGCCGATCTGATCGAGGATATCCGGGCCGAGCTGACCGGGCGGCCCTATGTGCTGGCGCAGGTGCCGGGGGGCTGGGTCTTTCGCACCCGCACCGAGTTCGCCGAGGCGATCCTGGCGGTCAAACCGGCCTCTGAACGCGGCCTGGAGTTCACGGAGATGGAGATGGCCGTGCTCTGCGCCATTGCCTATCACCAGCCCATCGACCGCGCCGGGCTGGTGGCGATCTTCGGCAAGAAGGTCAGCCGCGACCTGCTTTCGCGCCTGCGCCTGAAATCGCTGATCGCCAGTGGCCCGCGATCCCCGCGCACCGGCGCGCCGCATACGTTCGTCACCACCGATACCTTCCTTGAGACCTTCGATCTGCAAAGTCTGCGCGACCTGCCGGAACTGCTGGTCAGCGGGGTCTCCCCCATCAGCGAAGGGCTGTGACGGCCCCGCGTTTAGCTGAAGATGCCCTGCAATTCCTGGATGAAGGCCAGCACCGCCGGGCGGATGGTGCCGCGCCGCCGGTAGACCGCGCAGACCGTGCGATCCCACGTGGGGGCGGTCATCTTCAGGGTCGTCAGGGCGTTCAGGGCGGTGTAGGTCGTGTACATGTTCGACCGGGTCAGGTAGCTCAGGTGATCCGATTGCAGCAGGATGCCGGCCAGGAAGGTGACCGATGTCGTCTCTACCGCGATGGCGGGCTTGGGCAGGCCGGCGCTGAGAAACAGCGCGTCCAGGCTGATCCGGTCCGGTTCCGGCCGGGGGGGCACCACCCAGGAAAAGGGCGTCAGATCGGCCAGCTCCACCCCGTCGCGATCCGCCAGCGGATGGGATTTGCCCACCACGATATCCATCGGTTCCTTGCGCAGCGGGGTCCATTCGTATTCGTCATGCAGGTGATCCACCGGCGGCACGGTCAGCACCACGTCCAGCTTGCCGGCATAAAGCGCCTCTAGCATGGCGTCGTTCAGCCCTTCGTGCACGATGATCTCCATATCCGGGCGGGCCGCCATGAAGCTTTGCACGGCGCGCGGCAGGAGGGAGCCCAGCACCGCCGCCATCGCCCCGACCTCAAGCGTGCCGCTGCGCACGCCGCGCAGCGCGTCCAGCTCATCCGCGGCTTCCTCTGTCAGCGAAAGGATCAGCTCTGCATAGCCCATCAGGCTTTCCCCGAAGACCGTCAGGCGCACGCCGTTCGGCCCCCGGTCCAGCAGCTTCAGGCCCAGCGATTGTTCCAGCGTGCGGATGCTCTTGCTGAGCGCGGGCTGCGTCAGGTTCAGCTTTTCGGCGGCCAGGCTGAAGCTGGAGAACCGCACGATGGTCACGAAGTGCCTGAGTTGACGCAATTCCATGGAAGATCCCCCGGGGTGGGTGCAATATAAGAATAAGTCATGATAGGGGCAATGATAGTTGTTTGACCCGCGCCGGCTCTGGCCGAATGCTGGGCGGGACAAGGAAAAAGGAACCCAGCAGGTGACAGTGATCGACTCCGTAGAAGCCCTGAAGCAAACCTTCCCGCCGGAGACGCGCTCCTTGCCGGGGATGCTGACCCAGCAGGCCCAGGCCCACCCGGACCGGCGGCTGGCCGTGTTCCGGCAGGAAAGCTGGACCTGCGCCGATGCGATGCGGATCGCGGCGCAGACGGCGGGGGCGCTGGCCGCAGCGGGGATCAAGCGCGGCGATCGCGTGGCGATCCTGGCGGGCAACCGGCCGGAGTTCCTGCGCCTTCTGCTGGGCTGCGGCTGGCTGGGCGCCATCGCGGTGCCGGTCAATACCGCCACGCGCGGGATGCAGTTCGAACATATCCTGAAGACCAGCGGCGCCTGCCTGCTGGTGATCGAAAAGGACCTGCTGCCGGCGCTGGATACCGTTACCGCCCCGGACCTGAAGTCCATCTGGGTGATCGACGGCGAAGAAACGGACGGCATCCGCCAGCCGCTGCCCGAGGGGGGCGAGGCGCTGCCTGCCGCCGATGTGCAGCCCAGCGAGACGCTGCTGATCCTCTTCACCTCCGGCACCACGGGGCCCTCGAAGGGGGTCTGCTGCCCCCATGCGCAGTTCTTCTGGTGGGGCTATCACACCGCCGCCCTGCTGGGCGTGACCGCGGATGACGTGCTGCTGACATCGCTGCCGCTGTTCCACACCAATGCCATGAACACCTGCTTCCAGGCCCTGCTGACCGGCGCCACCGTGGTGATCGAGCCGCGCTTCTCCGTGTCGAACTACTTTGCCGCGCTCGACAAGCACAAGGCGACGGTGACCTACCTGCTGGGCGCCATGGTCCCGATGCTGATGGCCCGCGCCGAGGGGCCGGAAACCCGGACCCACCGCTGCCGCATCGCCCTGGCCCCGGCCACGCCCGGCGACATGTTCGACAGTTTCCGCGAAAGGTTCGGCATCGGGCTGGTGGACGGCTACGGCGCGACAGAGACCAACTTTGTCATCGGCGCCACGCCCGATGAGCAGCGCAACGGCATGATGGGCAAGCTGCGCCCCGGCTTCGAGGCGCGCGTCGTGGATGAAAACGACCAGCCCGTGCCCCCGGGCGAGGCCGGCGAACTGTTGCTGCGCGCGGATGAGGCCAATGCCTTTTCCACCGGCTATTTCGGCATGCCCGAAAAGACGGTCGAGGCCTGGCAGAACCTCTGGTTCCACAGCGGCGACCGCGTAGTGCAGGAGCCCGATGGCTACTTCCGCTTCCTGGATCGCATGAAGGACGCGATCCGCCGCCGGGGCGAGAATATCTCTTCCTTCGAGGTGGAGCAGGTGCTGGTCAGCCATCCCGATGTGGCCAATGCCGCCGCCTTCCCCGTGCGCTCCGAACTGGCCGAGGACGAGGTGATGGCCGCCGTGGTCCTCAAGCCGGGCAAGAGCCTGACGCCGGAGGCGCTGCTGGATCACTGCACCCCCCGGATGCCCTATTTCGCCGTGCCGCGCTTCCTGGATTTCGTGGAGGCCCTGCCGACCACCGCCAATGGCAAGGTGACCAAGTTCCCGCTGCGCGAACAGGGCGTCGGCCCGCAGACCTGGGACCGGGACAAGGCCGGTTACGTGGTGGCGCGCAATGGCGCCCCCGCGCGCCCGAAGGTGGCAGGCTGATGGCCGGGCGACGCAAGCGGCAGGGCTATGACGGCGTGGTCCTGGCCGCGCCGGCAGGCATGGCCTATGAGCGGTTCTCCACGAAGACCGCCCATTGGTGGATCGCCGGGGCGCTGCGCAACTCCCTGAAGGCCGCCGGGCTGACACCTGGGGACGTGGACGGTTTCTCCGTCACCAGTTTCTCGCTTGGGCCGGACAGCGCGGTGGGGCTGACCCAGCACCTGGGGCTTACCCCGCGCTGGCTGGATCACATTCCCATGGGCGGTGCTGCGGGGCTGGTCGGTCTGCGCCGCGCCGCGCGGGCGGTCCAGGCCGGTGATGCGGATGTCGTGGCCTGCGTGGCGGGCGATGCCAATCACGTGGACAGTTTCCGCCGCAGCCTGTCGGGCTTTTCCCGCTTTGCCCAGGATGCTAGCTATCCCTATGGCGCGGGCGGGCCGAACAGCTGCTTCGCGCTGCTGACGGATCACTACATGACCGCCCATGGCGCGCAGCGCGAGGATTTCGGGCGCATCTGCGTGTCCCAGCGGGACAATGCCCTGCGCAATCCCAACGCGCTGATGAAGACTCCGCTGACGATGGAGCAATACATGAACGCGCGGATGATCTCTGATCCGATCGCGCTGTTTGATTGCGTCATGCCCTGCGCGGGGTCAGAGGCCTTCCTGGTGATGCGCGAAGAGGATGCGCAGGCCCAGGGCATTCCCTTCGCCCGCCTGACCGGCGCGATCGAGCGCCACAATGCCTTCCCCGAGGATCCGATCCAGGATCGCGGCGGCTGGGCCATGGATGTCGACGAGCTTTACCAGATGGCCGGCACGCGGCCGGAGCAGATCGACCTGCTTCAGACCTATGACGATTACCCGGTCATCTGCGTGATGCAGATCGAGGACCTGGGCTTCTGCGGCAAGGGCGAGGGGCCGGAATTCCTGCGCGCCCATGACCTGACGATCAAAGGCGATTTCCCGCATAACACCTCTGGCGGGCAGCTTTCGGGCGGACAGCCCGGTGCGGCCGGCGGCTTTATCGGGATTGTCGAGGCGATCCGCCAGGTGACCGGCCAGGCCGGTCCGACCCAGGTGGCGGGGGCGAAACAGGCCATGGTCTCGGGCTTCGGGATGATCAACTATGACCGAGGGCTGTGCACCGGCGCGGCCATTCTGACAGGGGAAGGCGCATGAGCGTTCCGATCGAGAGACCCGGCAAGAAGAACCCGCAGCTGCGCACCCCGGTGCCGACCCTGCCGCCGGTGCCGCGCAGCCGCGCCGCGCTTGGCCTGACGGCGGCGGCGGCAGAGGGGCGCTTCATGCTGCAGCACTGCGGCGAGTGCGGCGCTGTGCAATATCCGCCGCGCGATGCCTGCGGGAAATGCCTGTCCGGCGACCTGCGCTGGCAGGACACCGATCCCAACGGCCAGGTGATCGCCGAAAGCACCGTGCGCGTCTCCACCGCGCCCTATTTCCGCGAACGCGGCGACTGGCGGATCGGCACCGTGCGCCTTGCGGTCGGCGTCTCTGTCATGGCCTACCTGCATGGCGACGTGGAACAGGCCGGGCCCGTGCGGATGACCGCGCGGCTGGACCGGGCCGGGCAGGGCGTGCTGGTGGCCATGCCGCCCCGCGCGACCCCCAACATGGAGGATGACAAGATCCTGCGCGAAATGACATGCGATCCCCGGCACCGCCGGGTGCTGATCACCGATGCCCGTGCGCCCGATGCCCTGGCCCTGGCCAAGGCCTTCCTCGACGCCGGGGCCACAAAGGTCTTCATGGGTGAATCCGAGCAATGGCGCGGCCACGCCGAACGCGCCGCCCTTTCCGCGCTGGAGGGGGTGGAGATCCTGCCGCTGGACGTGACCGACACCCGCTCAGTCCAGGAGCTGGCCGGCCAGATCGGCGGCAAGACGGATATCCTGGTCAACAATGCCCGCTTCATCCGGCCCGGCGGGCTGTTCGCGCGCGGCGACGTGACCTTTGCCCGCGACGAGATGGAAGTGAACTACTTCGGCCTGATGCGCCTGGCCCAGGTCTTTGGTCCGGCGATGGCCGGGCGCGGGGCCGACGGGGTCAATAACGCCGTGGCCTGGGTCAACCTGCTGTCGGTCCATGCGCTGTCCAACCTGCCCCAGATCGGCCCCTTCGCGGCCTCGCAAGCGGCGGCGCTGTCGCTCTCCCAGGCCCTGCGGGCCGAGGTGCACGGCGGCGGGCTGCGGGTGATGAACGTCTTCAGCGGCCCGACCGAGGATGCCTGGCACCAGCCGCTGCCACCGCCCAAGGTCCAGCCCAAGGCCCTGGCACGCGCCGTGATCTCCGGTCTGCGCGGCGGGCTGGAAGAGGTCGCCGTGGGCGATGTGGCCAAGGACATGCTGGCGCGCTGGCGCGAGGATCCGAAAGTACTGGAATACGAATTGACCCGCATGGGTGGAGGTGACGCATGACCGAAGACGCACAGGGGGCAACCGCCATGCTGGCAGATCTGGCCACCGCACTGGTCAGCGGCGACGTGGACGTGGTCGACCTGACCCATACGCTGGACCCGGATTTCCCGGTCATCGTCCTGCCGCCGGAATTCGGCCAATGCGCGCGCTTCCGGATGGAGGAAATCTCGGCCTACGATCACCGGGGCCCGGCGTGGAAATGGCACAATTTCACCTGCTCGGAACATACCGGCACCCATTTCGATGCGCCCTCCCACTGGATCAGCGGCCGCGACGTGCCCAATGGTGCCGTGGATGAGATCGCGCCGGAACGCTTCGTCGGTCCGGTCTGCGTGATCGACTGCTCCGAAGGCGCCGCCGCGGACGAGGATTTCGAGCTGACGCCGCAGGTGATCCTGGACTGGGAAGCCACCCATGGCCGCATTCCGAAGGATTCCTGGGTGCTGATGCGGACCGACTGGTCCCGGCGGCGCGGAGAGGCCTACCTGAACATGAAGGACGATGGCCCCCATTCCCCGGGCCCGGTGCCTGCGGCGGTGGAGCTGCTGGTGCATGAGCGCGGCATTCGCGGCTTTGGCACCGAAACCGTGGGGACGGACGCCGGGCAGGGGTCGCATTACACGCCGCCCTATCCCGCGCACCACATCCTGCACGGGGCCGGGCGCTACGGGCTGCAATGCCTCGCCAACCTGGACCTGCTGCCGCCCCGGGGCGCGATGCTGCTGGCCGCGCCGCTCAAGATCCGCAACGGCACGGGCAGCCCCCTGCGCGTACTGGCGCTGGTGCCGCGCGCCGGCTGAGGCCTGATTGGCAGAGGGCGGCTGACCGGCTGCCCTCTGCCAGCCCCCCCCCTGCCAGCACCCTCTGCCATGTCCATTGCCCTGCACACTCAAAGTGTGTATATTTCGGGCACCGGCAAGGAGTGCCCCCCCAATGACCACGATGACCCCCACGACCCGCAGCGCCGAAAAGCAACGCACCAATATCACCGTGGATGCCCGCACGCTGACGCAGGCGCGGGCGCTGAACCTGAATGTCTCTGCCATCAGCGAAGCGGCGCTGGCCCGGGCCGTGCGCGAGGCCGCGGCAGAAAGCTGGGCGGCGGAAAACGCCGCTGCGCTCAGGGAACGCCGGGACTGGATCGCCGCCAATGGCACGCCGCTGGCGGCCTACCAGGTGCTGAAGACCGACTGATGCAATTCCATGTCTACCGCCTGCCCGGTGGCCAGCTTGTCCTCGACCTGCAGGCGGACCTGATGGAGACCGGCACAAGGGTTGTCGCGCCCCTGATCCCCGAAGGGGAGGGCCCCCGGCCCTTCACCCGGCTTGAGCCGATCCTGCAGGTCGCGGGACAGGCCCATGTCCTGCATACGGCCGAAATGGCGGCCGTGCCCGGCCACCTGCTGAAATCCGCGCCCCTGGCCGACCTCAGCGCGCAGGATTACGAGATCCGCGGCGCGCTCGACATGGTCTTCTCCGGCTTCTAGGCCTGCCCGGCACGCCCTGCATCGCGCAGCCGGAAAAAATCCTAAACGCTGAACAGGTCGCGGCTGGTGGCATAGGCGCCCCCACCGACGCGGGTGATCACGTCCAGCTCCTGCTGGATGAAGCGCCCGTCGGCATCCACGGCCGTGCTGCGCACGAAAAGCCCCAGGATGGAGCCGATGATCACGTCCCGTGCCGGCCCCAGCTCGATCGAGGAATGCAGGCGGCACTCCATCGCCAGCGGCGCCGTCAGGATGCGCGGCACGTCGATGTTCTGCCCGGATGTCACCGGCAGGCCGGACAGGCTCAGCTCATCGACATCCGGCTCCACCGGGGCGCCGCAGGCATCCATCTGGGCGGCCAGGGCCACATCGGCGATATGCACGGTGAAAACCCCGGTCTCCAGGATGTTCTGCGCCGTATCCTTGCGCCGCCCATCCAGGCGCGGCTCGATCCCCACGGCCAGCGTGGCCGGATCGTGGCTGAGCAGCCCGAAGAAGGAAAAGGGCGCGGCATTGGCCACGCCGGCCGCACTGCGCGTGGTGATAAAGGCGATGGGCCGCGGGGTGATCGCATTGGCCATGATCCTGTAGCGCTCAACCGGTTCGAAGGCGGCGAAATCGTAATAGGTGTGATCCAAGAGAGGGGTCCTTCAGGGCAGTCAGAGAAACGCGAAGATCCGGGCAGGCGCGAACCGGGCACACAGGGGGCGGGCAAGAGGCCCACAAGAACCGCAGCCGGACGATCCCAGGCACCAGCCCCATTTTGAACGGCCGCAACAGCAGGGCCGGGACCTGCGCACCCGCGACGCCCGCCCTTGGTAGAGCCCCTTTGCCTGCTCCTCAAGACCCCCTCCGGGAAATCCCCAATCACGCGGCCCCCGCCTTTCTTCTTGCCGAAAAACTCTGGGGGGAACGAAACCGGGGGGCATCGAGCCCCCCAGTTTCGTGGGGGGCAAAGCCCCCCGCCAGCACTTAACACAAGCCTAACACCCCGTTCGCCGCGCACCGGCGCAATACCGACGTGATACCGACGCAAAACAGACGCCGCACCGACGGCCATTCCAGGCCCTTTCCGCGGCCCCAGGACCCCCTCGGACAGCGCGCCTTGCGGCCCCCGCCCAAGCCGGGAGTCCCCGGCCCAGCAAGCCCACACCGCCCGCCAAAGAGCACCGTGGGCCTGCCGCTCTTCTGCAAAACCGCCCAAATTTGGAGCGGGTCCGGGGATTTTTCTGGCGGGTTCTCAGGGGCCAGCGCCGATTTGCACGGGCACTCCACCGCACCTGAATCCCTTATATTTCAGGGCTCTAGAGAATCCTCCCGAAAACCCTCGCCCCCCTTGCCAGCGCGAATGAATCCGCTGCATGATGAGGATAATAAATATGAATTTCCGGAATGTGCCCCTCTGCGGTCAGGATGGTCTCAGGATAAAGGAACGCATCATGACCCATGTAGACAAGGCCTTGACCGGCGCCCCGGCTGAGACGGTTGATTTCTCCCGCCTGACCGAGACTCCGGAATTCACCCATCTTCTCGAGGTTCTGGAAGCCCGCCGGGATGAGTTCGAAACCCTGCGCCATGTCCCCCGCGACGTGATCGACCTCATGAAAAAGGCCAGGATCTTCCGCTCTGCCACGCCGAAGAAATTCGGCGGTGACGCCATGGCGCCGCATCATTTCCTGAAGATGGTCGACAAGATCGGCACCGTCGATGGCTCCGCTGCATGGGTCTCGGCCTTCGGGTCGGCCAATACCTATACCGCGGCACTCTGCGAAGAGGCCCAGGCGGTGATGTACGCCGATGGTCCCGACCAGGTCTTTGCCGGCGGTCTGCACCCGGTGCAGGAGGCCACGCGGGTCGAGGGCGGCTGGAATGTCTCGGGCCGCTGGAAGTTCGCCTCTGGTTGCATGGGCGCTGACTGGATCGGTGTCGGCATCGCCGGTGCGCCCCAGGGCGGAGAGGATACGCCCACCGTCATGATGGCCGTCGCCCCCGCGCAAGAGGTTGACATCATTGAGACCTGGGAAGTCTCGGGCATGCAGGGCACCGGCAGCCACGACACCACGGTCAAGGACAAGTTCTACGCCGACATGTGGATCTGCGAACGCGGCGCGCCGGGCGTGATCGACGAGCCGCTCTACAAGTACCCCGCCATGGCCTACCAGGCGCAGGTCCACGCGGCCTGCAACCTGGGCCTGGCCCGGGCGGCCATCGAATACGCCAAGTCCGTCTCCGGCGCGGCCAAGATCAACGTGGGTCATGCGCGCCTGTGCGACCGCCCCTATTTCCTGACCGGCATCGCGGAATGCGAAGCCAAGCTGCGCTCCATCCGCGCCTTCTTCTACGAGGCCGCCGAAGAGGCATGGGACAGCCTGATGAAGGGTGACCCGGTGCCGCTTGACCAGGTCAACATGCTGCGCCTGAGCGCCACCACCGCGGCCCTCAAGGGTGCCGAAGTGGTCCAGCAGGCCTACCGGATTGCCGGCATGGGCGTGATCAGCAAGAAAAGCCCGATGCAGCGCCACCTGCGCGATGCCATGGTCGTGACGCAGCACGCTGCCGTCACCGAAATGACCATGGAAAGCGCGGGCCGGGTGCTGGCGGGGCTGGACGCGCCGCGCGGCTACCCCTGAGCCGGGAAAAGGGGCAGGGCGCATGGACAACAAGACCCTTCTGAGGTTCGACCTGAACCTGATCAAGGTCTTCCTTGCGGTCTGGGAAAGCGGCAACCTGACCCAGGCTGCCGGTCGGCTGGGCCTGACCCAGCCCGCCGTCAGCCATGCCCTGCGCCGCCTGCGCGACGAATTCGACGATCCGCTTTTCGTGCGCTCCGGCAACGGGATGGAGCCCACGCAGATGGCCGTCACCCTGCGCGCCTCTTTCGAGGAGGCGCTGCGGCTGGTGGCGGATACCATGCAGGCGACAACCCGGTTTGATCCGGCCACGGCGGAACGCCAGTTCCGCGTGGCCATGACCGACACCGGCGAATTCGTCATCCTGCCGCGCCTGCTGGCGGCCCTTCAGAAGGTGGCGCCGGGCGTTCGGGTCCAGTCCACCCGGGTGCCGCCCGACACGATCGCCTCTGCCCTGCGCACGGGGCAGGTGGATGCGGCCATCGGCTACCAGCCGCGCCTGCTTGAGACCAGCTGCCAGGGCTGGCCGGTGATGAAGGACCGGATCATCTGCCTGTTCCGCGCGGGTCATCCCCTGTGCGGGCAGGACTGGACGCCGGCCAGCTTTGCCGGCCTGTCCTTCCTGGACGTCGGGCAGGATGCCACCGGCTACCGCATGGCGCGGGAACGGATTGCCGAACTGGGCGTGCCCTACCGGGTCGTCGCCCAGGTCGATCACTTCACCATCGTGCCGGAGATCATCCGGCGCACTGATTTCGTTGCGCTCTTTCCGCATTCGGTCTGCGCGCTGATGAACCGGCATGGCGAGTTCGGGTTTGCCGAACTGCCCTTCGACGTGTCCGGTTTCGATGTGAACTTCTGGGTCCACGAGAGCTTTGCCTCCGACCCCGGCCTGACCTGGTTGCACGGGTTGCTGGCCGAAACAGTGGAGATGTCAGTATGACCAACGACAGCCTTTCCGACGCGACCATCACGCGTGAGCAGTTCCGCGAGGCCATGGGGCTATTCCCCGGCGCGGTGACCCTGATCACCGCCGGAGAGGGCGCGGCCCGGCGCGGCCTGACCGCAACCGCCGTCTGTTCGCTGACGGACAGCCCGCCCAGCCTGCTGGTCTGCGTGAACGCCGGCACAGAGACCTGCGCCGCGATCCGTGAGACCGGAAAGTTCAGCGTTCAACTATTGTCTGACGAGGCCGAGGGGCTTGCCCTGCATTTCGCCGGTGCAAAGGGCGCGCGCGGTGCGGAGAAGTTCCGCGAGGGCGCCTGGGAGACCTGTGGATCCGGCCTGCCGCGGCTTGGCTCTGCCCTGGCCTCCATCGCCTGCGAGGTCACCAGCGACAGCCTGAACGGCAGTCACCGGGTCTTCATCGGCAAGATCACGGATGTGCGGCTGGCCCCGGAACGCGGCGCACTGGTCTATGCGCGCTCCAGGTTCCACGCGCTGGCGGCGGAGTGATCCGCCCGGGGCTGCCTGGGGCAGCCCCGAAGGTTCAATCGTTGAACCAATCGTCATCCATCTCCGGCAAGGGGATGGCCGACAGCAGTTTCCGGGTCACCTCGGATTGCGGATTCTCGAAGACCTCGGCCACGGGGCCGGCGTCCACGATCTCTCCGTGGTTCAGCACCACCACGTTGTCGCAGAGGTGACGGATCACCGAGAGGTCGTGGCTGATGAAAGCGACCGTCAGCCCCATTTCTTCTGCCAGCTGCTTGAGCAGCATCAGCACCTGAGCCTGGCTTGAGACATCGAGGCCCGAGACGATCTCATCCGCCAGGATGAAGCGCGGCTCAAGCGCGATGGCGCGGGCGATGCCGACGCGCTGACGCTGGCCACCGGACAGCTGGTGCGGGTAGCGATCGGCGAAGGCGGCGGGCAGGCCGACGCGGGCCAGGGCCTCTGTCGCCTGTGCCTTGGTGCCACCGCGCCCGTAGCGCTTGAGCGGCTGGGCGATCAGCCGCCAGACCCGGTGGCGCGGGTTGAGAGAGGACATCGGGTCCTGGAAGATCATCTGCAGATCGCGGCGCAGGGGCAGGATCGCCTCTTCATCCAGGGTGGCGATATCCTTGCCGTCAAAGAGCACCTGGCCGGAATCGGGATCGAGCAGCCGCACGAGCACCCGCCCGAAGGTGGATTTGCCCGATCCGGATTCACCCACGATTCCGGTGATCCGGCCCTCGGGGATGTCCAGCGTCAGGCCTTTCAGCACCTCGATCCGGGGGGCGGGGCCGAAGAGCGGCTTGTTGCCCCGGTCCGGGAAGGACAGGTGCAGGTCACGGATGGAGAACAGCGCAGTCATCGTTTCTTTCCCTGCCAAAGGGCATCGTCCCGGGCGACCTGGGCGTGCAGCTCTGCGATCAGCTCCGTGGGGACGGGGCTGAACGGCCGATCAAGGTCAGCCGAGCTGGGCGTCGCGGCGATCAGCGCGCGGGTATAGGGATGGGCCGGGTTGGTGAAGACCTCCCGCGTGGGGGCGTCTTCCATCACCTTGCCGGCAAAGAGCACCGTCACCTGCTGGGAGATCTTGGCAACCACGCCCATGTCGTGGGTCACGAAGAGGACGGCGGTGCCGGTTTCCTTCTGCAGCTCGCGGATCAGCTTCAGGATTTCCTTCTGCACGGTCACGTCGAGCGCGGTGGTGGGTTCATCCGCGACGATCAGCCGGGGCGAGGGCGCGAAGGCTGCCGCGATGAGGATCCGCTGGCGCATCCCGCCGGAAAGCTCATGCGGGTAGCTTTGCATCACCCGTTCGGGCGCGCGGATGTGCACGCGCTCCAGCAGTTCCAGCGCGCGGGCCCGGGCGCGGTCCTTTTCCCAGCCGCGGATACGGATCAGCGGATCGACGATCTGCGGACCGATCTTGCGCAGCGGGTTCAGCGCCGTCAGCGGATCCTGAGGGATCAGCGCCGTGATCTCGGCCACCGTCTTGCGGCGGGTCCAGGGGGTCATCATGTTCAGGTGCTGACCTTCCAGGATGATCTCACCCTGGGTGATCTTCAGCGTGTCGGGCAGGATGCCAAGCACGGTCTTGCCGATCATCGACTTGCCCGCGCCGCTTTCGCCCACCAGCGCGCGGACCTCGCCCGGTTCCAGCTTCAGGGAGACGTCGCGCAGCAGGCGGACGCCATTGGGCAGCGCGATGGAGAGGTTGATGATCTCCAGCGCGTGGCGGTGTTGTGTCTGTTGGCTCATTGCAGCACCGGATCGAAACGTTTCTTCAGGCCTTCGCCCAGGGTTGAGAAGCTGAGCACGCTGAAGAACAGCGCGATCAGCGGGAACAGCAGCACCCACCAGGCAAAGTGGATGGCACCGCGCCCCTCGGCGATCATCGAGCCCCAGGTGGGGTCGTCGGAGGAAATCGAGAGGTTCACGAAGCTCAGGATCGCCTCGACGATGATGGCGATGCCCATTTCCAGCATCAGCAGGGCGATGATGGTGGGCAGCACGTTGGGCAGGATTTCGGTGACCAGCGTGGCCAGGCGGCGCGCGCCGCCGATGCGGGCGCTGTCAACGTAGTCCATGCGCGCCTGAACCATGGTCTCTGCCCGGATGACACGCGCGAAGCGGGTCCAGTCGATCAGGGCGATGGCGGCAATGACCGAGGTGAGGCCGGTACCCATGACGGCCACCAGCAGCACGGCGAACAGCACCGGCGGGAAGGCCATCCAGATATCGACCAGACGCGAGATCACGCGATCCCACCAGCCGCCGTAATAGCCGGCCAGCAGGCCAAGGGCAGAGCCGAAGAGGCAGGTGGTGGTCGCCGCGATGACGCTGACGAAGAGCGCGATGCGGGCGCCGTAGATCATCCGGGACAGCACGTCGCGGCCCAGGCTGTCCGTGCCCAGCCAGAAACCGGGTTCGGAGCCGTCCATGAAGAAGGGGGGCAGGCGCTCCATCATCAGGTCCTGCATCAGCGGGTCCTGCGGGGCGACCAGCGGCGCGAAGACGGCCGCGCAGATCAGGATCACGATCCAGGTCAGCGGCAGCCAGAGGCGCAGGTTCAGGCCCTGGCCAGCGCGACTGCGGGGGGAGGCGGTGACATCAGCCATGACGGAGCCTCGGGTTCAGAAGGGTGTAGGAGAGATCGACGGCAAGGTTGATCACGATGAAGAGCGCGGCGAAGAGCATCACGATACCCTGGATCAGCGGCAGGTCCCGGTTGATCACCGCGTCGATGGCCATATTGCCAAGGCCTTCGTAGGCAAACAGCCGTTCGACGATCACGGTGCCGCCGATCAGGAAGGTGAACTGCACCCCCACCAGCGCCAGCGTGGGCAGTGCGGCGTTGCGCAGCGCCTCGCGCAGGATCACGGC
This sequence comes from Pseudooceanicola sp. HF7, assembly GCF_011806405.1. Classification (GTDB taxonomy): domain Bacteria; phylum Pseudomonadota; class Alphaproteobacteria; order Rhodobacterales; family Rhodobacteraceae; genus Pseudooceanicola. Next base: position 87,738 of record NZ_JAATOW010000010.1, on the reverse strand, counting down.
GGTTTCGGTGAAGCCGCGCACCCGGGTCAGGGTGGTGTAATCCTTCAGCAGCTCTTCCTTCAGGTTCTGCTTGAGAAGCTGGGCGATCATGGCCGCCAAGGGCAGTGCCAGCGACATGGCCGGCATCAGCATGTGCCCAAGGGTGGAGCCGACGACATCGAAACGCCCGCGCAGCAGCCCCTCCAGCACGTAATAGTTGGTGGTGAAATCGAACTCGATCCGGGGATCGATGCGGCCGGAGATCGACAGCACCGGCCAGAGCACCCCGAAGAGCAGCACGAAGATCAGACCCCAGAGGAAATCCGGGATCGAGAGCACCGCGCCGCTGGACAGGTCCAGCCCGACCTCGGTCGCGGAATTGCGGCGGCGTGCGCCAAGCACGGCCACGAAGCCGCCAAGCGCAACGGCGATGAACAGCGCCATGACCGAAAGCTCAAGCGTGGCGGGCAGGCGGCTTAGCACCAGTTCCGACACCGGGCGGCGCAGGGTGATCGAGGTTCCGAAGTCCCCCTGCACCACGCCGCTCAGCCAGATGACGAACTGGTGTGGCAGGCTTTTGTCAAAGCCGTAAAGCGCGGTGAGATTGGCGATGTCCTGTTCGGTGGCACCGGGGGGAAGCATCATGGCAATGGGGTTGCCGGGGGCAACGCGGACAAGCGTAAAGACAACGACGGCCACACCGAACAGGGTGATGGCCGTGGTCAGCAACCGGATCAGAACGGTTCTGAGCAGCATGGGATCCTCGGGAATTCTGGGGCCCGGTCCGAAGGGGCGGACCGGGCCAGCCTGACGGCGGGTATCAGGACTTGGAGACAGCCTGCGGCAGCAGGTCGCCGGAGGTATAGGGCGTGACCGAGAGGTCAGAGGCATAGACGATCGGCATCACGTATTGCAGCAGCGGGATCACGTAGCCCTCTTCCGCGATGTATTTCGATACGTCCTTGTAGCCCTGGATCCGCTTTTCCTCGTCGGGTTCGACGAAGAGGGGGCCGATCTTGTCGATCAGGTCCTGGGTATCCCAGACCGCGTGGGGCGAGGGGCCGAACATGGAGAACCCGGTGGAGGTCGAGGGATCCCCGATGGAGTTTCCCCAGTTGTAGAAGGCCGCCGGTGCCAGGGTATCGGTCGCGCGCAGCTCGTAGTGCTTGGCGATCTCGTAGACCTCGATCTCTGCCTCGATGCCGACCTTGCGCCACATGCCGACGATGGCCTGGATCATCTCGTAATCCTTGGGCTTGAAGCCGCGGGTCGTCTGGATGGTGAACTTGACCGGGTTGTCGGTGGAATAGCCGGACTCCGCCAGCAGTTCCTTGGAGAGCTCGGGGTCGTATTCCACAACGATGCTGTCGTCGTAAGCCGCGTAACCCGGTGCTTCCAGCGTGGAGATCGGCACGCCGTAGCCGCGCAGCAGGCGGTCGATGATCAGCTGCTTGTCGATGGCGTGGTGGGCCGCAAGACGCACGTTCTTGTCGGTCATCACGTCGATATCGTTGAGGAAGATCATGCCGATGTCGGTGATCGGCACCGCTTCGCCGGACAGGCCGTCCTTGGCGATCAGGCGGTCGTATTCTTCGTAGGGGATGTTCGTGGTGATATCGGAGTTGCCGGATTCGATCTCTGCCACGCGGGAGGCGGAATCGGTCACGAACTTGATCGTCACGGTCTCGAACTCGGGCGCGTCACCCCAGTAGTCGGGGAAGGCCTTGAGGCGAACATAGGCGCCCTGTTCGAAGGCGTCGACCATGTAGGGGCCGGTGCCGACGGGGGCGTTCTCGAAGCCCTCGGGGCCGACTTCCTCGTAATATGCCTTGGGCAGGACGAAGGCGGTCAGGAAGGCCATCCACTTGAAGAGCGCGGGTTCGAATTCCATCACGTCGGCGGTGATCACCTGGCCGTCGATCGCGAAGTTGCCGATCTTGCCCCAGACGAACTGCATCGGGTTGCCGGTTTCCGGGTTCGCCGCGCGTTTCAGGGACCAGACGACGTCTTCCGGGGTCAGATCCGCGCCATTGTGCCATTTCACGCCCTCACGGACGGTCATGGTGATGGTGGACTTGTCCTCGCTGAAGCTCCAGTCGGTCAGCAGGCCGGGTTCGAAGGACAGGTCGGGCGCCTGGCCGATGAAACGGTCGAAGACGGCCAGGTAGACCGATTGCAGCGCCGGGTTCACGGCCGCGGGACCCGTGGTGGGATCCCAGCTTTGGACCGGAAGGTTGTAGGCGATGGTCAGGTTGCTGCCATCTTGCGCCAGCGTCGGGACGCCGGAGACAAGCAAGGCCGAAAGGGCGGCCGAAGCGCCTAGAAAGCCGCGCCGGCTGAGAGTGCTGAGTTCTTTCATGTGCCAAGACTCCTGTTGGTGTGTAGCGGTCCGGTTCGCCGGACTTCGTCTTTCGAATTTAGTTTGAGCTTAAAAGGTTCACAGTTAAAGCTAAAACGCAGGGTTCCGTTGGATAAACTTCACGGTCCCTGTTTATTTTATGGTCTCTGCGGCGAAGAAGCCTGAGCCGGCCCCGGTGCCGGCACCCGGCCAGCAGGCTGCGCCGATCATGTTCAGACCCTTGATCGGGGTGCTGCCATCGGCAAAGCCGCGCAGGGGGCGGAACAGGAAGTTCTGCGTCAGGTGATGCGAGCCGCAGATCTGGTCGCCTCCGACGAGGTTGGGATTTTCCGCTTCGAGGTCGAGCGGAGAGACCGCCTTGGCCCCAAGAATGCGACCGCGCAGGCCGGGGGCCTGTTCCTCGATCAGCGACAGGATCCGCTCTGTCATCGGTTCCTTGGCCTCGTCCCAGGTGGTGGCCGTGATTTCTGCCTTGGCGTCGCCGGCGATCTCTGCGGGCACGACGCGGGCCTGAACCCAGAGGGTCTGCTTGCCATCGGGCGCGCGGGTCGGATCGAAGACGGAGGGCTGGCCGACGACCAGGAGCGGCGTATCGGGCAGCAGGCCGGCCCGTGCCTGGGCATAGGTGCGCGCCGCTGTGTCGATGGAGCGACCCACGTGGACATAGGCGAACTTGCCCAGTTCCTGGGCCTTCCACGGCACCGGACCATCCAGCGCCAAGTGCAGCATCATGGTGCCCGGCGCATGGCGGAATTTCTTCATGCCGGTGTCAAAGCGCGCATCACCGGACCGGCCGATCAGGCGCAGCAGGTGTTTCGGGGCAAGTCCCGCGAAGACGGTCGATGCCTTGATCGTTTCGCCCGCCAGCCGCAGGCCGGTGACCTTGCCGCCCGCATGCAGGATCTCTTCGACCTCGCAGTTGCACTCGACGGTGCCACCATGGGCTTCGATCATGGAGACAAGCGCCTTGGTGGCGGCATCCGCGCCGCCCTTGCCGATCACCATGCCCATGGCCTGGCCGCCCATGGCTTCCAGGTAGGGGAAGATGGCGCCACCGGCGATATCGGGCGCGAAGTCCAGGTGCATCCCCCAGGTGGAGAGCGCGGTGCGCAGGCGGGGATCCTCGAAGGTGTCTTCCAGCCAGTCGCGGGGCGAGGTCATGAGGAAGCGCGCGGTCTCAAGGCTTTCCGCCGTGCCCAGCCCGCGCCAGGTCTTCCACAGGAACTTCGCCAGCGCGCCGCGGCGCATCGGCGTGCCAAGCAGCCCGCCGATGGTGCCCACGCGGGCCGGGAAGGCCTGCATCAGGTCCCGCCAGGTGGTCTTGTCGGCTTCTGAGGCGAAGGTGGCCAGGGTCTCTTCGACGTCTGTGCTGACGCCGATGTAATCGCCGGGCTCCATGGCCTGGGCGAAGGGGCGGTCGATGGGCACGAAGTCCATCCCGTGCTTCGCCATCTCTTCGCCGTGTTTCGCCATGAAGGCGGAGCCGGCGAACATCGACAGGTTCATGGCTGCCACGTCGTGCCGGAAGCCCGGCAGCGTCAGCTCTTCGGTGCGCACGGCGCCACCGGGGGTGGGGCCGCGTTCAAGAACCCGCACCTTGTGGCCCCGCGCGGCAAGGTCCGCCGCCGCGACAAGGCCGTTGATCCCGGCGCCGATGATGAGGATCGGATCTGCCATGGGTTACGCCGCGAAGCTGCGCACGGTGGCAAGGGCCCCGTCCAGCTTCTCTCCTTCGACGTCATCCAGCGCGGCGGTGCGCAGGCGGCGCATCCAGTCGGCGGCATCTTCTCGCCCCTTCAGCATGTCGAGCGCCGACATCACCTTGGCGAACTTGGAATGGCCGCGGACGTGGGTGTCCGAATAGCCCTTGATCAGCCGGTAGTTGGCCAGAACCTCTGCGGCCAGGGCGCGGTCCGTCTTGGCCGTTTCCAGAACCTTGGAGAACCAGGTGTCCACATGGGCCATTTCGGATTCATGGCGCAGCAGGCGGCGGCGGATCGGACGCAGGGAAGAGACCACCCAGAGCATCAGGAAGCCGCTGAGGGAGTCGGTGCGAATGCGGCGGCCCTTGTCGAAGTGCTTGCCATAGAAGGCTTCCAGCCCCTTGCGCTTCTGAAGCCAGCGGCCCAGACCCCTGGGCATGGAGGCGGCGAATTCCTCGTAACGGGGGTGGAAGTATTCCGTCAGCATCATCAGCTGGTCATCCTTGACGACGACCTCGTCGCGGACCCGGTCGAAGCGGGAGGCCCGCGTCTTGATGTCCGCCACGCGGGGCAGGTCATCGTAGCAGAGCGCGCGGGAACAATACTTGGCCGCGGCGATCGTCATGTCATAGGGGGCTTCGTCCAGGGCCAGCACCTGTTCGACCATGTCGAGGTACTGCGCGCCATAGGCGACGTCCTGGTAATCGACGACCTTCTTGATGCCCAGGCCGGCCATTTCCTGCACTTCGGCAGGCAGGGCGGCCACGCGCGCTTCGACCTTGTCCCAGTCCGCCTTCAGCTTCTTGGGCACGTTGAGCACGGGCACCGGTTTGACCGGGGCTTCGGGGGCCTCGGGTGCGGGGGAGGCACCGGTGGCGATGTCATAGGCCGCGCCGAAGCTGCGCAGCGAGGCTTCGACGCCGCGACCGGAGGCGCGGATCACCTCTTCGTAGCTTTCCCGCGGGAAGGGCAGGGCACCGGAGCCCGCAAGCGCCCCCAGCAGGGAGGAGGAGATGACGGAGCCGGCTTCCTTGGCGACGGTCTCCATGTCGAAGGCGACGGTATGGTCCGCCGCGATCCCCATGGCTTCGATCACCTCTGCGCTGTTGGCGCGGCCGTCACCGGGCGCGACCTTTTCCGACACCGCCGCAATCCGGTGGGTGGAGGCGATCAGGGTGGTGCGGCCGGGGGTGACGAAGCCGCGCATGATCGCACGGCCGCCTTCCATCAGCTCGGAGGCCATCAGGATGTCCACGTCCCCGATGGAGGGCGACAGGGCGAAGACCGGCATACGGCCGGTGTCGCGGCACATCTCGACGTAGTAGATCGTGGCGCCGGTCCGCTGTGCGACCCCGGCGACAGAGGTGGATTGCGCGCGGTAGCCGTTGGCCTCGGCCACGGCGACGATCCAGTTGGTCAGGACGCCGCCGCCCTGCCCGCCGACGGCGAGAGCGGCAAGGGTGATGACCTTTTCCCCGTCAGGACCGGGGGAGCGGCGGGCGATGATCGGTTGCTGGACTGGCATGTTCATGGGCGTGTCCTCAGGCGAAGGCGACGCGCTTGGCGTCACGGCGGGTTTGCAGCCAGGAGATGACCTTGTTGGCGCGCGAAGCGCGGCGCTTCTCGCCATCGGTCGGGTTGGAGACGATCTCTGCCTGGTAGAAGGACGGGCAGAGCACGGCGGCATCGGCCACCTCGCCACAGTTGCCACAGCCGACGCAGGTCTGGTCGATGGCGGCAACCGGATCGTCGCGCAGGGGATCGCCGGTGTCCTTCACGGAGAGCGACGGGCAACCGGACAGGCGCATGCAGGCGTGATCGCCGGTGCAGACGTCTTCGTCCACGCCGAAGCGGGGCCGGATGACGCGCTTGCCTTCCTTGGCGGCCTTGGCCAGCTGCGGCTTCACCCGGCGCTGCTTGTTCAGCATGCATTCGGACGAGGCGACGATGACCTTGGGACCTTCTTCTTCGGTGGTCAGGGCCTCTTTCAGCGTGTCGCGGACCTTGGTTACGTCATAGGTGCGGTCGATCTGGCGGATCCACTTCACGCCCATGCCCTTGCAGGCATCCACGATGGAGTTCTGGGTCTGCTTGGTCTTGTTGTCCGCCCGAGAGGACAGGATGTCCTGACCGCCGGTCGCTGCCGAGTAGAAGTTGTCGACGATGACGATGACGTTGTCGGACTTGTTGAAGACCGCGTTGCCCACGGAAGAGGTCAGGCCGTTGTGCCAGAACCCGCCATCCCCGACGAAGGAGATCGAGCGGCGGCCCTTCTTGTCCTCGTTATGGAAGGCGGCGGCAGAGGCCGGGCCCAGGCCATAGCCCATGGTCGTCGCGCCCAGGTCGAAGGGTGGCATGATGGAGAACAGGTGGCAGCCGATGTCGGAGGAGATGTGGTGTTCCCCCAGCTCTTCCTCGACCAGCTTGGTGGCGGCGAAGATCGGGCGCTCCGGGCAGCCGGTGCAGAACCCCGGCGGGCGGGCCGGAAGGGTGTCCGACAGGTCGGGGATGGCGATCGGTTCCTCGTTGGTGGCAACCTTGGCCACCGGCAGAAGGCCCGGCGCATGTTCGGAGAAGAAGGCGCCCAGCCCGTCGACCATGACCTGGCCGGTGTATTCGCCGCCCATGGGCAGCTTGCCCTTGCCTTCCAGCTTCACCGATTTGCCCTTCTGGTAAAGCATGTGGGCGATCTGCTGTTCGACGTAGTTGGGGTGGCCTTCCTCGACGATCAGCACGGCATCCTTGCCGTCGCAGAAATCGAGGATCTGGGTTTCAACCAGCGGGTAGACGCAGTTGAGACAGAGGATGTCGATATCCGTCTCGCCGTAAAGATCGGCCAGGCCCAGGCGGTTCAGCGCCCGGATGACGGTGTTGTAGGTGCCGCCCTGGATGATCAGGCCGACCTTGGAGGAGGACTGGCCGAAGCGTTCGTTGATGCCGCGATCCAGGATGAACTGCTCGGCCGCGGGCTTGCGCTTGGTCAGCTTCTCGGCTTCGTGCAGGTAGGTCGCGGGGGGCAGGACGATCCGGTCCAGCTTCCGCTTGGGGTTTTCCAGCGCGTCGGAGACCGTCTGCGCGGGGCGCTTGTTGTCCGAGGCCGTGAAATGGCCGTGCACGTGGCAGGAGCGGATGCCGACCTGCAGCATGATCGGCGTGTTGGTGGCCTCAGAAAGCTCGAAGCCGTCGCCCACGGCCTTGACGATGGAAGGCAGGTTGGGCCGGGGATCCAGCATCCAGACCTGGCTTTTCATCGCGAAGGCATAGGTGCGCTCCTGCATGATGGAGGAGCCTTCGCCGTAGTCTTCCCCGACGATGATCAGCGCGCCGCCGGTGACACCGCCGGAGGCGAGGTTCGACAGCGCGTCAGAGGCCACGTTGGTGCCGACGACGGACTTGTAGGTCACGGCACCCCGGATCGGGTAATGCACGGAGGCGGCCAGCATCGCCGTTGCGGTGGCTTCAGAGGCCGAGGCCTCGAAGTGCACGCCCAGCTCGCCCAGGATTTCCTGGGCATCGGCCAGCACGTCCATGAGGTGGGAAATGGGAGAGCCCTGGTAGCCCCCCACGTAGCCCACGCCGTTTTCGAGCAGGGCCTTGGTGATGGCAAGGATACCCTCACCGGTGAAGGTCTCGCCCTCACCCTTTTTGAGTTTCTGGACTTCCTTGGCGAAAGAACGTTCTGCCATGGGTGGTCTCCTGGATGATAGGGTTATTCGGCAGGGGCTTTGGGCGACCACAGGACAGTGTCCGAGTCGCCTTCGTAGGCCATGCCGTCAGGATAGGTGATGGCTTCCATCTGCAGCCCCCAGGGGGCGTAGAAGTAGATGATCTGCTGACCCGCGGTCGGGCCATCGGTGACGGGGAGGGGACCCCAGTTGTGCTTCACGCCGTTCGCGTCGAAGTAGGCGACGGCGGCGTCGATATCATCGACGTAGACCGCGATATGGTAGGCCCCGATATCGCTGTTCTTCTGGGTGATGGTCTGCTGGTCGGGCGCGCTGTACTGGAACAGCTCCAGGTTGGCGCCGAAGCCGCAGCGCATCAGCGTGACCTGTTCGATCACGGCTTTCGGATCCACGCCCAGCAGGTCCTGCATGAAGGTCCCCTCGGGATCCGAGAGCGGGCCGAAACCGGTGGTTTCCGTGCAGCCCAGAACATCCCCGAAAAAGGTCACGGCCTGGTCCAGGTCCGGGACGGTCAGCCCGATATGGTCGACGCCCCGCATGCCGGGAAGCGGTTCGGCCTGCGCGAGGGCAGGCAGGCAGGCGATGGAAGCGATAAGGAGTGCACGTTTCATGTAGCTGTCCTTGTTGGCGATCGACTTGGCAGTCGGCGTCGGAAACCCCGGTTGGGACCCGGGTCAGAAATCGTGGTGGCGGATGTCGTAGAAAATGCTCAGCAACATCCGGTTGAGCTCTTCCTGCTCTTGCGGGCTCAGGGCCTTGAGCATCGTGTCCCGCATCCCCAGCATGGCCGGCCAGGCGGCTTCGTAGGCGGCCTGTCCTTCGGGGGTCAGGCTGATCATGCGATAGCGGCTGTCCCCGTCCTGCGCTTGGCGCAGGATGAGGCCCGCGCGTTCCATCGTGTCGAGGGTGCGCGAGAGCGTGGATTGCTTGATGACCGTCAGCACCGAAAGCTCGCCGATCGTGCAGGGGCCGCCTTCGGTCAGCACGGCCAGCGCGCGCATCTGCGCTACGGAGACGCCAGCCTCCTTCAGCGCGGATTCAACCCCCTTGTTGTACCGCGCGATAATGCGGTTCATCAGGTAGGGGGTGAATTCCTCAAGCTCTTCGGGGCGGTCGATCATGCGCCCAGTTCCTTGGCCACCAGGAAGCCGGAGCCGCCCGCCAGGCCGGGGCCCGGATGGGTGGAGGCACCGATATGGTACAGCCCCTTCAGCCCGGTGTCATGGCGCACGCTGTCCGCGAAGGGCCGCCAGAGGAAGAACTGCTCAAGCGAGCAGGCCCCACCGTAGGGATCGCCGCCGACAAGGTTGATGTTGTAGGCTTCAAGATCGGCCGGAGAGATCGCGCGCCGGGTGACGACGCGTTCTGAGAAGTCCTTGATATGGCTCGCCAGGATCGCCTCGATCCGGTCGGCATAGGCTTCGCGCAGGTCCTGGGTCCATTGGCCGTCCGCGGGCACATCGATCTGCCCGGCGGCATCGCCTTTCACGTGGCGCGGGGCCTCGGGCATTTGCAGCCAGAGCACCGTCTGCCCCTCGGGCGCGCGGCTGGGATCGGCGGCGCAGGGCTGGCCCACGCAGATCGTCGGCACCTCTGGCAGCATACCGCGCTCGGCCTCGTTGCCGGCCTTGGAGACACCATCAAGACCCGGGGTCAGGTGCAGAAGCTGGACGTTCTCAAGCCCTTCCGTCTTCCAGTTGACCGGGCCTTTCAGAAGGTAGTGAAGCTGGAAGTTTCCCTTGCCGTACTTGTATTTGCGCAGGTCGTCCTTGCGTTCCGGCGCGGGGGCCAGGTCTTCGTAAAGCTGGTTGGGCGTGACCGAGGCCAGCACGGTCGGTGCCGTGATCTTTTCGCCCGAGGTCAGGCGCAGGCCGGTGGCGCGATTGCCGTCACGGGTGATCTCTGCGACCTCTGCGTTGCAGCGCACCTCGCCGCCGTGTTCTTCGATGATGGCGGTCAGGCCGCGCACCATGTTGGCCGCGCCGCCCTTGACCACGGGGGCACCGGCGGCCTCAAGCGCGAAGCCGATGACCTGGCCCATCTGGCCGGAGAAAGAGGCTTCCGGGCCAAGACCCGCGTGCAGGCACCAAGGCGCCCAGAGCGCCCGGTTGAGTTCACCGTTGAAAGAGGTTTCGAGCCAGCCGCGCATGCTTTGCAGAGCGCCGCCCATGGTGGTGGCCAGGCCGCGCGGCTTGCGCTTCCAGGCCTCCTTGCCAAGCAGCTTGACTGTCGAGCGGGACCAGGGATCCCCGCCCATCAGGCCGAACAGCAATTCGGCATCCGCTGCGAAAGCGTCCAGGTCGGCGGCAAGCTGGCCGCCGTCCCCCGGCGCTTCGGCATCGAAAGCCGCGACATTCGCCGCGCGGTCCATCCGGTAGGTCAGCGCGCGGCCATCCGGCAGCAGCACGCCCGTGGGCGTGTCGGTGCCACAAAATTCGACCCCGTGCCGTGCAAGATCGTCGGCCAGCGCGCCATGCGCGGCCCCGGTAACCCAAAGCACGAAGGTGGTGGCGAGGGGATCGTAGGTGACCCCCTCGGCCAGTGTTTCGGACCGCATGCAGCCACCGGCGATCGGCGCGCGTTCGAAGACGGCGACGCGTTTGCCGGATCGGGCCAGCATGGCGCCGGCGGCCAGCGCGTTGATGCCGGAGCCGACGATGGCGATATCTGCGGATGCGGTCATGGTCAGGTCCTTATGCGCCGGGCACGAGCGCCAGGGCGCGGATCGGAGAGCCGGTGCCTTTGACGATCTTCAGCGGTGCGGTGACCAGGACGGCGCCCTTGGCCGGCAGTTCGCTGAGGTTGGTCAGAGAGGCCAGGCCGTACTTGTTGTGCTTGTGCAGCAGGTTGTGGGCGGGGAAGGGGATTTCGAAGCCGCCGGCGGCGCCAGCGTCGGTGCCGATGCACTGGGAGCCCCAGCCAAGCGCCTTCTTCTCTTCCATCAGGTAAATGATGACCTCGGCCGTCGGGCCGGGAGTTACGGGGCCTTCGCCCTTGTCGTTCAGGAACTTCTCTTCATCGGTGTTGAACTGGTCCCAGTCGGTGCGGAAGAGAACCCATTCGCCTTCCTTGATCTCGCCGTGCTCGGCTTCCCAGGCCTTGACGTGATCGACGGTCAGCAGGAAGCCGGGATTTTCAGCCGCTTCCTTGGAGAAATCGAGCACGTTCGCCGGGGCGACGAAGTTCTGCGGGGCGATGGTGTCGACGGAGCCGTCGGGGAAATCCTTGCCCGTCACCCAGTGGTGCGGCGCGTCGTAGTGGGTGCCGGAGTGTTCGCCCAGCTTCAGCCAGTTCCAGGCCCAGAAGGGGCCGCGATCACCATATTCGGAGATCTTGTGGATCTCGATCGGCGGAGTCTGGTCGGCGATCTCATCCGGCAGTTTCAGCAGCGGGGTGTCGGGGCCGAGGGGGGCCGTGCAATCGACGACCTTGATCGAACCGTCGAGCAGCGAAGTGGCCAGCTGGGCCAGAGTATCCTGAGCGCTCATCTTGCGTCCTCTCCTGTTGGAAGTGGTGTGGTCTCTGAGAGATATGCAAATGCATGTACCGTAATTCTTCAAGTTCAAAGTGAATTAATGTGCAAAAAAAATATTTTTTAGCTGGGCGACTGTCGTTCAGCTTCGAATGCACAAAAACTGGACTTGGTTGCGAAAAGGGCACCGAGGCTATTAGAAAACTCTAGGTGATGGGCGGCTGTGTTAAGGCGAAGGAATGGCATGATTCTGGGCACGGCACCGCGGCTTTTCTGCCGCGTTAACATGAGCCATCAAGAAGATCGTCTCGACGGTACTTTAGATTTAAAACATTCTTGAAGCCGCATTATCCAAGGACGGCCACGAAACACACTTGAGTTGCCGGAAAATTCAATCAGGCCGCGCACTTGGGCGCGGGCCTTCGCGGGCGGCTGAAGCCATCCCCGTGTTCGCGCATCGATATCCGAGACCGGTAGGCCCTTTGCCCAATCGGTGCTCGAATCGTCCCCACCGCCGGGGAAGCAGGCGGCAGGGCGCTGTCTTGCTCAACCAGCCGATCAGTCGAGCGGCGCGCAGGCCGCGTCAGAGGCCTGGGTCAACAGCAGGGCGTCCGAGCCTTCGATCACGAAGGACAGCCGTTCCAGCCAGCGCCGGCTGGCTTCCCGGTCCGCAGAGAAGATGCCGATGGGCACGCCGGCCTGTCCGCCGGCGGCGATCACCTGGTCGATCAGCGTTTCAAGCGTGCGTTCGTCATGCTCTTGCGCGGCAAGATCGACGGCCAGATCACCCGGCCCGATGAGCGCCAGGTCGATGCCCGGCACGGCAAGGATGGCGGCCACATCGGTCACGGCCTTGACCGTCTCGATCTGGATCATGAGGACGCTCTCGCGCCGTGCCGTTTCCAGATAGCCGGCGATGTTGCGCATGTATTTCGCGGCCCTTGCGGGGCCGGCCCCGCGTGTCCCCTCAGGCGGGAAGCGGGCCGCCTTGACCACGGCCTCTGCCGCCTCGACGGAGGAGACATGGGGCACGAGAACGCCGGTCGCGCCCGCGTCCAGCGCGGCGGCGATGTTCTGAGGTAGGGCGCTGCGGACACGGACCAGCATCGGCAGGCCGCAAAGCTCTCCGGCGCGCAGCATGTCGGTCAGCAGCGCATCGGAAATCGGGCTGTGCTCCGTGTCGATGCAGAGGAAGTCCGGCCCGGCCCCGGCCATGATCTCCACCGCCATGGGCGAGGGAATGGCAACGAAGGGGCCGCGCTGCGGCCGGCGGTCCGCAATCGCCTGCCTCAGGCTTGTCATGCGCCGGCCTCTTCATCGAAGCTCTTGCCGGGGTTCAGGATCCCCTTCGGATCGAGCAGGGCCTTGATCTGGCGCATCATGGCGATTTCCTGCGGGCTACGGCAGTAGGGCAGGTAGTCCCGCTTGATCATGCCGATCCCATGTTCCGCAGAGACCGTGCCGCCCAGGGCGCGCACGATCTCGTAAATCTTCGCCTTGACCGGACCATGAGGCTGATCGCGCCCGGCTTCGGGGACATTGACCACCACGTGAAGGTTGGAATCGCCGATATGGCCGTAGGACAGGGCCCGCGCGGTTGGGAAAAGCTCTGCAATGCCGGCTTCGATGGCGGTGACGGCCTCTTCCATCCGCGGGATGGGAATGCCCACGTCGAAGGGGATCACCGGACCCAGCACCGTTTCGTATTCCGCCGGGCTTTCACGCACCGCCCAGAGCGCGCGCTCTTCCTTGACGGAGCTGGCAAGGACGCCATCCTCGACCAGCTCATCCTCGAACGCCTTTTCGAAGAAGGTTTCCAGGGTTTCGCGCGTGAAGGTCGCATCGAAGCCCGTTGCCTCGATGATGACATAGGTGCCGTGTTCGCCCGCAAGCGGAGACCCCAAGCCGGTGGCCTTGGACATGTAGTGGAAGAAGCTGGGCCACATCACCTCGAAGCTGGAGAGCATCGGCCCCAGGGCGGCACGGGCGGCGCGCAGCAGCGCGATGGTCGCTGCCGTGTCGGCACAGCCAAGGAAGGCGGTGGCGCGCGCCGGGGGCAGGGGATGCAGGCGCAGGACGCAACGCGTGATCACGCCCAACAGCCCCTCCGAGCCTATGAAGAGCTGCTTGAGGTCAAGGCCTGCGTTGTTCTTCAGCATGGTGTTCATGCCGTCGATCACTGTGCCATCGGCCAGGACGACCTCTAGCCCAAGGACGTGATCGCGGGCCATGCCGTAGCGGATGACGGTATTGCCGCCGGCGTTGGTGGCCAGCACCCCGCCCAACTGGCAGGAGCCGCGCGCGCCGATGTCGATGCCCAGCATCAGGCCGGCGTCGCGGGCGGCCTCTTGCGCGGTTTCCAGGATGACGCCGGCCCCGGCGGTAAGCGTGCCGCTGTCGGCGTCAATGCCTTCGATCACGTTCAGCCGTTCCAGGCTGAGCACCAGCCCGGCCGCTTCGGGATGCGCCGCGCCAGAAATCCCGGTCAGCCCGCCCTGGGGCACGACCGGCACGCCGGCGGCATGACAGGCCGCCAGGATGCCGGAGACCTCTGCCGTGTCGCGCGGGCGGGCAAGGCCAAGGGGCAGGACCGGCGCAAGGCCGGCCCAGTCCTGGCGGTATCTTGGGGGGATGGCCTCTCCGGTGGTGATGGCCTCGGGGCCGAAACGATCTGTCAGGCTGGTGATGAAATCGCTCATTCCGGGGCCTCGGTCAGGCGGCGGGCGGTGAAGGTGCAGGCCTCTGCGCCCACGGCGGCGCAGGCGGTTTCCCGGACCTCTGTCGGTCCGCCAAGGACGACGGGGGACACCGCGCGCAACATGCCCAGGATCGGCGCGCAGACCGGGTGGTCCGCCGCACCGTATCCCATCGCGAAGGGCGAGCCCTTGACGGTGACGGTCAGCTCATCGCCGTCCACCACCGTGCTCCAGCTGCCCCAGCCCAGTTGCGGGGCCGTTTCGCGAATGACGGCCAGCAGGGCCTCTCCGTCGGCGGCGCCGCTTTCCTGGTAGGTCTTGGCGGACTTGCCGCCGTTGATGAAGACGCTCTCTGCCATCGCCTCAAGCACGGCGCCACGCTGATCTTCGGGCATGGCCAGGGCAATGCCCATCAGCGCCTCTGGCTTGATGTAGATGTAGCGCATGGCGCCGTCGAAATAGGTTCCGGCCTCTGCATCGAAGGCGACCCTGTCACGGAAACTCATGGTTCCCTCCTTGTTTTCTCTGTCTCGTCATCTCTGTCTCGGGCCCGTCGCTACATGAGCGACGGGATGAAGGTGGCGAGTGGCGGGTAGAGGATGACCATCGCGATCAGCAGGAACACGCAGGCGATATAAGGCAATGCGGCTTTCGCGACGTCGGGCAGTGTCGTGCCCGGGGGGCTCACCCCGTACATCACGAAGAGCAGCAGGCCGAAGGGCGGCGTGGTGAAGCTGACCTCCAGCATCAGGAGCATGATGAGGCCCCACCAGATCATGTCGAACTGCAGGCTCATGGCCAGCGGCACGAAGATCGGCAGCGTGATCAGCATCATGGAGACCTGGTCCATGAACATGCCCAGCACCAGAAGGATCAGCGCCATGATCAGCAGCGTCTGCGTCGGTCCCAGGTCCATCGAGGTGGCCCAGCGAACCATGCCGGAGGAGGCACCGGAGAAGGCCAGAAGCTGCGCAAAGGTGGAAGAGGCGGTGATCAGCAGGAAGGTCATGCCGGTCACGCGCGCCGCATCGGAGATGGCCGTGGTGATCGCCTTGACGTCCAGCGCCTTGAAGAACAGCGCCAGAAGCGCCACCGCGACGATACCAAGGGCGCCGCTTTCAGTGGGCGTTGCGATACCGGTCAGGATGGAGCCGACGACGGCAAAGATGATCATCGCCATGGGCAGGATGTCCCGGGCGAAGATATAGAGCCGTTCGCCAAGGGGCTTGGGCACGTATTCGTAGCTTGGGGCGGCCTCGGGATCCCACTTGGCCTGAACGAAGATCAGGATCGCGTAGAGGATCGCGAGCACCAGCCCCGGCAGAAGACCCGCAACAAGCAGGCCGCCGATGTCGATCCGCGCAAGAGAGCCGAAGAGCACCGCCAGCGTGGAGGGCGGAATGATCACGGCCAGGCCGCCGGAGCCCAATATGGGGCCGATTGCCATGTGTTTCTTGTAGCCCCGTTTCATCATCTCCGGGACCATGAGCGTGCCGAGCATCCCGGTATTGGCCAGGGAGGACCCCGAGAGCGCCGCGAAGACCGTGCCCGATGTCACCGTGAGGTAGGACAGGCGGGCGGGCAGGCGGCCGATCAGCACGTCGATCGCGTCCAGCACCCGGCGCGCCAGGCCCGAATGGAAGAAGAGCGCGCCCATCACCAGGAACAGCGGCACGGGGGCCAGCGAATAGGTCGAAACCGCCACGGTCGCATTGGCGATCATCTGGTCGATACCGCGTGCGCCGCCCATGAACAGGAAAACGCCGATGATATTGATCACGAAGAAGCCCAGTGCAACGGGCAGGCCGATCCCCATGGACAGCAGCAGGCCGCCGATCAGGATCGCGATAGAGAGTGTCCAGTCCATCATGTCAGTCTCTCCTTACACGCCGGCGTGGGCTTCGGGCGGAGCGCCGAAGAAGCTCTGGCCGCGGGGGAAGAAGGCCAGGAATTGAAGGCCGCCGAAGAAGAAGCCGACAGGCATGCTCAGGTAGATGGCCCAGTTCGGCATGTCGAAGGCGCGCACTTCATATGAGCCGTCGGTCAGCGTCTCCAGGAAGGCGCCGGCCGTGTGCCAGGCCAGGTAAAGGCAGATGGCAGCGGACAGGATCTGAAGCCCGGCTTCCCAGAGCTTGCGCAGCTTCGCGGGCAGGTAGGTCAGCACGATTTCAACGCAGACGTGGCCGCGGGTCAGCACGAGGTGGGGCAGGCAGAGGAAGGTAATGTAGAGCATCGCGTATTCGACGGAGTTCACCGCCCAGACGGCAGTGGGCAGTCCGAGGTTCCGTGAGGCCACGTCATAGGTGACGACCAGCACGATGCCGAGCACCAGCAGGCAGGCAAGGCGGAAGAGGAATAGCGAGATCGCATCGAGAATGCGCAGGGAAGCGGACATGACGGGACCTTTGGTTCAAGCGGCATCGGCCCCGGCGGGTGCGGAGCGAAGGACCGGCGTGTGATCGGGAGCGGGCCGGGCGGCGCAATACCACCCGGCCCCAAGGGCCTTAGAAATCTTCGAAGAAGACTTCTTTCAGCTCGTCATGATGGGTGGCGTC
Source organism: Pseudooceanicola sp. HF7 (assembly GCF_011806405.1). Lineage (GTDB taxonomy): Bacteria > Pseudomonadota > Alphaproteobacteria > Rhodobacterales > Rhodobacteraceae > Pseudooceanicola. The sequence continues at coordinate 71,288 of NZ_JAATOW010000010.1, read as the reverse complement.
ACGGCTTTTCAGGCGTTCCCACGCGATGTCGTAGGCGGTCGTGAGGAACAGTTCACGCTGTGCGCCGGTCAGCTCGATCGTTTCGATGCCGTTGGCGGCCATGGCTTCGCTTTCTTCCACGTTGAGGGCCACGTTGGCCTCGTAGGAAGATTTCTCATGGTCGATGGCGGCTTGCTGGACGATTTCCTTGGCTTCGGGCGACAGGCCTTCCCAGGAATCCAGGTTCATGGAGATCAGAACATCGGTCTGGAAGAAGCCGGGATCGATGCGGTACTTCAGGAATTTGTCCCAACCGTAGTCGCGCAGGCCGGTGACCGGGTAGCCGGTGCCGTCGACAACGCCACGCTCGAGCGAGGTATAGACCTCACCGGCGGGCTGAACGACGATGGTCGCGCCCAGCTCTTCAAGGAAGGCGCGGTAGAGCGGAGAGGACCGCAGGCGGATGCCGCTCAGGTCCAGCTGTCCGTCTTCGCCAACGCTCGGCTTCTTGGTGGTCCAGAGGTGGAAACCGGCGCCGCCGTCGACATGGGCCAGAACATGGGCGTTGCCCTTTTCGTGGAAGGCCTCGTTGACCAGCTCCAGGCCACCGGCTGCGCGCAGGGCCATCGGGTCAAGATTGGAGCCGGCAAAGGCTTCGCCTTCGGGAACGATGTTCAGGTAAAGGCCGGCGGGCAGCAGGAACATGTCCGCGATGCCGTTCATCTGGGCTTCGCCCATCTTCGGCTGCGGGATGGTTTCCGGGCCGCCGATGACCTGGATCTGCACCACGCCTTCGCCACGTTCGTTCACCAGGTCAACGAAGCCCTGGAAGTTGCGCGAGAAGGACACCTGCGCGGGGGTGAAGGTGATCGCGCGGATCAGGTCTTCGGCCTGGGCGGACATCGCCGACAGCCCAAGGATGGCAGCCGCAAGGGCATTGCTGAGAAGAGATTTTTTCATGTTTTCCTCACTGTTGATCGTGCCACGTCCGTTAGCCGGCTCTTTCGTGGCATGGGATTATTGCCCGGCGCTTCGTGAAAGCGGGGGAGGCAGCAGGACACCATCGGCGTCCGCCTGTTCGTAATAGGTCAGGGCGGTATCCACGAATTCCGTCATGGCCGCATGGGCGTTGGCGGCATCGCGGCTAAGGAAGGCCTCTGTCAGCTGGTTCGCACCGTCTGCCGCCGCCTGCCGACCCTTCTGGGTTTGCAGCGTTGCGACGCGTACGACCTGGACCTGAAGGTGAAACCGCATCAGCGTCTTGCGCATGCGCTGGTTGGGGATGCGCGTCAGCCAGAAATCCCGGAAGCGGCCATTGGCCCGCATGGAGGCCGGGGCGGTTTCCGCTTCGCGCACGCCCGATCGCAGGGCCCGCATCACGATGTCATCCGCGGGGCCCGCCTGCGTTACGACAGCTGCGAAGCCGACCGGCTCCAGCGCGCGGCGTACTTCGAAGATCTCACGGATATCCTCGATCGAGGGGCGGATGACCACGTAGCCGGTGGAGGAGGTCGCGCTGTCGATCAGCCCATCGTTCAGAAGCCGGTTGAGCGCTTCCCGCACGGGCGTGCGGGACACGTCCAGCTCGCGCGCGATCTCTGCCTCGACAAGCCGATCCCCCGCGCCACGACGGTTCTGCACGATATCCTGCAGGAGGCCATCATAGACCTTCTGGGCCAGCGGCAGTGACTTTTCGTACGGCACGGTATGCATCGAACGGGCTCCTACTTCCTCTGTATACTTTTAAGCTTAAACTAAATCACGCAAGAGGTTTTTTTGCTCGAAAGCCAAGTTCTTTGCTTTTTCCGGCTAAGGTTCCGGGACGCGCCAATATTTTGATGCTTTGAGGATGCAAATTTTAGGGTTCGACTAATGCAAGCGCATACAGGCCATGGGCCAGAGGCGAATCCTTGCCGCAAAAGGGGTGTCGATGTCGAAATAGAGGGGGTGCGCTGCGGCGGCGCTACCGCTTCACGTCAGGTCGCCAGACCCTGGAAGCAAATCGCCCCGGCACATCTGTGTGCCGGGGCGGGAAGGAAGTCTGGGGGTCAGGCTTTGTCTGCCAGCAGCTCGGGGTGCAGGTACTGTTGCAGGCCCTCGCGGCAATCGTCCGGCCAGGGATGGGACTTGTGATCCTCGGTGGATGTCATGACGATCAGCTGCTCGATCGTCCAGATGACGTCCTCACCAACCTTGACAACCGTGTAGAGATCCAGGGACGATTTGCCGATCTTGCGGACGTGGACGTTAAAGTCCAGCACGTCGCCGTAGACCGCGGGCTTGCGGAACTCGATGTTCATCTTGACGCTGGGAAGGCCCAGCTTGCGTTCGAACATGAGCTCTTTCCAGGTGACCCCGAAAGAGGCGAACATCGCCTCGTTCACGTCCACGAGCATGGAAAGGTAGGCCGGGTGATAGGCGATCCCGGTCAGGTCGCAATCGCCGAAGCGCATGGGTTTGGACATGGTGAACGGCATCTCGGGCCCTCCTGATTCCGTTGAAAGGGTTGCCGCCCCTCCCCTTTCGAGCACCATTGAAGGTGATGCGAGTCGGAAAAGGCCCGGCTTAATATTTTGTGTCTAAAGAATAAGCGCTGTGCCGCTCCGGTCAAGAACTCTCGAAAGAACCTGGCAGACGCCTGAAATCGCTGAACAAATTTTACATACCGCCATGGGGCGGTCCGGCGGAATTCTCCGGCGAAAAGTATTTTAGTCTTGAAGTACTTTCCGGATTCGATACTCTGAAGCAGAACCAAGCAGGGAAACTGAGTCATGAAGATCGCTGTACTGGGCGGAGGCCCCTCCGGGCTCTACTTCGCAATTTCGATGAAGTTGCGCGACGCCGCGCACGACATTACCGTTTACGAGCGCAACCGCGCCGACGACACCTTCGGCTGGGGGGTGGTCCTTTCGGATGAGACAATGTCGAATTTCGAAGGCAACGATCCGGTCAGCGAGAAGATGATCCGTGACCATTTCGCCTACTGGGATGACGTCAAGGTCGTCCGCGGCGAAGAGGCCATGACCTCTGGCGGCCACGGCTTCTGCGGCATCGGGCGCAAGCAGATGCTTCTGCTGCTCCAGGAGCGCGCGCGCGAGGTAGGCGTGAACCTTGTCTTCGAACACGACATCACGGAAGAGGGCCTGACCCAGCTCAAGGCAGAGTACGACCTGGTTGTCGCCTCTGACGGTCTGAATTCCCGCACCCGCCAGATCTACGAGGCAGAGTTCCAGCCCGAGATCGACATGCGCAAGAACCACTTCGTCTGGCTGGGCACGCACCAGAAGTTCGACGATGCCTTTACCTTCATCTTCGAAAAGACGGAACATGGCTGGATCTGGGCACATGCCTACCAGTTTGATGATGACACCGCGACCTTCATCGTGGAATGCGGCCCCGAGGTCTACCAGGCGTTCGGCTTCGACAAGCTGAACCAGCAGGAAAGCATCGCGCTGTGCGAAAAGATCTTCGCCAAGCACCTGGGCGGCCACGCCTTGATGACCAATGCCAACCACATTCGCGGTTCTGCCTGGATCCAGTTCCCCCGCGTGACCTGTGAAAACTGGTACTTCGAGAACGTCGTGCTGCTGGGCGATGCCTCGGCGACCGCACACTTCTCGATCGGGTCGGGCACCAAGCTGGGCATGGAAAGCGCCATCGCGCTGGCGGATGAGCTGAACTCCGGCAAGCCGCTGGACGAGGCGCTGCAAACCTACCAGGACGAGCGCAAGCTGCAGGTGCTTCGCGTGACCTCTGCCGCGCGGAACTCCACCCAGTGGTTCGAGGAAGTCGAGCGCTACCTTGACCTGGACATGATGCAGTTCAACTACGCGCTGCTGACGCGGTCCCAGCGGATCAGCCACGAGAACCTGCGCTTGCGGGATCCGGAGTGGCTGGCCTCTGCCGAAGCATGGTTCCAGTCCCAAGCCGGCAGCAACTCCGACCGCCGCCCGATGTTCGCCCCCTTCAAGCTGCGTGACATGAGCCTGGTGAACCGTGTCGTGGTCTCCCCCATGGCCCAGTACAAGGCGAAGGATGGCATGCCCACCGACTGGCACTTCGTCCATTACGCGGAACGCGCCAAGGGCGGTGCCGGCCTGGTCTTCACGGAAATGCTCTGTGTCAGCATGGAAGGGCGTATCACCCCCGGCTGCCCCTGCATCGGTGAAGCGCAGGTGCCGGCCTGGACCCGCCTGGTGGACTTCGTGCACGAAGAGACCCCGGCCAAGATTTGCGCCCAGATCGGCCACGCAGGCCGCAAGGGGTCGACCCGCCTGGCGTGGGACGGCATCGACCAGGCCCTGCCGGAAGGCGAGAACTGGGACCTTCTTTCCGCGTCCGCCATCCCGCTGATGGAAGGCAACGTGGTTCCCAAGGAAATGGACCGCGCCGACATGGACATGGTCAAGGACCAGTTCATCGAAAGCGTCCGCGCCGCCAAGACCGCCGGTTTCGACATGATCGAGATGCACGCGGCCCACGGCTACCTGCTGGCCTCCTTCATCTCTCCGGTGACCAACAAGCGGTCCGACGAATACGGTGGCAGCCTGGAAAACCGGATGCGCTTCCCGCTGGAAATCTTCGCCGCCATGCGCGCCGAATGGCCGGAAGACAAGCCGATGACCGTTCGTATCTCTGCCCACGACTGGATGGGTGACGATGCGGTCACCCCGGATGAAGCCGTGCAGATCTCGGCCATGTTCAAGGAAGCCGGCGCTGACGCGATCAACGTGTCTTCGGGGCAGACCGACAAGGCGGAGAAGCCGATCTACGGCCGCATGTTCCAGGTGCCCTTCGCGGATCGCGTCCGGAACGAGATCGATCTGCCGACCCTCGTCGCAGGCAACGTCTATGAAGCCGACCACGTGAACTCGATCCTCATGGCGGGTCGTGCAGATCTTGTCCTGCTGGCGCGTCCGCACCTGGCCGATCCCTACTGGACCCTGCACGCCGCGGTTGACCTGGGCGATACCTCGCAGGCTTGGCCCGCGCCCTACGAAGGGGGCCGCCGTCAGGCGAACACCCTGGCAGAACGCGAAAAGGCCATGGCCCAATGACACTGGAAGGTCGCAGCGCATTCGTGACCGGAGGGGGCTCCGGTGTCGGGGCCGTCATCGCTACCCTGCTCGCCCGTGAGGGCGCGCAGGTCACGATCTGCGGCCGCCGGGCCGAGCCACTTGAAGCGGTGGCCTCCGCTCAGCCGGGTATCACGACCACGATTTGCGACATCACCGATGAAGCTGCCGTGGCCCGGGCAATCGCGGAGGCCGCGCCGGATATCGTCGTGGCCAACGCAGGCGCCTCGGAAAGCGGGCCCTTTGTCAAGACGGAGCTTGCTGCCTTCGAACGCATGATGTCCGTCAACCTGACCGGCACTTTCCTGACCCTGCGTGAAGGGCTGAAGGCCATGTCTGGCAAGCCCTGGGGCCGGCTCATCGCCATCGCCTCGACTGCAGGGCTGAAAGGCTATCCCTATGTCGCGCCCTATGCGGCCGCCAAGCATGGCGTTGTCGGCATGGTGAAATCCGTGGCGCTGGAGCAGGCCCGCAAGGGCGTGACCGTCAACGCGGTCTGCCCTGGGTTCCTTGATACGGAGATGACCGAGCGTTCGATCGCCAACATCGTCGCCAAGACGGGCCGCAGCCCCGAAGAGGCCCGCGCGACCCTGGAAGCGACGAACCCCATGCACCGCCTGGTGCCGCCCGAAGATGTCGCCCGCGCCGTTCTGTGGCTTTGTGGCGATGGCTCGGACATGGTAACCGGCCAGTGCATTTCGGTTTCCGGGGGTGAGACTTGACCCAGACTTTCACGATCCGCCGTCAGGTGGAGTTCAATCACTGCGATCCGGCCGGGATCGTCTTCTATCCGCGCTATTTCGAGATGATCTCGGCGCTGATGGAGCGCTTCTTCGCCGATGCGATCGGCACGGGCTGGGCCCAGATGGGTCGTCTGGAGGGTGCAATGGGCACGCCAATGGGCGACATCCAGGTCCGTTTCCATGCGCCGTCCCGGCTTGAAGACTGGCTTGACCTGAGCCTGCACCTGTCTGCCATCGGCGGTGCCTCCGCCACTTTCCAACTGCGCTGCGAATGCGCGGGCGAACTGCGCTTCACCGGTGAAGCCACCGTAATCTATGCCAGCCTCGGCGCGAGCAAGGCCACCCGTTGGCCGGATGAGATGCGTGTCGCAATGACCCGCTACCTCAGCTCTGCCGATCAATCATGAGAAAGACCAACGCATGACCGCTCTCACCCCGCACATGTTCCTTCAACCTGATGGATGGGTTCCGGCCAAGGGCTACGCCAACGGCATGATGGCCGAAGGACGCATTGTCCTTACCGGCGGACTGGTTGGCTGGAACGCCGATCAGACCTGGGAGCACGAGGACATGGTGGGCCAGTTCCGCCAGACTCTTGAGAACATCGTGGCCGTTCTGGCTGAAGCCGGGGCGCGCCCCGAACACCTGGTGCGCCTGACCTGGTACATCACGGACAAGCAGGAATACCTGGACAACCTGCGGGCCTTCGGCGCGGCCTACCGCGACGTGATCGGCCGCCACTTCCCCGCCATGGCCGTGGTGCAGGTCGTTGCGCTGATGGAAGACGAAGCCAAGGTCGAGATCGAAGCAACCGCGGTCGTTCCCCATGAATGACGCGGCACCCGTCCTGGTCACCATGGCGCCTTTCGATGCCGTCACGCCCCGCGGTGCGGTGACCGGCGGCTGGATCCTGACGCAACTGGACCTTGCTGCCGGCCTGGCCGGACGCAAGGCAACCGGCGGCGATGCGCTGATCCTGTCAATCCGGGAGCTGACCTTCAAGGCGGCGCTTCATGCCGGTGAAGACTTCGCCATCCGGTCGGAGCTGACGCGCAAGGGCAACACTTCCTTTAACCTGTCGCTTTCCGCATGGGGTGGTGACGGGGAAAGCCTGCGTGAGATCCTGACGGCGGATGTCCTTCTGGTTGCTGTCGATGCGGAGGGCAAGCCCAGAAAACTTCACTGAGGCAGCCTGAGCACACCCGCAATGGTTGTGATGCCTGCCTAGGTTGCCTGCGGGCAGCTTTTGCTTTACCTCCCCGATTTTAAGTTGATACTTGAAATAAATAACGGGACCCAAAGGGGCTGGGCGGCACATGGATCAGGAAAGCATCCACGAAATCGACGATGACAGCCTTGCGCGGCATCGCCTGCGCCTCTGGTTGCAGATGCTTAAGGCCGTGCGTTTCGTCGAAGGGTCGCTGCGGGAACGCCTGCGCTCTGGCTATGACACGACGCTGCCGCGCTTCGATGTCCTTGCTGCCCTGCACGCAGAGCCCGCCGGCATGAAGATGAGCGAGCTGTCACAGCACCTTGTCGTTTCCAACGGCAATGTGACCGGCGTCGTCGACCGCCTTGTGTCCGAAGGCCTTGCAGAGCGCCAGAACCTGGCCACGGATCGCCGCGCCTTCCTGGTGCGCATCACCGACAAGGGGCGCACCTTGATGGATGAAATGACGGTCGAGCATCTGCGCTGGATCGACGAGATGTTCCACAATGTCTCGGAAGCGGATGCGGCGCGGGGGATCTCCATCATGCTGGATGTCCGCCAGAAAGCCGCCAAGTAATCTCGAAGCAATCAAAGAGGCCCCGACTTTCGGAAAGTCGGGGCCTTTTCATTTTCAGAGGATGCCGGTTTCCTTCGCCACGCGGCGGTATCCGGATCCGGCGGTGAACCCGCCGTCGACCACGAAATCCTCACCGGTGATGAAGCCGGAGCCGTCGGAAGCCAGGAAGAGCACCAGTTGGGCGACCTCGTCGGCTTCACCGGCGCGCTGCATCGGCGTCATGCCGATCATCGGGCCCAGGTGCGCCGAACCACGGTTCAGATCGGTCACGATCAGGCCGGGGCAGATCGCATTGACCCGGATGCCTTCCTCGGCGAATTCCATCGCGGCCGTCCGGGTCAGACCACGCAATGCCCATTTCGAAGAGGTATAGGCCGGATCGTAGTGACCGGAGAAACCGCTGTTGGAGGAGATGTTGATGATGCTCCCGCCGCCGGTTTCCGCCATCAGGGGCGCAGCCAGCTTGGTGCCGATGAAAGCGCCGGTCGCGTTCACGTCCAGCACCTTGCGCCATTCATCCACGGACATGTCCCGGATGATCTTGCGGTTGATGATCCCGGCATTGTTGACCAGGATATCCAGCCGGCCGGTCCAGTCCTTGACCAGGTCCATGGCCTCGGCCCAACCCGCTTCGGAGGTCACGTCGAGCTTGAGGAACTTGGCCTGCAACCCATCGGCGGTCAGGCGGGCCTCAAGGGCCTGCCCTTCTTCTTCCAGGACATCGCAGATCAACACGGAGGCACCGGCGGTGGCCAGAAGCTCCGTTTCCACGGCGCCCTGGCCACGGGCACCGCCTGTCACGATGGCCGTCTTGCCTGACAGGTCCGTCAGTGCAGCCTTGGCCTTTTGGAAGTCGACGCTCATGCCTGCACCATGACCTGGCGTTGTTCGCCAAGTCCCGCAGCGCCCAGGGTCACGACCTGGCCTTCGGAGAGGAAGGTCGGCGGCTTCATCCCAAGGCCCACACCCGGAGGCGTGCCCGTGGCGATGATGTCACCCGGTTCCAGCGTCATGAACTGGGAGATGTAATGCACAAGATGCGCCACGCCGAAGATCATCGTGTTGGTGTTGCCGGTCTGGCGGCGTTCGCCGTCCACGTCCAGCCACAGGGCGATGTCCTGCACATCCGCGATCTCGTCCTTGGTGACCATCCAGGGACCGACCGGGCCGAAGGTGTCGTGGCTCTTGCCCTTGACCCACTGGCCGCCGCGTTCGGACTGGAAGCGGCGTTCGGAAACGTCGTTGACCAGCGCATAGCCGGCCACGTAATCCAGCGCCTCTTCTTCAGAGACATACTTTGCACGGCTGCCGATCACGATGCCCAGCTCGACTTCCCAGTCGGTGCGGTCCGAGCCGCGGGGGATCTCGACATCATCATTGGGTCCGCAGAGCGCCGAGGTAGCCTTCATGAAGAGGATCGGTTCCGCGGGGGGTTCCTTGCCGGTTTCCTTGGCGTGGTCGGAATAGTTCAGACCCACGCAGAGGAACTTGCCCGGCCGCGCGATGGCGGACCCGATACGCGGCTCGCCTTCTACCAGCGGCAGGCTGGCCAGATCAGCGGCAGCGATCCGCGCAAGCCCTTCGGGCGTCAGCGCCGCACCGTCGATATCCGGAACGATGGCCGAGATGTCGCGCATCTTGCCTTCGGCATCCAGAAGCCCGGGCTTTTCAGCGCCCACGGGGCCGTAGCGAAGCAGTTTCATGATGTCTTCCTTTCTTGCCGTAGACGGGCGGGGCACAGGCCCCACCCGCTCACGTCATACAACTCACGCGCGGCGGTAGCCTTCAAGCGCTTCGTCGGGAACGTCCGGCAGATTGGTCACAAGGTTGTCCGGAGTGCGGCAGGTCAGCCATACCAGCTCTTCCGTGGTGGACATGTTGACTTCGACATGGGGCATGTAGGGCGGCACGAAGACGAAGTCGCCCTCGAACATGTCGATGTATTCCTTGTAGTCTTCGCCGAAGTAGATCCGGCCGTGGCCTTTCAGCACGTAGCCGCCGGTTTCGCATTCCTCATGGTGGTGAGGCGGCGAGCGGTGGCCCGGTTCATTGCTGACACGGCCGAACCAGATCTTGGTGGCGGGGGTGTGTTGCGGGCTGACGCCGGATTTCCGGACGCATTCGCCGGATTGCAGCGTGTTGTCGCCAAGCTCGGCGCCGCGGGTGACAACTGGAACAACCTTATCGGTCATGATTTCCTCCCGAGAAATTGAGGGTCTGTGGCCCTGCCTGGCAAGGTCAAGCAACCCTCCCACAAAGTATTTTATACTTCAAGTAAAATCATCGCGCCTGACGGCACATCCAATGGCACATTTTGGCGCAGGCAGGCCGCATACGCGACGCATCTGACGATCAACGGCCGGACGTCAGCCGAGCAAATGGTGTATCCAAGACGCGAGAATTATCTTCAAACATGAATGAAATTCCGGGAGCAGACCTCTGATTGCGGTAGGTGTGATTGGACCACGGATTGCGTCAGCTTGAAGTATTCCTGCCGTCTTTCAGTCGTCGGTCTCTGAAAGAACGCCAGGCGCACGCTGCTGGCTACTGGCAAGGCGGCACCTTCTATTGACCGGGATGGAATACCGGGTGAGTGTCAGCGGGGCAGGGCGCTTCCGGCGCGCGACGTCTTGGCCTCCAAGACCGCACAGCCGTGCGCTTTCAACCGGGCAAAGTCCCTGGAGAAACATCCGAAAGGCGGGCAGATGTCCGACGTCCTTGTTCTTGGCGCTGGCATGGTTGGCGTTTCTACCGCGCTGGCGCTGCAGGCGCACGGCCACCAGGTCATCCTGGCAGACCGCCGCGCTCCGGGCCTGGAAACCAGCCATGGCAATGCGGGCATCATCCAGGTCGAAGCGGCAGAGCCCTATGCCATGCCGCGTGATCTGGCGACCCTGATGCGTTTCGGGCTTGGGCTCAGCAACGACCTGACCTTTTCGATCAATGGTGTGCGGCGTATGGCGCCGGCCCTTTGGCGCTATTACCGGGCGTCTGCCCCGGCTCGACATCGCGCGATCTCTGCCAGCTACAGCCAGCTGACCCGCCGCGCGACGGAGGACCACCAGCCCCTGATCACCGCCTCCGGATCAGAGAAATTGGTCAGCCGGGACGGCTTGGCCATCCTCTGCCGCGACCAAGCCACCCTTGATGCGGCGGCGGCGGAAGCGGACCGGTTGCGCAGCGATCATGGCGTTACCTCTCGCTTGCTGGACGGGGCCGTCTGGCGGGCAGAGGAGCCCTCCCTGCGCCTTACCCCGGCGGGCGTCATTCATTACTCCGACAGTTGGAGCGTCTCGGACCCCGGTGGCCTGACCCAGGCCTATGCACGGCTGTTCCAGAAGCGCGGCGGAGAGATCCTGACAGCCGATGCCGAAACCCTTCAACGCGGGACGGACGGCTGGAGCATCGATGAGCCGGACGGGACCGTCACGGCGCAGCAGGTGGTCTTGTGTCTTGGTCCCTGGACCGGCACGTACCTGCGCCGCTTCGGTCTGCGGGTGCCGATGATCCTGAAGCGCGGCTACCACGCCCATTATGACGCCCCCCTGCGCCCGAAGCGCCCTTTCCTTGACCTTGCCAACGGCGTCGTCCTGTCGAACATGCGCGCAGGGCTGCGCATGACCAGCGGCGCGGCGCTCGTGGCACAGGATTCCCCTTCGGCGCCTCGCCAGATTTCCCGGGCCGAAGCGGCGGTCGATGCACTTATTGAACTGGGCCCGCGGCTGGAAGAACCGCAATGGTACGGCACACGCCCTTGCCTGCCGGGGATGCTGCCCATGGTTGGCGCCCTGCCGGGTCAGCCCGGCCTTTGGGCCAATTTCGGCCACGGTCATCAGGGCTTCACGCTTGGCCCCACCACCGGAACCCTTCTGGCAGATGCCATGGCGGGTCAAGAAAGCCCACTTCATGAGGCCCTCAGCCCCGGGGCGCAGCTTTCGTGAAGTCCCTACGCAAGCTCGCCGCCTTTCCTTGATGTGAAATGGGCGCTTTCGATCTGACGAAAGCGCCCATTCCTTGTCAGGCGGGGAGTCAGGCCACCGCTTCAAGTCTGCGGAAGCGGGACTGGGCATAGATCAGCGCTTCACCCGCCCCGGCATGGATACCTTCGATCCGACCGAAGAAGACCTGGTGGCTGCCCGACTGCATCGTGTTTTCCACGACACAGGAGAGAGAGGCTAGCGCGCCATCGACCCTTGGCAGGCCCAGCGAACATTCGGACCAAAGCGCGGAGTCGAACTTTTCCGCGCCCGCCTGGCCCTTTGCCCCGGCGAAGGTCAGCGCGATCTCTGTCTGGTCGGCGCCCAAAAGCTGGACGGAGAAGTGACCGCTTTTCAGGATTTCCGCGCAGGTGCCCGTCTTGCGGTTCACGCAGGCCAGCAGGGTGGGTGGCGTGTCCGTGACCGAGCAGACGGCGGTGGCGGTGATCCCCCGGCGGCCTTCGCCTCGGCCCGTGGTGATCAGCGTGACGGCACCGGGGAACAGCCCCATCGCCTGGCGGAACGCATCTCTATCGACCGGCATCATGCGGCTTCCAGCTCTGACATGTAGGCCTTTGCCGCCGCCTCTTCCGCGAACCAGGGGAAGAAGTCGCGCGGATCGTCGAAGCCATTGGCGATGCGCGGGGCAAGGCCGGGCAGAACCTGTGCCGCCCCCATGATGTCCAGCACGAAGGGCGGCGGCGGCAGAAGCATCATGTTCGTCCAGCGCACGACCCATTCCGCATAGGCCCAGTAGCGATCAAAGGCGCCCTGCATGAAGGTCGCATCGAAGGGTTTGTCGCCCTGTGCCAAGATCGCATCCAGGTAGATATCCGCCGCCTTCGCCGCGTTGTTCGCGCCCTGGCCCGTAATCGGATCGTTCAGGCAGACGGTATCGCCCAGCCCCAGCACCTTCGCACCCGAGGGGAGCACGCCGATGGGCTTGCGCACCGTTGGCGCAAAGCGCCCCGCCAGGCGACCGTTCTCATCAGTCAGCTCGATGTTGCGGCAGCGCTCGGCCTCCCAGGGCAGGAAGGTGTTCAGGATGTCCTTGGACATGGCCAGGTGGTCTGCGGCGGTCTTTGCGTCCTTCCAGCAATCCATCGGGCCGCCGGGATGCCCTTCGAAGACCATGATCTCGCAAGGGCCGGTCGTGGTCAGCGCAGGGAAGACGAAGTATTCGCCAACACCGGGGATCAGGTTGAAGGACACGGCAGAATAGTCCGGACGCGGTGTCATCCCGTGGACATAGGTCAGGGCAAGCGCCCGCTGAGGCGCGTCGAACATGCTCTTTTCGGCGTCGCGCTCGAAGAGCTTGCCGATCTCACCCTTGCCCGAGGCTACGATGACAAGGTCGGATTTGCGCGCCTCGGCCTCCAGCATCGCGATATCGGCGGAGGCAATGACAAGCTTGCCGCCCAGGGTCTCGAACTCCGCCAGCCAGCGGGGCATCTTCACGCGCTGATCCACGGACATGGCCCGGGCATCAAGGCGCGCGGCCCATCCAATGGCCTTGCCGGGCCCGTCCGGTGCCGGCACGGTGAAGGAGATCCCTTCGACCGGCGGGCAGCTGTCTTCCCAGAAGGACAACCCCAGACGCCGCTCGGTGTTTAGCGCCGCATCAAACTGGCACTGCGATGACAGTACGCGACCGGCGGCGATCTCTTCACCAGTGCGGTCCTGGATCACGGTGACCTCGTAGCCGTTTTGCAGAAGGCCGATGGCCAGTTGCAGGCCGGATTGGCCACCGCCGATAATGGTGATCTTTTTCATTGTCTTGTCTCCCTGTCTTTTATTCTGGTTTCAGTCGATCAGCCGCGGGATGGCCGGAACGGCCTGTTCCGGACCCATCGCGGTGTAGCCGCCGTCCACCCGAAGATCGGTGCCGGTGACAAAGCTTGCCTCGTCCGAGCAGAGGAACATGATGGCACTGGCGACTTCCTCGGGATCGCCCACACGGGCGAACAGGTGGAAATCCGCGCCGACCTTGTCGGTTTTCTCGCGGTCGCCCTTGCTCAGCTCGTCCATGATGTTGGACCAGGTCCAGCCGGGCGATACCGCGTTGACGCGGATCCCATCCGGCGCAAGGTCCATGGCCTGGTTGCGGGTCAACTGCAGGATCGCGGCCTTGCTGACCGGGTAAAGCCAGCGCCCAGTCTGCGCGACGCGGGCAGAGATGGAGCCGAAGTTGACGATCGCCCCCTTGGTCCGGGCCAGTTCCTTGCGCGCCGCCTGCATCAGCATGACGGAACCGACAAGGTTCACGTCCAGCGCCTCAAGCCATTCGGCGCGGGTGCTTTCGGCGCCGTTGTCCAGGTAGGTCGCGGCCACGTTCACCAGAAAATCGAGCCGCCCGTAAGTGTCCACCGCTGTGGCAACCATGGCCTGCACGTCTGCGTCCAATCGCAGGTCCGCCTTGATGAAGGTGACGCCATCCCCCTCCAGCGCCTTGCCGGAATCATCGATATCGGCGACGACAACCCGCACCCCATGGGACCGGAACGCCGCAACGACAGCCGCTCCGATCTTGGTCGAGCCACCCGGAACGATGGCCACCTTGTCCGTCAATCCACGCATTTACCTTGCCCTGTGTTGCTGTTTTTCATGATCAGCAATCATGCAGGGCGCTTCGAAGCGCGCGCTATCCGCTTGCCGCAGCGATCATCCGGATTGCGCAGAAATGTATTTCAGGAATAACATTCATCTGTGACACAGCTTGCGAACCCCTTTCCCCAAAGGGCCAACCCGGCCCAGGCGGCAACGCCCCTGTCCGCGCATCCGCTATTCGTGACTGGGGAGCTGGACGAGGCACGCGACCGGGTCTCCCGGGTATATTGCGATCATCGGCTGGAGCGTATCGGACGGGATCCCATGCGCGTGACCCACAACCGGCTGGATGGCGCGCAGCTTTCGGTTAACTTCATGACCTATGGCGCGAAGGCACAGATCGTGCCGGGGGCGCTGGAGTCCTTTTACCTGCTGCAGGTACCGTTGCGCGGCTTTGCCTCCGTAACGAACGGGGCGGATCACTATGTCATCGGCGGCGGGAGCGGGGCGGTGCTCAACCCGGATGTGGAAACCTCGATGATCTGGAGCGATGGCTGCGCGCAGATAATGCTGCAGCTGGACCGGGCATTTATCACGTCCCTCGCCCGGGCGCATTTCGGACTGCCAGGCGAGTCCGCCCTGCGCTTCAGGGGGCCGACCGACCTGCGCCAAGGCACGGGGCGCGATCTGCTGGAGCTCATCTTCCACATCAGCCGCGAAGCCGACATGGGTCATGTGGTAATCGGCGATGCGAGCCTGCTGTCGAGAGAACTGGAGCGCACGCTGATCCTGGGCCTGCTGGAAACCCTGCCATCCAACCTGTCGCGACACGGCGAGACGGGCAGGGGTCCCAGCCCCCGCATCATCCGCCAGGCCGAACGTTTCATGGAGGCGAACCTGGGCGAGCCCCTGAGCCTTGCCGATATCGCCCAGGCGGCCGGGACCTCCAGCCGGACACTGCAGGTCACCTTCCGTACGCACCGCAACATGTCCCCGATGGAGCGCCTGCGCGATTTCCGCCTGCAAAAGTTATGGGCGGATCTGTCCAACCCGACACCTGAAACCACGGTGACCGAGGCTGCCACCCGCTGGGGCTTCAGCCACCTTGGTCGGCTTACGGCGGATTACCGGCGCAAGTACGGCTGCAACCCGGTTGAGACCCTGCGCCAGGCCCGGGGGCAATAGGCCGGGCAAGCGGGGCGCATGGCCTTTCCGAAGGGCTGTCCGTGGGCCCTCGAAGAACAGCGGCGAGGTGGATACGAGAAGCCTTCCGACATGCGGAATTCCTGTCCGACATCACTGCGCGATCACAATTCCGCGGGGTAGTCGCGTAACAAGGGTTTCCTGACCGAAAAGGGGGCAAAAAAGCACCAGCGTACTCTTGCCCACCACCCCCCGCTTGGTATCAACGGTAACCAAAGAATGATCTCAAAAAAGGCGAGGCAATGAACGACGGGGGAAACCTACTGCTGATCATCGCGCTGCTGCCGTTTATCGGCGCTCTCATCCCAGGCGTGATGATCCGGGCGGGGCGAAATGCCTGCGCGACATTCGCGGCAGTGCCGCCCGCTCTGGCGCTGGCCATCCTGCTGGTCCATGCTCCCACCGTTTTCTCGGGCGGGGTGGTGCAGACGCAGATCGACTGGCTGCCGCAACTGGGCCTTTCGGCCAGTTTCTTCCTGGACGGGCTGGGCTTTCTCTTTGCCTGCATGATCCTGGGCGTCGGGCTGCTGATCATCCTCTATGCGCGGTTCTACCTGTCTGGCGAAGATCCGATGGGGCAGTTCTACACCTACCTGCTGCTCTTCCAGGGTGCGATGCTGGGCATCGTCCTGTCGGATAACATCCTGCTTTTGCTGATCTTCTGGGAGCTCACCTCGCTCTCCTCCTTCCTGCTGATCGGCTATTGGAAGCACCTTCCCGAAGGTCGTCAGGGCGCGCGCATGGCATTGGCCGTGACGGGTGCAGGCGGGCTGGCGATGATCGGTGGCATGTTAATCCTTGGCAATATCGTGGGCAGCTACAACCTGACCGATATCCTGCAGCAAGGTGAGCTGATCCGGTCCTCTGACTGGTACATGCCGGCGCTGATCCTGATCCTTCTGGGCGCTTTCACCAAGTCCGCGCAGTTCCCGTTCCACTTCTGGCTGCCCCATGCCATGGCCGCGCCGACGCCGGTTTCGGCCTACCTGCACTCCGCCACCATGGTGAAGGCGGGGATCTTCCTGATGGCCCGCATGTGGCCGGTCCTTTCGGGAACCGAGGCTTGGTTCTACATTGTCGCCTCCGTCGGCCTGTTCACCATGGTCATGGCCGCCTGCATCGCCATTTTCCGCAACGATCTGAAATCGCTTTTGGCCTTTTCCACCGTCAGTCACCTGGGCTTCCTGACCTTCCTGTTGGGCCTCGGCACGGAGGCCGCGGCAACGGCGGCGGTGTTCCACATCATCGTTCACCTGACCTTCAAGGCCGCGCTTTTCATGAGCGCGGGGATCATCGACCACGAGGCACACACGCGCGACATTCGCCGCCTTGGCGGGCTGCGCACGCTGATGCCCGTGACCTTCGTGATCGCCTCGCTGGCGGCGCTGTCCATGGCCGGGATCCCGCTGACAAACGGCTTCCTGACCAAGGAATTGATGCTGGAAGAAGCCGCGCATACGGTCTGGGCGGGCAACCAGTACCTGGTGCCGATCGCGGCCACCCTGGGCGCCCTGCTCTCGGCGGCCTATTCCTTCCGCTTCATCGCACATGTCTTCTTCGGGCCGGTGCGGGACGACTACCCCCACAAGCCCCATGATCCGGGCTTCGGCATGTGGGCCTCGCCCGCGCTGCTGGTGGTGCTGGTCATGGTGATCGGGCTGTTCCCCTTCGTCGCCGAACCCATCGTGGACGTTGCTGCAAGTGCCGTCACCGGTGCAAGCATCCATACCCACCTGGCAATCTGGCACGGGCTGACGCCGGCGCTTTACATGTCCCTCACCGCCGTCGTGGGCGGCCTGATCGTGCTGGCGCTTTACTCTCCGCTCAGCCGGGGCTGGGCCGCGCTGCCGCGCCCGGAGGCAAAGGTGATCTTCGACGGCCTCGTCGAAAGCATCGCGGCCCTGGCCCGGCGCATCACCGAAGGACTGCACAACGGCGCGATGACCCGCTACCTGGCGATCTTCGTCTTCGCGACGGTCCTGCTTGGCTTCGCGGCCTGGCAGGGGGGCGGCATGGCGCAGGTGAATCGCCCGAACCTGCCGATCCCGCCGATGGCAGCCGTTGGTTGGCTTCTGCTGATCGCCGGCACGCTCTCGGTCGTGCTGCTGCATCGCCAGCGCTTCCGGGCCCTGGTGGTGATCGGGATCATCGGGCTGATGGTCTCTGCCGCCTTCGTCTACCTCTCTGCACCTGACCTGGCGCTGACCCAGATCTCGGTCGAGACGGTGACGATCATGCTGCTTCTGCTGGCGCTGCACTACATGCCCAAGGATACGCCCATCGAAAGCGGCATGTTCCGCCGTGTGCGTGACGGGGTGATTGCCATCGGGGCCGGTGCGGGCGTCGGTCTGCTGTCCTATGCCTTCATGCGGCGCGACATCGACACCATCTCTGATTACTTCCTGGCCAATTCCTACAAGGGCGGCGGCGGCCACAACGTTGTCAACGTTGTCCTGGTCGACTTCCGTGGCTACGATACCTACGGGGAGATCATCGTGCTGGGTATCGCCGGGCTGATCATCTTTGCCCTGATGGAGGCGCTTCTGTCCGGTCCCGCGGGCAAGCGCCTGCGCAACATGGACTTTTCCGATGACCTGTCGCGCGATCGCCACCCGCTGATGATGGTTGTGAGCACGCGGCTCATGCTGCCCATCGCCACCATGGTGGGCGTCTACATCTTCCTGCGCGGGCACAATGAACCGGGTGGCGGCTTCGTGGCCGGTCTGGTCATCGCCATCGCGCTTCTGATGCAATACATGGCCTCGGGCTTTGCCTGGACCCAGGCACGCCAGCGGATCGAATACCATGCCATGATCGGCTTCGGTGTCGTGATCGCCGGGCTGACGGGCTGTGCCGCCTTCCTCTGGGGGCTGCCGTTCCTGACCAGCACATTCGGCTACGTCCACTGGGATCCGATCGAGGAATTCGAGCTGGCCTCGGCCATGGCCTTCGACCTGGGAGTCTTCCTGACCGTGCTGGGGGCCGTCATGCTGATGCTCTACAGCCTGTCGCGGATCGCCCGCCACGCCGGAGAGACCGTCAACACCGAGCCGATGGATTACGATCCATCCGACAGGGTCCGCCAGACAAGGGAGGAGAGCTGACATGGAGATCGTCATTGCAAGCTCCATCGCCACGCTGACCGCCGGGGGGGTCTACCTGATCCTGCGCCTGCGTGCCTTTGCCGTGATCCTGGGCCTGGCCCTGCTCTCCTACGCGGTGAACCTGTTCATCTTCTCTTCCGGCGGGCTTACCGTGGATGAGCCGCCGATCCTGCATGGTGACGGGATCGCGGGCTACACCGACCCGCTGCCGCAGGCGCTGGTGCTGACCGCCATCGTGATTTCCTTCGGGATGACGGCCGTGCTGGTGATGGTCTCCCTTGGGGCCTACCTGGAGCGCGGGAACGACAAGCTGGACATCCATGAAGACGAAGACGCCCTGAGCGGGGAGCCCGACGCACAATGAACTGGATCATCGCTCCTGTCCTGCTGCCAGCCCTGCTGGCGCCGCTGATCGGCTATGTCATGCGGCACGACATCACCCTGGCGCGCATCGCCTCGGTCGCCGGCACGCTTCTGCTTGCCGGCATCGCAACCGGTCTTCTGATCTCTGCCAGCAGCGGAGAAACAGAGGTCTATTTCCTGGGCGACTGGGCCGCGCCCTTCGGCATCGTGCTGGTGCTGGACCGCCTTTCCGCGATGATGGTCTTCCTGACAGCGGTGCTGGCCGTGCTGGTCGTGATCCACGCGGTCGCCACCGGCTGGGACAACAAGGGGCGGCATTTCCACGCGCTGTTCCAGTTCCAGCTGATGGGCATCTGCGGAGCCTTCCTGACCGGGGATGCCTTCAACCTCTTCGTCTTCTTCGAAGTTCTGCTGATCGCCTCCTACGGGCTCATGATCCATTCGGGCGGCAAGGAACGGCTTCAAGCCGGGCTGCAATACGTGGTCATGAACCTTGCCGGCTCCACCCTGTTCCTCTTTGCACTCGGGACGCTCTATGCCTCTGTCGGGACACTGAACATCGCTGATCTGGCCGTGCGCGTGGCAGAGATCCCGCCCGAGGAAGCCGGCCTGGTCCGAGTTGCCGCCATGCTGCTGATGGTGGTCTTCGCCATCAAGGCCGCGCTCTTCCCGCTGCAATTCTGGCTGCCGGCCAGCTATGCGAATGCGCCCGCCCCGGTTGCCGCGCTCTTTGCCATCATGACCAAGGTCGGCGCCTACGCGATCATCCGCATCCACACGGTGGTCTTCGGTCCGGACATGCCGGCACTGGACGGCATGATCGGGGACTGGCTGTTCCCGGCGGCCATCGTGACCATCGCCCTGGGTGGCATCGGCGTGTTGGGCGCTCGGCGCCTGATGCCGCTGGCGGGTTTCTCTGTCGTCGGGTCGATGGGTACGCTGATGGTCGCCGTGGCGGTCTTCACGCCCGAGGCCACGACCGCCGCGCTCTACTACCTGGTACATTCCACCCTTGCCGCCGCGGCGCTGTTCCTTGTCGCCGATCTGGTGATCACCCGGCGCGGCACGGACAACCTGCAAGCAATGCCGGTCACGGTGCAGAACGGCCTGTTCTCGGCACTCTTCTTCGGCGCGGCAATTGCCGTAGCGGGGATGCCGCCGCTCAGCGGGTTCCTTGGCAAGCTTCTGATCCTGGACACCATCCGCCAGCCGGACCTTATCGTCTGGGCCTGGGTCGCGGTGCTGACCGGCTCCCTGCTGACCATCGTGGGCTTTGCCCGCGCCGGCAGCATGCTGTTCTGGAAATCCACCGCAGAGCCCGTCCCCGACCTGCCGGAAGGCACCGTCCCGCCGCCCGCCGCCCGCGCGATGGAGGTCATGCCGGCGTTGACCGCGCTGCTTCTTCTGGGGCTGCTGGCCGTGCTGGCAGGACCGACGACCAACTACCTGGAAGCGACCTCTGTCCAGCTGTTCGAACGCAGTGATTACATCGGCGCGGTCCTGGGCACCGGAGAGGAAGGCTGAGATGCTTAAACGTCTGATCCCGCACCCGCTTCTAAGCATCAGCCTGGTTCTTGTCTGGCTGATGCTGGTCAACCACTACTCGCTCGGCAACCTCATCCTGGGGGCGATCCTGGGCGTTCTGGTGCCGGCACTGACCGGCCCTTACTGGCCCAACCAGGCCAGGGTCCGCCGGCCCCTCAAGGTGATCGAATACATCCTCGTGGTGCTTTGGGACATCGTCGTGGCCAACGTCCAAGTGGCAATGATCATCCTGTTCAAACGCAACGCCGACCTGAAAACCTGTTGGGTGGTCGTTCCGATGGAGCTGACCTCGCCCGAGGCGATCACGGTTCTGGCGGGGACGATCACCATGACTCCGGGCACAGTCTCTGCCATGCTGTCGGCCGACGCCAGCGAGATCCTGGTGCATTGCCTGCACACCGATGATCCCGAGGGCACGCGGGACGATATCAAGAACCGCTACGAACGCCGGCTGAAGGAGATCTTCCAATGATTGCCATTGCAGTTGCTTTCGCCATCGCCTGCTTCGGGCTTGGCCTGCTGATGAACCTCTGGCGGATCGTCAAGGGGCCGAACTCGGCGGACCGGATCCTGGCGCTCGACACCATGGTGATCAACGTCATCGCCCTTCTAGTGCTATACGGGATCCGCAACGGCACAGAGATGTACTTCGAGGCCGCCATGCTGGTGGCCATGGTCGGCTTTGTTTCAACCGTAGCCTATTGCCGCTTCGTCCTGCGCGGCGACATCATCGAATAGGAGCGGACAATGGACCAGATCGCAGAAATCCTTGTTACCTTTTGCCTTGTGATCGCAGGAATCTTCGGGCTTGTCGGCTCTTTTGGCCTACTCAAGCTGCGTGACACGATGCAGCGCCTTCATGCGCCCACCAAGGCGACGACGCTGGGCGTCGGCGGCGTGCTTGTCGCCTCCATGATCTACTTCTATTTCATCGAAGGCTCTCTCAGCTTTCATGAGCTTCTGATCACGCTCTTCCTGTTCCTGACCGCTCCCGTCTCGGCCAACTTCATCGCCAAGACGCTGCTGATCGAGAAGAAGGGCAAGATCGCGCTCCCGGAAACGGACGGCAAGAAGGGCTGGGCGACCAACGATAGCCCGCCCAACGTGGCCGACAGCATTCAAGGCTGAGCCTGGCCGCGAAGGCGGTTTAGATGACGATGACCTGGGCCCGGAATGCGACTTACGCGTTCCGGGCCCAAGTGTTTTTGGGACTGCAAGTCGCAAGCACGATACCTTCGGTTCCGGGTCCAAAGCCATCAGACCCTCAGGTCACATTCCGAAATCCATATCCTTTTCAGAGACTTGCGCGCGTCATAGGCGACAACCCGCCATAGGGCTGTGCAATAGCGTGAACCGTCATGCCTTTCCGCGCGTTGTGATTGGGAAGACCGCCCAGGTGGTGGAGGAAAGGAAAGACGATGACCCGCAGGATTCTGAAAAGCACGACCGCAATCGCGCTCAGCATTACCGTCGCCCTTCCCGGCCCTGTTCTTGCCCAGGCAGATGCCACCGGGCAGGCGCAGGTTCAGGCAGAAGGCCAGATCGACCCCAACCTTGCAGATTTGACGCCAGAGGAGCGCCAGAAGCTGCTGGAAGAGCAGGCAGAGGCCGCCCAGAAACAGGCGCTTGACGACGCCGTTGCCGAAACGGTGCAGGAGGCAGAGCCGGAGGCCGGAGCTGAAACTGCTGAGGTTCCCGCAACTGAAGCCCCCGAGGCTGAGGCCGCTCAGGACACGGCGCAAGAAGCTCCGCAGGCCGATGCACCCGCTGATACGGCTGCAACCGCCACCGATGAGCAGCCTGCAGGCGCTCAAGCAGCAGAATCTCCCGCTACCGAAGAAGACCCGGTGACCAGCGAAGGCACCACTCAGGCTGAAGCCGACGCGCCGTCTGCCGCCGAAACCTCGCCGAAGCCCAAGGATCCGTCCCAGATTGCCGCGGAGACCGACGCAGCAACTGGCGATGCTGCCGAGGCCGACACCACGTCTGAAGCCTCTGGTGAGATTGGCGACACAGGCGATGCCGCACCGGAAACGACCCCGCGCCCGCCCGAGACCGAAGCCGTTGAGCAAGCTCAGCAGCCCAAGGAAGATCCTGCCGCCACCGAAACCGAACTCACTCAGGAACAGGTGACTGCCGCCGAAGACGACACTGCAGTAGAGGCCGAGGCGACCACCGAAGTCACGGCCGATGAGGCAGCAACCGAGGATAGCGCGACCGCTGAAGCCAGCGATCAGTCCGCTGCCGAAGAGGCGACGCCCCTGACGGAAGAAGAGCAGCGCGCCAAGGCCGAAGCTGAAGCCGCCAGCCAGGAAAGCCGCCAGGAAGAGCGCGTCACCTCCGCAGCCGCTGCCGCCGATGCAGAGGCAGAAGACGTGGTGACCGAAACCGTGACCGAAGAGACCGCGCGCTCCTCGGACGAGGAATTCTCCACCAAGGTGAATGAATCCACGTCAGAGGATAAGGGCAGCGAAGTCTTTGAAACCATAGGCAAAGCTGCTCTGGCAGGCCTTGGTGCTTACGCTGTCGGCTCGCTGCTGAACAACGGCGACAAGGTGGTCAGCAACTCCGGTGACCGCGTGGTTCTGGAACAGGACGATGGCCGCTATGTTCTGCTGAAGGATGACGACACCCTGCTGCGTCAGCCGGGCAGCGATGTGCGCACCGAAGCGTTCAACGATGGTTCCACCCGCTCAACCGTGACTCGCGAAGACGGCACGCAGATCGTGACTGTGCGCGCCGCCGACGGGACCGTGCTGCGCCGCTCGCGCGTGCTGCCGAACGGTGAGCAAGTCGTCCTGTTCGATGACACGCGAACCTTCCAATCCGTGAACGTGCGCGACCTGCCGCAGGCCGAGACCAAGTCCATCGATTACCGGAACGGCTCTGTCGACGATCTGGAAGCAGCGCTTGAGCGCGCAGCCTACAATCCCGATCGCGCCTATTCGCTGAGCCAGATCCGGGACATCGGCGCGGTGCGCAAACTGGTGCCGGAAATCGCCGTTGAGGGCGTGAACTTCGCCACCGGCTCTGCCGTGATCCGCCCGGAAGAGGCCCGCGACTTGGCCGCACTTGGCAAGGCGATGTCGGCCATGATCGCCAAGAACCCCGGCGAGGTCTTCCTTGTCGAAGGTCACACCGACGCCGTTGGCCAGGCAAGCTACAATCTTGCCCTGTCGGACCGCCGCGCGGAAAGCCTTGCGCTGGCTCTGACGGAGTACTTCGACGTCCCGCCGGAGAACATGGTGGTGCAGGGCTACGGTGAAAGCGATCTTAAGGTGCAGACATCCTCTGCATCCGAGGTCAACCGCCGCGCTGCCGTCCGCCGCGTCACCGCGCTTCTGAACGGCTAACACGCCTTAAGAGCTGAGGACAGAATAAGATCGGGCCGCCCTTGGGGCGGCCCGTTTTCTTTCGACTAAGCATTCGCATGGGCTGTAGCGAGCGGTCGCCTCGGATGGCCGCTGGCCGTCAGATCGTCTTCGAACAGGGTATCGACCGGTAGTCGATACCGCCTAACTCTAACAAGAGCTGCGGGGTGATGGGCCGATCAATCCGTTCTGCCACAGGGATCGCGCATGATGGCAGGCAATGAAGGCAACGGGGGCGATCCAGAGCTCGCCGGCCCTGCGCGAACGGGGTCGACGCGGGCGCCAATGTGATTTGGGCCGGTAACAGCGGCGGTCGTTCACCGCAGAACCTTGCCGAAGAAATCGCGAGCCCGCTCACTGGAGGGCGCGTCGAAGATTGCCGCAGGGTCCCCGGTTTCGACAACTTGCCCGGCATCCATGAAGATCACCTTGGACGAGACTTCGCGCACGAAGGCCATTTCATGGCTGACCAGCAACATGGTCATGCCCTCCGCGGCGAGGCTGCGGATCGCGTCGAGCACCTCGTTGACCAGCTCGGGGTCTAGCGCGGAAGTCACCTCATCCAGCAAAAGGATCTCCGGTTTCAGCGCCAGGGCGCGGGCGATGGCCACGCGCTGCTGCTGGCCGCCGGAGAGTTCATCGGGATAGGCGGTCGCCTTGTGATCCATGCCGACGAGCTTGAGCAGGCGCATCGCCTCCTCCTCGACCTCGGCGCGGGCGCGACCCTTGACCTTGGTCGGAGCCAGCGTGACGTTCCGCAGCACGGTCATGTTCTGAAACAGGTTATACTGCTGAAACACGATCGCCATGCGGTCGCGGGCGGCCCGGACGGCACGGGGGGCGGCATAGTCGATGCAGGTTCCATCGACCTCGATGCTGCCGGCGGTGACCGGCGTCAGGCCCACCAAGGCGCGAAGCACGGTCGATTTCCCCGATCCGGAAGGGCCGACCAGCGATACGACCTCGCCCCGGTCGACGGCAAAGTCGATGCCATGCAGGACAGGCAGCTTGCCGTATTTAGCGTGAATGGCGTTGACCGCGAGGTGTGGCAAATCGTTTCTCCAGGTGTTGGCCAAGCAGGCTGAGGGGGAAGGACATGAGGAAATAGCAAAGCGCGATGGTTCCGAAGACCAGGACGCCGGAATAACCCTGGTTGTTCAGCTCCTTGCCGCGAAAGGTCAACTCGAACACCCCGATCTGGCTGACCAGCGCGGTGTCCTTGATGAAGCTGACGGCAAAGGCGATGGCGGGCGGCACGATGACCGGCAACGCCTGGGGCAGGATGCACAGACGCATGGCCTGGAACCGGCTGAGGTTCATCGTCTGGGCGGCTTCGATCTGGGTGCGGGGTACGGAGTCGATGCCGCCGCGGATGATCTCGGCGGTATAGGCCACGGCGTAGATGCAGATCGAGATGACCGCGATGCTGAAAAGCGAGACATCAGACGCGATCGTCTGGATGAAGAATAACACTAGGTAGATGACCACAAGGAAGGGGATGCGCCGGAAGATCTCAACATAAGCGATGCAGAGGGCACGGAGCGGCAGCGCCCATCGGCCGGGCGCAGTGCGCAGGTAGACCAGTACCAGAGCCAGGCTGAAACCGATCAGGCAGCCAAGCAATGTCATCGACAGGGTCAGAAACGCGGATTCCCCAAGCAGGACGAGGTTCTTCCAGGCGAAGAAGTCGGGGAGTTGCGACAGAATACGGTCCATCAGAAGATCCTCGCCTTGACGCGGAAGGCCCAGCGGCCCAGCAAGGCCAGCCCGATCGAGGCGATGAAAGTCAGCACGACATACATCAGCGCCGCCACGGTGAAGTATTCCAGCCAGCGATAGTTCACGGTGGACAGGTTGATTGCCTGGCCTGTCAGCTCATCAACGCCGATCACCGCACCGACCGAAGTGCCCATGACCAGGATCACGATGAAGAAGTTGGCCAGCGCCGGGTAGATGGACTTCGCGATATGCGGCACGACGATGTAGCGGATGCGCTGTGGCAGCGACAAGCCCATGGTCTCGCCCGCCTCCATTTCGTTGGCGCGCACCGAGAGGAAACCGGCGCGCAGGATCATCGTCAGGTAGGCGCCCGCGTTCAGCGTCAGGCCGATCAAGACGCAGGCCTCGTTGGACCAGCGAATGCCGAATTCAGGCAGACCGAAGTACAGGAAGTAGATCTGGATCAGCGCAGGCGTGTTGGTGATGAAGATCACGAAGGCCTGCACCAGCCAGCGCAGGGGGCGGGGCGCAAAACTGAGACAGGCAGCGCCGACAAGGCCGATCAGGCAACCGGCTGAAAACGCGAAGACACCAAGTTGAAGGGTGAGCCACGCACCGCTGAGCAAAGCGTCGAAGTTGCGCCAGACGACGTTGAATTGAAAATTGTAGTCCATGCAGGCTTTCGGCTGTGCTTGGGAAGGACTGGGGCGCGGCAGCTCCGCGCCCCGTCGGATCCGAAAAGATCAGAAGAACGGGGTGACGGGCACTTCACGCAGCATGGGAGCGCCGTAGTTGTCTTCCCAGACGGCCTTGACCGCGCCCGAGGAATGCAGGTCATACAGGATGATGTTCAGCGCTTCGGTCAGGTTTTCATTGCCCTGGCTGACGCCAAGCCCGCAATAGGCGACGAAGATCGGTTCCGGCACCACGCGCCAGTTGACGCTCTCGTGGTTCTTGGTGAAGCCCATGAAGAAGTCGACGTTCTCGACGATGGCGTCGGCACGGCCCTGCGCCACCATGCGCACTGTGTCGGCGATGCTGTCGACCAGCTCAATCTCCACGTTGGGCATGTTCTCTTCGATCCAGCCGACGGTCCAGTTGCCACGCATGTTCGCCAGCACGACGCCGTCCTTGTCGAAATCCTCCCAGGTCTCGCCTTCGATCTTGTCGGTGGCGAGCACGGCCAGAACCTCTGTGTGCAGGGGCACGGTGAAGTCGATCAGCTTGGCGCGTTCGGAGTTGCGGGTGAGCGCGCCCATGGAAACGTCGATGCGATCCGAGACCAGAAAGGGTACGCGCTGCGCGGTCTCGGTGGGCACCCATTCGACCTCGACACCCAGCTTATCGGCGATCATCGCGCCAATCTCGATGTCGAACCCCTGCCAAGTGCCATCCTCGTCGCGGGTGCTCATGTTGGGAAAGTTCGGGTTGATGCCGATGCGGATGGTGCCGTCGGAAAGGATATCTTCAAGCGACTTTGCCTCGACCTGCGGTGCTGCACCCATGGTCAGGCCAAGGGCTGCAACGCCTGCGATAAGCCAGTTTTTCATTGTCTCTCTCCTGTCGGGACTGCGGCGCTGGTAGGGCACGCATTGTTCGTTATACGGACATTTGTCCGTTATTTAGTTTGATTGCGCAGCAGAGATCGGTCAACATTTTTTTCGACAAATCTCCCTAAGGCGCTTCTACAGAATGGCATATCTGCCTTATCTCCAGGGTATTAGCCGCAGCTACCGCTTTACAAAAAAGGCTAAGAAGTCCCGAGTAAAGTGAACTTATGTACGAATCTATTCAGCCACGAGGCACTCACCCGGTCGCAGCGCCCGACCCTGGAGGACATGCCTATCTCGGTACGCGCATGGCCTTCTCAGCGATGGCGAAGGTCTGCTAGCTGAGAGCGACCACATATTGGGCTTCTAGTGCAGGCTGCATGGGTGGCATGTAGGCAAAGGCGAATCTGTTTAGGCGCCCCAGGTCAAAGCGCGATCATGTCATCCTCCTGAGTGAGGCCGATCACTACTTAGACCCAAGCCACAGACCACCGCCCATTGCGCCGGAAACACTTAGATGGCTTGGCCGACACACTTACGGCACTAGTGAGGGTGCGGAAGAGACAAGGCGATAGGAAGCTCTGTTGTCTCGATTGGCCTACCGCAATCGTCGTTGGCGCGAGCGACGTCTTAGCGGGGTTGCCCGATTGATGTGCGGCGATGACGTGGCCCCCGCAGACCGCTACGCTTTCAAGTTCGCCAAGTGTATGCCGAGGATGCTGGTGAAACTGGCGCCGCAATCTGATCCTTTGAAAAAGCTTGCCTCACAATCTATCATGTGAACAAATGTTCGCAGAATATTATAGGTGGCCCTTGCTCTCTCCTCAAGACAACCCTGCTCTGACTGTATTTCCCAACCGCCAAATCTGGCAGTTTGGTCGAGCGACTGCGCAAACCAGGAGCAATCCCCGAGCGGCGGCGACTGATCGGCAGGTCGCCGACGGATTGGCTTTTGACCCGCCTGTCATGACGCATGTGCAGGCCAAGCGGCCCAGCTCCCTAAAGATGATCGACTGTCGCGTATCTGCGCAGATGGCAGATCATGAGGCGAGGGCCTCGAAGCTATGGCGATTTACCGCCTTGCTCTGCGAGGTGCCCAATAAGAGCCGCGTAATGAACCACCAGAACGTTTGCGGCGCGCTGCTTGCCAAGCACCTATGGCTCGCCGGTTTCGATCCAAGGCCCAACTCTTTCAAAGAGCACGAAGGCGCGAAGTTTGCTTTAGCAAGAGAAGAATTTGGCATAGGCCGCGCCTCGCGACCCGAAGTTCGGATGGCCTCTCTGTTCGCTTTCTGGCTGAGAAGAGAAGCCACCAACGATGCCTGCCATCTTAAGGATGTCCCTGACTTGGACGTGTTCGTTCGCGCTCGGACGCAGGACACATCGCAGGCTCAGGTTAAGGATCGCTTGAGAACTCGTCTGAGGGCGGATTTCACAAGAGAAGCCGTGACAGGCCCTGCCACAAACGCTCTGCACGTACCTTTCGGGCCTTCCTCGCACTTCAGTCAATACCTGCGCCGTGCGTTGCAACGCACAGCACGGCGACGCCTTTTCACCGGCCCAAAACCCTTGCCCCGACGTGACCATCGAAGAAGGGCATACGAATTCGATGCGCCACCTGGAATGCTTGACACAACGTGCGACATGCGAACAAATGTCGCGAAATAAAAAGAATTCAATCAACTGGAAGGCTGCCATCATGAGCAACGAAAACGCGCTCTGGTCCTTTGTCGAGGCAAAGAAGGACGGGTTCTGCAACTTGGCGGATCGCGTCTGGGAAACGCCGGAACTGCTGTATCAGGAAAAGCGATCGGCCGCGGCCCATCGCGAGATGCTCGAGCAACAAGGATTCCGCGTGACCGAAGCAGTCGCGGGGATCGAGACGGCGGTCATGGGCGAGGCAGGGCAGGGCGGCCCGGTCATCGCGATCCTCGGGGAATACGATGCGCTACCAGGGCTCAGCCAGCAGGCTGGTGTGGATCAGCCCACTCCGGTCGAACAGGGCGGCAGCGGTCACGGGTGCGGGCACAACCTGTTGGGCGCGGGCGCATTACTGGCGGCAACGGCGGTCAAGGACTGGCTGGAGGCCAACGGCCTGCCGGGTCGGGTGCGCTACTATGGCTGCCCCGCCGAAGAGGGCGGCGCCGCCAAGACCTTCATGGTGCGTGACGGGGTTTTCGATGACGTCGATGCGGCGATGTCCTGGCATCCGACGAACTTCAACGGCATCATCCCGCCGCTGACACTGGCCGTGGCGATGGTGGATTTCCACTTCAAAGGACGCACGTCCCATGCCGCAGTTTCTCCGCATCTGGGTCGCAGCGCGCTAGACGCGGTGGAATTGATGAATGTCGGCGTGAACTACCTGCGCGAACATGTACCGCAGGACAGCCGGATGCATTACGCGGTAACGGATTCCGGCGGGATAGCTCCCAATGTCGTGCAGGAGCGTGCCACGGTGCGCTACTCGGTCCGGTCGCTCAAGCGTCGCGACATGCAAAGCCTGGTGGAGCGGGTGACCAACGTCGCGCGGGGCGCGGCGACGATGACGGAGACCAGCGTTGAGGTCGATTTCATCTCGGCCATGTCAGAGATGCTGGATAACCCGCCGCTCTATCGGCTCTTGCAACGCCACCTCGAAGCGGTCGGGCCGGCACAATTCGACGATGCCGACAGGGACTTCGCCCGCCGGATCCAGGGAACCCTCACGGATGCGGATATCGAAGCCTCCTTCCTGGCTTCCGGCGTGGAGCCCACCGATGCCCCCATCTGCGATTTCGTCGTCCCTTACGAGACACGTGGCGTTCCGATGCTGGGCTCGACCGATCTGGGCGATATCAGCTGGAAGGTCCCCTTTGCTCAGCTGGGCGGGGGCACCATGGCGATCGGAACGCCGCTGCACACCTGGCAGACCACTGCGCAAGGCAAGGCACCGGCCGCGCACAAGGCGATGACCCAAGTCAGCAAAGCGTTGGCGGCCGCCGCCGCCGAGCTTCTGACCGATACTAAAGTGCTGGCCGAAGCGCGCGCTGATTTCGACGCGCGCCTCCAGAAAACACCCTACCAAAGCCCGCTCACGCCGGATACCCGGCCCCGCGCGGCCTAAGGAGACACCATGAGCCGAACCGATGACAAACTGGCCGCCGTTCGCGCGGCCATGACCGAACAGGGCGCAGAGCTCGTTGCCTTGGGCCCCGGCGCCCATATGCACTGGGTGCTGGGCTGGCATCCGCATCCGGACGAGCGGCTGACGCTCCTGGCTATCGGGCGCGACAGTGCGCATTTCATCGTGCCGTCGGTCAATGCCGAACAGGCCGGCGCCAATGCCGGGCTGCCGCTGATCACCTGGCGCGACGAGGACGGCCCCGAAGAGGCCCTGCGCACCCTGGCGCAGAAGGTCGGCAACGTGACGCAGCTGGTTCTGGACGAAACCATGCGCACCGATTTCTCACTTCCGCTCATAAGGACCTTCGACAGGGCAGAGCCGGTCTTTGCCGACGGCCTGATCGGGGCGCTGCGCATGATCAAGGACGAGACCGAGCTGGCAGCCTTGCGCAGCAGCGCGGCGGTAGCGGACCGCGCGATGGAAGCCGGTTTTTCCGCAATCCGGCCCGGCCTGACGGAATCGCAGGTGGCCCAGGCAATGCGCGACAGCTTCGCAGAAGAGGGCGCAGCCGTGGCCTTCACTCTTTGTGCTAGCGGCCCGAACGGCGCCTTTCCGCATCACGCCACCGGTGACCGGGTGCTGGAAGAGGGCGATGCGATCGTTTTTGACATCGGGGCGGGCTTCGGCGGCTATCCCAGCGACATCACGCGCATGGCCGCGGTGGGCAGCCTGCCCGAGGGCTACCAGGAGGTGCATGACGTGGTCGAGCGCGCCTGGCAGGCGGCCGCGGCGGCCGCGCGGCCGGGTGTCAGGGCGCATGAAGTCGACGATGCAGCGCGCAAGGTCATTACCGATGCCGGCTATGGCGAGTACTTCGTGCACCGTACCGGCCACGGGCTGGGGCTAGAGGTCCATGAGCCGCCCTACCTGACGTCCTCTTCACAGACCGTTCTGCAGGAAGGAATGGTCTTCTCGATAGAGCCGGGCATCTACATTCCGGGCCGCTTCGGGATCCGCCTTGAGGACATCGTGATCATGGGCGCGGAAGGGGTGGAGGTTCTGTCCTCGCTTCCCCGCGCCGTGCGCCTCGCGGGAGACGGGGCCTGACAATCACACCCACCTGACCGGGACAATAAAGATAACAGGGAGACTAAACCGATGAAGAACATGCTTCTGGCCGCAACGGCACTGACATTGTCGATGACGATGGCGCAGGCCGAAACGCTTCGATGGGCACGCTCCGGCGATGCGCTGACCTTGGATCCGCACGCCCAGAACGAAGGACCCACCCTGGCGCTGATGCACCAGATGATGGAGCCTCTGGTTCTGCGCAATCCCGCTGGCGAGCTTGAAGGCGCGCTGGCGACTGATTGGAGCGTGAGCTCGGACAATCCCGACGTCTGGAACTTCACCCTGCGCGAAGGTGTGAAATTCCACGACGGGGCGGATTTCACGGCAGAGGACGTGGTTTTTTCCCTAGAGCGCGCCCTGTCGGAGAATTCCGACATGAAGGGCCTGATCTCCTCGGTCGCTTCGGTAGAAGCTGTGAGCGACTATGAGGTGCGGATCACCACCAAGGGGCCGAACCCGCTGTTGCCCGCTGCGCTGCCGAACATCCTGATCATCGACAAGGATTGGGCCGAGGCAAATGACACCGTCCACGTGCAGGACGTCGAGGGCGGCGATGAAACCTATGCCTCGCGCAACGTCAACGGAACCGGGGCCTACAAGCTGGTCAGCCGCGAGGCCGACGTGAAGACCGAGATGACGGCGTTTGACGGCTATTGGGGCAAGGACACCTACCCGATCGGTTACAGCGATATCGTCTATACGCCGATCCAGAACCCATCGACCCGGATGGCGGCCCTGTTCTCGGGTGAGGTGGACTTCATCCAGGATGTGCCGGTTCAGGACCTTCAGCGCATCGAACAGGACCCGGGCCTGAAGATCGTATCCTCTCCGCAGAACCGCGTGATCTTCTTCGGTCTGAATACCTCGGACGAACTTGTGAACGGAACGCCAGAAGGGGGCAACCCGATGGCGGACAAGGCCGTGCGCGAAGCGATGAACATGGCGATCAACCGCGATGCCATCAAACAGGTCGTGATGCGTGGCCAGTCGATCCCGGCGGGCGTCATCATGCCTCCGTTCGTGAACGGGTGGAGCGAAGAGCTGAACAGCATGCCCGCGACAGATGTCGCGGCAGCCAAGGCCAAACTTTCCGAAGCGGGCTGGGGCGATGGCTTTACGGTGCAGCTGGATTGCCCGAACGACCGCTACGTCAATGACGAGGCGATCTGCCAGGCGGTTGTCGGCATGATGGCGCAGATCGGCGTCACCGTGAACCTGAACGCGCAGCCCAAGGCACAGCACTTCCCCCTGATCAGCGGTGTTGAATCCGATTTCTACATGTTGGGCTGGGGCGTGCCGAGCTACGACTCTGAGTACATCTTCAACTTCCTCTATCACACCAAGGGCGAGCTCTACGGCACCTGGAACGGCACCCACTATTCCAACGAGAAGCTAGACGAGATGACCAAGGCGATTGCCGCCGAGGTGGACCTTGAGAAACGTGACGCGATGATCGATGAGATGTGGGCCATGGCCAAGGCTGACGCAGTCTATCTGCCGATCCACCACCAGGTCCTGAACTGGGCGATGAAGACCAGCGTCGGCGCTGCGGTGGATGCGGACGACCAGGTGAAGCTCAAGTATTTCTCGGTCGAGTAAGCTAGACTGCACCTCGTGACGCCAGGCGGCAGGCCAAGCTTGCCGCCTGGCGCGTCCATCCAGTTTCATTCCTGTCGGGATACGCCAGCCTTATGCTTGCCTATATCATCCGTCGCGTGGCGCAGTCCGTTCTTGTCCTGCTCGTGACCGGCTTTGTCGCCTTTTCCATGTTCAGCTTCGTCGGCGATCCGGTAGAGAACATGCTGGGCCAGGAACGCACGCAAGCCGATGTGGACCGCCTGCGCGACCAGCTGGGGCTGGATCGCCCCTTTGCCGTGCAGTACTGGAAGTTCCTTGAACAGGCCGTGCAAGGCAACTTCGGGCTGAGCTATCGGCAGGGCCGGCCCGTGTCTGAGATCCTCGCCGAACGCCTGCCCGCGACACTGGAGCTCGCCGCCGTGTCGGGGCTCCTCGCCCTTCTTGGGGGCATCGGCTTTGGGATCTTCACGGCCATCCGACGGCGCGGGGCGGCGGCCAACGTCATCATGACCGTGTCGCTGATCGGCGTGTCGCTTCCCACCTTCCTGATCGGCATCCTCCTGATCTATGTGTTCTCGGTCGAGCTGGGCTGGCTGCCCTCCTTCGGGCGCGGCGACGTGGTCAACTTGGGCGGATGGAGCACCGGCTTCCTGACGCAAAGCGGGCTGAAGGCGCTGGTTCTGCCGGCGATCACCCTGGGCCTGTATCAGATGACCCTGATCATGCGGCTGGTGCGCACGGAGATGCTGGAAGTGCTGCGGATGGATTACATCCGGTTCAGTCGTGCCCGCGGCCTGCGCGAACGGGCAATCAATTTCCGCCATGCGCTGAAGAACACGCTGGTGCCGGTGATCACTATTACCGGCCTGCAGCTGGGTAGCATCATCGCCTTTGCCATCATCACCGAGACGGTATTCCAGTGGCCCGGCGTCGGCCTGCTTTTCATCAACGCGATCCAGTTCGTCGATATCCCAGTGATGGCCGCCTACCTGATGATGATCTCTGTCATGTTCGTGGCCATCAACCTGATCGTCGATCTGCTCTATTTCGCCATCGATCCCC
The DNA here is from genome assembly GCF_011806405.1 of Pseudooceanicola sp. HF7. Taxonomy (GTDB): domain Bacteria; phylum Pseudomonadota; class Alphaproteobacteria; order Rhodobacterales; family Rhodobacteraceae; genus Pseudooceanicola. The sequence continues at coordinate 37,448 of NZ_JAATOW010000010.1, read as the reverse complement.
GCTTGCGGATTGACGGCAAGGCCGGAGGCCACTGAAATGCAAGACAGACCAACCGAAACTTTGCCGCCAAGCGAGCCAAGCCGGCTGGCCCGCGCCTGGGACAGTGACCTGGCATGGTCATTCCGGCACACGCCCGTGGCGATGGTCTCGGCCGCTGTGGTGGTGATCCTCGTGTTGTCAGCGGTCTTTGCGCCCCTGATTGCCCCGCATGATCCGTTCGACCCGGGGTCGCTGAACCTGATGAACGGCTTTACGCCGCCGGGTCGGCCCAATGCCTTCACGCAGGACATGTTCCTGCTGGGCACCGATGACCAGGGGCGGGACGTGTTGTCAACGATCCTCTACGGGATGCGGATCTCGCTGTTCGTGGGATTCTCAGCGGTGCTGCTGGCATTGGTAATCGGGGTGATCCTGGGGCTCCTGGCGGGCTACCTCGGTGGTTGGGTCGAAGCGCTCATCATGCGGGTGGCCGACATCCAGCTGACCTTTCCGGCGATCCTTGTGGCAATGCTGATCTTTGGTGTTGCCAAGGGCATCACCCCGCCCGCCTACCGCGACCAGATGGCGATCTGGGTGCTGATCCTCGCCATTGGCCTCAGCGACTGGGTGCAATTCGCCCGCGTCGTGCGGGGCGCCACGCTGGTGGAGAAGCGCCGGGACTACGTGCAGGCCGCGCGACTGATCGGGCGAAAGCCCTTCTCTATCATGCTGCGCCACATCCTGCCAAACGTGTTGAACCCGGTGCTGGTGATCGCCACGATCTCTCTCGCGCTGGCGATCATCGCCGAGGCAACACTGTCATTCCTCGGCGTCGGCGCGCCTCCCACCAAGCCCAGCCTGGGGACGCTGATCCGGATCGGGCAGGGCTTCATGTTCTCGGGTGAGTGGTGGATCCTGCTGTTCCCGGCCCTGACCCTCTTGGCCCTGGCGCTGTCGATCAACCTCCTGGGGGACTGGCTGCGCGACGCCCTGAACCCCCGCCTGCGCTGAAGGAGAAAGAGATGAGCGAACCCGTTCTTTCTGTGCGCGACCTTGTGGTCGAAATCCCCACCCGCCGGGGCATCCTGCGGCCCGTCGATGGCGTGAGCTACGATATCACGAAGGGGGAAATCCTGGGCGTCGTGGGCGAATCCGGCGCCGGCAAGTCGATGACAGGCAACGCCGTCATCGGGCTCCTGGATCGACCCGCGCGCATTGCATCGGGTGAGATCCTGCTGACCGGAGAGCCGATCCACCATCTGAAGGGAGAGGCCCTGCGCCGCCTGCGTGGACGGCGGATGGGCATGATCTTCCAGGATCCGCTGACCTCGTTGAACCCCTTGCTGACCGTCGGCGACCAATTGACCGAAACGATCCTTGAGCACCTGCCCGTCAGCCGGGCAAAGGCGCTGAACCGGGCGGTGGCCGCGCTGGACGAAGTTGGCATTCCAGCCGCGCGCCAGAGGATTGGCAGCTACCCTCACGAGTTTTCCGGTGGCATGCGGCAGCGCGTGGTGATCGCGCTGGCGCTCTGTGCCGAACCCGAACTGGTGATCGCGGATGAACCCACGACGGCGCTGGATGTCAGCGTGCAGGCGCAGATCATCGCCCTGCTGAAACGCCTATGCCGCGAACGTGGCGTGGCCGTGATGCTGGTGACCCATGACATGGGCGTGATTGCAGAGGCCGCCGATCGCGTCGCCGTCATGTACGCCGGTCGCCTGGCAGAGCTGGGGCCGGTGCGCGACGTGGTGGGCCGCGCCCGCCATCCCTATACCACCGGGTTGATGGCCTCGACGCCGGATGCATCCCGAGGGCAACGGCGCCTGCGGCAGATCCCCGGGTCCATGCCGCGTCTGGATGCACTGCCGGAGGGCTGCCCCTTTCATCCACGTTGCGACCGGGCCGAAGTGCGCTGTCGTCAGGCGCCCGGGCCCAGCCTGACCGCCTGCGATGGCCGCGCAGCTTGCTGGTTCCCGATGCACCAGCCAGAGGAGACCCCGGCATGAGCGCGAGCATAAGACTGAAGTCGCTGACCCGCGATTTCGACGTCTCAAAACCCTGGCTGAACCGCGTGATCGAGCGGCTTCCCCGCGCCACGCTGCGTGCCGTGGATGACGTCAGCCTGGAAATCCCGGAAAACAGTGTCTACGCGCTGGTCGGCGAAAGCGGCTCGGGCAAGTCCACCATCGGGCGCATCGTGGCCGGCTTGGTCCCGGCCTCTTCGGGCGTGGTCGAAGTGAATGGCATCGACATCGTCTCCACAGGCGCGGAGCAAGCTGCAGAAGCCAGGCGCAACTTGCAGATGATCTTTCAGGATCCCTATGCCTCGCTCAACCCGCGCTGGAAGGTGCGCGACATCATCGCAGAGCCCGTCGCCATCCGGGGCGTCGCGACTGACGGCCTTGCCGAGCGCCTTCTGGAACAGGTGGGCCTGTCCGCGGCGGATGCCGGCAAGTTCCCGCATGAATTCTCCGGTGGGCAAAGGCAACGGATCTGCATCGCACGCGCCTTGGCCTCTCATCCCAGGATCATCATCTGCGACGAACCGACCAGCGCGCTGGATGTCAGCGTTCAAAGCCAAGTCCTGAACCTGATGTCGGACCTGCGCGAAGAGATGGGGCTGACCTACCTGTTCATCAGTCACGATCTGACCGTTGTGCAGCACATGGCAGATCGGATCGGCGTGTTGTACCTGGGCGCACTCGTCGAAGAGGCGCCGCGTGATCGTCTTTTCGCAGAGCCCAAGCATCCCTATACGCAGATGCTGTTTGCGGCCGCGCCGCGCATGGACGCCTTTGGCCGCGAAGTCGAACCACCCAAGGGCGAAATCCCCGATGCTATCAATCCGCCTCCTGGATGCCACTACCATCCGCGCTGCCCGCTGGCGACGGACCTGTGCCGCAGCGTGGTCCCGGAAACTCGAAGGATCGGCGCAACCCGAGTGCGCTGCCATCACGCGGAATAATAAACTAGGGTAGCAGCTAAACACCTCAAGCTAGTCCCTCGGAGCAAGACAAACCCTTGCCCTGGTCCTACCACGAATTTGCTTCCCGCAAAGGCCTACCGCGGCGCGCTACGCCTCGACTAGCTCCGCAAAGGTCGACTTACTCAACCTTTCTGTGACGAAATGAAGAGCCATGTCGCGCATACCGAACGGAATGCGCTGCGACCACGAAACCATAAGGCTTGCTCGGCGCCGCTAAGCGAGCCGGGTATTAACGGCCCAACCAATTCTATTAACATAATCTCTATTAGAGGCTGTCCAGAATAACCTGCCCCGGTCAGCGAAATGGAGGCACGCGCAAGGTAGCGCCTCAACGCAAGCCAGCTTCGATCGGCAGGCAGGTTCCGGTGATCCCGGCCGCCAGTGGCGATGCAAGGAAGCACGCGGCATTTGCGACGTCTTCCTCGGTCACCAGCCGGCCCAGAGCCGTTTCGGCGGACAGCTCCGCAATGGCCTGTTCCATCGACGTGCCGCCCTTGGCCGCGCGCGCCTCGATCCGTCCGCGCAAGGCATCGGTCATCACCGGCCCCGGTGCCAGAGCATTGACGCGCACCCCGTACCGTCCCAAGTCCTGAGCGGCCGAGCGCGCCAATCCGAGGACCGCGTGTTTCGTTGTGGTGTAAAGAGCCTGGTCGGGATGGGCCTTGTACCCGTTGATCGATGCCATGAGCACCACTGCCCCCCGCGATAGGCGCAGGCACGGTGTGGCGCATTTCAGGCATAGCGCAACGGCCCGCACGTTCAGGGTAAAGGCCGCGTCCCACTCCTCCATGTCCAATGCCTCGATCCGCCGCCAGGGCGGCACGCGTCCGGCATTGGCAATCAGGATGTCCAGCGCTCCCAGCTCGGCCAGACCGTCAAGCAGGTTCGTTTCGACATCAGGGGCGGTCAGATCCAAGGGAAGACGGTGCCAGCCCTTGGGCAATTCGACCCGGGACAGCACGTCGGGCAGGTCCAGCACGCAGACAGAGGCCCCGGCCTGCGCGAGGGTCTTGGCGATGGCCCGGCCCAGGCCCTGAGCGCCGCCCGTGACAAGCGCGGTTTTGCCTTCAAGCGTGATCATGTCGGCGTCCTTTCGATGCTTTCTGTGCGGAATGGGCGCAGCTGCCGCCACTGCGGTTTAGGACACGCAGGCTATCCCAGGTCCCGCTCACGCTCCTGTTGAGGTGAAGGCGCCACGGGTGCGGCGCCATCCTCGACAGGGCAGTCTGGTCATTTAGAGGTCGGTGGAAACTCAAGCTATCTCAGCGACTTGACGCCATCATCCCCAAGGGAAACCTGTGCTCACAATCCGCCGATGCAGGTGTACCGGGTTTCGAGATAGTCATCGAGGCCCTGCCAGCCGCCTTCCTTGCCCATGCCGGATTCCTTCAGACCGCCGAAGGGGATTTCCGGGGTCACGATCAGCACTTCATTGATACCGATCAGCCCGTATTCCAACCCGTCCTGAAGCCGGAACGCGCGCCCCAGGTCGCCGGTATAGGCATAGGCGGCAAGCCCGTAGACCGTGTCATTGGCCATGGCGATGACCTCTTCCTCGGTCTCGAAACGGTAGACCGGGGCAACAGGGCCGAAGATCTCTTCCTGGGTGACGCGCATTTGCGGCGTGGCGTCGGCGATGACGGTCGGGGTATAGAACAGCCCGCCGCGTTCATGCGCTCTCCCGCCGGCCAGCACACGCCCGCCCTTGTCCACGGCGTCCTTCACCAACTCAGAGATCTTTTCCAAGGCGGGGGCGTCGACCAGCGGGCCTTGTTCCGCACCCTCTTCGAGGCCCGGCGCGACGTTCAGCGCCTTCGCACGTTCCGCCAGCCGCTCGACAAAGGTGTCGTAGATGCCAGCTTGGACGTAGACGCGGTTTGAACAGATGCAGGTTTGCCCGGCGTTGCGGAACTTGGCAATCATGGCGCCATCCACGGCCCGGTCGACATCCGCGTCGTCAAACACGATGAAGGGGGCGTTGCCCCCCAGTTCCATGCTGACCTTCTTCACCGTTCCGGCGGCACCGCGCAGCAGCTCCTTGCCGATCTCCGTCGACCCGGTGAACGTGACCTTGCGCACCAGGGGGTTGTCCATGATCTCTCCGCCGATGGCGCGGGCCGAACCGGTCAGGATGTTGACCACCCCTGGCGGGAAGCCGGCGCGCTCTGCCAGAATTCCCCAGGCAAGCCCGCTATAGGGGGTCGCTGTTGCCGGTTTCACCACAACCGGGCAACCCGCCGCCAAGGCCGGCCCCAGTTTGCGTGCCAGCATGGAGCTGGGAAAGTTCCACGGCGTGATAGCTGCGACGACGCCGACGGGATGCTTGGTCGTCATCAGGCGTCGATTGGGCCAGGGCGACGGGATGACCTCACCTCGGGTGCGGCGCGCCTCTTCTGCGAACCATTGCACATAGGCCGCCGAAGACATCACCTCTCCCCGGGCTTCGGCCAGCGGCTTTCCCTGCTCCATCGTCAGGATGCGCGCAAGATCCTCGGCGTTCGCAGTGATTTCCGCCGCCAGCGCCCGCAGCAGCGCGGCGCGCTCTGTCACCGTCTTTGCAGCATAGGCGGGGAAGGCCGCGTGGGCGGCTTCGATGGCCCGGCGGGTTTCGGCCGCGCCGGAATTAGGCACCTGTCCGATGACCTCTCCGCTGGAGGGGTCGGTGACGTCTATCGTGCCTCCGTTATCGGCCCCTACCCATGCTCCACCGATCAGGTTGGTCTGACGCATCCAGTCCGACATGCGACTCTCCTATTTTTGCGTACATTTGTTCGTATAACGAACACCTTGCGCATTTGGCAACAAAAGTTCGCCAACCAAAGGCTCATCAGAGCGAAAAGGGTGCCAGATCCACGTCAGGCGTCATGCCAAGCGACAGCGCCGCGATGGCCTTTGACACCACGGGCCCGGCGGTGAAGCCCATCCAGGGGAAAAGGTTAAGGAAGAAGCCCGGAACTTGCGGCACCTCGCCCAAGACGGGCCGCCAATCGGGCGTCCCGTTCACCATGGCGGCCCAACTGCGCACGATCTGGACATCGGCCAGCGCCGGCACAAGGCGCTGCGCCAAGGCGAGGTTGCGCAGGGTCGATCGGTGATCGACCACCGGGCCGCCGCGCATGCGCGCGGGCCATCCACCGCCAATCAGAAAGCCGCCCTCGGCGGCCTGTTTCAGGGTCAGCTTCTCGGACGTGAAGTACAGGAGCCATGGCAGCAGAGGGGGGCGTTTCTCGGTGACACTGACCTGGATGGCATGGGCTTCGATCGGGACGGAAACGCCCAACATCGCTGCCACTTCCGCCGCCTGTGCGCCGGCGGCATTGACGACACGGGCAGCGTGAACGGGGGTGCCGCCCGCTGTAATGACGAATCCCCCGTTTTCACGGTCAATTGCCGTGACCGGGGCATTGCGGCGTAGCGCCGTCCCCGCTTCGATGGCACGGCTGGCAAACAGGGGCGCGACACGGAACGGGTCGGCCTTGCCTTCGATGGGACAAAAGGCACCGCCCGGAAAGCCCTTCGTCAAGAAGGGCGCCTGTTCGGAAAGGTCCTGCGCGCTCCAGATATCGATGCGCAAACCCTGCGCCCGTTCGATGGCGGATTTCTCTTGCAGCATCTCTAGCTCGGCCTTTGACCCGGCCACCATCAAGCCGCCCTTGCCGACAAAACCGAGCTCTCCGCCCAGCTCCTTTTCGAGCCCCGCCCAAAGGTCGATCGACTTTATGAAAAGTGGGAGCACCTCGGCATAACGGCGCGCCCAATCGGCCCCGAGATTGCGGAACGGGTCGAAGGGGATCTGCGCGTGGATTGACCCCGCATTTGACCCGGACGCGCCCAGGTTCAAATCCCGTCGCTCCAGCAAGATCACCCGCGCCCCGGCGCGCGCCGCATAATATGCGGTAGCCGTTCCAGCCAACCCCCCGCCGATGATCGCAAGATCGTAGCGCATGAACAAATCCCCGTTGAAGACTCTCTTATGTTCGATATACTAACTTTTGTCCGCATAATGAACATACAGATTTTACTGACACGGAGGTTCCCCCCAATGGCACTAGAAGTCGCCGCCAGTACTTTTCCGCATCTCTACTCGAAAACCGGGCTGGACTCCTTGCGCCACCTGCGCGGGCTGGGCTACCGCAATTTCGAGCTGATGATCTTTCCGCCGCATTGCTGGCCTGCAGAGCTGTCGCGCAACGACGTTCGCGCCTACAAGTCCTGGCTGGATGGCGAAGGCGCTCGGATCACGTCCCTTTGCTATCCGCTGATCGATAACAACCCCAACGCTCCGGACCGCCTGATGCGCGATTACACGGTGGATCGCTATCGCGAGACCATCGACCTGGCTGCGGATCTGTCGTGCCCCTACGTGGTAATGATCCCGGGGCCCCATGGCGGGCTGATCGATCCGCCCAAGACCTGGCTGGACGACTGGTTCGTCGAGAGCGCGCAAAAGGTGGTGGAGCACGCCAAAGGCGCCAATGTCCGCATCCTGCTGGAAAACGTTCCCTTCACGCATCGCCCCACCGCCCTGGACATGAAGGAGCTCTGCGAGCGGATCGGTGATGTGGGCGTGAACTTCGATGTCTGCAACTCGATCTACATCAAGGAGGACCCGGCCGAGGCGATCCGGATGCTGGGCGACCTGGTCGAGAACGTGCACATTTCGGATACGCCGGCGGATGTCTTCAAGCACGAATGCCTGGGCACCGGAATCGTCGATCCCGGCCCCACCCTGCAGGCCCTGAAAGACATTGGCTACGACAAGATGACCGTTCTGGAAATCATCGCCGACGCCAATGATCCCGCCAACGACCCTGATGGCGACTATCGCAAATCCCACGCCATCCTCGCCGACCACGGCTGGGCCGCGCTGTAATCCGGAGAGAGATATGAAAGAGTTTCGTGGAAGCTACTCGGTAAATGTCACGCCCTTTACCGAGGATGGTGGCGATATCGACCTTGCTGCCAACCGCCGCTTTGTCGACTGGCAGATCGCGCAAGGCGCGCCCGGGATCATCATCCTTGGTACATCGGGCGAGTTCCTGACCGTCACCGACGATGAGCGTCGCCGCTATATCGAGGATACGGTCGCCCATGTGGATGGCCGCATCGACGTGCTGGTGGGGGCCGCGAACGCGCATTCCCCGACCGCCGCCCGCTATGCGCGCGAAGCGCAGGACGCCGGTGCCCAGGGCCTGATGATCATCCCACCCTACTATTACACCCCGACCGAGGACGAGATCGTCGGCTATTACGACACGATAACCCGGACCTGCGATCTTCCGATCATGCTCTATAACAACCCGGTCACCTCCAACGTCGACATGTCCGCGAAACTGGTCGGCCGCCTGACCCGCGAATTCGACACCGTCCGCCACATCAAGGAGGCGTCGATGGACGTCGCCCGCGTCTACGACATCGTCGAAGAGACCGAAGGCGTCATGAATGTATTTGCCGGCGAGCGGATCGTGGAAAGCTTCCTTCTGGGCGCTGTGGGATACGTGAACCCCTTCGGCAATTACATCCCGCGCGCCTCTACCAGGATCTGGGAGCTTCTGGAGGCCGGCCGGATCGAGGATGCCAAGCGCATTCAGCGCCACATCACGGTGATCGAACACGTCATCGCCGAAGGCCACCCAACCTACGGGCATCAGTGTTATTCCAAGGCGCTGGCGGCCAAGGCGGGCTACCCGGTTGGTGACGTCCGTCCCCCGCTGACCACCTTTGCCTCGCTCGGCGCTGAAGATCTGGCCAAGGCCGAACGGTTGAAGGGCATCATGGATGAGCTTGACAAGCTTATGGACGAACTCGAAAGCAGGGCGGCATGACAGACATTCCGCTATTCACGCCCTTTCAACTGCGCGGCGTCACCTTTCCCAACCGGATCATGCTGGCACCGATGTGCCAGTACCAGGCCATCGACGGTGTGCCCAATGCCTGGCACCGCGCGCACCACGGGCGCTATGCCACCTCGGGCGTTGGCTCGGTCGTGGTGGAGGCGACGGGCATCAGTCCAGAGGGCCGCATCAGCCCCGGTTGCACGGGGCTTTACAATGATGCACAGGTCGCCGCATGGCGCGAGGTCACAGACCTATACCGTGCGCAAGGCATTCCTGTCTTCGTGCAGATCAACCACGCCGGGGCCAAGGCCTCGACCAAGCGGCCCTGGGACGGGGCGGGTCCTCTGGATCCACAGGGATCAGGACCGGCCTGGCAGACCTTCGCGCCCTCTGCCCTGCCCGCCCGCGAAGGCTGGCATACCCCCCAGGCGCTTGATGCTGCCGGGATCGAGGGTGTGATCCGCGATTTCGCCGCCGCCGCCCGACGTGCCATCGAGGCCGGCTTCGACGGCGTAGAGATCCACGGCGCCCATGGCTACCTGCTGCATGAATTCATGTCGCCGTACTCCAACCGTCGCACCGATGACTATGGCGGGCCGGTGGAAAACCGGATGCGCCTTCCGGTTGAAGTAGCCCGGGCCGTGCGGGCCGCGCTGCCGGACGACATGCCGCTTCTTTACCGCGCCTCCTGCGTCGATGGCGAAGGCGGCGGGCTGACGCTGTACGACACCGTCGCCCTCAGCCATGCCCTGCGCGCCGAAGGGGTCGACATGATCGATGCCTCGGGCGGGGGGATCCCGGCTGGCATGCGGCTGACCCAGCAAAAGCCGGAGCCGGGTTTCCAGGTTCCCTTCGCAGAGCGTATACGCCAGGACACCGGCCTTCCGACCGTGGCCGTCGGCATGATAAGCGACCCCGAGCTGGCCAACAGCATCGTGGCAGAGGGCAAGGCCGACCTTGTTGCGCTGGCCCGTGGCATGCTGAGCGACCCTGCCTGGCCGTATCACGCCGCGCAAAAACTGGGACATCCGGAGCCCGCGTCGATCCTGCCAAAGCTCTATGCGTTCTATCTGAAGCTTGCGTCCTGACCCCAAGAACATGAACCGGCGCCGGTAACACGGCGCCGGTCAGCTCTAAACGTCACGAAAAAGGTGAAACAGCACAGCGGGACCTTCAGGGACGGGGTCGTCTAGCTGCCTCTTTCAGCCGGTCTCAGCGAATGTAGCTGGCCCCGTTCACGTCCAGCGTCGCGCCGGACAGGTGGTGGCACTGGCCCGACAGGCAGAAGGCGGCCAGCGCGGCGATGTCCGACGGCGGCACGAACGCCCCCATGGTCAACCGGTCTTCAACAACATGGCGCCCGCCCTGGCTTTCAGCAAAATCTCGGCTCATCTTGGTGTCCACGACACCAGGTGCGATGATGTAAGTGCGGATACCATCACGGGCATAGCCGGTTGCGACAGTCTGCAAGGCAGCCTTGAAGGCCGCTTTCGACGCGGCATAGGCGATGGTCTGCGGATTGGTGACACCTTTCTGCGCGGCCCAGCTGGAAATCCCGACGATCTCACCGCCACCGCGCTCACGGAAATGCCGCACCGCCTGCCGGAGAAGGATCGAGGCCGCGAACACGTTGACCTGGAAGGTTTCGGACCAGACATCGGCCCAGTCTTCATCCGTATCGTCGATGCCGCCGGCAAAGCGCATGACCGCCGCGTTGTTGACCATGCCATCCAGGCCGCCGGTTAGCTCCACCGCCTTTGCAAAGATCTCTTCAGCGCCACCGGGCGCGGCAAGATCCCCTTGCAACAGGATCGCACGCTCCTCAGCCACGCCCTCCAGGGCCGCTTGGGCGCCCGCGCGATCCCGGCCGTAATGCGCCACGACCCGCGCTCCACGGGCTGCAACCTCTCGGGCGATCTGCTGTCCAATTCCCTTGGAGGCGCCCGTGACAAGCACCGTCTTGCCCTTCAACATCGGCTTTCCCTTTCCGGCGCTCTTGACGCCATTCGACATTTCGCACAATTGTTCACATAACGAACACTAGGGAGTCGAGCAACATGAATGACGCGCGAACGGTTCTCATCCTGGGAGCCGGGCCCATCGGCACCGGCTTCGCCGCGGCGTTCATGGCCGCGGGTTTCGACGTGACGCTCTGCGATCCTGCGCAACCGGCCCGGGACGCAGCACCAGACCTCATCGGTCGCCACGCCAGGGCCATGGCACTGGCGGGACTGGACACGCCGCGCGGCACCGCGACCTACGGCGCCGCCCTGCCGGACCGCATCACGGATCCCCTGGTAATCGAAGCCGGACCCGAACGGCTCGACGCCAAGCAGGCCCTGTTCGCCGATCTGATTGCGCGCAGCGAGACGACCGTCCTGGCCACCGCCTCCTCTGCCATTCCGATGTCGCAAATCCTGCCGGACCCAGCTGACCAGGCGCGCTGCCTTGTCGCCCACCCTGCCAACCCCCCCAGCCTGCTGCGGGTCCTGGAGCTTGTTCCCGCTCCGGGGACCACCGCCACGACACTGGATCGCGCCGAGACGCTGTTCCGGCAAGGTGGCTATGACCCCGCCCGCCTTGGCCACGAAGTCCCGGCCTTCGTCTTCAACCGCCTGCAATCCGCCCTTCTGCGCGAGGCCTACCGGCTGGTCGATGAAAAGGTGATCAGCGTTGATGCGCTGGACCGGCTGGTGCGCGACGGGCTTGGCCCCCGCTGGGCGCTGTCCGGCCCGTTCGAAACAGCCGACCTGAACACCGCCGGCGGGGTGCGCGGCCACGCAGAACGACTGGGGCCAGCCTATGCCGCCATCGGCCGCGACCGGGGCGAAAAGGCACCCGATTGGCCCCCCGCACTGGTCGACCGGGTAGAGGCCGAACGCCGCGCCGTACTGTCAGAGGCCGCGCTGCCCGACCGCCGCATATGGCGCGAAGAGGCTCTGGCCCGCCTGCTGGACGGACGGCGGAAAATCCTGCAAGGGACACAGTCATGACCCGCCGCTTTACCTTTGACGGACAAGAAATCACCTGCGCCAGCACCGACGTCGTTGCCGCCGCGCTGACCGCCGCCGGGCATCGCGCCTTCCGCCAGACCGATACAGAGGCCAAGCGCGGTATCTTCTGCGGCATGGGGGTCTGCCAGGATTGCCTTGTCACCGTGGACGGGCAACCCAACCAGCGCGCCTGCATGACCCCCGTCCGTGAGGGCATGAAGGTCGAAACGCAGGTGGCGCGCCCGCCACTGACGCCGCCCGCTCCGCGCAGCCTGACCCCCAAACGCCTGACCCCGGAGGTGCTGGTCATCGGCGGAGGCGCAGGTGGCCTGTCTGCCGCCATCGCCGCGCGTGACGCAGGGGCCGAGGTCGTGCTGCTGGACGAACGCAAGGTGCCCGGCGGCCAGTATTTCAAGCAATCCGCCGACACGCAGAAGGCCCCGCTGGATCCGCAGCAAAGCGAAGGTCGTGAGTTGCAGCGCAGGGCTCGAGAGGCCGGCGTCACGCTCTTGTCTCAGACAGAGGTCTGGGGCGCCTTCGACGGGCCAGAGATCATGGCCACCAGCCCCGAGGCCGTCTATGCCATCGCGCCCGATCGTCTGATCGTGGCAACGGGCGCCTATGAACGTCCCGCGATGATCCCCGGCTGGACGCTGCCCGGCGTGATGACGGTCGGCGCCGCCCAGACCTTGTGGCGAAGCTATCGCACCCTGCCCGGCAAGCGCGTCGCGCTGTTCGGCAATGGCCCGCTCGTCGCACAGGTTGCGCAGGAACTGACCGCGGGCGGCGCCGAGATCGTCGTCCTGGCCGAGGCCGCGCCGGCACCCGCGACCCGCCCCTTCGCGGCGCTGGACATGGCACGGCGGGATACCGGGTTGACCCGCAAGGGCTTCACCATGCTGGCCCGCCTGCGCCGATACGGAGTACGTGTCACCCATGACGCCCTGCCCCACGCCATCCACGCGCAGAACAGCGCGCTTATGGTCGAGTATTCTGCCCGCGGGCGCCCGGCCCAAGTCGAGGCCGACGCGGTGCTGCTGAACTACGGCTTTCAGCCCTCTAACGAGATCCTGCGCCTGCTGGGCTGCGACATGACCTACGACGCGCGTTTCGACCACCTGCGGGTAACGCGCTCTTCCACCTGCGAGACGACGGTTCCCGGGGTTTACGCGGTGGGTGACTGCTGCGGTCTGGGCGGGGCCCCCGCCGCAATGGTCGAAGGCCACATCGCGGGCCGGGCCGCCACCGGCGCCAGCTCCCGACCGGATGACGACAGCGCATTGCGCCGTCACCGGGGCTTTCAGGATGCACTCTGGCGACTCTATTCCGCCAGGCTGCCCTTGCCTGAAGAGGCCGCTCCGGAAACGCACATCTGTCGTTGTGAAGAGGTGACCAAGGCACAGCTGGATGCCGCGCTCACGGATGACCCAACCGATATCGGCGCTCTGAAACGGGCCACGCGCATCGGTATGGGCCGCTGCCAGGGCCGCTATTGCGCACCGGCGGTGGCAGGCATCATGGCACGTCGCCAGGGTCTGCCGCTCGAAGACCTGTCGTATTTCGCACCACGCGTCCCGATCAAGCCGGTGGACATTGCCGCGATCACCGCCGCCGAGGCGCTGCTGGACGATCCTGAATGACCGACCTGCTAATCATCGGGGGCGGCATCACCGGGCAGGTGGCCGCCTTGGTCGCCGCCGAAGCGGGCGCGCGCGTGACCATCGTCGATGCGCAGCGCAACGCCGGCTCCCACGCCAACGCCGGAAGCCTGCATGTCCAGATGCAAAGCCGGTTCCTGCGGCTCAACCCGCATCTGGCGGACAACCTTGAAAGCTCCCTGCCGCTCTACCTGGCAGCGGTGGGCGAATGGGAAGCGCTGGATGCCAGGCTGGGCGGGGTGGAGCTGACCCGCGAGGGCGGGCTGATGCTGGCAGAGACCCCGGCGCAGCTGGAGTTCCTGCATGAGAAGGCAGGGCGCGAAGCGCGCAAGGGACTGGACGTCGAGATTCTGAACCGGGACGCGCTTCACGCGCTGGCCCCCTGGCTGTCTGAGCAGATCGCCGGTGCAGAGCTGTGTCGCAACGAAGGAAAACTGAACCCGCTCGTCGCCAACCGCAAGATGCGCGCCGCGCTGGATGCGCTTGGGGTGCGTCACGTTCATGACCGGATCACGGGTATCGAGGACGGCCCGCACCCGGTCGCTCATGGTGCCCGCGCCTATGCCGCCGACGCGATCCTGATCGCAGCTGCCTGGGGCGCAGGTGCGCTGGCCGGACGGCTGGGCCTGAACCTGTCCACCCCGCCGGAACCGCTGCACATGAACATCACCGAGGCCGGGGAATACCGGATCCACCATCTTGTCCAGCACGCCGAACGTCCCATCACGCTCAAGCAGTTCCGTTCGGGCCAGGTGGTGATCGGCGGCGGGTGGGAGGCCCGGACCGCCACCGCGGACCGGCAGGCGCCCGGCATCCGCAAGACCAGCCTTCTGGGCAATGTGGCCCTTGCGGCACAGATCGCGCCGGGCATCGGCGGGTTGCGCGTGCTGAGGACCTGGGCGGGTTACAACACGCCCGTGGACGGCAAGTCGACGATCGGCCCGGCCTCGCATGGCAGCCGCGTGTTCTTCGCGCTTCCTGGTGATGCCGGTTACACGCTGGGCCCGATAACAGGCCGTACGGCAGTCAGCCTGGCACTTGGCCTGACCCCGCCCGTCGACCCTGCGCCCTATGCACCGGCGCGCTGGCGGGCCTGACCGCCAGCCTTGCGCGATCAGTGCGCCAGGGACTTCTGAATGTCTTCCGCGGTTTCACGCAGCTTCGGCAGGTAGACATCCACCATCGTGTCACGTGTGGCCCGGATCGACGGAACGGCGATATTGATCGACCCTGCCAGAACACCGGACCGGAACTTCAGCGGGATCGCGATCGACAGCAGCCCCTCTTCCAGCTCCTGATCGACCAGGGCCCAGCCTTGATCGCGCACAGTTTCCAGGGTCGCGCGCAGCTCGGCCTTGTTGGTCACGCTGTGACGAGTGCGCGGCACCAGCCGGGCATTGGCGATGATGCCGTCCCAGTTTTCCTCTGGCTGTGACGCCAGCAGGACACGACCATTCGCGGTATAAAAGGCCGATTGCCGGCTGCCCACGGTGATCCCGACACTGATGATGTTGTGCGCCTGGACACCGGCCACATAGACCACGTCCAGCCCGTCCAGGATAGCGGCCGTGCAGCTTTCGCCGGTCTGTTCGGACAGGCGCTCCATGAAGGGGCGGGCACGATCCCAGATCCCGATCTTGGACAGCACGGAAAACCCGAGGTCCAGGACCTTCGGCGTCAGGTCGAACAACTTGCCGTCCGTTATGACGTAGCCTTCCTTGACCAGGGTCAGCAGGAAACGACGCGCCGTGGCGCGGCTCATCCCGGTTTCCGCGGCAACTTCGGACAGCGTCATCTTCTTAGAGGTGCGGCTGAAGCTGGACAGGATTTCCAGCCCCCGGGACAGCGAACTGACGAAGTCCCGGCTGGACAGCTTGTCATTCTCGTCTCCAGCTTCGGCTGTGACGGTGCCAAGGCGCGTGTCGCTCGCGGCCTGAACGGAGCTGGTCTTTGCAGGTTTCGCCATCTGAGATCCATTTTTTTGTTCGCGCTCCGAACTAACACCACAAATGGCGCATAGGAACCCTCCTTCATCCGAGTGTTTCGCAAAAAACACTTGCGATCTGAAACATGTCGAAGCAATAATCCGGACATATGTTCGATATGCGGACATCGCCAACATGGGAGTGTCTTATGACCACCAATAAAATGACGAACGCGGGACTGCCGCGTCGCACGGTTCTTACCGGAATGGCAGCGGCCGGCGCCGCGGCCCTCATGCCGCGCCGGATCCTGGCGCAAGAGAAGATCACCCTGCGCTGGTGGTCGCCTCAATCATCGCCAGAGCAAATGGCGGCTTACCGAACCCAGATCGCCAACTTCGAAGCCGCGCAGCCGAATATCAAAGTCGTGTTCGAAAAGACCTCGGACGAAGGCTACGCCCCTCAATTGGCAGCGGCTTTTGCCAGCGGAGACGTTCCGAACGTCGTGACCCACCTGCCCAGCTTCGCCGTGTCGAACTACTGGCGCAACGGTCTGCTGGAGCCCTTCAACGACGTGATCGAGATGATCGGCCCCGAGAAATTCTACGACGGCGTCAACCGGATCTACGAGATCGACAAGGGACAATACGCCGGCACCTCCATCGGCAACTCCTCGGCCAATGTGATCTGGCTGCGCAAGGACCTGATGGAAAAGGCCGGGATCGAGGCCAATCCACGCACGTGGGACGAACTTCTGTCCGCCTGTAGTAAAATGCAGGGCGGTGGCATCTACGGCGCGCCCCTGCCCTACGGGCGCAATTCGATGACTTCGCTGATCTTCATCGGTGTCATCCACCAGGCGGGCGGCATGGTCTTCTCGCCCGATCTCGAGGTGGCCATCGACAGCCAGGAAACCCGCGACGCGCTGGAATTCTACAAGGCCATGCGCGAGTACTGCCCGCCGGGGGCCACCAACTACAGCTGGGGCGACAGCCTGACGGCCTTCGTGTCCGGCGCCTGCGCCACCGGCGTCTATACCGGCCGCGTTCTGGTCAACGTCAACAACCAGAACCCCGCCATCGCGGATCACATCACCTGCGACACCTACCCGACGAAATCCCGGGATATCGCGCCTTGGACCTTCAACGACTTCCCGTCAGTGTTCATCCCCAAGCAGGCGTCGAACATGGAAGCGACCAAGCAGTTCGCGGCCTTCCTCTATGATCCCGAGGGCTACATCCAGCAGCTGCACGCCGCCCCGGGTCACGTCCTGCCGGTGCTCAAGACCATCGCGCAGGACCCGGACTACCTGAACGATCCGATCATCGAGAAGTACAGGGCCGAAGTCGATCTGATGTCCGAAGCCGCCGCGAACGGCTTCAACCTGGGTTGGGAAAGCCCGGAGCACCAGCCCAACACCCGCGCCGGCGAAGTCGTGAACTCCGGCGTGATCGCAGAGATGGTCCAGCGCGTCGTGCTGAACGATGAAAACGTCGATGTGGTGCTGGGCGAAACCGCCAGCCGAATCGAGGACATCATGGGCGCCTAAGCGCCCCGACTGTCACCACTCCGTCCGGCTGCGGGTGTTTCACCTGCGGCCGGCCCCCTCATCTTCGGGACTTTCCATGACCACGTTGACCACCGACCCTCCCCGCAACGGTCTGTCGCCGCTGGAACGTGCCTATGCGCGTCTTGGCGTGGTGCTGATCACGCCCACGATCCTCGTCTTCCTGCTGGTGATCGTCTATCCGCTTCTGGCGGCGCTCTACCTGTCGGTGTTCCAGATCTACACCCCGACCCTGCAAGGCGGCTTCGTCGGGGCTGACAACTATATCGAGCTGCTGACTGGCAAGGCCTTCTGGAGCTCGCTGCGCGTCACCATCGTCTGGACCGTCGGCACGCTGACGCTTCAGATCGTGGCAGGTGTCGGCATTGCCCTGCTCCTGCACCAGAACATCTGGTTTCGATCCCTGGCGCGCAGCCTGGTGCTGTTTCCCTACTTCCTGTCCACCGTCGTGGCCGTCCTGGTCTGGAAATGGCTGTTCAACGACCTTTACGGCGCGCTGAACCAGGGCCTCATGCAGCTTGGCATCATCGACATGCCGCTGGACTGGCTGGGATCGATGCCCAACGCGATGATCGGCGTGATCCTCGTGGGGGCCTGGAAGTACTTTCCCTTTGTCGTGATCGCCGTTCTGGCGCGTCTGCAGACGATCCCGGAAAACCTCTACGAGGCCGCCCGCATCGACGGCGCAGGACCGATCGCCCGCTTCTGGGACGTGACCTTGCCGCAGCTGCGGTCCATTCTGACCGTGATCATCCTGTTGCGCGCGATCTGGGACTTCAAGGAATTCGACCTGCTGTACCTGCTGACCGGTGGCGGCCCCGTGACCTCCACGCAGACGCTGTCCCTGCTCGTCTACCAGGAGGCCTTCGGGCTGAACCAGATGGGACAGGCCGCGGCCTATTCCGTCGGCATGATGCTGGTGATGCTCGTCTTCATGGTCCTCTACATTCGCCAGACGAAGGAAAAGGCATGAAACTTGTCCGACCTGTTCTTCTGAACCTGATCACCTGGTCGCTGGTGCTGCTGATCTCCTTTCCGCTGCTCTGGATGATCGTAACGTCGCTCAAGCCGCAGACCGAGCTGTTCCGGATCCCGCCCACCTGGGTGCCCGAAACCGTCACCTTCGAACACTACTGGCGGCTGCTCAGCGAAACGCCCTTCCTGCGCTACTTCCGGAACTCGGTGGTGCTGGCCAGTACCACGACCGTCTTCGTGGTGGGGCTGGGAACCCTGGGGGCCTACAGCCTTGTCCGGTTCCGCTACCGTGGCCGCGAGACTCTGGCGATGCTGGTGTTGTTCACCTACCTGCTGCCATCGGTGGTGCTGATCATCCCGCTCTATCTGATGATGGTCAGCCTGGGCCTATCCAACACGCTCTTCTCGCTGATCCTCGCCCATACCACCTTTGCCCTGCCCTATGCGCTGTGGCTGCTGCGCTCCTTCATGGAGGGCATCCCGGTGGACCTGGAGAACGCGGCCCTTGTGGACGGGGCCAGCCGGATGGGCGCCTTTCGCGACGTGATCTTCCCGCAGTTACTGCCGGGGATCATCTCCACCGCGCTCTTCACCTTCATCCTCTCGTGGAACGAGTATCTCTACGCGCTTGTGCTGGTCAATTCAGACGCGGTTTCGCCGCTGACCACCGGCGTGATGTCCATGCTCATCTCCGCGTTCAACATCGAATGGTCCCTGCTCATGGCGGCATCGGTGATGATGAGCCTGCCGCTCATCGTCGTGTTCGCTTTCCTCCAAAGCTACCTGACCAGCGGCTTCGGAGCTGGCGGCGTCAAGGGCTGAATACAAAGGAACATGAATTGGCCAATGTAATCTTCAAAGACGTCCACAAGCGGTTCGGCAGCTTCGTCGCTCTCGAAAAGCTGGACCTCGACATCCACGACGGTGAGTTCGTCGCCCTGCTTGGGCCATCCGGCTGTGGCAAGTCCACGACCCTGCGGATGCTGGCCGGGCTGGAATTCCCCACCTCGGGCGAGATCCGGATCGGAGACCGGGTGATCAACGACCTGGCGCCGGGCAAGCGCGACATCGCCATGGTGTTTCAATCCTATGCGCTCTACCCGCACATGACCGTGGGCGAAAACATCGCCTACCCGCTGAAAAAGCGCGGGATCAAGGGTAAGGCCCGCGCCGAAGCGGTGCAAAAGGCCGCCGAGCTGCTGCAACTCGAAGCGCTGCTTGACCGCAAGCCCAAGCAGCTGTCGGGCGGGCAGCAACAGCGGGTGGCCCTGGGGCGCGCGCTGGTGCGTGATCCGCAGGTCTTCCTGCTGGACGAACCCCTGTCCAACCTGGATGCCAAGCTGCGCAGCTACATGCGGGCAGAGCTGATCGAGCTGCACGCCCGCCTGGGCAAGACCATGGTTTACGTCACCCACGACCAGCTGGAAGCGATGACCATGGCCAACCGCATCGCGGTGATGCACGGCGGCCGGGTCCAGCAGTTCGACACGCCTGACGCGATCTACAACCGCCCCGCCAACCGCTTTGTCGCAGGCTTCATCGGCACCCCGCCGATGAACCAGATCGACGGCACCGCCGAAGGGGACCACATCGTCATCTCCGGGCATCGCATCCCGTTCAACCGGGCCGACTTTGTCGACAGCCTGGCAGATGGGCCTGTGGTGCTGGGCGTACGCCCCGAATTCGTCGCCATCGGCAGCGGCGATGGGCTGCCCGCCACGGTCCGTCTGGCCGAGAACACCGGCCACGAGACCATCGTCACGCTGGAACTGCCCGACCAGACCCGCATCAGCGCGCGGGTCGAGGCTGCGCGCAAGCTGGATGTTGGCCAGAAGGTCGCCCTGCGTTTCGATCCCGCGGCGATCCATCTCTTCGAAGCGAGCGAAAACGGCACACGCCTGAACCTCGACGAAACCCCTGCAGCGGTCATCCCGATGCGGGCGAAATGAACACAAACAAAAGAGGAGGCCGGGCATGAACGAGACCCGCGACCTGGATAGGCGATATGTCTTCCATCCCTTCAGCATGGCGCAAACGCACGAGCAGAGCGGTGCCCAGATGATGGCACGCACCGCCGAAGGCAGCTGGATCACCGATGACGCGGGCAACCGCTACCTTGATGCGATGGCAGGGCTTTGGTGCGTCAACGTCGGCTACGGCCAGGAGCGTATCGCAGATGCGCTGGCCGACCAGGCCCGCAAGCTGAGCTACTTCCACGGCTTCAGCTCCATGGCGACGGAACCCGCCGCGATCCTTGCAGAGCGCGTCATCTCAAAGGCCCCTAAGGGCTTTTCAAAGGTGTTCTTCGGCGCATCCGGGTCGGATGCCAACGACACCCAGGCCAAGATCGTGTGGTATTACAACAATGCCCGCGGCAAGCCGGAGAAGAAGAAGATCATCGCCCGCGACCGTGGCTATCACGGTGTGACGGTGCTTTCGGGCGGCCTGACGGGGCTGCCGGGGCTGCATGCGGGCTTTGACCTGCCCTTGCCGATGATCCGCCACGTCAGTGCCCCGCACAATATCTGGACCCGCCACCCCGGCGAAGACGATGCCACCTTCACGGCGCGACTGGCGCAGGAGCTTGAAGACCTAATCCTGGCCGAGGGCCCCGAAACGGTCGGCGCCTTCATCGCGGAGCCGGTGATGGGCGCGGGCGGCGTGATCGTCCCCCCCGAAGGCTATTTCCCCGCCATCCGGGAGGTCCTCGACCGCCACGATGTTCTGCTGATCGCCGACGAGGTAATCTGTGGCTTTGGCCGCCTTGGCACCTGGTTTGGCTCCGAACGCATGGAGATCAAGCCGGACCTGATGTCCGTCGCCAAGGGCATCACCTCCGGTTATGCGCCGCTTTCGGGCGTCCTGGTGGGCGACGCGGTCTGGCAGGTGATCTCTGGCGAGGGCGCGGCGAAATTCGGCGCCTTCGGACACGGCTACACCTACACCGCGCACCCGATCATGGCCGCCGCGGCGCTGGCCAACCTGGACATCGTCGAAGAAGACAACCTGGTCGCCCGCGCTGGCGAGATGGGCGATTACCTGAATGCCGCCCTCGCAAAGGCCTTTGGCGATCTTCCCATCGTCGCAGAGACGCGCGGCAAGGGCCTGATGGCCGCGGTCGAGTTCGCCCGCCCCACGGCCGACGGCTGGCAGCGCTTTGACCCGGCCCTTCAGGTCGGACCGCGCATCGTGCGCGCGGCCATGCAGGAGGGTGTCATCAGCCGCGCCCTGCCCAGTGGCGACGCGATCAGCTTCTCCCCGCCCTTCATCATCACTCCGGAAGAGATCGACCTTGCCGTCTCGACCGTTCGCAAGGCCGCAGGGTCAGTCTGCGATGCCCTGCGCGCCGAAGATGCGCTGGCGCCGCTGTAAGTTACGAGGATAATACATTGGACAGAAATACGATCACCTGGTCCGGCCCCATGCCCGCGATCACCACGCCTTTCACCGCGAAGGACGAGGTTGACCATGAGGGCCTGGCCGCCAACATCCAGCGGTTGATCTCTGCCGGCGCCACCGGCGTCCTGGCAGCAGGCTGCACCGGCGAATTCTGGGCCCTGCGTCCAGACGAGCGGCGCGCCATCTATGCCACCACGCGACAGGCCGCAGGCACTGAAGGCACCGCCATCGTGGGCGCCGCCGGGATCACACCGCGCGACGTGATTTCCGGCATGGAAGACGCCGCAGAGGCAGGCGCCGACGGCGTGCTGGTCCTGCCGCCCTACTTCGTGCACCTGTCCCGCGCCGAGATCGTCGCGCATTTCCGCGCGATCAGCGATGCCGCTCCGCTGCCGGTGGTGCTTTACAACATCCCGGGCAATGCGGGGAACGCCCTGACGCCAGAGATCGTGGATGAACTTGCTGATCTCGAGAATGTCGTGGCGATCAAGGAAAGCTCGGGCGACTGGCTGAACTTCCACCGCACGCTGACCCTGACCCGGGACCGCATCCGCGTCTTCTGCGGCCCATCCTCGACTATCGGCGTGCCGGCCATGCTGGCCGGTTGCGACGGGCTGGTGGATTGCTTCCCCAACATCTGGACAGATCTTCTGGACATCTGGTCCATGGTGCAGCGCGGCGATACCGAGGCCGCCTGGCAGGTTCAGGCACGGGCCCGCGACCTGACCGACCTCTTTGTCAGCGGGGGGCGCACGCTTTACCCTGCGACCAAGGCCGCGATGGATTATCTTGGCCTGCCGGGCGGTGGCCTGCCGCGTGCCCCGCTGCAACCGACGGAAGGCAAAGCCCTGGCCGAACTGCATGCCGGGCTGGACCGCATCCTCGCAACAGGCCAGAACTGCGCCTGATCGCGACAGAGAAAGGGCGGCTCCTGGCCGCCCGAACAGCAACGACCACAGAAAGGAATTCCCCATGGATATGGGACTCAAGGGTCGCCGTGCCATCGTCTCGGCCGCAAGCAAGGGCCTGGGACGGGCCTGCGCGTTTTCCCTGGCCGCAGAGGGCGTCGATCTGGTGATGAACGCCCGCAGCGCCGAGGCGCTCGAGGCCACGGCCGATGAGATCCGCGACAAACACGGGGTGAAGGTCACCACCGTGGCCGCCGACTTCAGCAGTGCAGAGGGCCGCGCAGAGATCCTGGCAAAGGGAGAGGGGGCAGATATCCTCGTGACCAATCCCGGCGTGCGCCAGATCCCCGGCGAATACGAGGAGTGGACCCGCGCCGACTGGGACGAATGGTTCAACGCGCATTTCTTCTCTTCGCTCGAAATGATCACCGGCGTGCTTCCGGGCATGCGCGAGCGCAAGTTCGGGCGGATCGTCAATATCTCGGTCAGTTTCATCAAGTTCCCGCAGCCGCATTTCGCGCATTCGCATTCGGCGCGGCTGGCGCTGTCCGGGGCGATCGCCTCGCTGGTCAAGGAAACCGTGCGCGACAACGTGACGATCAACACCGTCTGCCCGGGCTTCTTCGACACGGACGCGCTGCACACCAACCTGCACAACCACGCGCGGCGCGGCAACACCACCTACGAGGCCATCGTAGAGAACCGGATCCAGAGCGTACCGGCCCGACGCTTCGCCGATCCCAAGGAATGCGGTGATCTTGTCACCTTCCTGTGCTCGGACCAGGCCGGGTTCATCGTAGGCCAGAACATCATCAACGATGGCGGCGTCTACCAGGGCCTGTTCTGATGACGCGCCTTGTCATGATCTCGGGCGGTGCGCGGGGCCTTGGCGCCGCCATCACCGCCCGCTGCCTTGCCGACGGACATCGCGTGTCCGTCGGCCTGCGCCAACCCGAGCGGCTGGCCCAGGCCTTTCCGGATGCCGATCCCGCACAGCTGCGCGGCTTTCGCTTCGATGCGCACGAGCCCGCAACGGCCCAGGCCTGGGTCGATACCACCGTGGCCGAGATGGGCGCCCCCGACGCCCTGATCAACAATGCCGGCATCCTCAAGATGGTGGATTTCTCCCGCGGGACAGAGCCTGACCTGGATGACCTGTGGACGGTCAACACCAAGGCACCGTTCCTGCTGATCCGCGCCGCCCTGCCCCACCTCAAGGCTTCCGGCCAAGGGCGCGTCGTCTCCATCGCCTCAACCGATGCGAAGCGCTATCGCGATCCCTCTGCCTCTCTGGGCTACGTGATGACAAAGGGCGCGCTTCTGGCGATGACCCAGGCGGTGCGCTTCCAGGGCTGGGACGAGGGTCTGCGCGGCACCGCGATCTGCCCCGGCGCGATCGACACCGACATGATCGCAGACGTGCCCGGCGTCACGCCCAAGGACAAGCGCCTGCAACCGGCGGATGTGGCCGAGATCGTGGCGATGGTGCTGGCCTTGCCGAACCAGGCCAGCCTTCCCGAACTTGTGGTCAATACCCGGCTCGAAACCTTCATCTGAAGGGCGGTGTGGCCCTGCTGGCCTGATCACGGTGCCCGCAGGTTTCAGGCAGTATCACCCGGCGCGCGGTCCATCCGCGCGCCGGTTTCTTTTGGCCTATTCGGCTGCCATCTGCTTGCGATGCTTGCGCTCATAGGCGCGCCAGGTGGTCGCCCAGACATCGGGTTCATCCAGCGCGCTGGTCAGCTGGTGGATGGCGGCATTGTGCGGCGCGGTCTTGACGATCTCCGGATCTGCATAGGCTTCGCCGATCACGTGCTCCAGAACGTCGATCCAGTAGTCGATATCCTCCTTCGACCAAAGCTCGCCCGCCTCTGGCGTGAACGGCTCGGGCACCAGGAAGGGTTCGTGGCTGAGCCAAAGCGCATCGATGCCGAAGTCCGTCATCCGCATCGAGATGTCGAAGATGGAACAGCCAGTCTCCTCCGTCACCTGTTCGACGGAATGGCGTGTCATCTCCATCCGGGGCGCGTCTATGCCCGGATTGGAGCGGCTGACGCCCCTCACCTGGGCAAGCCGCCAGTCCATGTAATTGTTGGACAGGACGGAGATATCCGCGGCCTCACGCAGCCCCTCCGCGCCCATGGCGCGCGCCCAGGCATAGGCCTTGAGAACCTGAGGCGCGTTGCCCCAGAATTCGCGCACGCGGCCGATACTTTGGGGGCGATCCGCGTCCAGGCGGTAGCTGCCCCCGTCCTTTACCACGACCGGCCCCGGCAGGAAGGGCACCAGGTGTTCGGCGCAGCCATAGGC
Organism: Pseudooceanicola sp. HF7; assembly: GCF_011806405.1. Taxonomy (GTDB): domain Bacteria; phylum Pseudomonadota; class Alphaproteobacteria; order Rhodobacterales; family Rhodobacteraceae; genus Pseudooceanicola. Next base: position 12,911 of record NZ_JAATOW010000010.1, on the reverse strand, counting down.
GCCTACAGCCGGGCCGCCCCCGCCCTTCGGCGCACCGAAGGTCTTGTGCAGCATGTACATGCAGGCATCGAAACCGAGTTCGCGCGCGCGCAGACGGGTCATCACGCCGTTGAAATTCGCATGGTCATAGAAGCACAGGCCCCCGGCCTCGTGCACGATGCGCACCCATTCCTTGATGTCCGGATTGTAGATGCCCATGTCGTCCGGGTTGTTCACCATCAGCGCCGCCGTACGCGGCCCCACGACGGACTTCAGCTGCTCGATCGAGGGATAGCCGTTTTCCTCGAGCGACAGGGTAATCACCTCGAAGCCGGCGGTGTTCGCGGTGGCGGGCGAGCAGGGATGGGTCTGGATCGTGGTGATGATCTGGTCGCGCTGCTGCAACTCGCCCCGGCTGGCGTGGTAGGCCCGCGTCACGCAGGCATGGGTATAAGCGGCATCCGCCCCGCCGCCCGCCTGGAAGACGAACTGGTCCATGCCGCTGACTTCGCAGAGGAAGTCGCTGAAATTGTCATACATCTCCAGCACGCCCTGAAGCGTCTCGGCCTCTTGCAGGGGATGCAGCCCCCGCAGGTGATCCAGGCTGGCGCGCTCACCGATGCGCGGGTTGTATTTCATCGTGCAGGTGCCGAAGAGCGATATCCCCATCATGCCAAGCGTCATCTGGCTGAGGTGCAGGTAGTGGCGCAGGGCATCATGCTCGGTAACCTCCGGCAAGGCCGGAGCGGCCTTGCGCGCGGATTTCCCTGGCAGCGCAGGCGCGGGCGCGTCTTCGAAGACCACGCCACGGCGGCCGGTGCCCGTCATCTGCATCACCACAGGCTCGGACCATTTGGCAGCACGATATCCGTTTGATCTCTTGGCGAAATCCTTGATTGGGGCGGTCATGCGATGGCCTCCTTCACGGCTTGGACCAGGCGGTCGATATCAGTTTGGGTATGCACTTCGGTCACGCAGAAGAGCGCCGCGTTCCCCTCGATCCCGGGCTCTCCGGTCAGGTCCTTGCCGCCCAGGATCCCGGCGGCGCGCAGGCTTGCATTGACTTGGGGCACCGCCTTGTCGAAGCGGGCAACGAATTCCTTGAAGACCGGCTGCGTCAGGTCGACCGAAACGCCCTCCAGCGCATTCAGCGCCTCGGCGGCGGCGCGGGCGCGGGCCATGATCAGCCGACCGACCTCGGCAAAGCCCTCGGGGCCCATGGCCGACATGTAGGCCGCGTTCGCCAACGCCCAGAGGTAGACCGAGTTCCCGGTCCAATCCTTGCCCTCGTCGCGCATCCCGTAGGATGACTGGTGGAACAGGGCGAGGCCAAAGCCGAATTCGCCCGCTTCCCGCGTCTGAGAGATCGAGACGTTCAGTGTGTTGTATTCCCGCGCATAGCGTTCCTCGTCGGGCGAGGCGATGAAACCGCCGACGCCGCCGCCCGCGTACATGTGCACGCCCAGAGGCTGGGTCGGACCAACGGCGATGGTCGCACCATAGGCGCCTGGCGCTTCGAGCAATCCCAGGGACAGCGGATCGACACCCACGATCGCCTCGGCACCGGCGGCCCGCGCGATGTCGCAGAGTTCGCCCGGATCGGCGTCGATCACGCCCAGGTAGCCGGGGGTTTCGATATAGAGCGCCGCCGCGCCCTCGATCTTGGCCCGCAGGTCGTCACGGTCGACGCACCCGTCCGGGCCGAGTGCGACGGTCACGATCTCGATATGGCGGGCCATCTCTGTGGGTTCGCAATAGGTCTCAAGCACCATGCGGCGCTCCGGATCCATGACCTGCGGCACGACCACCTTGCGGCGCCCGGTGATGCGCGATGCCATGCGCACCGCATGTCCCACCGCGCAGCCCCAGGAATAGACCGGCAGTCCGACGAAATCCATTTCCACCAGCGCTCCGATCTGGCTGGTGAATTCGAACCAGGCCTGGTTACGGCCATGATCCGAGGTCGGCGCGCCGAAGACAGAGGTCTGCCACTCGTAGCGGCCCACGACCTCATCGCAGATGGCGGGTACGTAATGCGGCCAGGCCCCGGCCCCGCGGAAACACGATCCCGCCGGAAACACCGTGTTGCGGCCCATCATGTCGTCGAGGTGCCGCGCCAGCGCGACCTCGGAGGACAATTGCGGCGGCAGGTCCAGCGGCCCCTTCATGTAGTGATCCTCGGGGATCTGCGCGAAGAGCGCCTCGACCGAGCTTGCCCCAAGCGCGGCCAGCATCTCTTGCTTGGCCGTGCCGCCGGAATTCGCCATCCATGGATGCGGTTTCATCACCCTCTCCTGTCCTTGTTTCAGGCTACGACGCGCACGACCTGCTTGCGGCCCGCGCCGGTAATGACCGGCCAGTATCCCGCAAGCGTGCCGTCCAGCGTCGGATCGCCCGTGTCGATTGTCAGTTCCTGCGGGGTCAGCCCCGCCAGTTTCTCTGCGCCGCAGATCACGTCGATGGGCGGCAGCCCCGCCGCGCGAAGAACCTGAGACGAGATCTGCTGGTTGCCGCGGCCCAGCAGGAAACCCTGCCCCCCGACCACGGTCAGGACGACTCGCACGCGCCGCCCCCTGACCCGCGCCAGAAGCGCGGTGTCGTCCAGGTCGATCCCGGTAAGGCGGCCGCCTTCGGCAAGGTCCACGCCCAACAACGACCCGCCGCCCAGCCTGTCCTTCAGCGCCTTCATCGTGGTGCCCGGCCCAAGAATATAAAGGGTATCGGGCTCCATCTCGGCCACGTAGGCCGCCAGCGCCGCGTCCAGGTCACCCACCGGATCGGTGCTGCCCGCCTTCGGGTTCTGCCGCGCGCCCTGCCGGTCCAGCGCTGTGCGGGCCACCGTGTAAAGCTGGGCCGACAGCCGTCCGTCCCGCCGCGCCGCTTCGTCCAGATCAAGGATCTCGACCATCTCGGTGCGCCGTCGGGGATCGGCCAGGAAGGCCGCGGACAGCCGCCCGGCGCGCTCGGGGCTGCGGGCGAAAACCCCGGACTGCATCTTGACCCCGGAGGGGATGCCCAGGATCGGGATGCCCGTCTCGTTGGCGGCGCAGATGTCGCGGGCGGTGCCGTCGCCGCCAGCAAAGAGGATGAGGTCCACCTGCCCCTGCATCGCCTGGACCGTTGCCAGGGTGTCCTTGGCCGTTTGCGTCAGCGCGCCGGGGCCGAAGGCCTGTGCCGCGTCGCCGTCCGGCAGGACCGGGCCGGCCAGGACGGGGGCATCGCTTTGGGCGCGGAATGCCGCCAGCGCCCGGGCCGCGCGGTGCGGTGCCTGGGAAACCCGCCCTTCGGCGGTGGCGCGTTGGGCGATGTCGGTTTCGTCACTGCCCTTGCGCCCCATCGCGCCGCCAAGGCCGGCGACAGGGTTGATGATCAGCCCCAGACGTGACACTCGGACCTCAGCCAATTTTGTCGGACTTTTGTTCGCATAATGAAACCATGCAGATTCTCTTGGGAACACGCAAGCAAAATTGCGCGGCAGGGGGCGAGAGGCCGTGCGCCGCAATATGGAGGGGGGAGCGGCGTGTTGTGTTCTCTGAAAAACCTTCGATGTTATTGGAACGACGCGCTTACTCGGATCCCGGAACCTCGATCGTGATGCACGACCGATCTCCCCACTCACGCCAGGGGATTCAAAGAACGGGTGTGGTCGCATCGCGCACAAGAGTTTCGGCTGCGCAGGAAACTGCGAAGTACTCACGAGGCACAAAAACGCCGCCCCTTTGGCGAGGAGGGGCGTTTGGCTGGGTAGACGCAACCTTGCCAAGGCGTGGGCGCAGCCCGAAACCGGCCGTGATGACCTCGGTTGCCTTGCACAGTGTCCGCTATGAAATTGAGGGACTTTACCGGCCGGGGAGGCATGACTCGAGGCGTCGATTGGCGGCACGAAATGACCCGATTTTTGGCGCGCCCCTGACACGCAGCTGTGCTGCTGAAGTCGACCGCGCCATCGCTTGGCAGGCTCCGCGATCCGTTCAAATCCCGTCCATCCTGGAGCGTTTCAGCGGGACGTTCCGAGGCGGTCTGGAGCCCCGATTGACCCACTGAAATGGCTGTCGGTGGGACGTCTGTTTCACGTCGGTACTGCGTCGGTATTACGTCGGTGCGCGGCGAACGGGGCGTTAGGCCCGGGTTAAGCGCTGGCGGGGGCTCTGCCCCCGACGCCCGAGAGGGGCTCGATGCCCCTTTCGGGCGTCTCCCCCGGAGTTTGCCGGCAAGAAGAAAGGCGCGGGTTGGCGTGCCAGCGGGTTTTGCGCGGTGTATCGACAGGGGTGCACATTTTGTGGACAATGTGGCGCGGCAACCGGCGGAAAGTCCCATGAGCGAAGACACGGCCCAGACCCGCGGGTGGCGCGGATCACAGGAGCTTTGGCTGGACGCGGCCTATGGCGCGCTGGTCGACAAGGGCGTCGATGCGGTGAAGATCATGCCGCTGGCCAATGCGCTGGAATTGTCGCGCACCAGCTTCTACTGGTTCTTCAAGGATCGAAAGGAGCTGCTGGCCGGATTGCTGGATCGCTGGGAGCGCAGCACCACCCTTCCGCTCATCGCCGCGACAGAGGACTACGCCGCGACCGTGACCGAGGCGATGCTGAATGTCATCGCGATCTTCATGCCGCAGAACAGCTTTGATGCCCCGCTCGAGACCGCAGTGCGGGCCTGGGCGCAGCAGGATCCGCAGGTCCTGGCGCGTCTTCAGCAGGCCGATGAGCGGCGCCTGGAGGCCCTGCGCCAGATGCTGATCCGCTGGGGGCACGGAGCGGAGGATGCCGATGTGCGCGCGCGGACGATCTACCTGGTCCAGATCGGTTATATCGCGACCCGCGTGGCCGAAAGCCTGGAAGAGCGCCTGCAGCGCCATCCCCATTACGTCGAGGTCTATACCGGGCAGCGACCGACCGAGGCCGAGATGGCCCGCTTCAAGGCGCGGATCGGATACGCGGCGCAGGCGGGCTGAGGGCGCGCGCCACCTGCGGCTTGTCCCGAGGCCCCTGCCCTGTGGCTTTAACATGTCGGGGCTGGTCCCCTGCCCTGTTGCCCGTGACTTGGGCGGGACGGGTCAGGCTTGGGGTACTCGGAGTCGGTTTTCCTGCCAGCTTGATTTGGTCTGAACGGCGGGCTGACGGACCGTAACCCCCTGCAGCGCCGTCGAAACTTTTGCCAGTGGGCTCGTGGGCGCACAAGGGGCTGCCTGCGCCAGCCCAAACACCGGTGATCTTTTAATTGACACAAGTGAACATTTTCGGAAACGCTCGACATCAGCCCCAGGCTTGGTCTTCACGAGGTCCCCGATGTCCAATGATCCGCTCATGCAGCCCTACCAGCTGAAACACCTGACGCTGAAGAACCGCATCATGATCACCAGTCATGAGCCGGCCTATCCCGACGACGGGATGCCCAAGGCGCGGTACCGGGCCTATCACCGGGAGCGGGCCAGGGCGGGCGTGGCGCTGACGATGACGGCCGGCTCTGCCTCTGTCTCTCGGGACAGCCCGCCGGTGTTCAACAATATCCTGGCCTGGAAGGACGAGGTGGTGGGCCACATGGCCAAGCTGACGCAGGAGTGCCACGACGAGGGCTGCGCGGTGATGATCCAGCTTACCCACCTTGGCCGCCGCACCCGCTGGGACAAGGCGGACTGGCTGCCGGTGGTCTCTCCGGGGCATGAGCGCGAGCCGGCGCACCGGGCCTTTCCCAAGAAGATGGAGGATTGGGACATCGCCCGCATCATCCAGGATTACGGCGACGCGGCCGAGCGGATGAAGGCGGCGGGGCTCGATGGCATCGAGCTTGAAGCCTATGGCCATCTGATGGATCAGTTCTTTTCCCCCCTGACCAACGATCTTGACGCGCCCTATGGCGGCGATCTGGACAACCGCATGCGCTTTGCCTTCGACGTGCTGCGCGAGATCCGCAGGCGCTGCGGCGAGGCGTTCCTGGTGGGCGTGCGCTACAGCGGTGACGAGTGTCTGCCTGGCGGGTTCGGCAAGGCCGAGGGGCTGGCCATGTCGCAGAAGCTCAAGGACAGCGGGCTGGTGGATTTCCTGAACGTGGTGCGCGGCCACATCGACACCGATCCCGGCCTGACCGACGTGATCCCGATACAGGGGATGCGCAACGCCCCGCACCTGGATTTCGCTGGAGAGATCCGCGCCGCCACCGATTTTCCCACCTTTCACGCGGCCAAGATCCCCGATGTGGCCACCGCCCGCCATGCCATCGCCAGCGGCAAGCTGGACATGGTGGGCATGACCCGCGCCCATATGGCCGATCCCCACCTGGTGCGGAAGGTCGTCGAGGGCCGCGAAGAGGACATCCGCCCCTGCGTGGGCGCGAACTACTGCCTGGACCGGATCTACCAGGGCGGCATGGCGCTTTGCCTGCACAACCCCTCGACAGGGCGCGAGGAAGAGCAGCCCCATGCCATCGCGCCGGCAGAGGCTCAGAAACGCGTGACCATCCTGGGCGCGGGGCCCGCCGGGATGGAAGCCGCCCGTGTGGCCGCCGCCCGGGGTCACCTGGTCACCGTCTTCGAGGCGGCGGACCAGCCCGGCGGGCAGATCCGCCTGACGGCCTTGCAGGAACGCCGGCGGGAGATGTCCTCCATCATCGCGTGGCGGCTGGCGCAATGCGAGAAAGCCGGGGTAACCTTCCGTTTCAACACCTATGCCGAGGCAGAGGATATCCTGGCCACCGACCCGGACGAGGTGATCGTCGCCACCGGCGGGATGCCCCATACGGAGGTGCTGCGCGCGGGCAATGCGCTGGTCGTCTCTGCCTGGGATATCCTGTCGGGCGACGTGGCGGCGGGGCGCAACGTGCTGGTCTATGACGATGCGGGGGATCACGCCGGGCTGCAGGCCGCGGATGTGATCTCGGCCACCGGGGCGCGGGTGGAGATCGTGACGCCTGATCGCAGTTTCGCCCCCGAGGTCATGGCCATGAACCTGGTGCCCTACATGCGCGCGCTCCAGGCCCGGGACACCACCTTTACCGTGACCTGGCGGCTGCGCGCCGTGGAGCAGGCGGGCAATGCGCTGAAGGCGGTGCTGGGATCGGATTACGGGGATGTCACCCGCGAGCGGATCGTCGACCAGGTGGTGGTGAACCATGGCACGCGCCCGCTGGACGATGTGTATTTCGCGCTCAAGCCCCTATCGCGCAACCTTGGCGAGGTGGATTACGAGGCCCTGGCAGAAGGACGCCCGCAAAGCCTTGCGCCGAACGAGGCGGGCCGCTTCCGCCTGTTCCGGATCGGCGATGCGGTGGCCGCGCGCAACACCCATGCGGCGATCTACGATGCCCTGCGCCTGACGCGGATGCTCTGACCCTTCCCTGCGCGCGGGAGCGGCAGCGACAAGCGGCGCGCAAGGGGGGCCGTGCCCCGCGCGCGTGCCGCTCCGCCCGGTTTTGGCCCCCTGCCCCGCCGTCGAATCGTACGTCCCTGTGCAGGCCCCCTGCCCTGCTCATGGGCGCGGTTTTTTCGCGCGATTGCGGGTGGCACCGCCCAAACGGGGCGTGACAGGGCAGCTTTTTCCCTGTTGAAAGGGGGTTAGGCCCCCGTTCCACCCCGATCCCGGTGGAAAACACTTGCGCGACTCCGGGTCGGCAGGCAATAGTCTCGAAAAATAGCGCGAGTTCCGAGAAAAACCGCGCCCACGAATCGAGCGGGATATGACAGAGACAGATCAGGACCTCGATATCGCCATCGGGCATTACGCAGAGCTTCTTGCGGCCAACCTGCATGCGCAGAGGGAAGCCCATTTTCCGCCCGATGCCAAGAAGGCCATGCGCAGCCTCACCAGCGGAGAGGCGGCGGAGCTTCTGGGTGTCGATCACACCTACCTGCGCAAGCTGCACCGCGAGGGAAAGATCCCCGAGGTCGACATGACCGCCGGCAACCACCGGCGCTACACCCTGGACGATATCTGGGAAATCCGCCACGCGCTTGAGAAAAACGCCAAGAAGACAAATACTTACGTGCCCGGGCGCCGGGACGGAGATGAGCTTCAGGTGATCTCCGTTGTGAACTTCAAGGGCGGCTCGGGCAAGACCACGACCTCTGCCCACCTGGCGCAGCGGCTGGCGCTGAAGGGCTACCGCGTGCTGGCCATCGACCTGGATCCGCAGGCCTCTCTTTCTGCGCTGCACGGCATTCAGCCGGAAATCGACCTGATGGAGGGCGGCACGCTTTACGACGTGGTCGCCTACGAGGATCCGCTGCCGATCCGCGACGTGATCCGCAAGACCTACATGCGCGGTCTGGACCTGATTCCCGGCAACCTGGAGCTGATGGAATTCGAACATGAGACGCCGGCGGCCATCGCACTTGGCGGGGCAAAGGCCTTTTTCTCAAGGGTGCGGGACGCGCTGGACGAGGTCGACACCGATTACGACGTTGTGGTGATCGACTGCCCGCCGCAGCTTGGCTTCCTGACGATGTCAGCGCTATCAGCCTCGACCGGGGTGCTGGTGACCGTACATCCTCAGATGCTGGACCTGATGTCCATGAGCCAGTTCCTGCGGATGACCTCTGACCTGCTGGGCGTGATCCGCGATGCGGGCGCCAACCTGCGGTACGAGTGGCTGAAGTTCCTGCCGACCCGTTACAAGGTGGGCGATGCGCCGCAGACAGAGATGATCGCCTTTATCCGCGGCCTGTTCGGGCGCTCTGTCCTGACCAACCAAATGGTTGAATCCACTGCGATTTCCGACGCCGGCCTGACCAAGCAGACCCTGTACGAGGTCGACCGCAAGGATTTCACCCGCACCACCTATGACCGCGCCGTGGAATCCATGAACGCGGTGAACGATGAAATTGCCGTGCTGATCCAGGACACCTGGGGCCGAACCGGAGGACGTGATGGCAAGAAGGGCTAAACTCAACCCCGCGCTCAGCACGCTCTACAATGCGCCGGACGTTCGGGAAAACCGGCGTCTGCGCGGCGGCATTTCCGAGGTCGACCCGGCGCTGATCGATACCGGCGGGCGGTTGGAAGACCGGTTGCAAATCGATGTGACGGATCTGAAAGCCTCGGTCGAGCGGAACGGACAGCGGGTGCCGATCCTGCTGCGCCCGGCCGAAGGCGGCCGTTACAGCCTAATCTACGGGCGGCGCCGGCTTGAGGCCTGCCGCCAGCTGGGCAAGCCCGTCCGCGCGATCATCACGGAGCTGGAAGACGACCAGGCCCTGAAAGATCAGCTGCTTGAGAACCAGGCGCGCCGCGATCTGAGCTTCATCGAACGCGCGCTGGTAGCCTCTGCCCTGCTGGAAGGCGACCACCTGGCAGAGGGTGAGCGCAGCAACAAGGGCGTGGCAGAGGTTCTGAACCTGACAGAGGCCGGCGTTTCACAGATGTTGAGCGTGGTGCGCACGGTGGGCGATGACCTGATCCGCGCGATCGGCGCCGCACCGGGCATCGGCCGCCCCCGCTGGGAAGAGCTGAAGCGCGCCCTGGCCGAGGGCGCAGAGCGCGCGCCCCTGCTGGAGGCCGCCGCAAGCGCGCAGGGCGAAACTATCGGAGAGACCTCTGACCAGGCCTTTCTTGCCGCCTTGGCGGCGACGCAGGCCAATGCGCCCGCGCGCCCTGCCCCCGCTACGGCGGAGAGCGGCCAGGAAATCCCCGGCGTGGGCCGCGCCACGGTCAAGACCGGCAGCCGCGGCAAGCGTCTGAAGCTTGACCTGCAGGCGCAGGACCCGAAATTCGTCAGCTGGCTGGAAGGCAATGCCCCGGCCCTGCTGCAAGAGCTTCACGCGCGTTACAAGCGGGCGGAAGATTGAGGGAAGCAGTGAAAAACAAGGAGGCACGACAAGAGGCAGGATAGAAAAAAGGCCCCGAGAAGCCAGCTTCACGAGACCTTTAAGAGTGGTTTCGTCACGGGACTAGCTCGCAACAAAACTCAGTTTTCGCACCTCTGACTTTAGCGAGCCGATGTCCAACCCGCAAGCGCAAAGCGTTTCGTGGGCCGCTACAGTTTTGCCTTCGTGACAAAAAACATGGAATACATCCCGTTTTCGTCGTTTCAGCGACCGATCACGCATGTCCAATTGCAGGCAGCGGAGCGGCGCGAGGCGGCCGGTGCCACGCATCCGGTCAACAAGTGGGCCCTGTTTCGGGAGCTGTCCAAGGCGCAATCCGCCTTTGGCCTGTCCGAACGGGAGCTGACTGTCCTGCAGGGACTTATCAGCTTTTATCCCGATGACATGCTAGGCGGAGAGGCGCAGATGATCGTCTACCCCTCCAACAAGGCGCTTTGCGAGCGGCTGAACGGCATGGCCTGTTCGACCATGCGCCGCCACCTGGCCCGGCTGATCGAGGCCGGTTTTGTCCAGCGCCGCGACAGCCCCAATGGCAAGCGCTACAGCCGCAGCCTTGGGGAGGCCCGGGTGGCCTATGGCTTTGACCTGTCGCCCCTGCCCCGGCGTGCCGCCGAAATCACCGCAGCCGCAGAAGAGATCCGTGCGGCGGAAGAGCATCTGCGCCGCCTGCGGGAATGCGTCAGCCTGATGCGCCGGGATCTGGCCGCCGTTGCCAGCTACGGCGCGGAGCTGACCCCGGGCCAGGATGCCTGGGACTACTTCGCGGACAAGGCCGCGCTGAGCGCCCGGGCCCTGCGGCGCAAGCTGACCGAAGCCGATCTGAACGCCCTGCGGATCGATCTGGAGGCCGCGCTGGACCAGGCAAGAACCCTGATCGACGGCACCGAAACAGAGGATCTGAGCACCACTGCGCGTCAATCTGAGCAGCACCATCAGAATTCAGATAAAGACTCTCTTGTATTTGAACAGGTGGAGCAGGCCTGCGGCACCGTGGTCGAGGACCGACCAGAGGAGGCGCTGACGGAGGAAGAGGCTGGGGAAGAGGTCGAACGGCCCATGCCACGCATTCCCCTGAGGTTGATCCTGTCGGCCTGTCCCTCCATCCACGATTTCCACGAAGGGCCGATCCGGCATTGGCATCAACTTTTCAATGCCGCCAGCCAGGTTCGGCCTGCGATGGGGATCAACAGCTCTGCCTGGGACGAGGCTTGCCGGCTTATGGGCCCGGAACAGGCAGCTGTCGTCGTGGTGGCGATGCTGGAGCGGTTCACGGAAATCCGCTCGCCCGGGGGCTACCTGCGCGCACTGAGCGCCAAGGCGGCGGAAGGCGCGTTCTCTTGCGGACCGATGATCATGGCGCTGATGAACGGGGGGCGGAAGGCGGCTTAACAGCTGTTAAGTGGGCCGGATGGGGTTTTGGACGTGGGTGTTGGTTTGCGTAGGTGTTTCTGGATGGCGTGCGTTGAGTTCTTGGGTTGTAGCGTGTTTTGGCTGGTGGCGGCACGTAGGACTTAACAGCTGTTAAGTGATAAAGCGGGCAGGGTGGCCGGACGTCTTTGCAGTGGCTTTGTTCTGAACGAGTTTCTCCGGCCAGCCGGTTGGTCAGAGCGACTTAGGGAGCTTCTCAGATGAACCAGCAGCCGCACGGCCAACATTGTTCGGTTGATTGTATCGGACACCAGAGGGCCTGTGAGGGCGCGCAGGTCCGAGCTTGCCGGGACTTCCGCTGGACCACTTCGCAGACATGAAGAGCTGTGGGAAATTGCCCATTCTTGGCCGTACCTGAGGTGCTTTCAGATTTTTCTCACGACGGTGCCTGGTATCTCGCTTCTCATCGGACCGACAGGCAAACCGGATCGGGTTATCCTCTTTGATTTTGCTGACAATTGACGTGCCCGATGGCGCCCGGAGGCTATTTCTCGAAACGTTGGAAATGTTGGAATTGGTCGCCCTATTGAGCTTTGAAACTACCGTGAAAATCAGACCAATTCCTTGGTTCCGCAACAGGGGCGCTTTTAACCGTAAATTCACTTAGTAAGCGCCGTTGGTGTCACGCGCCTCCAGACGCTTCAGGTCGGCCACCAAGCGGTCTCGGCCCACGCTACAGGCTCGTTTCTCCCAACCAGGCACCCCCCATGCCGCGCCAGGGTCGGTACGACTTTGGGCTAGATAGGCCGGGGTGGGGCGATGGGCTAGCATCGCGGCGAAGGCCGCCCGACCGGCGGAGGGAGAGGAACCATGGACACCTTGTCCGAAACCCCGCCACAGGGGATCGCTGCGCTGTCGGGCTATCTGGAGCAGGGGCTGATCGGCCATGAGCGGCTGATCGAACGCCTGTTGATTTCATTGCTCGCCGGGGGGCACCTTCTGGTCGAGGGGCCTCCGGGCCTGGCCAAGACCCGCGCGGTCAAATGGCTGTCGCGCGCGGTGGAGGGCAGCTTTGCCCGGATCCAGTGCACGCCGGACCTGATGCCCTCGGATCTGACGGGCACGCCGGTCTTTCGCCCTCAGACGGGCAGCTTCGAATTTGTCCCCGGCCCGGTGTTTCATAACCTTGTCCTGGTCGATGAAATCAACCGCGCCCCGCCAAAGGTGCAATCCGCCCTGCTGGAGGCCATGGCAGAGAACCAGGTGACGGCCGGCAACGAGACGCATCCTCTGCCCGATCCCTTCCTTGTGGTCGCCACCCAGAACCCGATCGAACATGACGGCACCTTCCCGCTGCCCGAAGCCCAGCTGGACCGCTTCCTGCTCTACACCACGCTGGAGCTGCCGGATGCGCAGACCGAACGGCGTATCCTGGACCTGGTCGAAGCCGAAAGCGCAGAAACGCCCGCCGCCCCGCCGCGCCTGGCTCTGGCCGCCCGGAAAGAGGCGCAGCGCGCGGCGATGGCGGTGCATCTGTCACCGGAGCTGCGCGATTACATCGTCAGGCTGGTGACCGCCACGCGCGACGGGCCGCTTGCCGAGGATATCGAACACGCGGTTTCGCCGCGAGGCTCGCTTGCGCTGGCAGCCGGGGCCAAGGCACGGGCGCATATCCAGGGGCGCGATTATGCCCTGCCGGAGGATGTCGCGGAGCTGGCCGGAGATGTCATGGCGCATCGCATGGTGC
>NZ_JAATOW010000009.1 GCF_011806405.1 Pseudooceanicola sp. HF7 | reverse complement strand
GCGCGATGCATGAAGGGCTGGTTTGGTGAAACTGCCAGGCAGCGATAGCCTGCTCGGCCAAGGTCGGCTTCGGGCCGGAACTACCTAAGGCAGCGCGTGACGGCATGGGCCGCTGCCCCGCCTACCCCATCATTCAAAGGCCACAGCACTATCCCGCCAGCCAACCCGCCTATCGTACACCCCTCAGCCATTTCCCCCTGCCCCGCCAACATCCGTGGACCCTGCCGGCAGCCCCATAATCCAATCAGCACGAACCTCCACCGCGACATCGCCGCCCAGCATAGCCATCAGTCCCTTGACCGAAGGCCCGCGAACCTCGACCACGCGCAGGTCATGATCCTGCAACGGCCCGGCGACGATCCGGGCGGCATCGCCGGGTCGAAGTCCTTGCACTGCCTTCAGCCGCGCCTTGTTCTTTGCGTCAAGGCGACCGCCGCCCCACTGCCGCATCAGTTGCAGGATCCTTCCTTCGGGCAAGGACACAGGATACCCCCCCGTCCCCATCACCCCCGACACGACATCCAGCGCCATCAATTCATGCCAGCGGCTTTCCCCGACCGGCCAGCCGACGAACAGCCAGTCCACCAGAAGCGGCTGGCTGATGCAGATCCGCTCGGGGCTGAAACGGTTGCGCCGCTTCATGACCTTCTTCACCGGCAGGAATATTTCGAAGCCGGCCCGCTTCAACAGGTGTTCCGGCAGGAAGACCCGCTGACCCGTCCCGCTGATCCTGCGTTTGCGCATCCGTCCATCGCGCCCCCGGTAGGCCTCAAACTCACCGCCCACCGTCGCAGTGCCGATCCCGCCGACGTGTTTGCGCTTCACCCGCACCGCGTACCACTGAAGTTCCTGCGCCTCGATCTGCCCCATCATGCTCATGCGCCGCCCTCTGCCATCTGCCCCATGGCCGCGATCCGGCGGCACTTTTCGACCGCATCCAGGCGGCGCTGCAGCCATGTGCTTTCCTCTGACGACAGTCCCTGCCCCCGATCAATGACCCCCTGAAGACTGGCCAGCCTACGCACAGCAGGATCAGCTGAGGCGCGAACCTGGCTAAGCGTGTAGCCCCCCGGCCAACGCCGCGACCGGCGCAATTCCACCAGCAGTTCCGGTGCCCAGCCACCATCCAGCGCATCCCGGCCCACCGGGTTCGCAAAGACGGCGCGGATCAGCGGTGACGCATCATCGCCCGGCGGCTGGATTTCGGCGGCACGCTCAAGGATCCGCTGCGCTATCGGGAACCGATCCCGCGCCTTGCCGCTGGCCAGACCCGCCGCTTCCTCTTCCAGAGCGGCAAGGTTCGGTTCGGCCATGTAGGCCAGACGGGCACACAGATCGCGCAGCATGTCAGCAAACTGATCCTTGGTCATAGCACCCGGCTTGACCAGCCCTCTGCGCTGCAGAGGCTCGACCAGCACCCGCTGCACCCTCTTCTGACCTTCGGCCTGTTCTGCACTGTCCATCGTCCTGTTCCCTCTCTTCTCAGCCCTGCAACTTATCCACAGGCGACCCGGCCCGAAGGCGGGCGATCCGTCGTTTCGTTCTCATTTTCATTTCGTTTCTTTTCCTTTCAGGCGTCACGGAAACCGGCCAAAAAAGGGGAAAATCGGGGAAAAATCCGTGCAAGTTCCGTGATTTTCCGTGTCGGTTCCGTGACTTTCCGTGATTGTCACGGAATATTCTGTGACCGTCACAGATTGCACAGGCCCGGATCACGACTGCATCTCCACGATGAACTGGTCCAGTGCCGCACGCACAAGCGCCTCGCGGCGCTGCACGCCACCATGGTGCAGGTCCAGCCAATCGTTGAAACGTTCGACAAAGTGCGGATCGCTCAGCAGGCGTTTCGCTCCGATGTGCTCGATCATCGTCCGGAGATCCGCCAGGCGCTTGTTCAGCCTGCGCTGTTCCTGCGCCGATGCATGCCGGTTGCGGGATTTCAGGGCCTCAAGGGCAACCTCGGTCACCACGTCATGGGCCAGCCGGATTTCACCATTGTCACACTGGACCCGCCGCCAGCCGTGCAAGGGCGAAATATCCCGCCGCAGCAGCCCCTGCCAACGCTCCAGCGGCAAGTTGAGATCGAAGGCCAGCTGCTGATCGTCCGACGGCAGGGTGCCAATGGGCGTGCCATCCTGCGCGATGCAGAACAGCTGAAACCCGAACCAGCCAACTTCCGGATCTGCCTTCTTGCGAAACTCGCTGCCACGCCAGCGCTTCAGGTTCCATTGCAGGAAATAGTGCGAGTCCAGCCTGTCCTGCGCTGAGATTGGATAGGTTTCGAATTCGCCCGCATCGACCAGATGTATCGGTTTATTGGCTACGTTCATTGCTCGACACCAACCAGCACACGCGCGTCGACGGCTCTCTCAATCCAGGCCAGAGGATCGCGCATCCCCACATTGCTCGGCACCTGCACCAGGCTCGCCATCACAGCGCCGTTGTCCGCCCTGTCAACCAAACTGATCCCCTTTCTTCTTGCTTTGCAGGCAAAGCGGCGCAGGTGTGCCGGTGTCGCTCCACCCAAAACGATCTTCCTGAAAGTGGTGGCTGCGTTGCTCATTCCTGCCCCTCCGATGTCTTCCGGCCCACCGGCACCTGCCGCATGTGCCCCGCCCTCAGCTGGCGGCTGCGAAGCCACTCTGTCTGCAGGTGGCCAATGTAGTTGCGTCCCGCCCGCGAAAGATCACGCAGCGGTGCGTCACTGGTTTCGTATTTGCCAAGCCGCCAAGCCAGCAGCGCGGGCGCAGCCCGCTGTCCGATGCGGCGCATTTCGGCTTCATCCGCCTTGCGGCAGGCCTCGCTGCAGTATTTCTGCCAGGGCCGGCGCGGCGCGAAGTGCTGCGAACAGATCGGGTTCAGACAAACCCCGGCGCGAACCAAAGGGCAGCCCGCAAGTTCGCGGTGCGCAACAGACTGAAACGGCTCAAGGTCGAAATGCGCCGCCGGTGCATTCGCAAGTCGCATCATCCGGCACCCCCGGCCCCCAGAACGTCCATCAAGGCGTCTGGCCAGCGTTTTTCAGAGGTTCCGAAATCGATCAGCAACTGCTGGACCTGCGGAACCGCGCGCAAGCGGTGCCAACGCTGTTCCACCGCGATGCGGCTGCGCCCCAAGTCGTCGCTGATCGCCGTGAAATGTATCCCCTGCGATTTCATTTTCAGGATCCGGGAATCCTCATCTGGCGACCAAAGCGGATGCACGACTTGCACCAGTAGGCGCGCCGCCCGCAGCTGGATGCGCCGCTGTTCTCGCGCCTCGGCAAGCGCGACCTGCAGCTGCGTTTCGCCCCTCTTCGCGGATACGGTCGCGACCTTGGCCATTGCGCCCATATCATCAGCCATCATGCTTCCCCCGTGTCATCGACCAGGTAAACCGGCACATTCATCGAAAGCGCCCGGCGGGCCGTCCAGATGACGGCCCCGCAGCGATCCCAGCCCGCCAGCTTGGGGACAATCACCGCCCCGCTGGCAGACAACAGAGGCAGGCCCCAAAGCGCGTCGGTGCCAGTCACCACCGGGTTCATCCCGCCGCCCAGAAGCGCCGGCGACACGGCACAGACACCACGATGGTTAAGGGCGCGCACCCACCGGGCTGCACCCTCAAGATCCGGCCCGCCTTCGCAGCATTCGGGGACCGCAACGAAGGCGATACGCCCCCTGATGAATTGGGCGACGCAGGAAAACAGCAACGAATTCAGCAGGGACCCGCCGCCGTAACGCTGCACAAGGTCTTCCCAAAACCCATCGGGATCTCCGGAACGAACGGGCGGAAACGCGGCACTCATTCCGGCACCTCGACGCCATGGTGCGCGCGGCGGTCCGTCAACATCGCTTCCAGACGACACAGCGCACGGCGCTGCGGCTCCATCGCCTCGCGCAGTTCGGCGCAGGCGCGGGCGATGTCATCGGCGCTGCTGGAATGGTGAGCAGCCAGAATGGCCGCAATGGCCTCGCCGCATTCCTTGGCGATCTCGCCACCATCGGCCAGCAGCGATCCAGCCACCGCCTGTTCACGTTCATTCAAGCGTCGGGCCAGCAAGCGCGTCACCGGAAAAGCCCCACGGGCATCTTCCAGCGCGATGACATCTGCAATGGTCCAGTCCAGCAGGCCCGACAGCTTCTTGCTGACCGTCGCCTTGTTCGCCCGACCATCCCACCGCGCCGCGATGCACTCAGCCGCAGCGTCCAGGCAGCCGAACCAGTCCACGATGGACTTCATGCTGGCGCCGGCGAGTTTTCTATAGTCGGTCACCGGCAACCCCCTTTCCTGTTCAACGGCCAGGCAAGGGTGCAAGCTACGGGTATGGGCAAAGCACAGAGCACGATCATTCGGCCACCTGCACGGTTTCGTCCGCCGCGCTCGGCGGGTTGTCGGCCATGTACTTCAGGATCCTGTCCGCCGTGCGCAGCGTGGGCGAACTCAACCCAGCTTCCCAGCGTGCCCAAGTGGTTCCACCGCCGCAGCCCGCCCAACGAACCACCGTCGACGGCAACACCCCTGCGGTAGCCGCATAGATACGAACATGTTCAAGAAAACTATCCATGCGCCCGTTGTTGGGTATTTTTACCCAACCGTCAACTGGGTAATTTTCACCCCTGCCGTGCCCCGCAAGAAGATCAGAAACTACCCGCATGGCAGAGAACTTCATAAAAGCCCTGCAGAACGCCCTAGAAGTATCGGGGATTTCAGTCCGCAAAATCGCGGACCGCTCCGGGGTGCCTTATGAACGCTTGCGGCAAGTTGCACGCGGACGGACCACATCCACGAATGCCGACGACGCATATCGGATCGTCGACGCATTCGGCGTCACTTATGAAGATTTTCTGGCAGGACGCCTAAGCACAACTACGGCAATTGCAATCGCTGGGAAAGTTGGCGCAGGTGCCCGCGTACCCGTATTTGACGCTTTCCCGAAAGGTGGCGGACCACAAGTCGTTTGTCCGCCAGGCCTGTCCCCAAGAGGGATAGTCGCCGTGGAAATTGAGGGTGACAGCATGGAACCCATTTATTCTGCGGGGGATTTATTGTTTTATACTCGCCACACCCACGAAGGCGTCCCCAGTGAAGCGATCGAGCGCAGATGCGTCTGCGAAGACACCGAAGGGCATGGCTGGGTAAAGCTCATAAAACCAGGGAGCGCCCCAGGGGTGTTCCACCTGATCGCACTGAACCCAGATGCCATCAACCAGCACGACGTCCAATTGAAGTGGGCCTCACCAGTCAGGCTGCACTGGCCAGCCGAGTTAGCCAAATTTCTTTGAGTTCAACTCTCGACCAGAGATCCACCCTCCCCACAGAGATAACCCAATTCAAGCTCGCTTAAGCCGCCAAGCCGAGCGCCAGAAAAAGCGCCTGTAGCAGGCGCAACGGGATAGCCATCCAACTCAACCCTATTCATCATATTGGGTATAATTACCCATATTGTCTTGACTGGGTAATTATACCCACACTAGAGTGTCCTCCATCACACCGATGGAGGCAACATTGCACGCACACCTTTCCCCACCGCTGATCAGGGACGGCCTTCTGGCCCACCTTGCCGCACCCGACCCCGATGCTCAGCAGGGCGATTTCGATGCCGAAACTCGCGCCCTGCTGGCCGTCGCCCTGCCGGAAATCTGTCTGGAACTTCTGCAATGGCGGGACGCTGCCCGCACGAGGCCGGCGGCGCTGGCGATGGCTTTGCGGTCACAGGCGCTGGAAGATCAGCTGACGGCGGCGAGGCAGGCGATCCAACTCGCGACGCCGCACGACGCAAGCGCACTGGCATCCGCATGCGACACCCTGCAACGTCTTTCCCCCTTTCCTGATGAACGGGACGCCGCCGCGCAAGTTCTGGTCGAACTTCGCCAGGACCGCAGTACCGACGCGCCGCACAACAACAGGCGGGCGCAGTGATGGTTTGGGGATGGGCTTTCCTGACCGCCGCCATCGTCTATGGCGCGCTGGTCATCTGGCTGCTGATGCAGCTGCGATGATCCAGAATTTCGCCCGCCACGCGCAAAGCGCCCCGCCGCGCTTTGCGGATCGGCCCGCTGGGCAGCGGGCGGGGATCCTCTGCAATGATCCGCAGTTCCAACGCTTTGCCGCAATGCGCAGCGGCTTTCCCGAAACGACATTTCACGCCAGCGCCGCCGCAGAATATCTGCGCAGCTGCTGTGGGATCGTCAGCCGTCGCGAACTCGACACAAGTGATGACGCCCGCAGGCGCTTTGATTGCCTGTGCACCGAATTCGATGCCTGGGCAGGCAGAATGGCCCGCCCCAGATAGGACTTTCCTGATGTTTCACCCGAACGATACCGCCGCCGCCTTCATCGACGGCCCGAACTTTCACGCAACGGCCCGCGCCCTCGGCTTTGACGTCGACTATCGCAAGCTGCTGGCCCTGCTGACCAGCGAAGCGCGCCTGCTTCGCGCTAGCTACTTCACACCGATTGCGGAAAGCGACGAGCACGTGGCGATCCGCCCGCTGGTCGACTGGATGCAATACAACGGCTGGCACGTCACGACCAAGGCCTGCCGCGAGCATACCACCGACGACGGCAGGCGTCGTTTTCGTGGCAGCACCGACATCGACCTGGCCGTGGCCGCAACAGACCTCGCCCCGTTCATCACGCATGCCGCGATCTTCACCGGCAACCGCGACTTTGCGCCTCTGGTGCACGCGCTGCAGGCCAAGGGCGTGCGCGTCACCATCGTGTCCACGATCCAGACCGCCAGCCCTTTCGCGGCAGACGACCTGCGCCGCATGGCCGATGCCTTCGTGGATGTCGAAGACCTGCGCCACGTCATCGCCCGCCCCGAACGCCAAGCCGCCTGAAGCGGGCCAGATACCCTGCAACACGAAAACGGAGACGGAAACGCCATGGCCACGTACCACGCAAACCACCCGGCCCCCCTGCATCTGAATTCCAACGTCTGGCACACCCCCACCGAAAGGATCGCATCGTGATCTCTGCCCGCGCCCTCGCCCCCGTCAGACCAACCACGGAAACCGAACTTGCGCCGCGTCCGCTGGCCTATGTCTCCGCCCGCACCCTGGCCGAACTTCTGGACTGTTCCGAAAGCACTGTGCGAGACATGACCCGCAGGGGCATCCTGCCCGCCCCGGTCCGGATTTCCGGGATCACCCGGTGGGTATGGTCCGACGTGGTCATCGCGATCAGCCCAAGGCCTGACCGCGCGGGACAGCCCGACGACGATCCGATTTTGAGAGCATCCCGTGGCAGCTGACCTTCGCCTTGAAAAATACGTCCAGAGAAAGGTCGCGCGGGGCCGAGAGTATTTCTACTTTCGCAATGTCAGCCACGGCGAGGAATTCCGCCGAAAGCTGCCTCACCCTTTCGATGCCGGCTATCGTGCCGCCTATGACCAGGCGCACCGCGACGCCTTCGGCACCCTGCCGGGCCAATTCGATTCCCCGACCAGCATCGAGGCGCTTTGTCGCGACCATGCCAGATCCGAACGCTACAGGCGCCTGTCGAAGAACAGCCGCACCCTGCGGGATCTGGCACTGGACCTGATGAAGGACAGGTGGGGCACGTTCGAAGCAGCAGACATTCGGCCCGTTCATGCGCAGGCTCTCTACGACAGCCTTGCGCGCCGACCCGCGACCGCGAACCGGCGCGCGGACGATTGCAGCGCCGTCTTCGGCTGGGGCCGCCTGCGCGGCTTCTGCGACGAAAACCCCTTCCGCCGTATCGAGCGTGTACAGAGCGAGGAAAGCTATGAACCCTGGCCGGAAGCCGCCTTGCAGAAGCTGATCAGCGAAGGCAAACCTGCCATCGTGAAGGTAGCCCTGATGGCGGTCTATACCGGCCAGCGCCGCGAAGACCTTTTGCGCAAGTTGACCGACGACAGCATCGCTGCAGGGGTCTGGTACGTTGTCCAGGGCAAGACGAAGAACCCCGTGCCGGTGCCCCTGCTGCCCGTGGCGATGTCGATCATCGACATGGAGCGCAGCGCCAAGCGCTCGCTTCAGATCGTGGACCCTCGCCGCCCCCTGCTGACGAATTCGCGCGGAGAGCCCTGGACCGCCAGCGGCTTTGGCGCATCCTGGCGCACGGAATTGATCCGGCTGAAGCTGAAACCGGCGCGGAAAGAGGATGTTGCAGAAGGTCAGTTTCGCGCGACCTTTCACGGCCTGCGGCATACCAATGCGACGATGATCGCGAATGCGGTCGCCCGGAACCCCGAGGTCTTCGGCGGAATTGCCCGCGTGAAAGCCATGCTGGGCCATCTGACCGAAGCCATGTCCAAACACTACGCCAGGCAGGCAGAAGCCGAGCATATGAACCGCGAAACGGCGCTGCTTTTGCCCGAAATTGGGAAACTTCCCTCTTGGATTGGGAAACAACCAAGCTAAATTCGACGTAAGGTGCTGGAAACATGGTGGGTGATGAGGGACTCGAACCCCCGACATCTTCGGTGTAAACGAAGCGCTCTACCAACTGAGCTAATCACCCGCCGCGCGCTCCTCTAGCGCATCATCGGCAGGCAGCGCAAGAGGTCACATGAACCCGCCGACATTCATGGTCTTCACGGATCTGGACGGAACCCTGCTCGATCACGCCAGCTACAGCCATGCCCCCGCGCATCCGGCCCTTGAGGCATTGAAGGCCAGGGGCATCCCGGTCGTTCTGGCCTCTTCCAAGACCGGGCCGGAGATCGCCGTGCTGCGGCGCGAGCTGGGGCTTGAGGGCTCTCCGGCCATCGTGGAGAACGGTGCGGGCCTGCTGCCCGCCCATGCCGATCCCCAACCGGGCGGAGAGATCTACCAGCGCCTGCGCCAGGGGCTGGAAAGCCTGCCCCAAGAGCTGCGCGCGCCCTTCAAAGGCTTTGCCGACATGGGCCCGGACGGCGTGGCGCAGGATGCCGGCCTGCCGCTTGAGAAAGCGCAGATGGCCTGCCAGCGCAGCTATTCCGAACCCGGCACCTGGTCGGGCACGCCGGAGCAGGAAGACCGCTTCAAGGCGGCGCTTGCGGAACAGGGCATCATGGCCCGGCGCGGGGGCCGCTACCTGACGTTGTCCTTCGGCGGAACCAAGGCCGACCGCATGGCAGAGGCCGCCGCCGATTTCCGCGCCCCGCGCTGCGTGGCCCTGGGCGATGCCCCAAATGACGCGGAAATGCTGGCCGCTGCGGATATCGGGATCGTCATTGCCAACCCCCATGGCAACGCCCTGCCCGATCTTGCGGACTCGGCGCGCGGGGAAATCCGGCGCAGCACGAAATTTGGCCCTGAAGGCTGGAATGAAATGATGCTGCCGCTACTATCTGAATGGACGGACTGACCCAACAGGAGGCCACAGGTGGCTGATTTTCACCAGAACGGCAATATCGCCACCATCCACAATCTACGTACACGCTCAGGCGACGACATCACGCGTGAACTGCAAAGCTATGCGGCCACGCGCAAGATCAGCCTGGTGCTGCCCTCGCTCTATTCAGAGCTGGAGGGCGACGCCCTGCCCCATATCCTGGAAGAGCTGGCGAAGGTGCCGTACCTGCACCGCATCGTCATCGGGCTCGACCAGGCGACAGAGGAACAATACCGCCACGCGCGGCAGTTCTTCTCTGTCCTGCCGCAGAATCACGTGGTGATCTGGAACGCCAGCCCGCGGATGCTGGAGATCCAGAAGCGCCTGGAACAGCTGGGCCTTGGCCCGATCGAGAACGGCAAGGGCAAGAACGTCTGGTCCTGCCTCGGCTTCCTGATCGCCTGTGCCGACAGCGCGGTGGTGGCGATCCACGACTGCGATATCGTGACCTATGAAAAGGAAATGCTGGACCGGATGGTCTATCCGGTGGCCAATCCGAATTTCCCCTACCAGATCTCGAAGGGGTATTACGCGCGGGTCGGCCACGACAAGATCAATGGCCGGGTCAGCCGGATGCTGGTCTCTCCACTTCTGATCGCGCTGAAGCGCACCATCGGGGATCGCGATTACCTGGATTACCTGCGCGCCTTCCGCTACCCGCTGTCCGGTGAGATGGCGATGCGCACGGGCATCCTGCCGGACCTGCGCATCCCCTCTGACTGGGGGCTTGAGATCGGCGTGCT
Organism: Pseudooceanicola sp. HF7; assembly: GCF_011806405.1. Lineage (GTDB taxonomy): Bacteria > Pseudomonadota > Alphaproteobacteria > Rhodobacterales > Rhodobacteraceae > Pseudooceanicola. The sequence goes on along the minus strand of NZ_JAATOW010000009.1, from coordinate 128,358 downwards.
GTCCGAAGCCTGGCGCAACCTGGCGCCCAAGTCTGTCTGCCAGGTGGAGATTGCCGATCACTACGATCACAAGCACCAGGACCTCAGCCCGGAAGACAAGTCCAAGGGGCTCAGCCGGATGTCCATCGACATCTGCAAGGCGCTCTTCCGCAAGCTGGCCGCCGATGGCACCGTCTTCAACGAAGAGGTCTTCCGCACGCTCAAGGCCACCTATTACCGGTCCGCGCTGGACGTGCTGGACAGCTATTACAACGATGCCAAGGCGAACGGGCTCTACCTGGATCGCCACTCCGAAGAGAACGCGGTCGAGCTTTTCGCGGACAATATCATCGCGGCCGGTCAGATGTTCCTCGACAACCCGTCCGAGACGCCCTTCATCCCAACCTGGAACCGAGTCCATTCGGCCGATCCCGACCTGATGGCGGATATGCTGAAGGCGGTGGCCGAGGACCTCAAGGACTACGCCTGATCAAGGGCGGCGGGGGTGCGGGGGGGTCTGCCCACCGAACGCCGGGAGCTGGATGTCCGAGGATGGCCCCCGGGAGAGGGGCGCAAGGGGGCCAGCCCCCTCGGGCCTTTGGCCCTCACCCCCGGAGTTTGCCTGGCAAGAAGAAAGCCCGACAGGTTCTGTGGATTGCAGGGGCGAGGTATGTCGCCCCTGCGCTCAGCCCCGGTTGGTGATCCAGCGGCATTGGTAGGGGCCGAAGACGATCGGATCGCCTTCCGGGTGGATCTGTTCGCCGCTCAGCAGGTCGACCCAGTCTTCGCCGTCAATCAGGTTGATCTCTAGCGGGTCGACCTCAAGCGTGTCGCCGGAGACGTTGTGGATCGCAAAGATCGACTGGTCGCGATCCAGGCTTTGCCGCCAGATGCCGAACAGGCGGTCATCCAGCTGCTGCAGCGTGAACTGCGTGGCATTGGGGTGGAAGCCGCGCTGCCGGCGCCGGATGCGGATCCGGCGGCTCATCTCTTCCAGCACGATATGCTGTTCCGAGGTGGGATCCTCCAGCCGCGCCTGCAGGTCGGAATATTCCCAGCGATGGCGGTTGATGGCACGGTTGTGGCCGCTTTTCTCCAAGCCTTCGACATCGTTGCGGCAGGCCAGAAGGGAATGGATGTAGAAGGCCGGGATCCCCTCCAGCGCCATCACCAGCGTCTGGGAGGCGAGGAACCGGGCCACCTGGTGCTCATCCGGTCCGGCGAAGGTGCCGGCCATGGCGCTGAACCAGGTGATGTTGAGCTCATAGGGTGCCTCGCCCCCATCGGGCAGCGCCCGCATGGAGACCCGGCCACCGAAGTCCTTGACCGCCTGGATCACCGCGCCGGTATCTTCGGGCGACAGGATGCCCTCTGCCGGGCGCATGCCGATCCCGTCGTGCGAAGAGGTGAAGTTCAGATAGGCGCAGCCCAGCTGGGCGGGCGGCATCCCGCCCTGCCAGCGGATCAGGTGTTCCGCCGTGCCCGAGAGCATGGCGTGCAGCACCAGGGGCGGCAGGGAGAAATTGTAGACCGCGTGGGCTTCGTTCCGGTTCCCGAAGTAGGACAGGTTTTCCCGGTTGGGCACGTTGGTTTCCGTCAGCAGGATCAGCGGTTCGGCCGCCCAATCCGCGAAAAGCCGCATCATCCGCACGATGGCGTGGGTCTGGGGCATGTGGATCGACTTCGTGCCGATCTCCTTCCAGATGAAGGCCACCGCATCGAGCCGGATGATCCGCACGCCATTTTCCACGTGCAGCCGCATGATGCGCAGGAATTCCTTCAGCACTTCCGGGTTGCGGAAATCCACGTCGACCTGGTCATGGGAGAAGGTGCACCAGACGTGGCGCGTCCCCCGGCTGGTCTCCACCTCGCGCAGCAGCGGATGGGTGCGCGGGCGCACGACCTCGCTCAGGTCATCCTCGGGCGAGGCCTCGAAGAAGAACTTGTCGAAGGGCGGGTGGCCCTGGCGGTAGTCGCTGAACCAGGTCGAAGAACTGGAGACATGGTTCAGCACCAGGTCCGACATCAGCAGGAACTCAGACCCGATGCGCCGGATGTCTGCCCAGTCGCCCAGGATCGGGTTAACGGCGCGGTAATCGGTGACCGCGAAACCGTCATCCGACGTATAGGGGAAGAAGGGCAGGATATGGACGCCGTTCAGCACCCCGCGCATGTGGTTTTCCAGGAAATCCCGCAGCAGATCGAGGGGCTTGTACTGCCCGTCCACGATGGAATTGCCATAGGTGATCATCAGCGCATCGCGCTCTGACCATTGCCGGTTGCCCGGCACCCGTCCCCGCTTGCGTCGTTCTGTACCTTCAGGCCAGAAGGCCTCTGTCAGTTCCCGGGTCAGGGCAGCACTGTCATGTTCAGGATAGACCTGCCGGACCAGCACTTCCAGCTTGTGCTGAAAGCTCGAGGGTTTTTCGGAACCCATTAATCAAATTCTCCCGCGCCAATGCCTCAAGACTTCCCAGACTGGCGGGAAAGTTTCAAGCAACTGTTGCCGACAGCCCGCCCTGGGCGCGCCGCCTGCTCAATTTCCACCACCTGCCGGGCAAATGCCCCCTGCCCGCTCGACGCAGGCTGGCGGCACAGCCGAGGGCCCTGTCGGGTGGCGTCTTGCCCAAAGGGGCTTCCCTTCTCCGTGGCCTTCAGGACCGCAGATCGCGCCGGGCAAGGCCACTGGAGCGTCACGCCAGCAGGGCATCACGGCCGTCAGGGCAGTTTCCCGACCAATCGCAGGCTCTGCCCCTTGGCCGATTTCTGTCAATCTGACCAAGTGGTTGCAAAAATAAGGGCCGCCTTGCAACTGCAAAGCCGCCCATGCACATGGCTGAAAAAACCGGAAGTGCCCAGGGAGTGACGGCTGCGATCGCCCGCGCTCATTTTCCGGTCAGCGCCTCTGCTCAAGGCCGCATTTTCAAGCGTTCTGCCCTGACCGAACAGGCTGACGACGGCGCCCGCTGGCCCATCCCTGAAAACGCGAAAAGGCCTCGATCTGATCGAGGCCTTTTCGGAAATGCGATGGTGGGTGATAAGAGATTCGAACTCCTGACATCTTCGATGTGAACGAAGCGCTCTACCACTGAGCTAATCACCCGTGCGGCGGTTATTAGCCAACCTTTCGGGGGTCTGCAAGCAGGGTTTTGGGTTATTCGTCGTCAAAATCATCCGTGATTTCGCCTACCGTTGCGGCAGTCGCGGATGACTCCTCGCCCAGCGTGCCATAGGTCGCGCGCGCCATGATGGAGTCGTTCTGGCGCAGGCGCATGACGACCACGCGGCCCTGGTCGATATCCTTGGTCCTGGCAATCCGCACCTTGCCGAAGGGCTGCAGGTTCATGTCGCGTTCGATCGCGGCAGCCTCGCCCAGTACGGCCAGCATGGCCTCGACCACCGGCTTGGCGTATCTCTTCTTGATTCCGGAGCGTTCGACAACCTCGTCGAGCAGCTCGCGCTTCCTCAGTTCTTCGGGATTTACCCCGCCTTGAGCGCCGGCACCGGGGCTTGTTTCCAGCGCCTCCGCGTCATCGGCATCTTCGTCGGAGTTCGTGGCATCGACCTGGTCGATATTCGTCATCTTGTCTTCAACTCGCTGTCCTGAAGGTGACGAGCTGAGCGTCGCAGCCCAAGACCAGCACCTTTACCTTTCGATAACCTTATCAGCGCGGTGACCGCTTAGCCAGCGAGTGCGCGGGCGGGGTGATGAATTTCACTTCTGCGACATATTCAAAGTTCGATACGCAGGCAGCGGGCATGAAAAAGGGCCGCGCAGCAAAGCCGCGCGGCCCGATTTTCGTGTAATGGCGGGCAGATAGACTGCCCGGCCGGACCATGCGCAGGATCAGTGCGCGGTGGTCGGATGGGTCCCTTCCGGAGCCACGGCGGCCCGGGCGGCAGCGGCGGCTTCTTCCGCCTCTTCGTCCCATTCCACCGGTTCCGGCTGACGCACAAGCGCCTGTTCCAGAACGTCGCGCACGTGGGTAACGGGGATGATCTTCAGCCCCTCCTTCACGTTGTCGGGGATATCGGCCAGGTCCTTTTCATTCTCTTCGGGAATGAAGACCGTGGTGATCCCGCCCCGCAGCGCGGCCAGCAGTTTTTCCTTCAGGCCACCGATCGGCATGGCGTTCCCGCGCAAGCTGACCTCGCCCGTCATGGCGATATCCTTGCGCACCGGGATCTGCGTCAGCACCGACACGATAGAGGTCACCATGGCAAGGCCCGCGCTTGGCCCGTCCTTGGGCGTCGCGCCATCGGGCACGTGCACGTGGATGTCCAGCCGGTCAAAGCGCGGCGGCTTCACGCCGATCTCCGGCGCGATGGAACGCACGTAGGAGCTGGCGGCGTCGATGCTTTCCTTCATCACGTCGCCCAGTTTCCCGGTGGTCTTCATCCGGCCCTTGCCCGGCAGGCGCAGCGCCTCGATCTGAAGCAGGTCACCCCCGACAGAGGTCCAGGCCAGCCCGGTGACGACACCGATCTGGTCTTCCTTCTCGGCCAGGCCGTAGCGGTACTTCTTCACGCCCAGGTACTCATCCAGGTTGTCCTCGGTGATCACGACCTTCTCGGCCTCGCCGCGCACGATCTTGGTGACCGCCTTGCGGGTCAGCTTGGCAAGCTCACGCTCCAGGCTCCGCACGCCCGCTTCGCGGGTGTAGCGGCGGATCATCTCGTTCAGCGCCTCGTCGGTGACCTCGAACTCGCCTTTCTTCAGGCCGTGGTTCTTGATCTGCTTGGCCACAAGGTGCTGCCGCGCGATCTCGCGCTTCTCATCCTCGGTGTAGCCGGCCAGCGAAATGATCTCCATCCGGTCCAGAAGCGGGCCCGGCATGTTGTAGGAGTTCGCCGTGGTCAGGAACATCACGTTCGACAGATCGTATTCGACCTCAAGATAATGGTCCACGAAGGTGCCGTTCTGTTCCGGATCAAGCACTTCCAGCATGGCGCTGGCCGGATCGCCACGGAAGTCCTGCCCCATCTTGTCGATCTCGTCGAGCAGGATGAGCGGGTTCGTGGTCTTGGCCTTCTTCAGCGCCTGGATGATCTTGCCGGGCATGGAGCCGATGTAGGTCCGACGGTGACCTCGGATCTCGCTTTCATCGCGCACGCCGCCAAGGGAGATGCGGATGAACTCACGGCCCGTGGCCTTGGCCACCGATTTGCCCAGAGAAGTCTTGCCGACGCCCGGAGGGCCGACAAGGCACAGGATCGGGCCCTTCAGCTTCTTGGAACGTTGCTGGACCGCCAGGTATTCGACGATCCGTTCCTTGACCTTCTCAAGGCCGTAGTGATCGGTATCCAGCACCGTCTGGGCGTCATTCAGGTTCTTCTTGGTGCGCGATTTCACGCCCCAGGGGATCGACAGCATCCAGTCCAGGTAGTTGCGCACGACGGTCGCCTCGGCGCTCATCGGGCTCATGTTCTTGAGCTTCTTGATCTCCGCGTCGGCCTTTTCACGGGCCTCCTTGGAAAGCTTGGTCTCGGCGATGCGCGATTCCAGCTCGGCGATCTCGCCTTCGCCATCCTCGCCGTCGCCCAGCTCCTTCTGAATGGCCTTCATCTGCTCATTCAGGTAATACTCGCGCTGCGTCCGCTCCATCTGGGATTTCACGCGGGTCTTGATCTTCTTCTCGACCTGCAGGACGGACATCTCCCCCTGCATCAGGCCATAGACCTTTTCCAGCCGCTCGCTGACGCTGAGCGTTTCCAGAAGCTCCTGCTTCTGGGACACGTCGATGCCCAGGTGGCCGGCCACAAGGTCCGCCAGGCGCGAGGCTTCTTCGCTTTGCGCGACGGCGGCCAGCGCCTCTTCGGGGATGTTCTTCTTGACCTTGGCGTAGCGTTCGAATTCCTGCCCGACAGAGCGCAGCAGCGCTTCGATCGTGGCTTCGTCGCCGGTCACCTCGTCAAGGTATTCGGCCTGGGCTTCGAAGAAATCGTCATTCTCGAAGTATTCGACAATCTGCACGCGGGCCGCGCCTTCGACCAGCACCTTCACGGTGCCGTCGGGAAGCTTCAGCAGTTGCAGCACGTTGGCCAGCACGCCGGCACGGTGGATGCCCTCGGCGTCGGGATCGTCCTCCGCCGGGTCGACCTGGCTGGCAAGCAGGATCTGCTTGTTGTCCTGCATCACCTCTTCCAGCGCGCGCACGGATTTGTCGCGGCCCACGAAAAGCGGCACGATCATATGGGGGAAGACCACGATGTCGCGCAGCGGCAATACGGGATAGGACGGGTTCAGAGGCTCTTGCATGCTCTTTCCTTGATCTTGGGCCGATGGTCCTGCCCCGCGCGGCGGCAGCCTGGACCATCTCCTGTTTACAGTCTCTTTATCTGGGGCGCGCAGCACCCGAATTCAACTGCATTTGCGCCAGTCTGCCTGTGCCTGCCCCGACGGGCAAGCGACATATATTGCGGTTTTCCCGAAAATCCCCCTGGCCCGGCCTTCTACCGGCGTGTCACCGCGCACCGCCCCGCCGTCGCCGCGCCGCCGCCAAGACCCGCTGGAACCAAAGGGTTTTTCTCCACCAGCCAACAGGGGCTGGACGCAACGGCCCCCGCCCCCTGCCCGATGCACGTTCAGCCGACTGGTCAAGAGGGCGCAAACAGGCTAATGGCGCGGCCATGAGCACCTTTTCCTTCTCCCTCAAGGCCACGGACGGCAAGGCCCGTACCGGCGTCATCGACACCCCGCGCGGCGCGATCCGCACCCCGGCCTTCATGCCGGTCGGCACCGCCGCCACCGTGAAGGCCATGATGCCCGAAAGCGTCGCCGCCACCGGGGCCGATATCCTGCTGGGCAATACCTACCACCTGATGCTGCGCCCCACGGCCGAACGCATCGACCGGCTGGGTGGCCTGCACAAGTTCATGAACTGGGACAAGCCGATCCTCACGGATTCCGGCGGCTTCCAGGTGATGTCCCTGGCGGGCCTGCGCAAGCTGACGGAAGAAGGGGTGAAATTCGCCTCTCACATCGACGGGTCCAAGCACATGCTGACGCCTGAACGCTCGATGGAGATCCAGAAGCTCCTGGGCTCCGATATCGTCATGTGCTTTGACGAATGCCCCGCCCTGCCGGCAGAAGACGCGGTCGTGGCGAAATCCATGCGCATGTCCATGCGGTGGGCAGAGCGCTCGCGCGATGCCTTCGGGGATCGCCCGGGCCACGCGCTGTTCGGCATCCAGCAGGGCGGCGTCACCCGTGAGCTGCGCGAGGAATCCGCAGAGGCCCTCACCCGCATCGGCTTTGACGGCTACGCGGTGGGCGGCCTGGCCGTGGGCGAAGGGCAAGAGGCCATGTTCGGCGTGCTCGATTACGCCCCGGGCATGCTGCCTGCCGACAAGCCGCGCTACCTGATGGGCGTGGGCAAGCCCGACGATATCGTCGGCGCGGTGGCACGCGGCATCGACATGATGGACTGCGTGCTACCCTCGCGCTCGGGGCGCACGGGCCAGGCCTTCACCCGTCATGGTGTGGTCAACATCAAGAACGCCCGCCACCAGGATGACCCCCGCCCCCTGGACGAATCCTGCACCTGCCCGGCCTGCTCCAACTACTCGCGTGCCTACCTGCACCACGTTTACCGCAGCCAGGAGATGATCTCGGGCATGCTCTTGACCTGGCACAACCTGCATTACTTCCAGGAGATCATGCAGGGGATGCGCGATGCCATCGCGGCGGGCACGTTTGACGCCTGGCAGGCCGATTTCCACGCCCAACGCGCCAATGGCGACATCGAGCGCCTCTAGCCCGCAGCATCTCTGTCGCCCCTCCCCTAGACCTCGCCTGCCCGTTTCCCTATATAATCGGTCAGGAACAGAACGGATGTAACATGACCGAGACACCGGAACCCCTCGAAGGCGCACCGCTGATCGCGCCCTCTTCCACCGATCACCCTCTCTACGACAAGGTGACCGAGGCCTGCCGCACGGTCTATGACCCGGAAATCCCGGTGAACATCTATGACCTTGGCCTGATCTACACGATCGACATCTCGCCGGAGAACGAGGTCAAGATCATCATGACCCTCACCGCCCCTGGCTGCCCAGTGGCCGGCGAAATGCCGGGCTGGATCGTCGAGGCGATCGAACCCGTCGATGGCGTCAAGGAAGTGGATGTTCAACTGGTCTGGGAACCGCCCTGGGGCATGGACATGATGAGCGATGAGGCCCGCCTGGAACTGGGCTTCATGTAAGCCACCGGGCTTCCGCCGGTGAGCGGCACAAGGCGCCCCTTCAGACAGCACCACAAGAAACCGAAAAGGCTTGCTTTTCCCCGAAGCAAGCCTTTTTCCTTTCTCAAAGCAAGCATTTCCGGTTTCTCCATACCGGAGCAAGCGTTTTTACTTGCTTTACGCGAAAGCAAGTGATTTCAATTCCCCATGTCCCGGACCTTCACCATCCTCAGCGGCGATCTCCTCCGCTCCACGGAGCTGGACGATGCCATGCTGCACGGCGCCTTCGACGGGCTGCGCAAGGCCACCGCCCTGATCGAGGGGTGGCACGGCGCGCCGGTTCATTTCACTCGTAATCGCGGCGATGGCTGGCAGATCTGCCTGCCCGGAACCGCCCCCGGCCTGAGAGAGGCGCTCGCCCTGCGCGCGGGCCTGAAATGCCAGGACCGCCACCTGGATACCCGCATCGCGGTCGCCAGCGGCACGGCAGAAGTGCCCGCGAATGGCGACCTGAACCGCGCCACCGGCCCGGCCTTCACGCAGGCCGGCAGGCTGCTCGACACGCTCAAGGGGGCCGATATGGATCATGCGGCCGGCGGCGCGCTGTCCGCCGCCTACCTGCTGGCGGCAGAGATCAGCCAGGGCTGGACCCAGGCCCAGGCCCGCGCCGTCCTGCCCATGCTCGCCCCCGATCCGCCGATCCATGCAGAGATCGCCGCGCGCCATGACATCACCCGCCAGGCCGTCCGCCAGGCGCTCTCCGCCGCCGGTTACCCGGCGCTGGCAAAGGCCCTCGCCCGGCTTGAGGACACTCCATGATCCAGACCTTCGCCGCCCTGCTCCTGGCCCATGCGCTGGCCGATTTCCTGTTGCAAAGCAATGCCATGGCAGCGGCCAAGCAGAACCGTGCCCCCGGCCCCTTCGCCCTGCACCTTGTGATCGTGGCCGCAACTGCATCCCTTGCACTCGCCCCGACACGCCCGGGCGCGCTGATGCCGGTGCTCGCCGTCACCCTGGCCCACGGTGTCATCGACCTCGCCAAAAGCTTCCTGCCCAACCGCCTCGCCACCTTCCTGGCGGACCAGGCGCTGCACCTGCTGTCGCTGCTCGCCATCGCCTGCTGGCTTCCCCTGGACCCGGCGCAAACCTTCTGGCCCCCCCTCGCCCCCGCCATCATGGCGCTGGCCGCCGGAGCGATCCTGGCCACCCGCGCCGGAGGCTTCGCCGTCGGACTGCTGATGCTGCGCTGGGCCGATGCGCCCCTGCCCAAGGGCCTGCCCCGCGGCGGCGAACACATCGGCCTGATGGAGCGCGGGCTGATCTTCCTCTTCGTGCTCGGCGGCCAGCCCTCCGCCATCGGCTTCCTGATCGCGGCAAAGTCCATCCTGCGCTTCGACACCGCCCGCGAAGACCAGGCCATGGGCGAATACGTGATCATCGGCACGCTGGCCTCCTTCGGCTGGGCGCTCCTGGCCGCCTATGGCACCCTTGCGCTGCTTGCGCATCTGCCATCCCTTGGCATTCCGGCCCTGAACCCCTAAATTCAACGGAACGCCCCAACTTCAAAGGGACGAAGGAGAGCTTCCAATGTTCAGCATTCCCGGCAAACAGGCCGTCTCGATGACAGACCGCGCCACCGCGCAGATCACCCGCCTGATGCAGAAGGGCGGCCACTCCGGCCTGCGCATCGGCGTGAAGAAGGGCGGCTGTGCAGGCATGGAATACACCATGGACTACGTCGACAGCGTCGACCCCATGGACGAGGTCGTCGAACAGGATGGCGCCCGGGTGATGATCGCCCCCATGGCCCAGATGTTCCTCTTCGGGACGGAGATCGACTACGAAACCTCGCTGCTCGAATCCGGCTTCAAGTTCAACAATCCCAACGTGACCGAAGCCTGCGGTTGCGGTGAATCGATCAAGTTCGCGGACATGTGATCGCCCCCGCCGGCCATGCCTCCGGCGGATCCCTTCCGGGCGGGACAGGTTCCCCCTTCTTCTTGCCGATAAACTCCGGGGGAGGCGCGCGGCACGCGCGGCGGGGGCAGCGCCCCCTCCCACCTCAAGGCATCCCCTCTAGGGAGACCGCCGTGGCCATAGACCCCGACTTCCTGGAACACCTGCGTGATCTCTTCTCGGGCCTCGGGCCGCTGCGCACGGGGCGCATGTTCTCCGGGGCCGCGATCTACGCCGAAGAGGACGCCATGTTCGCCATGGTCAGCAGCTCCGGCACCGTCTACATGAAATCCGATGCCAGCACGGAACAGGCCTATCTTGCCGCCGGCGCCACCCCCTTCTTCTACACCCGCAAGGAAGGCACCCGCGAAGTCCGCTCGCTGATGTCCCTGCCCGAAAGCGCCCTCGACGATCCGGAGGAAGCCCTTGAATGGGCCCGCCTCTCGCTTGGTCCCGCCCGCGCGGCGGCGGCGGAAAAACGGCGCGCCAAGGCAAAGCGCAAGCGCCGCGCAACCAATTGACTGGTTTTAACTTTATGTGAGCGCTACCCTCCCTTGACCTCATGGGGGCCGGGATGAGAATGCCCACGAGCAATAAGTTTAAGGGAGAGTGGCATGCGCAGGAAGCTGGCTGCAGGCAACTGGAAGATGAACGGGCTGCGGTCCTCGCTGGATGAGCTCGACGCGCTTGCCAAGGCCCATCCCGATCCGGACTGCGATCTGCTGATCTGCCCGCCTGCCACGCTGATCGCCGCCGCGGTGGACCGCTGCCAGGGCGGCCCCCTGCGCATCGGCGGACAGACCTGCCACATGAACATGGAAGGGCCGCATACCGGCGATATCTCCGCCCAGATGCTGCGCGATGTCGGGGCCACCGCCGTGATCCTTGGCCATTCGGAACGTCGCGCCGATCACGGCGAAAGCTCCGAAGACGTGCGCACCCTGGCCCAGATGGCCCAGGCCGCCGGGCTGCAGACCGTGATCTGCGTCGGCGAAAGCCAGTTCCAGCGCGAGGCGACCAATACACTCGACATCATCGGCGCGCAGCTTTCGCTCTCGATCCCCGACAGCTCGACCGGCGAGAACCTCGTCGTCGCCTATGAGCCGATCTGGGCCATCGGCACCGGCCAGATCCCGACCGCCGACCAGATCGGCGAGGTGCATGATTTCATCCGCGCCCGGCTTGAGCAGCGCTTCGGCTATGGCGTCGGCAAATCCGTGCGCCTGCTCTACGGCGGCTCGGTCAAGGCTGACAACGCGCAGGAGATCTTCGGAATTTCCAACGTTGACGGCGCGCTCGTGGGCGGTGCCAGCCTCACGGCCAAGGATTTCTCCCCGATCATCGAGGCGCTGGAGGCCTCCGCCCTGCCGGCCGACAGCTGATCGCGGGGCACCGGCCCGCTGCGGACCACCCGCGACAAATTGATCGCTTCGCTTTCCCTCCCCAGCGTGTAGAAGCGCGCTCATGCGCCGCCGGTCCTCTCCTGTCCTCCTGCCGATCCTGGGTCTTTTCTTGGCCTGGGCCAGCGTGGTGTCTGCCGGTATGATGGCCCCGGACCGCAGTTCCATGGACCGCGCGGTCTATGAGATGACCCATGGCCCGCTGACCGCCGAGGATCTTTGCGGCACCGAAGGCCACGGCACTCATTCCTGCCCCTTCTGCCATGCCCTACCGGATGCCCCCAGCCTGCGCGCGCCCGACCTTGCCGGCGTTCTGCGCCCCCATGACGGCTGGCGCTGCGGCGCCGACCTCTATCGTGCGGCCCAGGCCCGCAAGTCCGCCCATTCCCCAAGAGCACCCCCGCGTCACGCCTGACGGATTGCCTCCGTCACCGCCCTGACACGGGGTCCGGCACCCGCCCGGACCGCACTCTTGCACATGCCCCGGCCAACGGGGCCAATCGGAATGGTACCATGACCGAACAGACACACCGCGGGGCCTCGGCCGCGCTCTACCGGGCCATCTGGCGCTGGCATTTCATTGCCGGGCTGGTGGTCCTGCCCTTCATGCTGATCCTGGCGATCACCGGCGGCATCTATCTCTTCAAGGATGAGATCAACGATGCCGCCTACAGCAACCTGCGCTTCGTCCAGACCGGCGGCACCGCCCTGCCCGCCAGCCAGATCACCGCCGCCGCGCTTGAAGCCCACCCCGGCACGCTCAAGTCCTATCAGCCCGCCCCCGCGCCCGATCGCAGCGCAGAGGTCGACATACTGGGCGAAGACGGCCTGAAGGACACGCTCTACGTCGATCCCTACACCGGCAAGGTGCTGGGCAGCCTCTGGGACGGCGGTGCGGCCGGCAGCCCGGCGATGTACGTCGTGCGCAAGCTGCACTCGCTGGAATACGTCGGCTGGCTGGGCAATCGCCTGATCGAGATGGCCGCCGGCTGGATGGTCCTGCTGGTGGGCACCGGCCTGTTCCTGTGGATGCCGCGCGGGCGCAAGCTGGGCACCACCCGTATCAAGGCCAAGCGCGGGCGGCCCTGGTGGCGCGACCTGCACGCGGTGACCGGGTTCTACTGCGCGATCTTCATCGTCTTCCTGGCCATGACCGGCCTGCCCTGGTCCTCTGTCTGGGGCGGCAAGTTCTACGAATACGCCTATGCGCTCGGCCTCGGGATGCCGGATGGCTACTGGTCGAACAAGCCCGTCTCGACCCAGCCCGTTTCAGAGGCCGTGGACCGCGCCCCCTGGATCATGGAAAACCAGCCCATGCCGCTCTCCACCGCCGCCGAGGGCGTGCCGCAGGCGCTCGACACGGTCGTGGCCAAGGTCGAGGAGCTGGGGATCGTACCCGGCTACGCGATCTCCATGCCCAGTGGCGCGACCGGGGTCTTCACCGCCTCCGTCTATCCCAACGACATCACCTATGAGCGTGTCATTCACCTGGACCAGTACAGCGGCGACGTCCTCTATGACGCCGGTCTGCAGGATCTGGGCACCCTGGGTCGCTGGGCCGAATGGGGCATCAGCGTGCACATGGGCCAGGAATGGGGCCTGCTGAACCAGATCGTCCTGCTGATGGCCTGCATGGCCATGGCGATGCTCGCGGTCTCCGGCGCGACGATGTGGTGGAAACGCCGCCCCTCCGGCGCGCTTGGCGTGCCCCAGGTCCCGGCGGACTGGCGCATCCCGCGCACGCTGATGATCATGGCCCTGGCGGCGGGGATCTTCTTCCCGCTGGTCGGCCTGTCCATGCTGGTGCTGGTTGCGGTCGAACTGGTGGTCTACCTGCTGGGACGGCGCAAGCGCCTGGCCTGACCCCTGCAAGCGAAAGCGGCGCCCGGTCTCCCGGACGCCGCCCAATGCGCAAGTGGGTGCACCCCACCATGCCTGATCCGATGTGACCGTCTAGTTGGTCACGATCTCGGGTCCCATCACCGAGTTCGGCAGGAAGGTCGAAATCCAGGGCACATAGGTCACCAGGATCAGGAAGACGAAGAGCACCGCCAGGAAGGGCGCCGCCGCCTTCACGACCCGCATCATCGGCATCCCGGCCACGCCGGAGGTGACGAAGAGGTTCAGACCCACCGGGGGCGTGATCATCCCGATCTCCATGTTCACCACCATGATGATGCCCAGGTGGATCGGATCGATCCCCAGCTCGATAGCGATGGGGAAGACCAGCGGTGCAACGATCACCAGCAGGCCCGAGGGCTCCATGAACTGGCCGCCGATCAGCAGGATCACGTTGACCACGATCAGGAAGACCACCGGCCCGAAGCCCGCCGAAAGCATGGCCTCCGCGATATGCTGGGGCACCTGCTCATCCGTCAGCACGTGTTTGAGGATCAGCGCATTGGCGATGACGAACATCAGCGTGATCGTCAGCTTGCCGGCCTCGAACAGCGTCTTCTGGGTGTCCTGGTGGAACCAGGCGGTCACCAGCGCCTGCGGACGCTTCAGCAGGCTCGACTTCGCGCGCCCCTCGGTCTCCTTCAGCGGGCCCATGTCGCGGTAGATGAAGACCGCGGCGATGAACGCGTAGATGGAGGCAACGGCCGCGGCCTCGGTCGGGGTGAAGATCGCGCCGGTCACGCCGGGAATGCCGTAGATGCCCACCATGATGATGACGATCAGCATCAGGCCCCAGAAGGCCTCGCGGAAACTGGCCCAGACCTCGCCGAAGCCCGCGAAGCTGCCCTTGGGCATGTTGCGGATTCGCGCCATGACCCAGATGGCCACCATCAGCATCAGGCCGGCCAGCAGGCCCGGGATCACCCCGGCCAGGAACATCCGCCCCACCGACACGTCCACCGCGGTGGCATAGACCACCATCACGATCGACGGCGGGATCAGGATGCCCAGCGTGCCCGCGTTACAGATGACACCGGCGGCAAAATCCTTGGTGTAGCCCGCCTGGGTCATCGCCCCGATCACGATGGAGCCGATGGCAACGACGGTCGCGGGGCTGGAGCCCGAGAGCGCGGCGAAGATCATGCAGGCAAAGACGCCCGCGATGGCCAGCCCGCCCTGCAAGTGCCCCACGCAGGCGATGGAGAACCGGATGATCCGCTTCGCCACCCCGCCCGTGGACATGAAACTGGATGCCAGGATGAAGAAGGGAATGGCCAGCAGCGTGAAATGCCCCACGAAGGCCTGCATCAGCGTCTGCGCGATGGCGGCCATGGAGGTGTCCCCGTACCACAGCAGGAAACAGATGGAGGACATGCCCAGCGAGACCGCGATCGGAACACCGATCAGCATGAAGCCGATGACCATGCCGAAAAGAATGACGACTTCCATGGTTCAGACCTCTCCCCGCTGTTCGCGGACTTGCTCGATTTCGTCCTCGACCTCGTGGCTGGCCACGATGCGGTCCAGCTTGCCGGTCCAGATCTTCACGGCGACCTGGCAGAAGCGGAACAGCAGCAGCGCCATGGATAGCGGCAGGACGGCATAGGGGATGAAGCGCGGCATCTTCTCGTATTCGTCGCCGTCGTTCATCGCGTCTTCCAGGAAGCGGATCCACTCGGGCATCGGGATGTCGTTGACCTCGTACCAGGCCTTGGGGCGGAAACTCTCCTCGAAGCCGGTGGGGAACCACCGCCCGGTGGTCTGCGGCAGGTTGGCGAAGTTGGCCCAGTAATCCCAGGCGCCCTTCAGCAGCAGGAAGGAAAAGGCGATGCAGACCGCGATGGAGATCAGCGCCAGCACCCGCCGCACCGGCGCAGAGACGATATCGACGATGGCGTCGACGCCCAGGTGCGCGTTCTTCTTCACCGCGTATGAGGCGCCCAGCAGGACCAGCCAGCCGAACAGGAAGACGGTCGATTCCAGCGCCCAGAGAATGTTTGAATTGAAGACGTATCGCGCAACGACGTTGGCGAAGGTGATCACCGTCATGATCCCGAGGATCGCGGCGATCAGCGTCTCCTCGATCCTGTCCATGAGACTGGCGCCCGGTGCCGGATGCATGGCCTCTCCCCCTTTTGGTATGACTTCTGCCTCATGTACGAAGGGCGCGGGCAAAGCCGCGCCCTTCGTTTCACCCGAAAGGGTGGATCAGTAGTTCATGTTGATGGCTTGCGCGGCGTCGATGTTTTCCTGGCCGACGTCATCGGTGAATTGTTCCCAGACGGGTTTCATCACCTCGACCCAGGCTTCACGCTGCTCCGGGGTCAGTTCGCGGATGGTGCCACCGGCGTCAAGGACGCCCTGGCGGGCCGCCATGTCGACTTCCTGGATGGCCGCGTTGCGCTCTGACGTCACCTCGTCGAGGATGGTCAGGAACTGCTCGCGGGTGTCGGGCTCAAGGCTGTCCAGCCAGTCGACAGAGGCGACGACCATGTAATCCAGCAGACCGTGGTTGGTCTCCGTGATGCCGTCCTGCACCTCGTAGTACTTCTGGCCAAGGATGTTGGACCAGGTGTTCTCCTGCCCGTCCACGACGCCCTGTTGCAGCGCGCCGTACACCTCGGAGAAGGCCATCTTCTGCGGGCTTGCGCCAATGGCTTCCATCTGCGCGACCAGCACGTCGCTGGGCTGCACGCGGAACTTCAGCCCTTCGGCGTCTTCCGGCATCAGCAGCGGCTTGTTGGCAGAGAACTGCTTCAGCCCATTGTGCCAGAAGGCCAGGCCGGCCAGCCCGCGCTTCTCCATCGAGGACATCATGTCCTGGCCGGCTTCCGATTGCTGGAAGGCGTCCACGGCTTCCATGTTCTTGAACATGAAGGGCAGGTCGAAGATGCGGAAGACCTTGGTGAAGGTCTCGAACTTGGACAGCGACGGCGCGCCCAGCTGGACGTCGCCCTGCAGCATGGCTTCCAGCAGCTTGTCGTCGTCATAAAGCGTGGAGTTCGGATAGACCTCCATGCAGGCGGTGCCGTCCATCTCTGCGTTGACACGTTCCTGCAGCAGGCTGGCCGCGATCCCCTTGGGGTGCTTGTCGGTATTGGTGACGTGGCTGAACTTGATGACGGTCTCGCCGTCGTCGCAGCCCATCGTGTCCGCGCTTGCGGCACCGGCGGCAAAGGCCATGCCCAGTGCAATGGCAGTGGTGGTCATGAATTTCATCTGGATCTCCTCCCGAGTGTCCTTGTCCACGGCCTTCGTCCCCCGAAGACCTGACTGAGGTAAAATTCAGCCGAAGGGCACTCGCACTCAAGAAAAACTATTCAAGGCGTGGTTGCGCCGGAATTTATATTTGAAAACTTCAATTTAGAGCGCGATCTTCACGTATTAATGAAAGTCCGCGCGGGATTCCGTGCGAAGATCCGCACAGTAAGCGGCGCAATTTGTGCGGATTTCCGCACACTCCCCCAACACGGGAATCATGGCAACCCGGGGCGGCAACGCGGGGCCACCCGGGGCACGCGCCCGCCGGGATCACGCCCAGCGCGCAGGCAAGCGCATCGCGCCCCGCCGGTCACTCGCCCTGCCGGTAATCCCCCGGCTTCAGCCCGTATTTCGCCAGCTTGTCATAGAGCGTCTTGCGCGGCAGCTTCAGCGCCTCGGCCACTTCGGCCGCACGCCCCTCATGCCGGCGCAGGGCATTGGCCAGCAGGCTCTTCTCGATCTGCGCCATCTGGTCTGTCAGCCCCAGGTCGCTCTGCCCCACGGCAGAGGCCTCCTCGCCCTCGCCCCCGCTCAGAACGAAGCGCATGGCGGCACTCATCAGCGCACGGGCATTGCCCGGCCAGTCGCGCGCCATCAGGGCGGCGATGACCTCGGGCGTGACCTCCGGGGCGGGCAGACCGGCCTGCTCGGCGGCCTGCCTGACATATTGGCGGAACATCACCGGGATATCCTCCGGGCGTTCCTTCAGCGCCGGGCTGTGCACCCGCATGGTATCGAGGCGATAGAACAGGTCCGGGCTGAACCGCCCCTCCTCCACCGCCGCTTCCAGGTCCGCGCTCGATCCCGCGATCAGCCGCGCGCCGGGCCCCTGCTCCAGCCGATCGACCAGCGCGAACTGCACCTCTCCGGCAAGCTGGCTGACCTCGTCCAGGTACAGCGTCCCCCCCGCGGCCTCGGCAAAGGCGGCTTCAAGCCCCGCCACGCCCAGCCCGGCAGAGGCCCGCTTGACGAAGGGCCGCTGGGCCGCGCTGGAAGACAGGTGAATGACCTCCGCCACCTTGAAGATCCCCGCACCGGGCGCCCCGGTCACCAGGACCTCCGCCGCCGTGGCCGCCACCTGGCGCACCTGGCGACGCAGCACCTGGCTTTGCTCGGACCGCCCGAAGATCATGCGCGAGGCCGGATCGCCCTGTTCCAGCTGGGCCTTCAGACGCCGGTTCTCCAGCACCAGCCCGCGGGTCTTCAGCGCCCGCTCGATCACCGGCAGCAGCTCCGAGGTGGCACAGGGCTTTTCCAGGAAGCCGAAGGCCCCGCGATCCATCGCAGCCACGGCCATCGGGATATCCCCCTCTCCGGTCAGCAAGATCACCGGCAGTTCCGGATCGGCCTTCAGCGCATGATCCAGCAGGTGGAAGCCATCGCGCCCCGGCATCCGGATATCGGACAGGACCACCCCGTCGAACCCCGGCCCGATGTGATCCTTGGCCTCGATGAAAGAGCCCGCGACCATGGGCGACAGCTCCGCCAGCTCAAGCGTCTGGGCCAGCGCCTCGCGCACTGCCTGGTCGTCATCCACCACTAGGACCGTCTTCGTCATCTCGCCTCCGCGCCTTCACAGCCGAAACCTACCCAGCGCCGCCCCGAATGGCGAGTGGTCCCCGCCCCGGCACCGCCCCTCACGCCGCCCGCTGCCCCACGCCGGGCAACTGCACGGTGAACTCCGCGCCCCCCTCGGGATGGTTGCGCCCCCGGATCGCGCCGCCAAAGCTCTGCACCAACCCGTAAGAGATCGACAGCCCCAGCCCCATCCCTTCCGAGGCCCCGACCTCCTTGGTGGAATAGAAGGGATCGAAGATCTTCTCGGGCGCGGCGATCCCGGGGCCCGTGTCCCGCACCCGGATCTCGGGGCGCGGACCGCCCGTCAGCACGATCTCAAGCACCTTCTCCTGTGATCCCGCCATGGCGTCGATGCCATTGGTGATCAGGTTCACCAGCACCTGGGCCAGGCGGACCTCACCCCCCATGGCAAAGACCGGATCATCCGGGGCCTTGCGCTCCAGCCGCACCCCTTCCTGGGCCAGACGCCCCTCCGTCATTTCCAGCGCGGTGGCGATGACCGCCGTCACGTCGATGCGCCGCACCGGGGCGCTTTCCTGGCGGGCAAAGGCGCGCAGGTTGCGGATGATGCGCCCCATGCGCCCGGCCAGGGCCTCGATCCGCGTCAGGTTCTCCGCCGCCTTCTCCGGCTTGCCCCGCTCAAGGAAAAGTGCGCCATTGTCGGCGAACTGGCGGATCGCCATCAGGGGCTGGTTCAGCTCATGGCTCAGCCCCGCGGACATCTGCCCCAGCGCAGACAGCTTGCCCGCCTGCACCAGCTCATCCTGCGCGCGCTTCAGCCGGGCCTCTGCCTCCTGGCGCTCGGCCACCTCGCGGCGCAGCCGGGCATTGGCGCCGGACAGCTCCGCCGTGCGCTCGGCCACCCGGCTTTCCAGCCCCGCGTTGATCTCTGCCAGCGCCTGGCGCCGTGCCTGGGCCGCGATCAGCGCGCCCCCGAAAACCAGCAGCACCAGCCCCACGACAGTGGCCTGAAGCGAGGCGATCCTGCGCGACGGCGCGGCATCCACAAGCGCCTCTGCCTGCATGCCCACCTTGGGCAGGTCCCGGATCAGGTGCAGGGCGCGGCGCGGCAGGTAGGGCGACCAGTTGATTCGCCACAGCTCCCGCCCGCCGATGAACCGCGCGTTGACCGGGCCGCCCTCTCCGCCCGGAGCATTCACGGACAACCCGTCGGCACTGCGCCGCCAGCCCAGCACCTCGGAGCGGTTGGTGATGAAGACCTCGCCCACGTCATCGGTGAAGAAGACCGCCGGGCGATCCCCGCGCCATTCGTCCTCCAGCAGCTCGATGTTCACGCTGACCACCAGGATCCCCATGACTCCGCCCTCCGGCGCATAGCTGGGCGCGGCAAAGACATAGGCGCGCAGCTCCTCGCCGGGATCGACCCCATGGGCATGGCCCAGCGCGCCCTCCCGGGCCCGGTCGATGGCCTCGCGCATATAGGCGGTATCGGGCACGGCCCCGGGGCGCGCCTCTGCCAGGACATTGCCCGCATCATCGAGGTAGGCCATGTTCAGCACGCCCGTGCGATCCGCCAGCCGCAACATCAGGTCCGCCGCCGCCCCGGGAAAGGCCCCGGCACTGACCGACCGCAACGTCGGATGATCCGAGAATAGAACGGCCAGGTCCTGGTAGCGCTGCAATTGCCCCGTCAACCGGTCAGAGGCCAGGGCCAGGTCCGATTCCCCCCGCTGCGCCAGCGCGTTCAGCGACTGCCGGTAGCCTACCTGGAACACCGCCGCCGAAACGACGGCCACCGCCAGCAGCAATGCCAAAACCATCCCGCCCCGGCGCATCGATGAAAACCCTCCCTTGCAGATGACGACGACCCGGGATCAAGACTGGCCCGGATGAACACTGGCTCTTGCCAAGCGCCGCACCGTGCCTATCAAGACGGAATGGCTATCCTCACGCAATCCCCCACCGACCCCGCCTTCGTCCAGAATCCCTATCCCTTCTATGAAGCGGCCCGCGCACAGGGTCCGCTGCATGACTGGACGGATTACGACATGCCCGCCGCCTTCAGCTTCGCCGCCGTCAACGCGATCCTGCGCGATCGCCGCTTCGGGAGCCAATGCCCGCCAGAGCTGGCCCAACCCATCCCCGACCATGTGCGCGATTTCTACGCCGTCGACGGCCTGTCGATGCTTGCGCTTGACGGCGATCCCCACAAGCGCCTGCGCGGTCTGACCCTGCGCGCCTTCACCTCGCGGCGCATCGCCGGCCTGGAACCGGAAATCAAAGCGCTGGCCCACCGGCTGATCGATGATTTCCCCCAGGATGAACCCTTCGACCTGCTGACAGCCTTTGCCAACCACCTGCCTGCGATCATCATCGCCCGGATGCTTGGCGTGCCGGAAGAGATGGCGCCGCAGCTGCTGGACTGGTCCAACACCATGGTCGCCATGTACCAGGCCCGCCGCGACCGCGCCCTGGAAGAGGCCGCCAATACCGCCGCCCTCGATTTCGCCGCCTACATCCGCGACCACGCGGAAGCACGCCGCACCTCGCCGGGCAATGACCTGATCACGGAGCTCCTCCAGGCCGAGGAATCCGGCGACCGCCTGACCATGGACGAGCTGGTCGCCACCTGTATCCTGCTGCTGAACGCCGGGCACGAGGCAACCGTCAACACCACCGGCAACGGTGTGCTGGCCCTGCTGCGCCACGGCGACGCCGCGCGCTGGCTCACCCCCGAAACCGTCGACGCCACAGTAGAGGAAATCCTGCGCCAGGATCCCCCGCTGCATATCTTCACCCGCTACGCCCTGGAAGAGATCGAGCTTCACGGCCGCACCTTCCGGCGCGGCGACCAGGTGGCCTGCGTGCTGGGCGCGGCCAACCGCGACCCCCAGGCCTTCGAGGACCCGGACCGCTTCAACCCCGCCCGCCCCATCAAGCCCAATACCGCCTTCGGCGCCGGAGCCCACTTCTGCATCGGTGCGCCACTGGCACGGCTGGAGCTCAAGCACTCCCTGCCGATCCTCTTCGAACGCTGGCCGAATCTGTCCCTTGCGGAAGAGCCCCGCTACGCGGATCTCTACCACTTCCACGGGCTCGAGAAACTGATGGTTCGGATCTGACGGCCACCGGAGTTCGGGGGCCAGCCCCCGTCACCTACGGTGACTCCCCCCGAAGTATTTCCAGCCAGATGAAGACAGGATCCCTCCTTCATCTGGCCCAAAATACTTTGGGGGGCGCCGCGTCAGCGGCGGGGGGCTAGCCCCCCTGCTCAAACCTTACCGAAAGCACACCGGGGCGTTCGGAGCGCACCGACGTGATACCGACGCAAGACCGACACGATACAGATGCTGTACCGACGGGGATTTCGCCTCTTTCAGAGGGGCAGCGCGCTGGTCGATTTGATCTCTTCCATGGAGAGCAGCGCGGTCACGTTGTGCACCTTCACCTCAGAGATCAGCGCCTGGTAGAAGGCGTCATAGGCGCGGGCATTTCTGACCCGGACCTTCAGGATATAGTCGATGTCCCCGGCAAGGCGGTGGGCTTCCTGCACCTCGGGGCGGTCCTTCAGGGCTTTCAGGAAGGCGGCCTGCCAGTCAGCCTCATGTTCGGAGGTGCGGATCAGCACGAAGAAGCAGGCATCGAAGCCCAGCGCCTCCGCGTCCAGCTGGGCGACCTGTGCGCCGATGATCCCGGCCTCCTTCATCTTGCGGATCCGGTTCCAGACCGGGGTCTTGGATGAGCCCACCTTGCGGGCGATATCATCAAGCGATTGCGCCGCGTCCTGCTGCAATTGCAAAAGGATTTTCCGGTCTGTTTCGTCAAGACGGACAGTCATTCGCCCTTTCTCCCCTCTGGTGGAACGGATACCGGTTCACTGCACCGGCAGGAAACAGAATTCCTTATTTCCCCGGCCCCATGGCCTAGGTCAGGGACTATTTCCTATATTGAGGGCAAGTCAACGTCCGGGGTGAAACCAGAACCATGCGTCATTTTCCGATCTTCCTCGATATGGACCGCGCCAGCATCCTGCTGTCGGGCGGCGGGGATGCTGCGGTTGCCAAGTTGCGCCTGCTGCTGAAGACCGGCGCGCGGATCACCGTTCACGCTAGGGCCCCCGTCCCCCTGATCCGCTCCTGGGCCGACCAGGGCCGGCTGACGCTGCTCGAGGCCCCCTTGCACGCCGCCGATCTCGCCGGCGCCACGCTGGTCTATGCCGCTGACGAGGATGCCGCGCTGGATGCCACCACCGCCGCGCTGGCCCGCGCCGCGGGCGTGCTCTGCAATGTCGTCGATGACCTGGAAGCCTCCGATTTCATCACGCCGGCCATGGTCGATCGCGCGCCCCTGACCGTCGCCATCGGCACCGAGGGCGCCGCCCCCATGCTGGCCCGTGCCGTCAAGCGGGATCTGGAAGAGCGCCTGCCCGCTTCGACCGCCGACCTGGCACGGGCCGCCCAGGCCTTTCGTCCGCGGGCAGAGGCGCTGGCCCCCGGTCGCACCCGCCGCACCTTCTGGGAGCGGTGGTTCGCCGAGGCGGGCCCCGCCGCGCATGCCGCCGGCCAGGACCTGGACCAGGCGCTGGACACCCTGCTGGCCGAGGCGCTTGAGACCCCCGCCGATGGCGGACGCCTCACGCTGACCTTCACCGGCTCGGAAGACCCCGAGCTGCTGACGCTGAAGGCCCGCAAGGCGCTCGACCGGGCGGATGTCATCGTGCATGACGCTGAAATCGCGCCCGAAATCCTGGAACTCGGCCGCCGGGAGGCGCGTTACCTTTCGCTTTCGCGGCCCACCGTTCCCCCGCTTCACCAGATCCTCTCACTGGAGGCTGACACTGGCGCCCATGTGCTGTACCTGGCCGCCGATACGCTTCCCCGGCACCTGATCGCGGCCCTGCGCCGAACCGGTCTGCCGCTTGACCTCATTCCCGGCATTGCCGCGCCGAAAGCGGCCCAATGGAAGGAAACAGCCTGATGCCCCGCGCTTTCACGCCCAAAGTCGTCACCGCAAACGCGCTCCTTGAGGGCGATGTGGTCTATTTCACGGCTCAGGGGACCTGGACCCGCGCGCTCTCAGAAGCAGAGCTGCTGAGCGAGGAAACCCAGGCCAAGGAGCGCCTGGCCGAGGCCGCGAAGCAGCAGGACCAGATCGTCGGGGCCTACCTCGCGGACATGGCCGATGGCGACGCGGGCCCCGTCCCCACCCATTTCAGAGAGGAGTTCCGCCGTACCGGACCCTCCAACTACTTCCACGGCAAGCAAGCGGAGGCGTAAGCCATGTATAGCTACAACGAATTCGACACGGCCTTCCTTGCAGAGCGCAACGCGCAGTTCCGCTCCCAAGTCGAACGCCGCATCGACGGCTCTCTGACAGAGGACGAGTTCCGCCCCCTGCGGCTGATGAACGGCCTCTACCTGCAGCTGCATGCCTACATGCTGCGCGTCGCCATCCCCTATGGCACGCTGCGCTCCGAGCAGATGCGCATGCTGGCGACGATCGCGCAGAAGTGGGACAAGGGCTACGGCCATTTCACCACGCGCCAGAACATCCAGTATAACTGGCCCAAGCTGCCGGATGTACCCGATATCCTGGATGCGCTCGGCACGGTTCAGATGCACGCGCTGCAGACCTCGGGCAACACGATCCGCAACGTGACCGCGGACCATTTCGCAGGCGCCGCCGCGGATGAGGTCGCGGACCCCCGTCCCGTGGCGGAGCTGCTGCGCCAGTGGTCCACCGACCACCCGGAATTCCAGTTCATGCCGCGCAAGTTCAAGATCGCCGTCACCGGGGCCGAGGCCGACCGGGCGGTGATCCGTGCCCATGACATCGGCATCCAGATCGTCGAGCGCGACGGGCAGATCGGCTACAAGGTCCTGGTCGGCGGCGGCCTGGGCCGCACCCCGATGATCGGCAAGGTCATCAACGACTTCGTGCCCGAGCCGGACCTGCTGCCCTATTGCGAAGCCATCGTTTCCACCTGGAACATGCTGGGTCGGCGCGACAACAAGTACAAGGCGCGGATCAAGATCACCGTGCATGAAAACGGCCTCGAGAGCTTCCGTGAGCTGACAGAGCGCCGCTTTGCCGAGGTGAAGCCTCAGTTCGGCGGCGTCGATCAGAAGATGCTGGAAGAGATCCGGGGGATGTTCGCGCCCCCCGCCTTCCGCAATGCGCCCGTCGATGCCTTCGAAGCCGCCCGCGACGCCGATCCGGTCTTCCGGGCCTGGGCCGATACGAACCTCAGCGCGCACAAGCACGACGGCTATGCCATCGTCTCCATCTCACTGAAGAAGCACGGCGAAACCCCGGGCGATGCGACGGACGAGCAGATGCGCGCCATGGCCGACCTGGCAGAGCAATATGGCCACGATGAGCTGCGCATCTCCCATGAGCAGAACGTCATCCTGCCCCATGTGCACAAGTCGGACCTGCCGGCGGTGCACGCCAAGCTGCGCGAACACGGTCTGGCCACGGCCAACATCGGGCTGGTGTCGGATATCATCGCCTGCCCCGGCATGGATTATTGCGCGCTGGCAACGGCCCGTTCGATCCCGGTCGCCCAGGAGATCGCCAGCCGCTTCGAGGATCTCAAGCTGGAGCATGAGATCGGGCCGCTGAAGATCAAGATCTCCGGCTGCATCAACGCCTGCGGCCACCACCACGTGGGTCACATCGGGATCCTGGGCCTGGATCGCGCAGGGGTGGAGAACTACCAGATCACCCTGGGCGGCGACGGCACCGAAGACGCCCGCGTGGGCGACCGCACCGGCCCCGGGTTCGCCTTTGATGAGATCACCGGCGCGATCGAGACCATCGTGAAGACCTACCTGGCCGAACGCGACGGCCCGCAGGAAACCTTCCTGGACGCCTACAAACGCCTGGGCGTGGGGCCCTTCAAGGCCGCGCTCTACCCAGAGAAAGCCGAAAGCAAAGCCAATGCCGCCTGAAGCAGCCATGGATTTCAGCACCGCGCCCGCTCCCGAGATCGCGGAGAAGGTGCGCATGCTGAACAACCGGTACCGGCATCACGGCGCCACCTCGGTGCTTGAGCTTGCCCTGAAGGACCACGATGTGGGCGACCTTGCCATGGTCAGCTCCTTCGGGGCGGAATCGGTCGCGCTGCTCCACCTTGTCTCGGTCATCGACAATACCGTGCCGGTGCTTTTCATCGACACGCAGATGCTCTTTGCCGAAACGCTGGAGTACCAGCAGGAGGTCGCGCAGCGGCTGAACCTCAAGGACGTGCGGGTCATCCATGCCGCGGAAACGGACGTGGCGCGGGAAGATCCCGACGGCACCCTGCACCAGTTCGACACCGATGCCTGCTGCGACCTGCGCAAGACGCGGCCCCTGCAAAGGGCGCTGCGCGACTTCGATGGCTGGATCACGGGGCGCAAGCGCTTCCAGTCCTCCACCCGCGCCGCGCTTGAATTCTTCGAGGCCGACGGACCGGACCGCATCAAGGTCAATCCGCTGGCCCATTGGCACCCCGAAGACGTGCGCAACTACATGGAAGAGAACCGCCTGCCCAAGCACCCGATGGTCGCCAAGGGCTATCCTTCCATCGGCTGCGCGCCCTGCACATCCCCCGTCGCGCCCGGCGAGGATCCCCGCGCGGGACGCTGGCGCGGACAGAACAAGGTCGAATGCGGCATCCACGTGGTGGATGGCAAGATCGTGAGAGGACCGCAAGCATGAGTGTTATCGTTACAGACCAGGGCTTTGCCGAAACCGATTGGGCCGCCGACCTGCCCGAGGCAGAGATGCTGGCCCTGCCCTCTGACACAGATCCCCACGGCCTGGACGTGGCCAGCCTGCCCGCGCTGGTAAGGGTCGAATTCCCCAGCTTTGCCGATGGGCGCGGCTTCACCATCGCCCGCGTGCTGCGCGACCATGGCTATGCCGGGAAGCTGCGCGCCTCGGGCCACGTGATCGCGGATCAATATGCCATGGCGCGGCGCTGTGGCTTCGACGAAGTGGAGATCAGCGAAGAGCTCGCCGCCCGCCAACCGGAAGAACAGTGGAAATTTCGGGCAGATTGGCAGGCACACAGCTATCAAAACCGTCTGAAGCGTGCGTGAAACTTTCCAAATGGTCAAAAACCAGCTAGGGATGGGATTGTAAGAAATCCTTTGTGTACAAATGACAGATACAGCCGTGAACCAAGAAGCTCCCGCGCCCAAGGCGCCTACACTGCCGGACGCCCAGACTGTTACGTTCGTAAAGCACTGGACGGACAAGCTGTTTTCCTTCCGCGTGACGCGGCCTGCCTCCCTGCGCTTCCGCTCGGGTGAATTTGTCATGATCGGCCTGATGGGCGACGTGAATGAAAAGACCGGCAAGGCAAAGCCGATCCTGCGCGCCTATTCCATCGCCTCCCCCTCCTGGGACGAGGAGCTGGAGTTCTACTCGATCAAGGTGCAGGACGGTCCGCTGACCTCCAAGCTGCAGAACATCAAGGTCGGGGATGAGATCATCCTGCGTCCCAAGCCCGTGGGCACGCTGGTCCATGACGCGCTGCTGCCCGGTAAGCGCCTGTGGTTCTTCGCCACCGGCACGGGCTTTGCGCCCTTCGCCAGCCTGCTGCGCGAACCCCAGACCTATGAAGATTACGACGAGGTCGTGATCACCCACACCTGCCGCACCGTGGGCGAGCTGACCTATGGCGCGGAGCTGATCGAAAGCATCCGCAAGGATGAGATGCTGGCAGAACTGATGGGCCCGGACTTCCACAAGAAGATCCGCTACTACCCCACGACGACCCGCGAAGAGAGCCCCAAGATGGGCCGGATCACGGACCTCATGCGCTCGGGAAAAGTGTTCAAGGACCTCGGGATCGAGCCGATCAACCCGGACACCGATCGCGCCATGGTCTGCGGCAACCTGGCCTTCAACATCGACATCAAGGAGCTTCTCGAAGGCTACGGCCTGGAAGAAGGCGCCAATTCCGCTCCCAAGCAATACGTGGTGGAAAAGGCCTTCGTGGACTGATCCGCGCGCAGATAAAGCGAAGGGGTGGCACGGAACCCGTGCCGCCCCTTTTTCGTTTTACCCTTGCCAAGGGGCCTATCAGGTGTTTTGGCGCTTGAAAAGCAAAGGTGCCGGGTCTATTTTCCCGGCTCAAATTCGATAACGATTAAAGGAAGAAAACCATAGCCCGCAGACCCCACAACGCGCCGCCGACCCGTGACACCGGCCCTCGCGTAAACGACCGAATCCGCTGCCCCGAAGTCCGCCTGATCGGCGCGGAAGGTGAAAATGTCGGCGTCGTGACGCCCGCACGTGCAATGGCCCTTGCTGAAGAGGCCGGGCTGGACCTGGTCGAGATTTCGCCAAATGCCGCCCCGCCGGTCTGCAAGATCATGGATTTCGGCAAGTTCAAGTACGAACAGCAGAAGCGTGAATCCGAAGCGCGCAAGAAGCAGAAGATCATCGAGGTCAAGGAAGTCAAATTCCGTCCCAACACCGATGTGCACGACTACGAAGTCAAGATGCGCAACGTGGTGAAGTTCCTCGAAGCGGGCGACAAGGTCAAAGTCACCCTGCGCTTCCGTGGCCGGGAAATGGCGCACCAGAACCTTGGTCGTGAGCTGCTCGAACGCGTGGCCGAAGACGTCAAGGAAATCGGCAAGGTCGAGAATATGCCGAAGATGGAAGGCCGCCAGATGGTCATGATGATCGGCCCGCTGCCGCGCTGATCTCCCATCCCGACGCCAGTTTGAACGCCCTCCCCTTGCGGAGGGCGTTTTCTTTTGCGCCCCCTCGACGCGCGCAGGCCCGTCCCTTTACCCAAAGGCAGTCCCCCGCCAGACTGCCCTCGCCGCAGTCGACGAAAGCCCCGCGCCCATGACCTTCCTCAACGGCCTCCACCACGCCGCGATCATCGCCTCGGATTACCCGCGGTCCCGGGATTTCTACACCCGCGTCCTGGGCCTCGACATCCTGATGGAAAACTTCCGGGAAGAACGCCGCTCCTGGAAGCTGGACCTCGCCCTGCCCGATGGCAGCCGGATAGAGCTCTTCTCCTTCCCCGACACCCCGCCGCGCCCCTCGCGGCCAGAGGCCCACGGCCTGCGCCACCTGGCTTTCGCCGTGCGTGATCTCGACAAGGCCGTGGCCCGCCTCACCGCCCAGGATGTCGCGGTCGAACCGATCCGCCGGGATCCCTACACCGGCGCCCGCTTCACCTTCTTCCCGGATCCCGACGACCTGCCCCTGGAACTCTACGAAACCGCCTGAGCCCCCGCCGCCCCACTGCCCAGGAACACCCCGTCAGGCAGGCCGCAAGGCACGCGCGCCACGGCAATGGCACCGCACCCCAACCTTCTTCTTGCCAAAAAACTCCCGCCGGAGGCCCGATCAGCCACCGGGCTCCCCGCAAGCCAATTCAAGAGCTGACCGGCTTCAAAGCTGACCGGAAGCCGCCAGCGCCGCCTTGACGATATTGTGGTAGCCCGTGCAGCGGCAGATATTGCCCTGCAAGTGGTCCCGGATCTCCGTCTCCGACGGCTTCGGGTTCTCCTTCAGCAGGGCATCCAGCGACATGACCATACCGGGCGTGCAGAACCCGCATTGCAGGCCATGGTGATCCTGGAACGCCTGCTGCAGCACGGACAGGGAGCCATCCTCGGCTGCCATGCCCTCGATCGTGGTGACATCGGCGCCCTCGGCCTCCAGCGCGAACATGGTGCAGCTCTTCACTTGCACCCCGTTCACATGCACCGTGCAGGCGCCGCATTGGCTGGTATCGCAGCCCACGTGGGTGCCGGTCAGCCCCAGCGTCTCGCGCAGGAAATCCACCAGCAGCGTGCGCCCCTCCACCTCTCCCGAAGCGGCTTTTCCGTTCACCGTCAGCTTGATGCTCGGCATGGCGTTCCCCTGTGTTGCGGCCCGTTTTGAAACCCGTATCGGGTGCCGTGTTCCGGCTATCCTTGACGGACTAAACCATGGCAATCCGGCAGAGAAAAGAGGCAAGCCCTCATTTCGGATCCCTCGGCTGCGGACGTGTCGGTATTTCCTTCAGAAGACCACCGACCCCCATGGCGGCGATATCCTCCGCCTCCAGCGCCTGCCCGCAGAGCATGCGTTCCAGCACCCAGTCGGCGCCGTTCAGCGCCGGCGCCCGGGCACAGCCCGGCAAGCCGATCACCGGCAGATCCCCAAGCGCGCCGAAGAACAGCAGGTTCCCCGGATCCACCGGCATCCCGAAGCGCGTGACCTGCCCCCCCGCTGCGCGCAAGGCCCCCGGCGCCACGTCCTGCGGATCCGAGGTGGCAGAGCCGGTCAGGATCAGCACCGCGTCGCAGACATCTGCCGCGCGGCGCAGCGCGGCCGCCAGCGCCGCGCCCTCATGGGCAACGGTCTCCGCATGCACCAGCCTGCCGCCCAGCCGCGTGACCCGCAGCTCCACCGCGTCTCGGCCCGCCTCCGGATTGGCCTGCCCGTCGATCCGCGTCAGAATTAACCCGACGCGCCGGTGCTGCATGGGGCGCAGGCAGAGCGCGCCGGCGCCGGCCGCACAGGCGGCCTCCAGCGCCGCACCCGGCACCGCGTAAGAGATGATCTTGACCGTGGCGACCATGGTCCGCTCTGCCACGCGCTGCCATTCGGGCACGGTGGCCAGGGTGATCATCGGCTCCACCGCGTTGAGCGCGCGGACCTTTCGCGCGTCGACCTGCGCCAGCCCCGGGCCGTCTGCGTAGATGTTCACCCGGCCGGTGCCCGCGCGCCCCAGCCGCAGCCCGCCCCGGTCCGCCACCAGCGCGCGCGCCAGGGTTTCGGCCGCGGCATCCTCTGCAACGTCGCCGGGATCCAGCCGCGCCACGATGACCTCTTCGACCCCCGCCGCCGCCAGAGCGTGCAGCTCTGCCGCGCCCAGCAACGCGCCCTTGCGCAAGCGCCCCTCGGGCAGGCGCATGGAATGGGCCAGCAGCGCGCCCTCGGCCTGCGCCAGCGGCACGGGGCCGAACCTCATGCGCCTTTCCTCAGCACCCGCACCATTTCCGCCAGGATCGACACGGCGATCTCCGCAGGCCCTGCCGCGCCGATATCCAGCCCCACCGGCCCGTGAATACGCGCGAGCTGATCGGGCGTCGCCCCGCCTTCGCCCAGCCGCGTCAACCGCTTGGCATGGGTCCGGCTGGAGCCGAGCGCGCCGATGTAGAAACATTCGGACTCCAGCGCCAACTCAAGCGCCGGGTCGTCGATCTTGGGATCATGGGTCAGCAGGACCAGCGCCACCCGGGAATCAAGGCCCAGCCTTGGCAGCACCTCGTCCGGCCAGTCTGCGTGCAGCGCGGTGTCCGGGAAGCGCTCCTTGGTGGCAAAGCTGTCGCGCGGGTCGATCACCACCGGGTCAAAGCCCGCGATCCGTGCCATGGGCACCAGCGCCTGCGCGATGTGCACGGCCCCCACCACGAAAAGCCGCAACGGCGGGTTGAAGATGCAGACAAAGGTCTGCCCATCCTCTTCAAGGCCGGAGCGGTCCATGCGGAAGCGCTCCTCGAATCCCTCCGACACCAGCTCCCGTTCACCGCCCTCGGGCGGGACGACATAGGCGACCGGACGGCGGGCGGCGCGCGCCGCGACCAGCTCTTCCAGAAGCGGCTCGGGCATGGCCGCGCCGATGGGCTCAACCAGCACCCGGATGGTGCCGCCGCAGGCCAGTCCCACGGCAAAGGCATCATCGTCGCTGACACCGTATTCCAGCACCCTGGGCTTGCCGTCCTCCAGCGCCTCAAGCGCCTCAAGCACCACCGCGCCCTCCACGCAACCGCCAGAGACCGAGCCGGCCATCTCTCCTGCGCCGCTGACGGCCAGCTGGCTGCCCACCCGGCGCGGCGCACTGCCCCAAGTCTGCATCACCGTGGCAAGCACCGCGCCCGCGCCGGCGCGATGCCAGGCAAGCGCCCGCTCCGGGATATCGTCGAACAGATCCATGGGCCCTCTCCTGATCTCCGCCTTGGCGAAGCCGAAGTCTCTGCCATCCCCGCGTCGGCTGCAAGCCATGCGCCCGCGCCGCCCCGCGCGCCACACGCCGCGCCGGCGACACGTCAGCGCCCATTTCCCCCACGTAATCCACTGGCGCTTTGCACAAAGCTGCGCTAATCGACCCCCATGACCGACAGCCTCACCATCCGCCGCCCCGACGACTGGCATCTGCATCTGCGCGATGGCGCGATGCTGAAGGCCGTTCTGCCCGAAACCGCACGCCATTTCGCCCGCGCCATCGTGATGCCCAACCTGGTGCCGCCCGTGGTGACCGGGGCCCAGGCCGGCGCCTACCGCGACCGCATCATGGCCGCCCTGCCCGATGGCATGCAGTTCGAACCGCTGATGACCCTCTACCTGACGGAGGACACCGATCCCGATGACGTGGCCGCCGCCGCGGCCTCGGGCCTCGTGAAGGCGGTCAAGCTCTACCCGGCCGGGGCGACGACCAACTCCGCCTCCGGCGTGTCGGATTTCCGCAAGGTGATCCCGGTGCTGGAACGCATGGCCCAGATCGGCCTGCCCCTTTGCACCCACGGAGAAGTCACGACGCCAGAGGTCGACATCTTCGACCGAGAGGCCGTCTTCATCGAAACCGTGCTTGATCCCCTGCGCCGCGAGATCCCCGAACTGCGCGTGGTGATGGAACATATCACCACCTCGGATGCAGCCGATTACGTGCGCTCGGCCGGGGCGGGCCTGGGGGCCACGATCACCACGCATCACCTGGTCATCAACCGCAACCACATCCTGGTGGGCGGGATCAAGCCGCATTACTACTGCCTGCCGGTGGCGAAACGCGCCACGCATCAGCAGGCCCTGCGCAAGGCCGCGACCTCGGGCGATCCGCGCTTCTTCCTGGGGACGGACAGCGCGCCCCACGTCGATGCGGCCAAGGAAACCGGCTGCGGCTGCGCGGGCTGCTTCACCGCCACCAACACCATGGCGATCCTGGCCCATGTCTTCGAAGAAGAAGGCGCGCTGGACAAGCTTGAGGGCTTCGCCTCGCTCAACGGGCCGGCCTTCTACCGCCTGCCGGTGAACCCCGGCAAGCTGACGCTGAAGCGCGCGACCACGGATTACCCCGCCAAGATCGAAAGCGACGATGGCCCCGTCACCGTCTTCGATCCCGGTTTCACCCCCGCCTGGCATGTCGCAGAGGTCAGCGCGGACTAACAGATTTCAGACCCGGACAGCCCCGGCCCGCCGGATCGCCGCACGCCCGCGCGATCCCGGGCCACCACCGGGCCCCCGGACCAAGAGAACGCCAGCAAGAGGACCGAACGATGATCCCCAGCTCCTATCCCACCAAGGAAGAGATCGCCCGGCTCAGCGCCGCGATGCTGCTTGATATCCAGGCAGTGCATTTCAACGCAGAGGAGCCCTTCATCCTGGCCTCCGGCCTGCCCTCGCCCACCTATATCGACTGCCGCAAGCTGATCTCCTTCCCGCGCATCCGCTCCACGCTGATGGACTTCATGGCCTGCACCGTGATGCGCAACGCCGGGCTCGAGGCCTTCGACAACGTCGCGGGCGGTGAGACCGCCGGCATCCCCTTCGCCGCCATGGTGGCAGAGCGCATGGTGCTGCCCATGACCTACGTGCGCAAGAAGCCCAAGGGCTACGGCCGCAACGCGCGCATCGAAGGCGCGATGTCCGAGGGCCAGCGCGTCCTGCTGGTCGAGGACCTGACAACCGATGGCGGCTCCAAGCTGTCCTTCGTGGACGCGATCCGCGAAACCGGCGCGGAATGCGGCCACACGGCGGTGATCTTCTATTACGGCATCTTCGATGGGGTCGAGGAATCGCTGGGCGCCCATGGCATCGACCTGCACTACCTCTGCACCTGGTGGGACGTGCTGGCCGTGGCGCGTGAACGCGACACCTTCTCCAAGGAAACGCTGGACGAGGTCGAGGCCTTCCTCAAGTCGCCCCGCGCCTGGCAGGAGGCCCGCAAGGGCTGACAAGCCGACTCAGTCGGGCCGGGCCCCGCCCCGGCAGACGCCGATCCGCGCCATTTGGGCGGGGATCGGCCCCCGCTGTCCCCGCCGGCACGGCCCGACCCGGAGCACGGGTCAGAAAAAGGCGCTTTTCCACAGGCCAAATGCGCACATCTTCGCCGGCGCCCACGCATATCTTGACCCGAAGGGGCCTTTGGCCACATCATATGGTCAAGGCGAACCTATGCACAGCTTATCCACAGGATATCCCATTTGCCTGTGGGGGCCCGGGTTCTGTAAGAAGCTTGCTCACGGGGGTTTTCGACCGATCCAGATTCCGGAAGACGTCACCAGGGCAGCACGGCGGGCAGCAGCCAGCCGCTGAACCGGCGAAGGCGCAACGACGGGCAGCTGTTGCGACCGGACCAGGTCACCCCCCGCACAGGCAACAATGACCCGCGGATCATGCCGCGGGCCGGGGCGACTTTTCCGGGACATCCCCGCAGGTGCGCCCCGCATCGAGGAGAGGCCAGATGAACGACGCTTCCGTCTTCAACGCCACCGGCACCAATGTCGAGCTGGAAGGCAACATGCCCCATTCGGTCGAGGCCGAGCAGCAGCTTCTGGGGGCGATCCTCACCAACAACGATGTTTATGACCGGGTCGCGGCCATCATCGGCGCCCAGCATTTCTACGATCCCGTCCATGCCCGGATCTTCGAAACCGCCGCGGCGCGGATCGCCAAGAACAACCTCGCCTCTCCCGTCACGCTCAAGGCCTTCCTGGCCGAAGACGAAGGGCTGAAGGAACTGGGCGGCCCGTCCTACCTGGCCAAGCTGGCCGGTGCCGCGATCTCGTCCTACGCGGTGCGCGACTATGCGCAGATGATCTATGACCTGGCCGTGCGCCGTGAGCTGATCCGCCTCGGGGGCGATATCTCTGCCCGCGCCAAGAAGGTCGATGTGGACAGCGATCCCAAGGAACAGATCGTCGAGGCCGAACAGAAGCTCTACAAGCTGTCCGAACAGGGCCAGGCCGACAGCGGCTTCGTCTCTTTCCTGAAGGCCGTGACCGAAGCCGTGCAGACCGCCAACGCCGCCTACATGCGCGAAGGCGGGCTGGCCGGAGTCTCCACTGGGCTTATGGACATGGACCGCAAGCTGGGCGGCCTGCACAAGTCGGACTTGCTGATCCTGGCCGGGCGCCCCTCGATGGGGAAAACCTCGCTGGCCACCAACATCGCCTTCAACGTCGCCAAGGCCTACAAGCGCGGCCAGCTGCCCGATGGCTCCATCGGGGCGGTCGAAGGCGGCGTCGTGGGCTTCTATTCGCTCGAGATGTCGGCAGAACAGCTGGCCTCGCGGATTCTGTCGGAAGCCTCCGAAGTGCCCTCGGAACAGATCCGCAAGGGCGACATGACCGAAGAGGAATTCCGCCGCTTCGCCCAGGCCGCCCGCGACCTGGAAAGCTGCCCGCTGTTCATCGATGACACCCCCGCCCTGCCGATTTCCCAGCTGTCCGCCCGCGCACGGCGGCTCAAGCGGACCCATGGGCTGGACGTGCTGATCGTCGACTACCTGCAGCTTTGCCGCGGTACCGCCGACAACCGGGTGCAGGAGATCGCGGAGATCTCCATGGGTCTGAAGGCCATCGCCAAGGAACTGCAGATCCCGGTCATCGCCCTGTCCCAGCTGTCGCGTTCGGTCGAAAGCCGCGAAGACAAGCGTCCGCAGCTGTCCGACCTTCGGGAATCGGGCTCCATCGAACAGGATGCGGACGTCGTGATGTTCGTGTTCCGGGAAGAATATTACGTCGAACGTGAGAAACCTTCCGACGACAAGCTGGATGAAATCGCCGCCTGGCAACAGCGCATGGAGCGCCTGCACGGCAAGGCAGAGGTGATCATCGGCAAGCAGCGCCACGGCCCGATCGGCACGGTCGAGCTCAGCTTCGAAGGCCGCTTTACGCGCTTCGGCAACCTTGTCAAACCCTGGCAACAGGGCGCCGAGGAGTACTGACCCCGCCCAGGGTCAGCCAATGTTCTCAAGACGTTCCGCCCCGTCACGGGGCGGAGGATCCGTGCTATACTGACCCCGCCAGGCGGGGTGCATCTGCGTTGGGCGAGACCGGCCTTTCGCACCTGCAGCAAATACTTGCGAAACTATTAAGCAAGCGAACGCCCCCCACCACCGACATTGAATCTGAGATTTTCTCAGTAAATTTGGAAA
Source organism: Pseudooceanicola sp. HF7 (assembly GCF_011806405.1). Lineage (GTDB taxonomy): Bacteria > Pseudomonadota > Alphaproteobacteria > Rhodobacterales > Rhodobacteraceae > Pseudooceanicola. Next base: position 92,977 of record NZ_JAATOW010000009.1, on the reverse strand, counting down.
TATTCTTCCGGGTAGTCTCGTATTAACGAGAGGTCGCCTATTCTCTGTGCACCACATGCGGGTTCAACCGCATTTCACGCGCTGCGGCGCAGCATAAGACTGGACAGACTCACTGAACCAACGGGACATTTGTTTTCATGCGGTACATCCTCCTCTTCCTCCTCGCGCTTCTCCCCGCCCGCCTCTCGGCCGATTTCACCGACTTCTCCTATGATCCGACCCTGATCGAAGTCGATGTCGAGCTTGCCCTCATGGTCGATGTCTCGCGGTCCATGACCCCGAACGAGCTTGAGATCCAGCGCCGGGGCTATGCCGCCGCGCTGACCAGCGACGTGGTGCTGGACGTGATCCAGCAGGGCTTCCTGGGCCGCATTGCCGTGGCCTATGTCGAATGGGCCGGCCCGGGCAATCACCGGGTCGTGGTGGACTGGACCACCATCGCCACCATGGAGGAAGCGCGCCGTTTCTCTGCCACGCTGATGGATAACCGGCCCTACGGGATGCAGCGCACCTCGATCTCTTCCGCGCTGGATTACGCCGCCGACATGATCGACGGAAACCAGTACCAGGGGCTTCGCCGGGTGATCGACGTCTCGGGCGACGGGCCGAACAATTCCGGCACCCCTGTCGCTCCGGCGCGGGACCGGGTGCTATCTCGCGGGATCGTGATCAACGGGCTGCCGCTGATGACCAACGAAGGCGTCGGCAGTCGCTGGACCATCGATGATCTGGATGCCTACTACCGCGACTGCGTGATCGGCGGCCAGGGGGCCTTTGTCATTCCCGTCGCCAGCTGGGAGGAATTCCCCCGCGCCGTGCGCCAGAAGATCCTGCTTGAGATTGCCGCGATCCAGCCGCGCATCGTGCGTGCCGGAAACGTGATCCCCGCCGCCGGGACAGCGCCCGGAACCTATGATTGCCTGGTCGGTGAAAAGACCTGGGAACGGTTCCGCCAGAACTGGGAACCCTGATTTCCCAGCCCCCGCCATGATCCGGTGATGCCGGATCCGGGCAACGCCCTACGCAATCCAGTCCCTAGAGATGGTCAGCGCCGCCGCATCGCTGGCCATTTTTCTTGCCTCCCTCCCGGGGCTTGATCCCCCTGCCCGGCAGCGAGCCCGCAAGGGCCGTGCGGCGGCAAAACCGGCTTTCCAGCCGGGGTCAGGGGCGCTTTTCACGCCTCTTCCGCGCGACCATCCGCCGTTCACGCCGATATTCCCCTTGCGCAAGCCGTTCAGCCCTTCCAAAAAGCCCCCCATGAGCACCGCGACATTGACCATCGACCTCGACGCGCTGACGACCAATTGGCGCATGTTGGATTCCGTATCTGCCGACCGGGTCGACACCGGCGCGGCGATCAAGGCAAACGGCTACGGACTGGGCATGGCCCCCGTGGCACAGGCCCTCGCCCAGGCGGGGGTCAGGCGCTTCTTCGTCGCCACGGCGGAAGAAGGCGCCGAGGCCCGCGCCGCCCTGGGCGACGGGCCAGAGATCAACGTCTTCTCCGGCCACATGGAGGGCGATGCAGAGCTTCTGGGCCAGCACGCCCTGACGCCGATGATCAACTCGGCCGACCAGCTGTTGCGCCAGCTCGAACTGCTGCCCGGCCACCCCTTCGGCATCCAGGTCGACAGCGGCATGAACCGCCTTGGCATGGAGCCCGCCGAATGGGACAGCCTGCGGGAGATCGCGCTCAGCCAGAACCCGACGCTGATCATGTCCCACCTGGCCTGCGCCGATGAACCGGGCCACCCGATGAATTACCGCCAGCTGCAGACCTTCCGCGGCATGACGGACGGCCTGCCGGTCAAGCGCTCGCTCGCGGCCACCGGGGGCATCCTGCTGGGCCCGGAATACCATTTCGACGTGACCCGCCCCGGTGTCGGCCTTTACGGCGGCATGCCGTTCGAGGAAGCCCGCCCCGTCGTCCAGGTCGACTTGCCCGTGATCCAGGTCCGCCGCGTCGAGGCCGGCGAAAGCGCCGGCTACGGCAATACCTGGACAGCCAGCCAGCCGGCGACCATCGCCACGGTCTCCGCCGGTTACGCCGACGGCATCCACCGCGTCCTGGCCCCCAAGACCAAGCTCTACGCCGGAGAGGTCGCCTGCCCGATCGTGGGACGGATCTCCATGGATCTCATCACCGCCGACATCTCCGACCTGGAGGAATACGTGCCGGAGACCCTGAGCCTGCTGAACAGCGTCCAGACCGTGGATATCCTAGCCGATAACGCCGATACCATCGGCTATGAGATCCTGACCTCGCTGGGTGCGCGCTACGCCCGCCGCTTCGGGCCGCTCGCATGATCCTGCTGAGCCCCCTCGCTGCCCTGGGCCGCGCGGCGCTCGGTTTCCTCGCCATGGTGGGGCGGCTGTCGATCTACTTTGGCCAGACGGTCTCCCACATGGTGCGCCCGCCGTTCTACGGGCGCGAATTCCTGGTGGCGCTCGGCAATATCGGCTGGCTCTCGCTGCCTGTCGTGGGCCTGACGGCCGTCTTCACCGGCGGCGCGCTGGCGCTGCAGATCTACGCCGGCGGCTCGCGCTTCGATGTGCAGGCCGTGGTGCCACAGATCGTCGCCCTGGGCGTGGTGCGTGAACTTGGCCCGGTCATGGTCGGGCTGATGATCGCCGCGCGCGTCACCTCTTCCATCGCGGCAGAGATCGCCACGATGAAGGTGACCGAACAGATCGACGCCCTGGTCACCCTCTCCACCCACCCCATGAAGTACTTGACCGTGCCGCGCGTGCTGGCCGCCCTGATCACCGTGCCGCTGCTGGTCGGTATCGGGGATATCCTGGGCATCATGGGCGGCTACGCGGTCTCCGTCCATTCGCTGGGCTTCAACCCGGGCACCTACCTCAAGAACACGATCGAGTTCATCGAACCGCTGGATATCGTCTCTTCCCTGGCCAAGGGCGCGGCCTTCGGCGTCATCGCCACGCTGATGGGCTGCTATCACGGCATGAATTCGGGCCGCGGCGCACAGGGCGTGGGGCGCGCCACGAAGTCCTCGGTCGAGGCCGCAGCCGTGCTGACACTGGCCGCCAACTTCCTCCTGACAGGGATCTTCTTTACCGCATGATCAAGCTTGAACAGGTAGAAAAGAGCTTCGGCTCCAACGCCGTCCTGCGCGGCGTCGACCTGGAGATTCCGCGTGGCACCTCCATGGTGATCATCGGCGGCTCCGGCACGGGCAAGTCCGTGCTGCTGAAATGCGTGCTTGGCCTTGTCACCCCGGATTCCGGGCGCATCCTTGTCGACGGCAAGGAAGCCGCCAAGGCGGACCAGGATGCCTTCCTTGCGCGCTTCGGCATGCTCTTCCAGGGCGCGGCGCTGTTTGACAGCCTGCCCGTCTGGCAGAACGTCTCCTTCCGGCTGCTGCGCGGCGCGCTCAAGCGCCCGCGCGCAGAGGCCAAGGAAATCGCCATCGAAAAGCTGCGCCGCGTGGGCCTAACCCCCGACGTGGCCGAACGCCTGCCCGCAGAGCTTTCCGGCGGGATGCAGAAACGCGTGGGCCTGGCCCGCGCCATCGCCGCCGATCCAGAGATCATCTTCTTCGATGAGCCCACCACCGGGCTTGACCCGATCATGGCCGGCGTCATCAACGACCTCATCCGCGAGATCGTGACAGAGATGGGCGCGACGGCCATGACCATCACCCATGACATGTCCTCCGTCCGCGCGATCGCGGATAACGTCGCCATGCTCCACGGCGGCAAGATCCGCTGGACCGGTCCGGTGGCACAGCTGGATTCCTCGGGCGATCCCTATGTGCAGCAGTTCATCACCGGCAGTCCCGATGGCCCGATCGAGGCTGTCCGCTAAGCTGGCAAGCACCGCGGATCGAACCGGCTGATCCCCGCTGCCCGGACCAGCGGCGCGCCGCTGCCGGCCCCCGTGCCACCTGCCGATCTCCCGATTTCCCGGCCTGCCCGCCCCGCGCGCATGAATTTTCTTGCGGCCAGGAAACGGCTGGGCGATTCGCCCCGATTGGACGTCTCCAAGGCCACACGCCAGCGAATGGGTCCGCGCGCCCTCTTTGGCTAGTGGGCTGATCCCCAACCATATTTTCCAGAACCCTGGCCCCGGGCCACAAGATCTGCGGCACCGGCCCCGCTTTCGCCTCATCCGCGCCGCAAATCACGATATACGTGTTGAAGAAAGCACAACTTCTCTCAATACGTGTATAATGGGTTAATATTTTGGAACCAGAACCGGTTTCCCACGGTTCATTCGACAGCCAGCAAGATTTCGCCAGCCCTGTCCAGCTTCCGAAAGGAACTCCCATGTCCCCGACGACCCAGCCCCCGCACCTGACCATGTCTCTCGTCATGGCCGTCACCCAGCGTGTCCTTCAGCTGACAGCCGTGTGTCTGCTTTGTCTGCTTGCCATCGCCCTCACCGGCGCAACGATCCTGGCCGCCTTCGGGACCCTGCCCTGGCCCGATATCGCCATGACCTATGGTGAGACGACCTACCAGATCGGGGCCGGCGTGCAGATCGGCCTGACGCTTCTGGCGGTGGCGCTTTGTGCCTATGTGCCGGCCAATGGGCGCATCATGGCGCTTGAGACCTCGCACCGTCGGTTCCGCATCTCGATGCAGGACGTCATGCAGGCCTACCAGGCCGCCCATGCGGCCGATCGGGCCGGGCATTTCTCCATGTCGGAACAATATGACGCGGTGCGCGAACGCATGCTCTACCTGCGCGATCACCCGGAACTCGGCGGCCTTGAGCCCGATATCCTGGAAAGCGCAGCACAGATGTCCACCATCTCCCATGACCTGGCAGAGACCTATTCGGACGAGGCCGTCGCCCGTGCCAAGGGTTTCCTGCGCCAGCGGCAAGAGGAATGCGCGAGCTTCGAGAAACGGATCGAGGACGCCAAGCACAAGACCCATGAGATCCGCCAATGGGCCCATGAGGTCGAGATGGACGAAAGCGTGGCCCGCGCCCAGGTGGATCGCCTGCGGGATGAGCTGTCCGATATCCTGCCGGAACTGGCCGCCGAAACGCCGATGGATCCGCGCCTGAATGCCTCCCCGGCCAATCGGATGCCCGCGGAATAACGGCTTCTGACACCCCCTTTGCAAACCGGCCTCCCTCGGTTTGCAAACCCTATGCGGGACGGCGGGCGGGGCGTCTCGCGCACCGCGAGCGCGCCGTATGCCGGACAGCGCTCTGCCCGCCCCCTCTCCGCGATTGACGCCCCCGCAAAGCGCGGGCACAACCCTCCCATGGCAAAGCCCGTCACGACATTCTCCTGTTCCGCCTGCGGGGCAACCTCCTCCAAGTGGTCCGGCCGCTGCGAAGCCTGCGGCGCCTGGAACACGATCACCGAAGATGTCCCGCTCTCCGCCGGGCCCAAGGGCAAATCCCTGGGCAATATGCGTGGCGCGAAGATCGCCCTGACCGATCTTGCCGCGAAAGAGGCACCGCCCCCGCGCACCGCTTCCGGCATGGCAGAGCTGGACCGCGTGCTTGGCGGTGGCCTCGTGCCCGCCTCCGCGATTCTCGTGGGCGGCGATCCCGGTATCGGTAAATCCACCCTTCTGCTGCAGGCCGCCGCGGCCTTTGCCGGCCAGGGCCTGAAAACCTTCTATATCTCCGGCGAAGAAGCCTCGGCCCAGATTCGCATGCGTGCGGATCGCCTCGGGCTGTCGCAATCGCCCGTGCGCCTTGGCGCGGATACCGCCCTGCGCGATATCCTGACCACGCTGGATGACGAACGCCCGGACCTGGTGATCATCGATTCGATCCAGACCATGTGGTCGGACATGGTCGACAGCGCGCCCGGCTCCGTCTCCCAGGTGCGGGCCGCCGCGCATGAGCTGACCACCTTTGCCAAGCGCCGGGGCGCGGCGGTGGTGCTGGTCGGCCATGTCACCAAGGAAGGCCAGATCGCCGGCCCCCGCGTGGTCGAACACATGGTCGACACGGTGCTCTACTTCGAGGGCGAGCGCGGCCACCAGTTCCGCATCCTGCGCGCGGTCAAGAATCGCTTCGGCCCCGCAGATGAAATCGGCGTTTTCGAGATGACCGGCGCCGGCCTGTCCCAGGTCACCAACCCCTCTGCCCTGTTCCTGTCCGAACGCGGCACGCCCAGCCCCGGCTCCGTCGTCTTTGCCGGGATCGAGGGCACGCGCCCCGTGCTGGTAGAGATCCAGGCCCTTGTCGCCCCCTCGCCCCATTCCCAGGCCCGGCGCTCCACCGTCGGCTGGGACGGCGGGCGGCTGGCGATGATCCTGGCGGTGCTGGAAAGCCGCTGCGGCATCCCCTTTGCCGGGCTCGACGTCTATCTCAACGTCGCCGGCGGCATGAAGATCTCCGAACCAGCGGCAGACCTTGCCGTGGCCGCCGCGCTTCTTTCCGCGAGGGAAGACACCGCCCTGCCCGCCGATACCGTTGTTTTCGGAGAGATTTCGCTCTCCGGGGCCCTTCGTCCGGTCGGTCAGACGGAAAACAGGTTGAAAGAAGCGGAGAAACTTGGTTTTTCATCCGCAATCGCTCCGACCGGTGGCAAGACCGTCGGGGCCGAGGGGCTGCGGCTTACCCGAATGGGCGATCTGACGAGCTTCGTGGGTGAGATTTTCGGCGCCGGATAGAGCGCCAGAGGAGCACGGGCAGTATGGAAGGCTTTACACTAATCGACGCCATCGTGGGCGCGGTCATTCTGCTATCGGCGCTGCTGGCCTATTCGCGCGGCTTCATGCGCGAGGTCCTGGCGATCATTGGCTGGATCGTGGCAGCGGTCCTGGCCTTCATCTTCGCGCCCAGCATCATGCCGCTGGTGCGCGAGATCCCCTTCGTCGGCGATTTCCTCTCCGACAGCTGCGAATTGTCCGTCATCGCCTCCTTCGGGGTGCTCTTCGCCATCGCGCTGGCGCTGGCCTCGCTCTTCACGCCGCTCTTCTCGTCGGTGGTTCAGCGTTCGATCCTGGGCGGCATCGACCAGGCAGCCGGCTTCCTCTTCGGGGTGCTGCGCGGCATCCTTCTGGTCGCCATCGCCTTCTTCGTCTACGTCACCGTGCTGACCTCCACCTCCGTGCCCATGGTGGACAACTCGCGCTCTGCCGTCGTGTTCTCCGACATGATCGGCAAGATCGAAGACAACGACCCGGCGCGCGCCCTTGGCTGGATCACCGACAAGTACGAAGAGCTGACCGGCACCTGCACGATCCCCGGCGCCAACGACGCCTGAGCGCCCAAGGTTCAAGGCCCCGGTCTTTCCAGGCCGGTGGCTTTTCCGGCCCGCGCCCACTCCGGCGCGGGCCGAACTCCGTCTACCGCTGACATCAGCCGTGCGCCCCCGCACCCTCTGCCTGCCAATTTTCCAAGCACCCGCGCCCCATTCCGGCGTCTTCCCGCACGCTCCGGCAGGCCATTGGGCCGGCTGGGGCATTGTCACATTTACGCCCCTTGCCCCTAGGGTCACCAAAGTGTCATGATCCAGCCGTGACACCCGAAGCCAAGGGGCGTATGAGGAGCCCGACGGACATGACCGGATTCGGAGCACCTCCTTGCCCAAGCCACAGCATCCCTGCCAGGAGCGGCCAGTAGTGACCCCCAAGACACCGATTTCACTCTCGGAGGCCCCGCGCTTCCGCGCCCACCCCTTCGACGACGACAAGCTAAAAGAGGAATGCGGCATCTTCGGTGTCATCGGCGTGACCGATGCATCAAGCTTTGTCGCCCTGGGCCTGCATGCCCTTCAGCACCGTGGCCAGGAAGCGGGCGGGATCGTCTGCTATGACCCGGAAGAAGGCTTCAACTCTGCCCGCCGCTTTGGCTACGTCCGTGACAACTTCACCTCCCAGGACGTGATGCAGACGCTGCCGGGGCCGCTGGCCATCGGCCACGTGCGCTATTCCACGGCCGGCAAGAAGGCTGCGGTGATCCGCGACGTGCAGCCCTTCTTCGGGGAATTTTCCCGTGGTGGCGCAGCCATAGCCCACAACGGCAACATCACCAACGCAGAGGCCCTGCGCCGGGAACTGATCGAGCGCGGCTCGATCTTCCAAAGCTCCTCTGACAGCGAATGCATCATCCACCTGATGGCGCGCTCCCTGCAGAAGAACGTCCCCGAACGGATGGAAGACGCCCTGCGCCGCGTCGAAGGCGCCTTTTCCGTCGTGGCCATGACCCGGACCAAGCTGATCGGCGTGCGTGACCCGCTGGGCGTGCGCCCGCTGGTGCTGGGCAAGGTCGCCGACGGCTGGTGCCTGTCTTCGGAAACCTGCGCGCTCGACATCATCGGCGCTGAGTTCGTGCGTGAGATCGAGCCGGGCGAGATGGTTGTGATCAGCTCTGACGGCAAGGTGGAAAGCCGCCACCCCTTCCGGGCGCAGCCGTCCAAGTTCTGCATCTTCGAACATGTCTACTTCTCCCGCCCCGATTCGATCATCGGCGGCAAATCGGTCTATGACACCCGCCGCCGCATCGGCGTGGAGCTGGCCCGCGAAGCCCCGGTAGAGGCAGACCTGGTCTGCCCGGTGCCCGACAGCGGCACGCCCGCCGCCATCGGCTACAGCCAGGAAAGCGGCATCCCCTATGCCATGGGGATCATCCGCAACCAGTACATGGGCCGGACCTTCATCGAACCGACGGAACAGATCCGCAACATGGGCGTGCGGCTCAAGCTCAACGTCAACCGTGCGCTCATCAAGGGTAAGCGGGTGGTGCTGGTGGACGACTCGGTGGTGCGCGGCACGACCTCGCGCAAGATCAAGGAGATGATCCTGGATGCCGGCGCGGCAGAGGTCCACTTCCGCATCGCCTCCCCGCCCACGGCCTGGCCCTGCTTCTACGGCGTCGACACCCCGCAGCGCGAAAAGCTGCTGGCGGCCACGATGTCCGAAGACGAGATGTGCGAATACCTCAACGTCGACAGCCTGAAGTTCATCTCGCTGGACGGTCTCTACCGTGCGGCGGGCCAGGAACAGGGCCGTGACAAGGCCTGCCCGCAATATTGCGACGCCTGCTTCTCGGGGGAATACCCGGTCGAACCCTCCGACATGATCGAAAAAGGGTTCGAGCTGAAGGCGGCCGAGTAACAGGCTCTGCCCCCCGGGGGTTGTCCCGGCCCGCACAGGCCATACATCAAGGCACCCGGATCCTCGCGATCCGGGTGTTTCTTTTTGCGGATCCGGACGCCCCCCCGGCGCCCCACTGGCCCCGCGTCCCACTTTCTGGCACCCTGCCCGAAACCAGATACCAAAGGCTCTCATGTCCCTGCTTTCCCTCGACGCCCGCTGGCAGCGCTTCAACGATCCCGATTTCCGCTCGCCCATCGACGGGCGCAGCTTCTCCGGGATCTACGACCTGGGCTTCGACGCCCCCGATGACTGGCCCCATGGCCCCCGCCCCGAGGGCACAGAGGTGCTGGAGCGCGGCGAAGACCGCCTCTCCGCAGAGCTCTGCCGCCTGGGCGAGGCCCGTTTCCTGCGGATCGTCCTGGCCCTGCCCCTGCGCGGCACGGATGAGCTGTTCTTCATGGCCCCCTGGGCGCAGGTCTCTCCGGCGGATTTCTACCGCTGGCTCGACGCCGCCGGCAGCGGTGAGACCCCGGAGCTCGAAGGCCTGCTGGCCAATGCCCTGCCCGGGTTCGAGGAAGAAGAGGCCGCGCCGCTCACCCTGCTGCCCGCCGCGCCCCAGGAACGGCCCCGCGCGCAGGTGCAGACCGGCCCGCTGGCAGAGCTCCAGGCAGAGGGGCTGTCCTTCGACCATCTGCTGGATGTCTATGCCGCCGCCGGGGATGACATCCGCCCGCATCTCACCGCCAGGTAAGCGCGACGCGCGCCCCGGGCGCAGGCTCAGTGGCGGTCCGCGGCCGGCCCTTCCCCCACGCATCGGCAAGCAAGCGCCCGCCCGGGCGGCCTGCCGAATTCGTGACCGGGCGTTCCCCTTTCGCGAGGGGGGCAAAGCTGCGATGGCTGCCCCAGGCAACCACGTTGAAGACCGGACATGACCCAGACCCAAATCGCCCAGCATCAGGCCACCCTGGCCGGCCAGCTCCCCTCCGGCGGCATCACCCTTGTCGGCACGATCACCGGTCCGCGCGGCCCCGAGGCCTTCCTGCGCACCTCCAACGGGCGCATCCGCAAGGTCAGCGCCGGGGACAAGCTGGGCTTCGGCGGTCCGCAGGTGCTCGCGGTGGGCAATGGCCAGGTGCGCCTTTACGCCAGCGGCAAGGAACAGATCCTGACGATGCCCGGCCACTAGAGCCTTGCCCGATCTGGCCTCAGCCGCCATGCTGACGCCATGCCAGACACCCCGCCCCCTGACAGACCCTCCCGCAACAGCGCGCCCAGGGCCAGCCCCCATGCCGCCTACCTCGCGGGCTTGCCCGCCGATCAGCGCAAGGCGCTAGAGGTCCTGCGACTGCAGCTCCTGGACCGGCTCCCCAATGCGACACAGGTGCTCTCCCACGGGATGCCGGCCTTCCAGCTGAAGGGCGGCCATATCGCCGCGGGCTTCTCTGCCTGGAAATTCCACCTCTCGCTCTACGCCTTCTCCTCCACCGTCTTCCCCCAGATCGAAGACATGCTGGAAGGCTGGTCCCATACCAAGAGCACGCTGCATTTCACCCCGGAAAAGCCGGTGCCCGATGCGATCCTGAACCGCTTCCTGGAAATCCGCCTGGCAGAGATCGCAGAGCGCCAGTCCCGCGGCAAACGCGCCTGACGCAGCCGCCCTGACCGCGCGCGACACCGCAGCCCAAAGAGCTCCAATCCCGCCCGGCCAAGGCCCCCCGCACCCTGCGACCCCTCGCCCCTTGACCGCCTGTCGGAAAACCCGCAAGACGCGATCATGACTGAGCAGAACCTCCCCGTTGCGCTGATCACCGGCGCCTCCCGTGGCCTCGGCGCCGCATTGGCGCTGGCGCTTGCCCCCACTCACCATATCGTCGCCGTGGCCCGCACCATCGGCGCGCTGGAAGAACTGGATGATTTGATCCAGGCCGCAGGCGGCAGCGCCACGCTGGCGCCCATGGATGTGACCCAACCCGACGCCATGGCACAGCTCTGCCGCTCGATCTGGGACCGCTGGGGCGGTATCGCGCTCTGGGCCCATACGGCCATCCATGCCGCGCCACTGACGCCAGCCGATCACGTCGATGCCAAGGATTGGGAAAAGTCGCTGGCCACCAATACCACCGCCATGGGCCACCTGGTGCCCTATGTGGCGCCGCTGCTGGGCCGCGACGGCCTGGCCCTCTTCTTCGATGATCCCATGGCCCCCGGCGCCAAGTTCTGCGCCAGCTACGGGGCGACCAAGGCCGCGCAGATGGCCATGGTGCGCTCCTGGGCGGCGGAAACGGTGAACACCGGCCCCCGCGTGCAGATCCTCGAACCCCGGCCCATGCCCACCGCCCTGCGCGCGCGCTTCTACCCGGGCGAGGACCGCGATGCGCTGGCCCCCTGCGCCGACGAAGCCGCCCGCCTGCTGCAACAAATCGCCTGAGATCCCCCGGCGCAACGCACGGCCCGCCCCGCAAGGGGCCCCGCCGCGCGTCATCGGCGGCACCTCCCGCCCCGACGGAAAGCCAGGTCCCCGGATCGCAAAAGGCCAGGCACATGGCGCCCGGCCCTTGTTTCTTCTTGCCGGAAAACTCCGGGTGAATTGAGGCCGCAGGCCTCAAGAGGGCAGCGCCCTCCCCCGCCCGCAGGGCGGCCGCGCGGGACCGCCCCCGAAAATTACTTCAGGTAGCCTTCAGGATCCACGGAATCGAGCCCCTTGCGGACCTCGAAGTGGACGTAGTTCGCCGTGCCAGTCGGGATCTTGGCCAGCGACTGGCCCCTGGTGACGGAATCGCCCTTCTTCACCGTGATATCCGCGACGTTGGAATAAAGCGTCAGCAGGTTGTCGGAGTGCTTCACCACAACGACGCTCTGGTTGTCGCTGTCCTGGATGATCGCTGCCACGGTGCCGGCCTCGGCGGCCTTGACCGGCGTACCGGCGGGCGCAGAGATATCGATCCCGTCGTTGCGCCCCTTGGCATAGGCGCGAATGATCGACCCCTGCACCGGGTAGCCCAGCTTGCCGCCGGCCTTCTGCCCGCCACCAAGGTCCGGCGCCACGCTGGGCGGAGCGGACTGGATGGCTTCCGGGCTTTCGCTGGGCAGCGGCGCGCTGGCCGAGGGCGGCGTCGGCGTGGGCGATCCCACGCCCGGCGCCACCGTGGCCCCCGTCGCGACAGAGGCCGCGCTGGCCGAGGCCCCGCTGTCCGGCACCAGCGGAATGATCAGGTACTGACCTTCGCGGATGGTGAAATTGCTGTCCAGCCCGTTCCACTGCGCCAGGCTGCGCACGGAAACCCCGTAAAGCCGCGCGATGGTATAGACCGTCTCTCCGCGCACCACCTGGTGGCGGATCGGCTCCGCGCCCACCTGACGGGCGGGCTGGCCGGTCGGGCTGGCCGGCAGCGTGGCGACAGAGATTTCCTTGTCCGCCGCACGTGCGATGGCAGAGCCGGCCATGTTGGTCAGGTCCACGTCCGCGGGCGACAGGATCGGGCCGGTGCCTGCCGCGCCGGTCGCCGGGGACGGCTCCTGCACGCGCACCGGCAGGGCCAGCACTGCGCCGGTATTGAGCGGATCGGCCGCGTTCAACCCGTTGTAACGCGCCAGCTCCCCAGCGGCGAGGCCAACACGCGCGGCCACGTCGGCCACCGTGTCGCCCTGGCGGGCCACGGCAATCTGGTAATTGGGATAGGAGATCACGCCGCGATTGTCGGGCTGCGGCCGGCTGGCCGAGACATTGCGCGCCGCATCAGCGGTGCTGAAGCCCCCGAGGCCGCCGCGCAGATCCCGGTCCATCGTCCCGCAGGCCGCCACAAGCGCCAGCACCCCAAGTGCCAGCCCCTTTCCAAGCACCCTGCCGCTGCCGAACCCGGGCGCTCTCGCGGCTCCGGACGGTTCGGCCCCGTGCATATCTGACGGGCACGTCGCGGTCCCGATCGTCGCCCACCGGGCCGGTTGCGCCTTGTTGCGGAAATCTCCGGTCATCTGTTCGATCCTCGTCCCGGCCCCCGTTCTTGGCAGGGGCGTTTTGACCCGGTCTGTCCTGCCGGGCTTTTGCTCAGCTATCCTTGCCCATGCCTTCCAGCAAGGGCACGAAGCGCACGGGGCGCAATTCGTCATATTCCAGCCCACCGTCTTCCAGCTTGCGCACGCGGATCAGGCTTTGCACCGTGTCGGACTGGCCAACGGGCAGCACCATGATACCCCCGGTCTTCAGCTGGGCCAAGAGGGGCCCCGGCGGGTCTTCCGCCGCCGCCGTCACGAGAATGCGATCAAAGGGCGCCTGTTCGGGCAGGCCCATGGTGCCATCGGCGGCAAAGGTGGTCACATTGACCAGCCCCAGGCTGTCCAGCACGCCCTTGGCCTCGCGCACCAGGCGGGTGTGGCGGTCCAGCGTGTAGACCCGCCGCGCCAGGTGGCTCAGCACCGCGGCCTGGTAGCCCGAGCCGGTCCCGATCTCCATCACCTTGTCGCGCGGCTGCACGTCCAGCGCCTGGGTCATCAGCCCCACGACGGAAGGCTGGGAAATCGTCTGCCCGCAGGCGATCGGCAGCGGCATGTCCTCATAGGCGCGCTCGGCGAAAAGCCCGCGCACGAAGACCCCGCGATCGACCTTCTCCATGGCCTCCAGCACGCGCTTGTCCGTCACCCCGCGGGATCGCAGGGCAAAGAGGAACTGCATCTTGCGTTCAGCGATGGAGGCCGTCTCTTCGCTCATGCCGGGGTGCCTTGCGTCCTTTTGTGCTCGTCGTCTTTCGTGTGGCCCGTCACGGGCGCGGTTTGCGGATCACGGGAAATCCTGGGGCAAAGATGGGCGAATCCGCGGCCTCGGGGAAGCGCGGATTGAGCCCTGCCCTCATTCGATGGCCCGAAGTGGCTCCAGAAGGTCACTTGCGGTCAGATCTGCCCGCATCGGGGTGACGGTGATGTAATTCTCCAGGTTCAGCGCCACGTCGGAGCCTTCCGCCGAGGGCTTGCGCTGATCGCCGCCCTTCGCCCAGAGGAAGCGACGGCCAGAGGGGCTGTCCTGCGGCAGTACGGAAAAGCTCGTGCCAGACCGGTAGCCCTGCGTGGCAACCTTGCGCCCCTTCACATCGCCCACGGCACAGGGCGGGAAGTTGATGTTGAAGAAGGTCCGGTAGGCATGGCTGCTTTCCAGCGGCGTCTCCAGAATCTTGCGCACGATCTCAGCGCCGAAATGGGCCGCCACCTCGAAAGGATCTTCCAGCCCGGCATTGCCCGGCCCCCAGAACTGCGACAGCGCCATCGCCGGCAGCCCCTGCAGGGCGCCCTCCATGGCCCCGCCCAGGGTGCCCGAATAGACCGCGTTCTCACCGGAGTTGTTGCCCCGGTTCACGCCCGAGAGCACCAGGTCGATCTTCTGGCCCTTCAGCACGTCATGCACCCCGGCCAGCACGCAATCGGCGGGCGATCCCTCGGCGGCGAAACGGCGCGGACCCATCTCGGAAATCATGGTGGGATGGGTGTAGGAAATGCAATGGGCCACGCCCGATTGCTCAAAGGCCGGGGCCACGGTCCAGACTTCCCCCTCCGGGCCTGCAAGCTCGGTGGCGATCCCCTCCAGGGTCTTGAGGCCGCGGGCATTGATGCCGTCGTCATTGGTGATGAGAATGCGCATGGAGGCTCCTTTTCGGCTTGGCTCCTGCATAGGCAAGGGGGACCAGCGGGGCAAGGCGGGCAGCGACGGCAATGCCGGGGCGGTGGCTGAAATGCCGCGTTCGCCGCCCCCCCCTCAGGCCCGCCGACGCCCCGGCCCTGCCGGCCCCCCGGACTGCGCAGCAAAGGCAAAGGGCGCGGGAGGCGCAGCCGACAACGCCCCGCGCCCCCTCGATGGGGGCATGGGGCGTCCCGCCGCCTATGGGATCAGGTGATGGCCAGGCCGTGACGCCCGGCAAGGTCAGTAAAGAACTGCCAGGCCACGCGGCCCGACCGCGCCCCGCGCGTCGCCTGCCATTCGATGGCCTCGGCGCGCAGGGTCTCAGCATCGACCGTCAGTCCGTAATGCGCGCAATAGCCGTCGATCATCGCCAGGAAGTCATCCTGCGTACAGGGATGGAAGCCCAGCCACAGCCCGAAGCGATCGGAAAGAGAGACCTTCTCTTCCACCGCTTCAGAGGGGTTGATGGCAGAGCTGCGCTCGTTCTCGATCATGTCGCGCGGCATCAGGTGGCGCCGGTTCGAGGTGGCGTAGAACAGCACGTTCTCCGGCCGTCCCGCGATCCCGCCGTCCAGCACCGCCTTCAGGCTCTTGTAATGCTGGTCATCGCTGGAAAAGCTCAGGTCGTCGCAGAACAGCAGGAAGCGATGGCTCGACGCCCCCAGCAGCTGCATCAGCCGAGAGACCGTCGGCAGATCCTCGCGTTGCAGCTCCACGATCTTCAGCGGGATGTCCTGGCGCAGCACCTCTGCATGGACGGCCTTCACCAAGGAGGATTTGCCCATCCCCCGCGCGCCCCAGAGCAGCGCGTTGTTGGCGCCATGCCCGCGGGCGAATTGCAGCGTATTGGCCAACAGGATGTCACGGGCCCGATCGACCCCCAGCAGCAGGTCCAGGTTCACGCGGGACACCTTGGCGACCGGCGTCAGCCGTTCGGGGCCCGTCTGCCAGACGAAGGCCTCAGAGGCATCGAAATCCGGGGCATCCAGCGGCGCCGGGGCCATGCGCTCCAGCGCGGCGGCGATGCGCCCGGCGGTGTCCTGCAGGCCCCTATCGGCCGTGTCTTCATCCTTCATCGGCGCCTCACTCATCGCGCTTGGGGTCTTCGGGATCACGCGGCGCGGCGGCAGCGGGCAGATCCAGGTCGTCCGCTTCTTCCTCGTCGTCGAAGTAGCCCTCTTCGCGCAGGCGGGCATCGCGCTTGCGTTCCACCCGGCGCACCAGCCAGATCGAGATCTCGTAAAGGCCGTAGACCACCACGAAGAGGATGATCTGGGTAATGACATCCGGCGGCGTGACCACGGCGGCCAGCAGCAGGATCGCCACCACGGCGTATTTGCGCATGTTGCCCAGGCCCTCGGCGCTGACCAGCCCGGCCTTGCCCATCAGGGTCAGCAGCACGGGAAGCTGGAAGCACAGGCCGAAGGCGACGATGAACTTGATGGTCAGGTTCAGGTATTCCTGCGCAGACCCCTGGAAGGCGATGGAGGCGATCTCGCTGTCCACGCCGGACTCTCCCGTCAGGGAACCGGGTTGCTGGAAGCCCAGGAAGAAGTCGAAGGCCAGCGGCGTCACGACGTAATAGGCAAAGGAGGCGCCCAGCAGGAACATGAAGGGCGAGGCGATCATGAAGGGCAGGAAGGCGCCCTTTTCATTCTTGTAGAGCCCCGGCGCCACGAAGCGCCACATCTGGTAAGAGATGTAGGGGAAGCTCAGGCACAACCCGCCCAGCAAAGAGATGGAGACCGCGACGAAGAAACCTTCCTGCAGCTTGATCAGGATCAGGCCGCAATCGTCGCCCATGGAATCACGGGCCCGGCACAGCGGCTCGGTCAGGAAGTTGAAGATCGGGTTCCAGACGGTGAAGCAGATCACCATGCCGATGACGAAGGCCACCGCACTGTGGATGAGCCGTGTGCGCAGCTCTGCCAGGTGTTCGATCAGGGGG
This sequence comes from Pseudooceanicola sp. HF7, assembly GCF_011806405.1. Taxonomy (GTDB): domain Bacteria; phylum Pseudomonadota; class Alphaproteobacteria; order Rhodobacterales; family Rhodobacteraceae; genus Pseudooceanicola. Next base: position 76,325 of record NZ_JAATOW010000009.1, on the reverse strand, counting down.
GCGGAGCTGTCCTCCAACTCATCCGTCTCGCTGCTCATGCGTTCTCTTTCCTGGCTCTCGTGACCCGGCGGGCGGGCCGTTGAAACTGTGATCCTGGACCTGCCGTGATGGCCGTGTCCTGCGGGCCTGAAGGATCTGGCCCAGACGAACCGGGCCTGGCGATCGGCTCCGGCCCGGCGACCAGACCCCTCGGGCCGGTCGTGTCATTCAAGGCGCCGGTCTTTGAGGGCGCCGTTCGTTCAACGCATCCTGGCCGGCCCTGATGGCCGACCTGCGGGACCGGCCTTTCGGGCCGGACCCATCACGCTAGTCCTTGCGCACCGGTGCATTGCGGGTTCCGCGGCTGCGCGGGGTCGCGCCACGCTGAACGCCACGTTTCTTCACCGGGCGGTTCAGGGGGCGCGGGGTCGCAGGCTGAACCTGCTGCGCCGCCGGGGGCTGGGCTGCCGCCCGGCTGCCTGAGCCATGGCTGGTGCTGGCGGCCTTGCTGGCCGCGGCACTGGAACTGGGGCTGTGAATGGTCGGCGTGACAGGGGCCTTGGCGACACCGGAGCTCGCGCTGGCCTCGGCTTCCATCCGGCGGGTGGCGGCAGAGGCGGCCGCTTCCTGGATCTTCTTGGAGGCCTCGGCGCGCTCTGCGCTCAGCTTGCCGGTGTTGCTGTCAGGCGTCCACTTGGTCACATCCGTGGCTTCCTTCAGCTTGTCCAGGCCGAAGGACTTCGGATTGGACAGGCCCTTCAGCGTATTGCTGGCCTCACGCATCCCCGACTGATCGGCGGCATCTTCCATGGCGCGCGTGAATTCCCGCGCCATTCCGCGGGCACGGCCCACGAATTGCCCGACGTTGCGAAAGAGCCCCGGAAGCTCCTTTGGACCCACCACGATCAGGGCCACGACCCCGACCACGAGGATCTCAGTCCACCCCATTCCAAACATGGGGGATCAGACCTTGTCTTTCGACTCTTCCGGCGTGACGTCCTGTGCGGATGCCGCCTTCTCGTCTTCGATTTCCTGCGTTCCGTCCGTCACGCCCTTCTTGAAGGCAGTGATCCCCTTACCGACTTCCCCCATGAGAGAGGAAATCTTGCCGCGGCCAAACAGAACCAGCACGACGACGGCGATAAGCAGAAGGCCCGGCAGGCCAATGTTGTTAAGCATGTCAGCTCTCCCCTGTCCGGGCGCGTGGTTTCGCCCGGTGTCCCAGCGTATCTAATGGCTTCATGGAAGGGATGAAAGGTGGAATGCACAAGGCCCACGGAAATTTGCATACCCGCGCTCTCCTCACCTCGCGTCATGTAACATTTCCCTGACGGGATCGCGGGCAGCGCCGCGCCGAAGGCCGGGAGGGGTGCGCGCCGGTGGCCGCAGTCCCCGCCCCCGGCTCCCCCCTCAGCTTGCCCTCAGCTTAGCGGGAAAACAAAGCAGCGATCGCGCCGGATTGTCAGCCAGAGCGGCTTTCCCGGGCGCGGCAGGAAGACATTGGGCACCGTCGCCTTCAGGATGGAGCCATCGTGATCCATGCGGAATTCCACCAGGGATTCATTGCCCATGAAACGGGCACGATGCACCACGCCGCGCGCCGGCGTGCCGTGTTCGGCGGTCGGCAGCGGCCCCGATCCGTTGCGATCGAAGTCGATGCGCAGGTGCTGCGGGCGGATCACGATCTCAACCTCCGCGCCATCGGGCTGGCCGGGGGCCAGGAACTGGCCAAAGGGCGTCTCTGTCAGCGCACCCTGCACCCTGCCCCGGATCACATTGATATCGCTGAAAAAGGCCACCGCCGCCTTGTCGCGCGGAGCGTTGTAGATGTTGTAGGGCGCGCCCTGCTGCACGATGAACCCGTCGCGCATCAGCGCGATCTCATCGGCCATCCGCATTGCCTCTTCGGGCTCATGGGTGACCAGCAGGACCGCCGTGCCCTCCTGTTGCAGCAGCGCCAGGGTTTCGTCGCGGATGCCGTCGCGCAGCCGGTTATCGAGGCCGGAGAAGGGCTCGTCCATCAGCATGATGCGCGGACGCGGTGCCAGGGCACGGGCCAGGGCCACGCGCTGCTGCTCGCCGCCCGACAGGTGGTGCGGGTAATTGTCGATATGCCCCAGCAGGCCCACGCGGCCCAGCAGATCCTCGACCCGCGCGCGCTGCTCGGCGCGGGGGCCGGACAGGCCGAAGGCCACGTTCTCGGCCACGGTCAGATGGGGGAACAGGGCAAAATCCTGGAACATCAGGCCGATCCGGCGGGATTCGGGCGGCACGTTGCAGCCCGGCCCGCAGATCACCTCTCCATCAACTAGGATCTCTCCCTCGTCGGGGCTTTCCACCCCGGCGATCATCCGCAGCGTGGTCGATTTGCCGCAGCCAGAGGGCCCAAGCAGGCAGCAGACCTGCCCCGGCTCCACCGACAGGGAAACATCGCGCACCACCGCCCGCCCGCCGTAACGACGGGTCAGCCCACGGATCTGCAAGCGGGGCGCGGGCCGCTCTGCGGTCTGCGCATCTGCCAGGGTCATCTGCACGGTCCGGTCAGACCGTCTGGTTGTTGGCGCCGCCGTCCAGCAGGACATTCTGTCCCACCATGAAGGCCGCGTGCTGAGAGCACAGGAAGGCACAGGCCTGGCCGAAGGCCTCCGGCGTGCCGTACTTGCGCACGGGGATCGTCGCCTCGCGTTGCGCGCGCGCTTCCTCCAGCGTGATGTCCTTGGCCTTGGAAACCCCCGTATCCAGGCTGATCGCGCGATCCGTGTCATGGATGCCGGGCAGGATGTTGTTGATGCAGACGCCGTAAGGCGCCACCTGGCGCGAGGTCCCGGCCACGTAGCCCGTCAGCCCCGCGCGGGCAGAGTTGGAGAGGCCAAGCGCCCCGATCGGCGCCTTGACCGACTGCGAGGTGATGTTGACCACCCGGCCCCAGCCCTTGTCCATCATGCCCGGCAGCTGGGCCTTCATCAGCGCGATGGGCGTCAGCATGTTGGCATCCAGCGCGGCGATGAAATCCTCGCGCTCCCAGTCCTGCCAGCTGCCCGGGGGCGGGCCGCCCGCGTTGGTCACCAGGATATCCACCTGGCCGGCGGCCTCCAGCACCTTGGCGCGCCCCTCGGCATCCACGATATCGGCCGCCACGGTGGTCACCGGCACGCCGAAGCGCCCGCGGATCTCCTGGGCGGTGGCCTCCAGCGCCTCTGCGCCGCGGGCGTTCAGGATCAGCTCCACGCCGGCTTCCGCCAGCGCCATCGCCACGCCGCGCCCCAGCCCCTTGGAGGATGCCGTCACCAGCGCGCGCTTGCCCTTGATACCAAGATCCATCGTCATGTCCTTTCCTGTCGCTGTCGGCCCGTACCTTGACGTTCGGGCAGCAGTGATGCGTTTCACTAATTTGCAGCCATCTTTCGGATATCCTGCCGGGAATATCAACAAAGGCTCTTGCGGCCCGCGACCGCAAGCTTAGCTTGAGGAGGCCATGCAGATAGAAACCACCCGTCCCACACTCACTATTCCCGTCTACCTTTCGGCGACCTTCCGGGTCGTCCATGGCGTGAACGAAGGCGATGCGCTCTCCTTCGCCAATGAGCTGGTGCCGGATGACATCTACTGGTTCACCCCGACTCTCAAGCAGAAGCGGCTGATCGTGCACCCCGGCGCCTATGGCCAGGGGGAGCTTGCCCAGAGCACGGAGATCGGCCAGCCGGGCGCCACGCTGCACCTGGACAGCTACCTGACCTTCATGTCCCCGGACGGGTCGACCACCGAATTGCTCGTCCTGGTCGAGGTCGCCTCCGACGGCACCGTGAACGAGGTTTACGCCCTGCCCCTTTCCACCCCCGTGCCGCGCACGGATTACCAGCTGGTCGGGGTGGACCGCGACAATGCCCCTACCAAGATGGCAGAGGTCACCTGCGTGTCCTTCACCGAAGGCACCCAGATCACCATGGCCAACGGCATGCAGCGCGCCATCCAGGACCTCAGGATCGGCGACCGTATCCTGACCCGGGACAACGGCCCGCAGGAGCTGCGCTGGATCGGCCATTCCACCATCCGCGCGGTCGGGGCCTTTGCCCCCATCGTGATCCGCGCCGGCGAGCTGGCCAATACCAATGACCTTGTCGTCAGCCCCAACCACCGGCTGTTCATCTATCAAAGAGAGGACACGCTGGGGATCGGGCGCAAGGAAATGCTGGTGCGCGCCCGCCACCTGGTCAACGGCACCACGATCTACCAGATGGATGGCGGCTTCGTAGAATATTACCAGCTGCTCTTCGACAATCACGAAATCATCTATGCAGAGGGCATCGCGGCAGAGACCATGCTGCTGAACGCCGCCGCCCAGGCCACGCTCATGCCCGACCTGGATGAGAATTTCTCCGGCATCCTGCCCGGCCAGAGCGATGAGCACATGCTGGACCTGGAAGTGAAGCACAGCGACCTGAAACGCCCCGATGCGCTGGAGCTGCTGCGCAAGGCCACCAACCGCGTCGGCCGGCACGACAGCTGAACGGGCCCGCCAGGCGCCCCGGGGCGCGGCACACCCCTTTCCGGTTCCTTAACGCCCCCTTCCACCACCGCGCGGAGCGCACCGACGTAATACCGACGCGATACCGACGTGATACAGACGCCGCACCGACGTCGATTTTCGCCCCTTGGCGCGCCCCGCCCCCGACGCGCGCGCTTGCCCTTTTTCGGGGGTCTGGTATAGGCCCGGACATGTTGGACACTCCCTCGAACCGCCCTGATCTGCCCGCTGAAATCGCGCGCCGCCGGACCTTTGCGATCATCTCGCATCCGGACGCCGGCAAGACGACCCTGACAGAGAAGTTTCTCCTTTACGGTGGCGCCATCCAGATGGCTGGCCAGGTGCGCGCCAAGGGCGAGGCACGGCGCACGCGCTCGGACTTCATGCAGATGGAAAAGGACCGCGGGATCTCCGTCTCCGCCTCTGCAATGTCGTTCGATTTCAAGACCTTCCGCTTCAATCTTGTCGACACGCCCGGCCACTCGGACTTCTCCGAAGATACCTACCGGACGCTGACGGCGGTCGATGCGGCCGTCATGGTGATCGACGGCGCCAAGGGCGTGGAAAGCCAGACGCAGAAGCTGTTCGAGGTCTGCCGCCTGCGGGATCTGCCGATCCTGACCTTCTGTAACAAGATGGACCGCGAAAGCCGGGACACCTTTGATATCATTGACGAAATTCAGGAGAACCTGGCGATCGACGTGACGCCGGCCTCCTGGCCCATCGGTGTGGGCCGGGATTTCCTGGGCTGCTACGACATGCTCAATGACCGGCTGGAACTGATGGATCGCGCAGACCGCAACAAGGTCGCAGAATCCATCAAGATCAACGGCTTGCAAGACGAACTTCTTGCAGAACACATTCCCGCCGACATGCTGGAGAAGCTGCGCGAAGAGGTCGAAATGGCGCGCGAACTGCTGCCCGCCTTCGACCGCGAAGCGCTTCTGGAAGGGACGCTGACACCGATCTGGTTCGGCTCCGCGATCAACTCCTTCGGGGTCAAGGAACTGATGGATGGCATCGGTGACTTCGGGCCCGAACCGCAGCCGCAAAGCGCCTCTCCCCGACAGGTTTCTCCGGAAGAAACAAAGGTTTGCGGCTTTGTCTTCAAGGTGCAGGCGAACATGGATCCCAAGCACCGGGACCGCGTCGCCTTCGTGCGCATGGCCGCCGGCCACTTCAAGCGCGGCATGAAGCTGACCCATGTGCGCACCAAGAAGCCGATGGCGATCTCCAATCCCGTGCTCTTCCTCGCCTCTGACCGTGAACTCGCAGAAGAGGCCTGGGCCGGCGACATCATCGGCATCCCCAACCACGGCCAGCTGCGCATCGGTGACACGCTGACCGAAGGTGAGATGATCCGCGCCACCGGCATCCCCTCCTTCGCGCCGGAACTGCTGCAAAGCATCCGCGCCACCGATCCGATGAAGGGCAAGCACCTGGAAAAGGCGCTGATGCAATTCGCCGAAGAAGGCGCGGCCAAGGTCTTCAAGCCCGCCATCGGCTCCGGTTTCATCGTCGGGGTTGTCGGCGCGCTTCAGTTCGAAGTGCTCGCCTCCCGGATCGAGCTGGAATACGGCATCCCCGTGCGCTTTGAACCCTCGCAGTTCACCTCTGCCCGCTGGGCCAATGGGGACCGACAAGCCGTTGATAAGCTTGTGAATGCCAACAAGCAGCACATCGGCTACGACCATGATGGTGACATCGTCTTCCTGACCCGGCTGCAATGGGACATCGACCGCGTCGTGCGCGACTATCCCGATGTGACCCTGACCGCCACGAAAGAGATGATGGTCTGACGCTTGCACGCGCCTTCGGGCGCGGGCATCTTTCGCTCATGACTGGCTCCAGCACATACGGCGGCTTCGACGCCCTCCTGACCCGGATGGAGCGCCGCCGCCTGCCCATGCAATTCGGCCCCGAAGAGCGCCTGCCCTCGGTTGACGTGGACTTAGCGCCGCTCAAGACCTCCCTGGCCGGGATGGTGCAGGAGCCCTATGCCAGCTCGGGCACGAATTTCGCATTCAAGGTGCGGGAATTGCACCGGGAATTCGATGGCGCGCCAGAGCTTCTGCACCTGCACGGGCTGCTCATCGCCTGCCTGCGCCGCCGTGACCAGCCGCCGGAAACCGCGCCGCTTTTCCTGCGGCTCTGGGCCGAAGAGGCGCCCTTCCTGCTGCGGCACCTGAACCTGCGCTGGCAGGTCTCTGCCATCACCACCTTTGGCGATCACGGGGCCACCCCGGCGCAGCGCCAGCTGGGCCAGTCGCTGTCGATCCTGTTCAACGTCATGAAGCTGTACGAAAGCGAGCGGCTTTACTCCGGCACCCCGCCGGACAGGCCCTTTGCCGGGCCGCGCATCACCCACAGCCTGCCGCTGCAGATGGACACCTATGCGCTGATGAACGGCGGGCTGGATGTGAACCTGCTGGGCCGGCTCTGGCTGGATGCAGAGCGCGACGCGGTCATCGCCCCGCTCGCCCGCCACCTGCTGCAGGCGCTGGACGAGGATTCGCGTACTGTTTTCAGGCGCCTGCATCTGATGCGCACCGCGCGCCGTGACAGTGCGGACAACCAGACCAGCGACCTGATCCACCGGCTGCCCTCGCGCGGGCCGGCCAATGTCGCCCCCCCGTCATTGCGCCGCAAGCCGCGCGACCTGCCCAGTTGGGGCATCGTCAGCACGGTCAAGGCGCCCTTGCCCCAGATCGCCCGGTTCGTCGCCTATCACCTGCGGATCGGCGCGGCGCGGGTGCATGTCTACCTCGACGATCCAGACCCCGCCGCAGAGGCCTTCCTGACCCAGGACGAGCGCGTGCATGTGGTCCAATGCGATCGCAGCTACTGGAAGGCCCGGCACGGCAAGCGCCCCCGCACCCACCAGCGCCGGCAGGTCTGCAACGCCACCCATTGCTATCGCAAGACCCGGCTGAACTGGCTGGCCCATGTGGACGTGGATGAATTCATCATGCCGCCCAGGAGCATGGCAGAGGTCCTGGCCCTGATGCCCGATGACCTCTGCCAGCTGCAACTGCGCCCGGCAGAAATGCTGGCCGGCCCGGACAGAAACCACTTCAAGCTGACCGCCCGCTTTGCCGGCGTCGACAGCACCGCCCTGCCAGAGGTCTATCCCACCTTCGGAGAGTTCCTGCGCGGCGGCTACATCAGCCACCTCGAGGGCAAGCCAATCGTGCGCACCGGCATCCCGGACGCGCGCCTGGGCATCCACACCATGCTGACGGACGAAAAGCCAGTCACCAATGCCGCAGAGCTGCTTGAGGGCTGGCTGGGCCACGCCCACGCCCCGGACTGGGAGCACTTCCGCGAGAAGCTTGAGTTCCGCCTGACCCAGGGCTCCTACCGTGGGACCGAGGACCGCTTTGGCCTGGGCGAAGTGCTGAAGTTCCTTCAGGAAAACGAGGGCGAAGAGGGGCTGAAAAGCTTCTTCGAAGAGGTCTGCGCCGATACCCCTCGTCTGCGAGAGGCGCTCTCGCGCTACGGGATGCTGGTGACACTGGACCTCGAGCTGGACCAGACCTGCAAGGACGTCTTCGGCAGCCTGCCCGAAGATATCCCCGCATGAGCCTTCGCTGGGGCATCGTGGCCACGATGAAGGCGCCGGCCCAGGCCGTGCTGGACTTCGCCGCCTGGCACCTGGAGCTGGGCGCGCATCGCCTTTACCTGCACCTCGATGATCCCGCCGATCCGGTGGCGCCCACGCTGAAGGCCCACCCCCGCATCCGCGCGATCCGCTGCACCGATGGCTACTGGCAGCGCCAGGGCCAGCACCCCAAGCGGCACCAGGTGCGCCAAAGCGCCAATGCTACGCGGATCTACCACGCGGCCGCCGGAAAGGTGGACTGGCTGACCCATATCGACGTGGACGAATTCCTGATGCCCGCGACAAGCGTGCACGCCAGCCTCTCTGCCCTGCCCGCCAGCTGCCAGAGCGCCCGCATCCGCCCGATGGAGGCGCTGGCCCCCGATGGCCCCGCCCCGGATGACGCCTCCTCCCTCGTGCGGTTCAAGCGGTTCTCGCCCGATCCCGACCTGCGCCGCGCCCAGACCAGCCGGATCTACCCGCAGTTCGGGGACTGGCTGAACGGCGGGATGCTCAGCCACGTGGCCGGAAAGCTCTTCGTGCGGCCGGGTCTGCCGGGGGGCGTGCTGAAGATTCACAATCTCTTCACGGACATGGGCCAAAATCCAGGTATTCGCGATCTTGCGGACATGGCGCTTGCCCACTTCCACGCCGCCGATTGGGACAGCTGGTCAGCCCATTTCGCCTACCGGCTGGAAAAGGGCTCCTACCGCGAAACGCTGAAGCCCGCCGCCCCCGGCCAGGAGACGCTGCATGAGCTGCTGGCACGGATCCATGGCGCCGAAGGTCAGGACGGCCTGCGCCGCTTCTACGATGCCGTCTGCCGCGACACGCCGGAGCTGCGCGCGCGCCTTGCGGCAGAGGATCTTCTGAGCGAAGCACAGATGGATTTCCCCGCCCTGCGCCGCCGTCATTTTCGGCAAGCGGCTCACCCCTGACGGGAACCCGTGACGCTGCGTTTACCTTAAGGTAATTATTGCGCTTCCGGGCCGGCGTAATATATCGGAAAACAAGGCGAAACCACGGCCAAGATTGACCGCGCAGCCTATCTGCTGTAAATGGCGGACACTTGCCAGAGTGCGGCCCATCTGCTGCCTGGCTTCATGCCGGACCAAGGGGTCCGGACTTTCACACGCTACGGGCCCGATTGTGTCCGTAAACCACGGATACACATGACCAAGTTTTCTGATCTCAACCTGGACCCCAAGGTCCTGAAGGCAATCGAAGAAGCGGGCTATGAGCAGCCCACGCCGATTCAGGCGGGCGCGATCCCCCCTGCTCTGGCGGGCAAGGACGTTCTGGGGATTGCCCAGACCGGCACCGGCAAGACCGCTTCCTTCACCCTGCCTATGATCACGCTGCTCTCCAAGGGCCGCGCGAGAGCGCGCATGCCGCGCTCCCTGGTCCTTTGCCCGACCCGCGAACTCGCCGCGCAGGTGGCTGAGAACTTCGACACCTACACCAAGCACATGAAGCTGACGAAGGCCCTGCTGATCGGCGGCGTCTCCTTCAAGGAACAGGATGCGCTGATCGACCGTGGTGTGGACGTGCTGATCGCCACCCCCGGCCGCCTGCTGGACCATTTCGAACGCGGCAAGCTGCTGCTGACCGGCGTGCAGATCATGGTCGTGGACGAAGCGGACCGGATGCTCGACATGGGCTTCATCCCGGATATCGAACGCATCTTCTCTCTGACGCCCTTCACCCGTCAGACGCTGTTCTTCTCCGCCACCATGGCGCCTGAGATCGAGCGGATCACCAACACCTTCCTTTCCGCCCCCGAGCGGATCGAGGTTGCGCGCCAGGCCACCACCGGCGCTAACATCGAACAGGGCGTGGTAATGTTCAAAGCCTCCCGCAAGGATCGCGAAGGCTCTGAGAAACGCAGCCTGCTGCGCAAGATCATCGACCAGGAAGGCGACAGCCTGACCAATGCGATCATCTTCTGCAACCGCAAGACGGACGTGGATATCACCGCGAAATCGCTGAAGAAATACGGCTACGACGCGGCGCCGATCCACGGTGACCTGGACCAGTCGCAGCGCACCAAGACGCTGGACGGCTTCCGCGACGGCTCGCTGAAGATCCTCTGTGCCTCCGATGTGGCGGCCCGTGGCCTGGACGTTCCTTCCGTCTCCCACGTGTTCAACTTCGACGTGCCCTCCCATGCGGAAGACTACGTGCACCGCATCGGCCGCACCGGCCGGGCCGGTCGCAAGGGCAAGGCCGTGATGATCTGCGTGCCGCGCGATGAAAAGAACCTGGCCGACATCGAAAAACTGGTCGAGAGCGAAATCCCCCGGATCGAGCTGCCCGGCGTGAAATCCTCCGCCCCCGCTGCTGCGGCACCTGCCGCCGCCGAAGAGGTCAAGGCAGAGGATGCACCGAAGCCCAAGCGCACCCGCACCCGGTCGCGCAAGAAGACCGAAGAGCCCAAGCAAGAGGTCGCAGAGGCCAAGGCAGACAGCCAGCCAGCCAAGGACGATGCGCCCCAGGCAGAGGTCAAGGCAGCTGACAAGCCGGCCGAGAAACCTGCCGACACGGCCCAGAACAAGGGCCAGGACAAGGCCCAGGAGAAAGCTCCGGAAAAAGCTGCAGACAAATCCGCGGGCGACCGGAACAACGATCGCGGCAACAACGACCGCAACAACAACGATCGTAACAACGACAAGGGCAACAGCCGCTCGAACAACAACAATTCGCGTGGCAAATCCCGTGGCGGTAACAACGACCGCGACAAGAAGGTCGTGGGCATGGGCGATCACCTGCCCAGCTTCATCGCCCTCTCGTTCGAGGAACGTCGCGCGGGCTGACCTTCCGAGTATAGAAACACTGAATGAAAAACGACGCCAATTGGCGTCGTTTTTTTTGTTTGAGTTCAAGGATTGGTAAGCGCGCGCTCCTATGCAACTGGCATCTACAGGAGTGGCATGATGGCAAGACTTCTCAATCCGGGCCCCCGCCATGAGCGGCGGCTCGCTACCCGGTACAAGGTCAAGATGGACTGTCGGTTGCATGTCGGGGATCGCTCCCTGACCGCCGTGCTTGAGGACATCTCGCTTGGCGGCGCCGGGATCCGGCTTCCGAACGTGGTGTCCAGCTATGGCAGTTTCGAGGGGCTGCGGTTCCAGATCGTCGACGTGGGCTTCCTGAGGTCACGGATGCGCTGGAAGAACGATCGGCGCGCGGGGATCCAGTTTGAACCCACCGCGCATCGTAGTGCAGGGCTGAACGCCCTGATCGCCAGGCTGGAGCAGGAGGGCGCCGCCCTGCCCGCTCCCGAGTGGGATCAGGCGCTGAGCCGTGAGATCACCACCGTGACCTCGGGTTTCTTGCCGACCTCGTCCTGAGAGGAGTTGCGCACGATCCGGCGCAGCGCCTCTTCCAGCTTGGCATCGTCGCGCAGCGTCTTGGCGTCTGCTCGGCCCAGGAACTGGCTCAGGTCCTCTTCCAGAACGTCGACCAGCGGCGCATTGGACTTGCCGGTTTCCGACAGGCCCTTCACGTCGCACCAGGCGTCGCCCAGCGGTTCGTCTTCTTCATCCAGCACAAGGGTCACGACCACGTGACCGTTCAGCGCCATGCGGATACGGTCGCGCACGATCCCGTCCATCGCGCCGATCTGAACGGAGCCATCCAGGTAGGTGCGCCCGGTGTCGATGTATTCCGCGACCTTGGGCTGGTTGCCGGAGAGGTCGATCATCATGCCGTTGACGGCGATGACCGCCGCGCGGCCGTTGGCCTCTGACAGGCGGGCAAGTTCGCGCAGGTGACGGTGTTCGCCGTGCATCGGGATCACCATCTGCGGTTGCACCACCTCCTGCATCTTCAGCAGGTCGGGCCGGTTCGCGTGACCGGACACGTGGTACATTCCGCCGTTGTCATCCACCACGTTCACGCCCTGCTCGGAGAAGGCGTTCATGATCGCGATCACGCCCTTCTCGTTGCCCGGAATGGTCTTGGAAGAGAACAGGAAGGTATCGCCTTCCTGCATTGTGAAACCGTTGTACTTGCCCCGTGCCAGCTGGGCAGAGGCTGCGCGCCGCTCCCCCTGAGAGCCGGTGACGATCAGCATCAGGTTCTCCCGCGGGATATCGCGGGCCTCTTCGGGGCTGACCACCGTGGGGAAGTTCTTGAGCACGCCAGTGGCGACGGAGGCCTCAATCATGCGGCGCATCGCGCGGCCCAGCAGGCAGATGGAGCGCCCGGCGCGGTCGCCCGCCTCTGCCAGCGTCTTCACCCGTGCCACGTTGGAGGCAAAGGTGGTGGCCACGAACATGCCCGAGGAGCTGGCGACCAGCTCCGTGATCGGCTCGCCCAGCTCGCTTTCGGACCGCCCTGCGTGGGGCGAGAAGACGTTGGTACTGTCGCAGATCAGCGCCTTGACGCCATCCTTGGACACCTCGCGGAAGAGGTTTTCGTCAAAGGCTTCGCCGACCAGCGGGTTGAGATCCAGCTTGAAGTCGCCGGTGTGCACGATCCGCCCTTCCGGCGTGTCGATGACCAGGCCGGAGCTTTCCGGGATCGAGTGCGAGATCGGCAGGAAACCCACGGTGAACGGGCCCAGCTTGATGGTCTCGGGCCAGGCGGAGGCCGTGGTGACGACCTCATCGCTGAATCCGTATTCGGCCAGCTTGCCGCGCGCGATATTGGCGGTGAAGGCGCGGGTGTAGATCTTGGGTGCGCCCAGTTTCTCATAGAGATGACCCACAGCGCCCACGTGGTCTTCGTGGGCGTGGGTGATGAACAGGGCTTCGATCCGGTGCTTGTTCTTCGCCAGCCAGGTCGTGTCCGCAAAGATCAGGTCCACGCCGGGCGTAGTGTCCATGTCCGGGAAGGCCACGCCAAGGTCCACGACGATCAGCCGCTCTTCCCCAGGCGCGCCATAGCCGTAGACATAGGCGTTCATGCCGATTTCCCCGGCGCCGCCGAGGGGGAGATAGATCAGCCGGTGCTTGCTCATGGGTTGCCTAACGCTTTGTTGTAATCGTGGATGATCCTGAGGCCGTGAATGGTCAGGAATTCATCGAAATGGTCGTAGAGCGTATCGCCCTGCGCGAACAGCGGCGCAAGCCCCCCGGTCGAGATAATCCGCATGGGCCGGTCATATTCGCTGCGTATCCGCTCGCAAATCTCCCGAACCAGGCCGATATAGCCCCAGAAGACGCCGCTCTGCATACAGGTCACCGTATTCGTGCCGATCACCTTCTGCGGGCGGGTCACGTCCACATGCGGCAGGGCGGCGGCCATTTCGTGCAGCGCCTGGAGCGACAGGTTCACGCCCGGAGCGATCACGCCGCCGACGTAAGCGCCGTCTTCGGCCACCACGTCAAAGGTCGTGGCCGTGCCGAAATCGACCACGATGATATCGCCGCCGTAGCGCTCGAAGGCGCCGGCAGCATTGACCAGCCGGTCCGGGCCCACCTGCGTCCCCTCGTCCACGCGCGGCGGATTGGGCAGCAGGCATTCGGGCTTTCCCACCACAAGGGGGCGGCAGTTGAAATAGCGATCCGACAGGACCCGCAGGTTGAAGACCACCCGCGGCACGGTGGTCGAGATGATCATCGCATCGATATCCATCGGGATGCGATGATGGGCCAGCAGGGTCGACAGCCAGACGTAATATTGGTCCGCCGTGCGCTGATGCTCGGTCGAGGTGCGGAGCGTGCAGAGAAAGCGCTCTCCGTCCCAGATGGAGAAGACGGTATTGGTGTTACCGCAATCGATGGCCAGAAGCATGTGATCCTCCCTCGCGGGCCTGGGTCAGAAGAAGACGTCCGCAGCCGCGATCCTGTGCCGGGTCGCACCTGTTGCAAGCACCAGGTGACCTTTTTCATCCACCGTTTCGAAGATACCGGTCAACTCGGTATTGCCGAAACGGGCCGTGATCTGTTGTCCGACATGGCTGGCGCGTTGCAGCCAGGCCTGGCGGATGGGGCCAAAGCCGAAGGTGCGGAAGGTCACCTCATGGGCGGCATAGGCCACCGCAAGGGCGTTCAGCATCTCTTCCTGACTCACCTTGGCGCCGGTTTCCGCCAGAAGGGAAACGGGATGCAGCGCGCGGGCTTCCACTTCTTCTGGCACCGGGGCTTCCAGCAGGTTCACACCGATCCCGATGGACAGTCCGGTCTGCCCCTTCCGGTTCATCCCTTCCAGCAGGATGCCGGCCAGCTTGCCACCGTTGAGAAGAACGTCATTGGGCCACTTCAGCGTCAGCCCCTCTGCCCGCCCGGTCAGAGAGGTGACGGCTTCATGCAGGGCCAGGGCAGCAACGAAGCTGCGCAGCGCGGTCTTTTCAGGGGGTTCGACAAGGGGAAGGACAAGCGTGGCGGCAAAGTTGCCCTTCGGGGCGAGCCAGGGCCGCCCGCGGCGGCCCCTGGCCTTGGTCTGTTCCCGGGCCATCAGCCAGAGCGGACGACGCAGGGTTTCGAACCGTTGCGCCGCCTCGTCCAGCGTGGACCCGACGGAGTCCAGCACGACCCGGTCGTAGCCTCCTGGCCAGTCTTCCGGGATCGGCTCTAGCACCTTTTACTGCACCAGGGTCTGGGCAGCGGCCGCAGCGATGCCCTCGATCCCGAAGAGGTTCACGACGCCCAGCAGCATGATCGCCGCAGAGACCATGAGTGCCCCCGCCAGCATCGGTGCCTTCGTGGCCGGAAGCGGCTCGGAGTTTTCACCGAAGTACATGTAGTAGACGATCCGCAGGTAGTAGTAGGCACCGATGACAGAGGCGACCACACCCAGGATGGCCAGCCAGGCCAGCCCGCCCTCGTATGCCGCACGCAGCACGTAGAGCTTGCCGAAGAAGCCCACCAGCGGCGGAACACCGGCCAAGGAGAACATCAGGATCAGCACGGCCAGCGCACGGCCCGGGTTGGTGGTGGAGTAGCCCTTGAGCGCCGCGATATCCAGAACCGGACGGCCGTCACGCTCAAGCGTCATGATGAAGGCAAAGGTCCCGATGTTCATGACCACGTAGATGGCCATGTAGATCAGCATCGCCTGCACGCCGAACTGGGTGCCGGAGGCCAGGCCCATCAGGGCGTAGCCCATGTGCGCGATGGAGGAATAGGCCATCAGGCGCTTGATGTTGGTCTGACCGATCGCCGCGATGGAGCCCAGGAACATGGACAGAAGCGACATCAGCGCGATGACCTGCTGCCAGTCCGCCACGATATCGCCGAAGGCGTCATGCACGACCCGCGCGAAAAGCGCCATGGCGGCAATCTTGGGGGCGGTCGCGAAGAAGGCGGTAACCGGGGTCGGCGCGCCTTCGTAGACGTCCGGGGTCCACATGTGGAAGGGCACGGCAGAGACCTTGAAGGCCATGCCGGAGATCATGAAGACCAGGCCGAACAGCAGCCCGAGGGGCGCGCGCCCCTCGCCCGCGGCTTCGATGATGCCGGAGAAGAGCGTGGTGCCGGAGAAGCCATAGACCAGCGAGGCACCATAAAGCACCAGACCGGACGACAGCGAGCCCAGCACGAAGTACTTCAGGCCGGATTCCGTCGACTTGATGCTGTCACGGCGCAGCGCGGCCACGACGTAAAGCGCCAGCGACTGCAGCTCCAGCCCCATGTAGAGGGAGATCAGGTCACCGGCAGAGACCATCACCATCATGCCGACCACCGCAAGGGTGATCAGGATCGGGTATTCAAAGGTCAGCAGACCACGGCGGGACATGTAGTCCTGCCCCATCACCAGCACGACCGCGCCGGACAGCAGGATGGCAACCTTGGCATAGCGGGCGAAACCGTCCGCGATGAACATGCCATGGAAGGCCGTGGGTGCCACATCCCGCGTCGCGATCCACAGCGCCGTCACGGCGAAGATGACCGCCGTGGCCCAGACCAGCGCCGGGGCTGCCTTGTCCTTGCTGGTATAAACCGCGCCGACGAGCGCCAACATGGCGCAGCAGGCCAGTATGATCTCCGGCAGGATTACGTTCAGATCGGCCTGAAGCATCAGGTAGCCTCCAGATCAGTGAGACGCGGCCATGGCCGTATCGCCCAGGCGATCGGCCGCGGCAAGCGCGGTTTCGTGGTTGTCGACAAGCAGCTCGACCGAGGGGCCGATGATGTCCGTGACAAGAGAGGGGTAGACGCCAAGCAGCAGGGTCATGGCCACGAGCGGAGCGAAGATCCACTTCTCACGCGTGTTCATGTCCTTGATGGAGCGCAGGCTCTCCTTGATCAGGTCGCCCATGACGACCCGACGGTAAAGGAACAGCGCATAGGCGGCAGAGAAGATCACGCCGGAGGTGGCGACCACCGCGACCCAGGTATTGACCTGGAAGATACCAACCAGCGTCAGGAATTCACCGATGAAGCCGGAGGTGCCGGGAAGGCCCACGTTCGCCATGGTGAAGAACATGAAGATCAGCGCATAGGCCGGCATCCGGTTCACCAGGCCGCCGTAGGCAGCGATGTCACGGGTGTGCATCCGGTCGTAGATCACGCCGACGCAAAGGAAGAGCGCGCCGGAGATGAAGCCGTGGGACAGCATCTGGAAGATGGCCCCATCCACGCCCTGCTGGTTCGCCGCGAAGATACCCATGGTGACATAGCCCATGTGCGCGACGGAGGAATAGGCGATGAGCTTCTTCATGTCCTCCTGCACCAGCGCCACGAGGCTGGTGTAGACGATGGCGATGGCAGACATCCACAGCACCAGCGGCGCCATGACGTCAGCACCAACCGGGAACATCGGCAGGCTGAAGCGAAGGAAGCCGTAGCCGCCCATCTTCAGCAGGATCGCCGCCAGCACAACGGAGCCCGCGGTGGGCGCCTGCACGTGGGCATCCGGCAGCCAGGTGTGCACCGGCCACATCGGCATCTTCACCGCGAAGGAGGCGAAGAACGCGATGAACAGCAGCGTCTGCATGCCGCCCATTATGTTCAGGCCCAGCACGGTCATCGGGGTGGAGGCGAAGTCGAAGGTCAGCAGCGTCGGGATGTCGGCGGTGCCGGCCTCCGTGTACATCACCACCATCGCGACCAGCATCAGGACGGAGCCGAGGAACGTGTAGAGGAAGAACTTGAAGCTCGCGTAGATCCGGTTCGCCCCGCCCCAGATGCCGATGATCAGGAACATCGGGATCAGGCCCGCCTCGAAGAAGAGGTAGAACAGGACCATGTCCAGCGCCATGAAGACACCCAGCATCAGGGTCTCAAGCAGCAGGAAGGCGATCATGTATTCCTTGACGCGCGTCTTGACGCCCCAAGAGGCCCAGATCGTCAGCGGCATCATGAAGGTGGTCAGCAGGACGAAGAGAACTGAGATCCCGTCGACGCCCATCTTGTACTTGAGGCCCAGCAGCCAGTCGCGTTCCTCGACCATCTGGAACCCGGTGTTCGACGGATCGAAACCGGCCAGGATGAAGAGAGAGACGACGAAAGTCAGCGTGGTGGCGATCAGCGCGACCCATTTCGCGTTGCGCTGTGCCGCGCCGTCCTCGCCCCGCAGGAAGACCGCCAGGATCAGCGCCGCGATGGCGGGCATGAATGTGACGATGGAGAGTAGGTTGCTCATTATTCCGCCCCTCCGGTGAGCGTCATCCAGGTAACGAAGACTGCGATGCCGATAACCATCGCGAAGGCATAGGTGAAGATGTAGCCGGACTGCCACCGCCCCGCGAGGCGCGTGAAATAGGGAATGATCCCCATCGCAAGCCCGTTGATGGAGCCGTCGACGATCTTGCCGTCACCGCCCTTCCAGAACAGGCGGCCAAGGCGGCTCGCGTTCTTCACGAAGACAGCGTCGTAGATCTCATCGAAGTACCACTTGTTCAGCAGGAACAGGTAGAGCGGACGGTTGGTTTCCGCGAAGCGGGCCGGCAACCAGGTGAACTTGATGTAGAACAGCCAGGCCACGATCAGGCCGCCGAGCATCGCGAAGAACGGGCTCAGCTTGACCCAGGTCGGGGCATGGTGGGCTTCTTCCATCACGTGGTTGTCCGGCGCCATGAAGATCGCACCCTCAGGGGCAACACCAGCTTCAGCCATGTGGCCGGCCGCTGCGGCGTGATCGCCTTCGGCGGCGTTTTCGCCCTCGGCTGCGTGGTCCGTTGTCGCGAGCACACTGCCTTCGGCACCATGTCCGGCGTCTGCCACTTCGCCATGCGCGTCACCGCCTTCAGTGGCTTCCGCGTGAGCAGGGATACCGAAGAAGCGGTTCACGGAGTCATGATCGCCGAAGAAGGAGTTGTACCAGAGCATCCCGGAGAAGATCGCGCCAAGGCTCAGCACGCCGAGCGGGATCAGCATGACCTTCGGGCTTTCATGGGCGTGCTCATGGGTGTGCTTGTCACCGCGCGCCTCGCCGAAGAAGGTCAGGAAGATCAGCCGCCAGGAATAGAAGCTGGTGAAGGCCGCCGCGATGACCAGCATCCAGAAGGCATAGCCCGCCCCGACACCGCCCCAGGCGCTCTCGATGATCGCGTCCTTGGAGAGGTAGCCGGCAAAGCCGATGTGGGTGAAGGGAATGCCGACGCCGGTGATGGCAAGAGTGCCCAGGATCATCGCCCAGAAGGTATAGGGCAGTTTCTTGCGCAGACCGCCGTAGTTCCGCATGTCCTGCTCGTGGTGCATCCCGTGGATCACCGAACCGGCGCAGAGGAACAGCAGCGCCTTGAAGAAGGCATGGGTCAGCAGGTGGAACATGGCCGCCGAGTAGACACCAACGCCGGCTGCGACGAACATGTAGCCCAGCTGGGAACAGGTCGAATAGGCGATGACGCGCTTGATGTCGGTCTGAACCAGACCCACGGTCGCGGCGAAGAAGGCCGTCGTGGCACCCAGGAAGGTGATGAAGGCCGTCGCATGGGGAGCGTATTCCATCAGCGGCGACATGCGGCAGACGAGGAAGACACCGGCGGTGACCATGGTCGCGGCGTGGATCAGCGCCGACACGGGCGTCGGGCCTTCCATCGCGTCCGGCAGCCAGGTGTGCAGGAACAGTTGTGCCGACTTACCCATCGCGCCGATGAAGAGCAGGAAGGCGATCAGCTCTGCCGCGTTCCAGTCGCGCCACAGGAAATGCAGGCTGGTTTGAGCCAGCACCGGTGCCTGGGCGAAGATCACGTCGAAGCTGACGCTGTCGGTCAGGAAGAACAGCGCAACGATGCCAAGTGCGAAGCCGAAGTCACCGACCCGGTTCACGACGAAGGCCTTCATGGCCGCGGCACCGGCAGAGGGCTTCTTGTAGTAGAAGCCGATCAGCAGGTAGGACGCCAGGCCCACGCCTTCCCAGCCGAAGAACATCTGCACCAGGTTGTCCGAGGTGACCAGCATCAGCATGGTGAAGGTGAAGAAGGACAGGTAGGCGAAGAACCGGGGACGGTATTCCTCGGTTTCCTTGAAGTTCTCATCATGCGCCATGTAGCCGAAGCTGTAGAGGTGCACGAGCGCAGAGACCGTGGTGACGACGACCAGCATGATGGAGGTCAGCCGGTCCAGCCGGATACCCCATTCGATCGACAGCGCGCCACTTTCGATCCAGCGCATCAGCGGGATGTACTGGGTCTGCTCGGGCGTGTTGAAGAACACGATCCAGCTCAGCAGGCAGGCCAGGAACAATAGGCCCGTGGTCAGGTATTGCGCACCCTTGACCGTGATCAGCCGCCAGCCGAAGCCCGCGATCACGGCCCCGATCAGGGGCGCGAAGAGGATGATCGATACCATGGGCTCAGCCTTTCATCACGTTGACGTCTTCCACGGCGATGGTGCCGCGGTTGCGGAAGAAGCAGACCAGGATGGCAAGCCCGATCGCGGCTTCCGCAGCCGCCACCGTCAGCACGAAGAGCGTGAAGACCTGACCGGCGAGATCCCCCAGGAAACTGGAGAAGGCCACCAGGTTGATGTTCACCGACAGCAGGATGAGCTCGATGCTCATCAGCAGGATGATCACGTTCTTTCGGTTCAGGAATATCCCGAAGATGCCGATGACGAACAGCGTCGCCGCGACGGTCAGGTAATGTTCGATTCCGATCATGTCCCTCGGTCCCTCAATTCTTTCTGGCTGCCCGTCCCAGGGTTCTGGCCCCGGCGGCGGCTTGGTCCGGTGCGTTCAGGCTCAAAGCCCCTGCCCCGGTTTCACATCTTTCAGTTCCATCGCCTTGGCCGGATCACGCCACATCTGCTGCAGCACGTCCTGACGCTTGATGTCCTGACGGTGGCGCAGGGTCAGCACGATGGCCCCGATCATCGCCACCAGCAGCACCAGGCCGGCCAGTTGGAAGGCCAGGAAGTAGCGGTCGTAAAGCAGCAGACCCAGGGCGGCGGTATTGGTCATCCCCTCGGGGGTCACGGCGGTCCGGGCGGCCTGAGCGCCTTCCGCGGCGGTCCAGTTGCCGAAGGCGATGCCGAATTGCATCAGCAGGATCAACCCGATCAGCAGGGCCAGCGGCATGTACTTTGCCATCTCTGCCTTGAGCTCGGCGAAGTCGACATCCAGCATCATGACCACGAAGAGGAAGAGCACCGCGACCGCGCCCACGTAGACGATGATCAGCAGCATCGCGACGAACTCCGCCCCGAGCAGCACGAAAAGCCCCGCCGCAGAGAGGAAGGTCATGATCAGCCAGAGCACCGAGTGCACGGGATTCCGCGAAACCACGGTGAAAAGCCCCCCGACAATCGCGCAGAGCGCGAAGAGGTAGAAGGAGAAGGCGGCGACAGTCATGTCTCATCATCCTCTTGTTCGTCCATGACCTCCTTGGCAAGCGCAGCGGCTCGGGTCATGGCGGGTATACCGGCGAACATCGACATCTGTGCGATGGCCTCGGCGATTTCCTGTTTCTTGGCGCCCGCCTCAAGGAGGTGGCGCACCGTGATGCGCAACTGGCTGTCCGCCTGCGCGCCTTGCATCGTCAGACCGGCCAGCACCAGCATCAGCCGGGTCTTGCTGTCCAGGCCGTCGCGGTTGAAGCTCTTGCCGAAGGTGAATTCCATCCACTCCTTCGGCATCGTCGGCCAGAGCGCCTCGAACCCCTTGGGATTGAAGTTCTCCAGCGCCGGATTCATCGACTTGGCCATGTCCTGCGCCTGCTGGATGAAATACTCGAACGGATTCAGGGGATCAGCCATGGTGACCTCCCCCGGTCCGAAGACCCTCATCGGCGCCGCGTGCCCGGATATGGCGAAGCACGAGTTTCATCGGTAGGGCGCATCCAGCTCGAGGTTGCGCGCGATCTCTGCTTCCCAGCGTTCGCCGTTATCCAGCAGCTTCTGCTTGTCGTAGAACAGCTCTTCGCGGGTCTCGGTGGCGAATTCGAAGTTCGGCCCCTCGACGATCGCGTCCACCGGGCAGGCTTCCTGGCAGAAGCCGCAGTAGATGCACTTGGTCATGTCGATGTCGTAGCGCGTGGTGCGGCGGCTGCCGTCTTCGCGCGGTTCGGCATCGATGGTGATGGCCTGCGCCGGGCAGATCGCTTCGCACAGCTTGCAGGCGATGCAGCGCTCTTCCCCGTTGGGATAGCGGCGCAGCGCGTGTTCACCGCGGAAACGGGGCGACAGGGGCCCCTTTTCGTGCGGGTAGTTCAGCGTTGCCTTCGGCTTGAAGAAGTACTTCAGCCCCATCTTGAACCCTTTGAACATGTCAAAGAGCAGGAAGTATTTGGCGGCGCGGGTATAGTCGACGCTGGCCATGAGGCTATCCTCCAATTCCCAGGTTGGTCTCGCCGGCCTTGCCATGCGATGCCCAAGTCGTTTCGTAATCGCTTTGCAGCGCAATATCCCCGAGGCGTGCCTCGGTCGTCTTTTCCACCTCGTAGTAGAGGTAGACTTGGCCTTCAGGGAAATTCTCCTTGAAGCGCAGGCGGTGTCCCGTCTCTGCCGGATCCGGCAGGGCCATGTGCTGCGGTTCCGGCAGCGGCGTCTTCTTGATCGCGCGGCAGTCGACCAGGTTGCAGTGCGCCATCCGGCGCCAGAAGGTCCAGACCAGTTCCGGATTGAACTGGTAGAACCCGTGCCCCATCCATCCGTTCATCCCGTTGGCAGAGACCAGGCGACCGCCCGGCTTCAGCATCTTGAACAGGTTCTCAAGCGCCTGCGGCACATTGAAGACATGTTCGATCGTGCCACCGTCGAAGATGAAGCCGAACTGGTTTTCTAGCTGCGCCGGAACGGGGCGGTTCAGATCCTGCAGGATCGCCGCGCCCTCGTAATCGGAAAAGTCCATCGTCTCGATCTCGCCAAAGCCGAGCTTGCGCATCAGCGTCTCGCAGAAACCGTCCTCTTGCAGGTAGTCGAAGCGCCGCCCCTCCAGCCCATGCTGGGCCAGGGAACTTTCGTAGCGCTTCGCGAACTTGCTCTGGATCGAGAAACCCTGGCGGCCAAGCATCAGGCTCCGGCCTTCCGGCCGGAAGCGTGATGACAGCTCGCAGAGCCTGTCGAACAGAACGTAGTCGATACCCAAGGATCAGCCTCCGATCATCCAGCGGGCATAGGCACCGCCGAAAAGTTCGAACTTGGCAAGGAAGGCAACCAGGACCACCCAGATCAGCGACATGGGAAGGAAAACCTTCCAGCCGATCCGCATGAGCTGGTCGTAGCGGTAGCGGGGCACGACGGCCTTCACCATGGCGAAGACGAAGAAGACCATGAGCGCCTTGGCGAAGAACCACAGGAAGCCATCGGGCAGACCCGGGATCGGGGATAGCCAGCCGCCGAAGAACAGCAGGGTCATCAGCGCGCACATCAAAACGATGGCCACGTATTCCCCGATCATGAAGAGCAGGAAGGGCGTGGAGCTGTATTCAACCTGGTAACCGGCCACCAGTTCGGATTCCGCTTCGGGAAGGTCGAAGGGCGGGCGGTTGGTCTCTGCCAGGGCAGAGATCAGGAACAGGAAGACCATCGGGAAGTGCGGCAGCCAGTACCACGAGAACAGGCCATAACCGCCGTCCTGAGCCCGCACGATATCGGAGAAGTTCATCGACCCGGTGGAGATGATCACGCCGATGATGATCAGGCCGATCGAGACCTCGTAGGAAATCATCTGTGCAGCGGAGCGCAGCGAACCAAGGAACGGATACTTGGAGTTGGACGCCCAGCCCCCCATGATCACGCCGTAGACCTCAAGCGAGGAGATCGCGAAGACATAGAGGATGGCGACGTTGATATCTGCCAGCACCCAGCCTTCGTTGAAGGGGATCACGGCCCAGGCGATCATCGCCAGCACGAAGCTGAGCATCGGCGCCAGCAGGAAGACGAACTTGTCAGCGCCCGCCGGGATCACCACTTCCTTGGTGATGTACTTCAGGAAGTCGGCAAAACTTTGCAGCAGCCCGAAGAAGCCCACCACGTTCGGCCCGCGACGCAGCTGGACAGCCGCCCAGATCTTGCGGTCACCGTAAAGGAGGAAGGCAAGGCACACCAGCAGCGGCACCACGATCAGAAGGATCTGGCCGATGATCAGCAGCAGGATGCCTAGCGGGTTGGAGGTAAAGAAATCAGCCATATGTCCTCACACCGTCGGTATTCCGTTCCGCGCGCAGCGGCGCGACGACGACTTCTGCATCGTTGATCTTCGCGCCCGCCAGCCGGGCTTGCGAGACGGTATAAACCGCATCTGCCTGCCGGTGACCAGTGCGTTCAGAGACATTTGTGTGCAGATGTCTTGCAAATCCGTTGCCACGAAAGACCCTGCCCTGCAACGCTGCGCAAACCGGGTTTTTCACGTGCATTTCAATTCCGTATCCGACAGGACGCCGGGTCCGGACCGCGCCGGACCGGGCGGCCGGGCGACGGCCCTGCCGCCGGTCGGCACTGGCCCATATGATCTTCGCTCCGGTCATTCCGCAGCCATCGGCGCGGCTTTGCGTTCGGCGGCCATGCGGGACAGTTCCGCCATGACTTCCGAAGCGCGCGCGATCGGGTTGGACAGGTAGAAGTCCCGGATCGGCAGTTCGAAGGCGCCGTGACCCAGATCGCTGAACGCGGGCAGCGAGAAGGTGTTTTCCGGCACCAGGTCGATCTGCGCCAGCAGGGGCTGTTCCGCGATCAGCTTCTGGCGAAGCTGGGCCAGGCTGTCGTAGGGCAGCACGGCGTCAAGTTCCGCGGACAGTGCCCGCAGGATCGCCCAGTTCTCCTTGGCCTGACCGGGCGCGAAGCCCGCGCGCATTGCCAGCTGGGGACGCCCCTCGGTGTTGACGAACAGACCGTTTTCCTCGGTATAGGCGGCGCCGGGCAGGATCACATCCGCGCGGTGTGCGCCACGATCCCCGTGGGAGCCCTGGTAGATCACGAAGGGACCTGCGGGGATCTCGATCTCATCCGCTCCGAGGTTATAGATCACCTCGGCGCCAAGCGCTTCCTCGATACCGCCGTCACAGACCGCACCGACGTCCAGCGCGCCGACGCGGGCCGCTGCCGTGTGCAGGACCAGCAGCTTGCCGTTGGTCTTCTGCACCAGGTCCATGGCCGCACCCAGAACCGCGGCGCCGTCTTCGCCGCTGACGGCGCCCATGCCGAGCACGACGATATGCGCCTTGTCCTTGATGTCTTCGTAGGTTTCGTTCGCCAGCTCGACAAGCGCGTCACGACCCTCGCCCAAATGATCGTAGTCGTAGGTCAGATCGACCTGCGCGCCGATCAGGCTGACAGAAGAGCCGTTCAGCCAGGCCTTGCGGATCCGGGCGTTCAGCACGGGGGCTTCGACCGCCGGGTTCGCGCCGATGATGGTCACGTGTTCGGCGGTATCCAGATCCTCGATCGTCGCGGTGCCGGCATAGGCAGAGCGGTTGTCGGCGGGCAGTTTCGCACCGTCGGTCCGGCATTCCACGAAACCGCCCAGCCCTTCGACCAGCGACTTGAGCGCAAAGACTGCTTCAACCGGGGCAAGGTCGCCGACCAGGCCGGAAACCTTCTTGCCCTTCATCGCCGTCGCAGCAGCTTCAAGCGCTTCGGGCCAGGTGGCGGGCTTGAGCTTGCCGTCGACGCGCACATAGGGCTTGTCCAAGCGCTGGCGGCGCAGGCCATCCCAGATGAAGCGCGTCTTGTCGGAAATCCATTCCTCGTTCACGCCATCGTTGTTGCGCGGCAGGACCCGCATCACTTCGCGGCCCTTGGTGTCCACGCGGATGTTGGAGCCAAGCGCATCCATCACGTCCACGGTCTCTGTCTTGGACAGTTCCCAGGGACGCGCGGTGAAGGCGTAAGGCTTGGAGACCAGAGCACCAACCGGGCAGAGGTCGATGATGTTGCCCTGCAGGTTCGAGTGCAGCGTCTCGTTCAGGTAAGAGGTGATCTCTGCATCTTCGCCGCGACCGGTCTGGCCCATCTGGGTGATCCCGGCGACCTCAGTCGTGAAGCGCACGCAACGGGTGCAGGAAATGCAGCGCGTCATGTGGGTTTCGACCAGCGGGCCAAGATCCAGGTCCTCGGTCGCGCGCTTGGGTTCGCGGTACCGCGAGAAGTCGACGCCATAGGCCATGGCCTGGTCCTGCAGGTCGCATTCACCACCCTGGTCGCAGATCGGGCAATCCAGCGGGTGGTTGATCAGCAGGAATTCCATGACCCCTTCGCGGGCCTTCTTGACCATCGGAGAGTTGGTCTTGACCACGGGCGGCGCACCGTCGGGACCGGGCCGCAGATCCTTGACCTGCATCGCGCAGGAGGCCGCCGGCTTGGGCGGGCCGCCGACGACTTCGACCAGGCACATCCGGCAGTTGCCAGCGATGGAAAGCCGCTCGTGGTAGCAGAAGCGCGGCACCTCGATCCCGACCTGCTCACAGGCCTGAATCAGCGTCAGCGCCGGATCTACCTCGATCTCCTGGTCGTCGATGATGATCTTACGAAGGTCAGCCATGGGTGCTCACTTTTCTTTCAGCAGGACGCCGATCTGGCTGCTGCGCGCAATTTCAAGCTCACCGAGCTTGCACAGGTCCGCCGTGTCGTCCGGATTCAATCCGAGGGATTTCGCATAATTTTCGCCCAGCTCGCGCCAGCGCACGCGCTCTTCGTCAGCGGTGGCGTACTCCTCGATCTCTTCCGTGGTATAGCCCATGGCCAGCGCGTCGTTGCGCAGCTGGTTGAGAAAGAGAAGGCCCTTGACCATCCGCGCGTCGATCGAAGAGCAGCGCTCGCCGATTTCCGCGGCAATGGCAACCCAGAGCATGTTCTGGTCGATTTCCTCGACCTGGCTCAGGGGCTGGCGCGCCTGCGCCACGGAAGCCGTGGCAACCAGGGCCGTCACGCAGACGGCCATCACGCGGCGGGCGATGCGGGTCGATTTCAGTACTGTCATCTCTTCACGTCCTTTTACGAAAGCAGAGCTTTCGTAAAAGGGCACGAGGCGGCGGTTATGCAATAACCACCCCGCTGACAGGCGCGACATGAGACGGGTTCCGCTTATGCGGCACGCCCGCCCTGCCCGCCTGACAGGTGCAAAGGGATATGCAGAGGGTCTTACCATCCGACGCAACTTCCGCTCATCAGAAGGTCGCCCTTGTCGGAGAAGACAAGCTGCGGGTCGGTGGCATCCGGGCCCAGGGTCCAGGTCTTTTCCGAGTTGCCGTAGTACTTGATGCAGTACTTGTTGGCCTCGTAACGCCCGGCTTCCCGCGCGCCGACAAGGCTCTTGCGGGCATCCTTCACCGCGATGGTGAAATTGTGCGGATTGGTTTCATCGGCACTGAGATTGGCTGCGAAATAGACGCCGTCAAACGCGGGGTCCCCCCGGTCGCGACGCAGGCTGTCACAGCCCGCAAGCGCCAGGGCGGCAAGCCCGGCCAGGGCCGCCGACCGCAGCGAGATATGAGGAAGGAAGGTGCTCACGATCACTCTGCCGCCAGAATGGTGGTGGAGCGGCCGGTCTTCTGTTTCTTGATCCGGTCCTCGATCTCATCACGGAAGTGACGGATCAGGCCCTGGATCGGCCAGGCCGCCGCATCACCAAGCGCACAGATCGTGTGACCCTCAACCTGCTTGGTCACGTCCAGCAGCATGTCGATTTCCTCGACCTCGGCTTCGCCGGTCACGAGGCGATCCATGACGCGCATCATCCAGCCCGTACCTTCGCGGCAGGGCGTGCACTGGCCGCAGCTCTCGTGCTTGAAGAATTTGCTCAGGCGCCAGACGGCCTTCACGACGTCGACGGAGTTATCCATGACGATCATGCAGCCGGTGCCGAAGGAGGACTTGTTCTCGCGCATCCAGTCGAAATCGAAGATCGCGTCTTCCAGCTGGGACTTGGGCAGCACCGGGCAGGACGCCCCGCCGGGGATGATGGCCTTGAGGTTGTCCCAGCCGCCGCGAATGCCGCCGCCGTGGTGTTCGATGATCTCGCGCACGGAAAGCGACATGCTTTCTTCGAAGACGCAGGGGGTGTTCACGTGGCCGGTCAGCGCCATCAGCTTGGTGCCAGCGTTGTTCGGACGGCCGAAGGAGCTGAACCATTCCGGGCCGCGGCGCAGGATGGTCGGGCAGACGGCAATGGATTCGACGTTGTTCACCGTAGTCGGGCAGCCATAAAGGCCGGCACCAGCCGGGAACGGCGGCTTCATCCGGGGCATGCCCTTCTTGCCTTCTAGGCTTTCGATCAGGGCGGTTTCCTCGCCACAGATATAGGCGCCCGCGCCGTGGTGCAGGTAGAGATCGAAATCCCAGCCCGAGCCACAGGCGTTCCGCCCGATCAGGCCAGCGTCATAGGCTTCGTCGATCGCGGCCTGCAGCGCTTCCTTCTCGCGGATGTATTCGCCGCGAATGTAGATGTAGCAGGCATGCGCGCCCATGGCGAAGGAGGCGATCAGGGCGCCCTCGATCAGCGTATGCGGATCGTGGCGCATGATTTCGCGGTCCTTGCAGGTCGCGGGTTCGGATTCATCGGCGTTGATGACCAGGTAATGCGGCCGGCCATCATCGCCCTTGGGCATGAAGGACCACTTGAGGCCAGTCGGGAACCCTGCCCCGCCACGACCCCGCAGGCCAGAGGCCTTCATCTGGTCGACAATCCAGTCCCGGCCCTTCTCAAGAATGCCTTTGGTACCGTCCCAGTGACCGCGCGCCTGGGCGCCTTTCAGCGACCGGTCATGCATGCCGTAGAGGTTGGTAAAGATGCGATCTTCGTCCTTGAGCATGTCTTACCCTTTGTCATCCCGGCGCGCGCGCCAGATTTGCAATGTCACCACCAGGGCCCAGATCAGGGCCGCGATGGCAGCAAAATCGAACAGGAAGGCATAGCGGGGCGGAAGCCCCAGTTTGCCACCCATGAACTGTACACCCATCCAGAGAACCATGGTCGCTGCGATCACGATCCCCACCATGCGCGCCTTGCGCGCCTGGGCCATTTCCTTGCTGCGGTCCTGGGTCATGGTCTTCATTCCCCTGCACCGTCTTTGTCATACGTCTTCGCCTGGCCGGCCCAGTCTTCTTTCAGCGCACGCGCCTTGAGGCCCGGCCGATCCGCATCGAGCTTGTCCAGGGCGGCCTCGTCCAGCCTTGCCAGCTGAGCGAAACTCAGGATGCCACCGGCATTCAGGGTCTTCTGGAACCGCGGTCCCAGCCCCTTGATCTGCGTCAGGTCATCCGCCTTGGCTTTCGCCGCCTTCTTCTTCGCCGCCGGCTTCTTTGCCTTGGTCTTTGTCGCAGGAGCCTGCTTTTCAGGGGCCTCTGCCGCAGGCGTCTTCGCCGCGGGTTGCTTCGGCAGGCTTGTGCCCGGCGCCGGTTCTCCCACCGGCGTGTGCACGGCATCCGGGGCCTGGAAGCTGACGCCCTGCACCGGCCCTTTGCCGCCGCCGCCCCCGCCGCACACCAGGCGCAGCAGAACCAGGCAAGCCACCGCGGACAGGACAAACGCCGGAACCAACGCCAGCAGGAACGGCATCGCCCCCGAGAAGGCCACGGTGAAGGCAACCGCCATCACCAGGCCAAGCCCGAGGCAGGTGTTCCTGCAGATATCAATGGTTCCCGTCATCTGTCCGCTCTGTCCCTTGCGGTCTTGTCCGTTCTAACTTAGCTTTCGTCACCCGTTTTCGGGGTGCCGGTCTTCTTCGCCTTGGCTTCCTGTTCGGTCACGCCGGTCTCATCGACCTCTTCGCCCTCTGCCGGGCGCGGTTCCTTGGCGGCAATCTCTTCTTCGCTCGGCGTTTCCACCGGCGCTTCCTGCAGCCAGGGCGTCAGAATCGGAACTTCGGTGCCGTCGATCCGCTTGACCGTATCGCCGATCTCGAGGGCGAGCGCGACGCTGGCGTTATGCTCCATCCGGTCTTCGGCATATTTCTTGAGCGCCACCGGACCGCCCAGCGGTTCCGCAGAGAAACGGCCGTTCTGCGGGCCCGGCACCGGAACCGCTCCTGCGGACAGCTTGTCCAGCAGGTCCGCGAAGCCCTCGGTGGTCAGGTCCTCGTAATAATCCTTGCCGATCTGGGCCATGGGCGCGTTGGTGCAGGCGCCAAGGCATTCGACCTCTTCCCAGGTGAACTTGCCATCCGCCGACAGCGTGTGCGGCTTGGGCGAAATCTTTTCCTTGCAGACCGCGATCAGGTCCTCTGCCCCGCATATCATGCAGGTCGTGGTCCCGCAGATCTGGACGTTGGCGATGGATCCGGTCGGTTGCAGTTGGAACATGAAGTAGAAGGTCGCCACCTCGAGCACGCGGATCTCCGCCATGTCGAGCATGTTGGCCACGTATTCGATCGCCGGCTTGGACAGCCAGCCTTCCTGTTCCTGGGCGCGCCAGAGCAGCGGAATCACGGCCGAGGCCTGACGGCCTTCCGGATACTTGCTGATCTGGGCTTCGGCCCACTTCAGGTTCGCCTCTGTGTAGGCGAAGCTTTCGGGCTGGTCTTGGTGCAGGCGTCTCAGCATAGGCTCGGTGTCCCGTCCTCAGGTCCGTTCGTTGCGGGGCTTCGGGCCCCTTGTCCGTGTGGCACCGCTGGCAGCAGCGCCGAAGTCGTCACGCCGATGGGGCGCAGGGGCCAGTGGTCAGGCGCACCGCGCCATCTTCCGATCCGACCGCCATGTTCATCGCCATCCGGTACTGCGCCATGGCAATGACCTGATCGCGGGTCATGCCCGTCTGCAATTCCACCGGCAGGTAATCGCGTTCCGTGCGCAGCTCACATCCGATGGAGGCGACGGCCGCGTCGAAGTTGGCCGATTGCTGCGGGGTCACGTCAGAGGGTGGCACGGCACAGGCGGCCACCAGCGCAAGCGGCATGGCGGCGGTCAGGCCGTGGCGGATCGGGGTCCGGCTTAGGATTCTCATCGGTCCACCTCGCCGAAAACGATGTCCATCGTGCCGATGATCGCGGCGATATCGGCCAGCTGGTGACCGGAGGCCACGTGATCCATCGCCTGCAGGTGCAGGTAGCCTGGTGCGCGCAGCTTGGCGCGGTAAGGCTTGTTCGTACCATCCGCCACAAGGTAGACGCCGAATTCGCCTTTCGGCGCCTCGACGGCTGCGTAAACCTCGCCCTCGGGGACGTGGAAGCCCTCGGTGTAGAGCTTGAAGTGGTGGATCAGCGCTTCCATGGAGGTCTTCATGTCAGCGCGCTTCGGCGGCGTGATCTTGCCCCGTGCCAGCACCTCGCCGGGGTATTCCCGCAGCTTAACGATGGCCTGGCGGATGATCTTCGTGCTTTCGCGCATCTCCGCCATGCGACAGAGGTAACGGTCGTAGCAATCGCCATTCTTGCCCACGGGGATCTGGAAATCGAACTCGTCGTAGCACTCGTAGGGCTGCGCCCGACGCAGGTCCCAGGCCAGGCCGGAGCCGCGTGCCATCACGCCAGAGAAGCCCCATTGCTGGATTTCCTCTTCTGAGACGACACCGATGTCCACGTTCCGCTGCTTGAAGATCCGGTTCTCCGTCAGCAGTTCGGAGAGGTCATCCAGGAACTCGGGGAAACTGATCGCCCATTCCTCGATGTCGTCGATCAGCTTGTCGGTCAGATCCTGGTGAACGCCGCCGGGACGGAAGTAGGCCGAGTGCAGACGCGCGCCGCTGGCACGTTCGCAGAAGATCATCAGCGTTTCACGATGCTCGAAGCCCCAGAGCGGCGGGGTCAGCGCGCCGACGTCCATGGCCTGGGTGCAGACGTTCATCAGGTGGTTCATCACCCGCCCGATCTCGCAATAGAGAACACGGATCAGGGACGCGCGGCGGGGCACTTCCACGCCGGTCAGCTTTTCGATCGCCAGGCACCAGGCATGTTCCTGGTTCATCGGCGCCACGTAGTCGAGGCGGTCGAGATACGGCAGGTTCTGCAGGTAGGTCCTGCTTTCCATCAGCTTCTCGGTGCCGCGGTGAAGCAGCCCGATATGCGGATCGCAGCGCTCGACGATCTCGCCGTCAAGCTCCAGCACAAGCCGAAGCACCCCGTGCGCCGCAGGGTGCTGTGGGCCGAAGTTGATGTTGAAGTTACGGATCGACTGTTCGCCCGTCTGAGCGTCTTCGAAACCCTTGGAGCCGTCCATTACTTGGCCTCCGCTTTGTCATCGCCGGGCAGGATGTATTCGGCACCCTCCCAGGGGGACATGAAATCGAACTGGCGATATTCCTGAACCAGCTTCACCGGTTCGTAGACGACGCGCTTCATGACTTCGTCGTAGCGCACCTCGGTGTAGCCGGTGGTGGGGAAGTCCTTGCGCAGCGGATAGCCACGGAAGCCGTAGTCCGTCAGGATGCGGCGCAGGTCCGGGTGACCCGAGAAGATGATGCCGAACATGTCGAACACCTCGCGCTCGAACCAGTTGGCCGAGGGGTGGACGGACACGATCGAAGGCAGCATTTCATCCTCGCGGATGGAAACCCGCAGGCGGATGCGCTGGTTCTGGTACATCGACAGGAAGTGGTAAACCACGTCGAACCGCTTGGCGCGATCCGGGTAGTCCACGGCAGTGATGTCGACCAGGCTGGAAAAGCGGCTGTTGCTGTCCGTGCGGATAAACTCGACGAACCCGGCAATGTTTGCCGGGGCCACGTCGACGTTCAGCTCACCATGGGTCACATCCCAGGACACCACGCAATCCGGGCGTTTCAGCTCGAGATGGGCGCCAAGTTCCTTCAGGGCTTCTTCGCTCATGTCCGCTCCTTAACGCGTCAGGGTGCCGG
Source organism: Pseudooceanicola sp. HF7 (assembly GCF_011806405.1). Lineage (GTDB taxonomy): Bacteria > Pseudomonadota > Alphaproteobacteria > Rhodobacterales > Rhodobacteraceae > Pseudooceanicola. Next base: position 44,166 of record NZ_JAATOW010000009.1, on the reverse strand, counting down.
TGCGACGGATCTTCCGCGCCAGTTGCATGATACCGTAAAGCAGTGCTTCGGCAGTGGGAGGGCAGCCGGGAACGTAGATATCCACGGGCACGATCCGGTCGCAGCCCCGCACCACGGAATAGCTGTAGTGGTAGTAGCCGCCGCCGTTGGCGCAGGAGCCCATGGAGATCACGTAACGCGGCTCCGGCATCTGGTCATAGACCTTGCGCAGGGCGGGCGCCATCTTGTTCGTCAGGGTACCGGCCACGATCATAACGTCGGACTGGCGCGGGGAGGCCCGCGGCGCGATCCCGAAGCGTTCAGCGTCATAGCGCGGCATCGAGGTGTGCATCATCTCGACGGCGCAGCAGGCCAGGCCGAAGGTCATCCAGTGAAGAGAGCCCGTCCGGGCCCAGGTGATCAGGTCCTCTGCGGTAGTCAGCAGGAAGCCCTTGTCCTGGAGCTCCTGGTTCAGGGCCTGGGTGGCGACTTCACGATCCGCACCGGCGGTGTTGGTTCCCGTCATCATTCCCATTCCAGGGCTCCTTTCTTCCACTCGTAGGCGAAGCCGATGGTCAGAACGCCCAGGAACACCATCATGGACCAGAAGCCCACCATTGAGATGTCCTTGAAGGCCACGGCCCAGGGAAACAGGAAGGCGATCTCGAGATCGAAGATGATGAACAGGATCGACACCAGGTAGAACCGGACATCGAACTTCATCCGCGCGTCATCGAAAGCGTTGAAGCCGCATTCGTAGGCACTGACTTTTTCCGGATCCGGATTTCGAACGGCGACGATCATGGCAGCGAGGATCAGGACAAGTCCAAGAACAATCGCGATGGCCAGAAAGATGAGAATGGGAAGGTATTCCCGCAGCATCTCTTCCACGAATGGCTCCTTTCATGGGCGGCAGGGTCTCATGGGGACCCGCAGGGCTGTGACGGGTTTTACGCCTGCCCCCCGGCAGGGTCAACCGAGCGAGGACGTTTTCGATACCCGGATTTGTCTGTGACCGGACTTCGTAAACATTTGAATACCAATCATTTGCACTCTCCGGTAGCGGTTAACGCCGCGTTGCCGCATTGGCAGCAATTCACGACGGAATCACTCGGATATTCATGACGGAATCACTCGGGTTTGCCCGGCGCCTCGGGCATCTGAACGAGCTCTTTGCCGCAAGTTGCCTCAGGTGCGACAAATTCCCGGAAAGAGAGAGGCGCGATGGCCGGCCTGAACGACCCCTCTTGGCGCGTCAGGGGGTGCCGGGTGCTGCCGGAAGCGGGAAGACCCCCTCCTGGAAAAGCCCTCTGCCGGGAAGGGGTTCGCAGGCGGCAAAGCTCTCTCTCGAGGTGATGCGCGAATACCATGCGGCGGTTTCGGGAAAACCCTCCAGTGACGCGTAATGCAGCGCCATCCAGACAGCCTGTCCAAGGGCGATATCTGCCGCAGAGAAACCGCTGGTCAGCAGGTAGTCGCGATTTTCCACCGGAGTGGACAGGCGCCCCTCGATCGCGGCGAAGCACTGGCGCAGGCTGGCAAGCTCCCGGTCGAGAAGCGTTTGCGAGCGCTCCTCGGCGGGACAGACCTGGTAATGCAGGACCAGCGCAACGACGTGCTGGGTCACGGTTTCCGCGAAGTGCAGCCAGACCAGCCAGTCCGGGCGGTCCAGGTCCCCAAGCGGACGTCCCAGCCCCCGCTGCGGAAAGCGTTCACAGAGGATCTCGGTGATTGCGCCGCTTTCGAAGTAGTAGTCGCCATCCATCTCCAGCGCGGGAACACGGCCCGCGGGTGAACAGGACAGGAATTGTGGATCGCGCAGCGAGGCATCGAAGGCGTGGATCGCCAGTTCGAACGGCGCGTCGAGCTCGGTCAGCAACCAAAGCACGCGCATGGAGCGGGTTCCGGGGCAATGATGCAGGACGATCATTCCGGGACGCCCGTACTGGAACGTCGCGGATCGAAGCAGTGTCGTGTTTTCTTGACCATGGGCCTGACAATAGCTGGTCGCGGCCTGTCGGCAAGCGGTCGCGGCGCCTTGCCCCTGCGTCAGCGACGGCCCACGTGGTCGTATTGCCCCGGGGATGCACCCTGCGTCCGGGCAGTCTACTTGCCCCTGCCCCTCGACAAACCGGCAATTCCCCCCACATGAAAGGCAAGGAACCGGAGACCCACATGAAAAACCTTGCCGCCGCCGCCCTGGCCCTTGCCACGCTCACCCTTCCCGCCAAAGCCGAACAGGTGGGCGAAGTCGGCGTCGACTGGGTTGGCAACGATATCGTCGTTGAGGCCATCGCCGACCCGGACGTCAAAGGCGTGACCTGCCATATCGCCTATTTCGACCGCAGCTTCATCGACCGGATTTCAAAGGGAAACTGGTTCGAGGATCCGTCGAACTCCTCCATCTCCTGCCGCCAGACAGGCCCGATCGAGGTCGGTGATATCGACCGCAGCCAGGACGGAGAGGACGTTTTCCGCGCCTCGCGCTCGATCATCCTGAAGTCGCTGCGCGTGAAGCGGATCTATGACGAGGCCAACAGGACCCTGATCTACCTGGCACATGCGGCAGAGCTGACCGACGGGTCGGCCAAGCTATCGATGTCGACGGTTCCGCTTTACGGCTCGGAATAATCAGCGATCGCACGGGCCTCAAAAAGGCCGGCAGCGCGCGCGCGTCCAGATCGCAGGCCCTTCAGCTCTGCCCCTGCCAGACAGAGCCCACTTCCGCCCGGATGATCCGCGCCACCAGCGCGCAGTCTTCCAGTGAGAACGTCAGGGGCAGACGCATGTCCAGGATCCCCTTCAGGATCCGGTCGCTTTTCGGCATCGGCGCGTGGTCTGCATAGCGCCAGCTGTCATAGCGAGACGTGTAGCCCTGCGGCTCTGCATCGCCGAACCACTTCAGCTCCACCCCCCGTGCCTTGCAGCGCGCGACAACCTCGCGGATCACGTCTGCGCTCCAGTCCAGCAGCAGGAACTGGATAGACGAGCCGACAAAGGTTTCCGCAGCCGGACGGTCGATCAGCGTCAGGCCCGGCGTGCCACCAAGCCCATCTTCGACCACCTCATAGCGTGCATTCCAGGCCGCGCATTGATCAGCCAGCCGCGCCAGCTGAGGCCGCAGGATCGCGGCCCGCAGATTGTCCATCCTGCCGGAAATGTTGGGCGTGTCGTATTTGACCCGTTCGAAGACCTCCGGCTCAGGCGCGGCCAGGTGGCGGTCGTAAAGCATGTAGCTGCCCGACAGGATCACCGCCCTGGCAGCCACCTCCGGATCATCGGTCACCAGGAAGCCGCCCTCACCGGAGTTCACGTGCTTGTAAGTCTGCGTCGAATAGCAGCCCACCAGCCCGTGGCGCCCACTTGGCACACCGTTCCAGCTGGCGCCCATCGTGTGGGCACAATCCTCGATCACCAAAAGACCGGCCTTGTCGCAGATCTCCATCAGGCGATCCATGTCGCAGATATGACCGCGCATGTGGCTGAGAAGCAGGACCTTCGCGCTGTCCGCCTTGGCGGCAAGATCATCCAGGTCGATCACCAACCCTTCGGTCACGCCCACGTAGATGGGTGCGCCCCCCAGTGCTGCAATCGCTCCCGGCACCGGGGCCAGCGTAAAGGCATTGGTCAGCACCTTGTCACCGGGCTGAACGCCCACGGCCCGCAGCGCGGTAGAGATCGCATGACCACCGGAACACAACGCCAGCGCATAGGACGCCCCCGTCAACGCGGCGAACTCCTGCTCCAGCAGTGCCGTTTCGCCCGCTTCGTCGCCAAGAGTGTTGTAGCGGTGCAGCCGTCCGGAGCGCATCACGGCGACGGCGGCTTCGATCGCCTCTTCGGGGATCGGCTCCTGCTGGGTGAAGCTTCCGGTGAAGACCTCTGTCATGACATTCCCCTTGGGCGGATCACAGGCGCAGCCCGGCCACCGCCCCGGGCAATTCGTCGAAATGGCCAATCAGAACCTCGGGCTCCAGCGCGGCCATCTTTCCGCCATCCGGCCCAAAGGTCACGAGGATGGAGGGCACGCCCGCCGCCCTGCTGGTGTTGCGGTCCGTGTCACTGTCACCGACCAGGCAGGCGCGCGCGGGGTCACCGCCGGCGCGCAGCGCGGCCTCTCTCAGCGGGGCGGGATCGGGTTTGCGCACCGGCAGCGTGTCCGCGCCGACCAGCGCATGAAAGGCATCCAGGGCACCCATCTCCGTCAGCAGCTTGCGCGCAAGGGCTTCCGGCTTGTTGGTGCAGATCGCAACGGCGTAGCCATCGGTCTTCAGCGCTTCCACCGCCTCCATGGCGCCGGGGAAGAAGGTGGTCAGGGCAGAGGTCGATTGCCGGTAGGCATCGAGCAGGCGGGGATATTGCGCATCGATTTCGCGATCGAAGTCGCTGTGACCGACCTTTTCGAACCCGGCCCGCAGCATGGCCCTGCCCCCGCGCAATGCCACCCCGGCGTCGCCCGCATCCAGCAGGTCGCCCAGGCCAAGGTCGCGGAAACAGGCGTTCGCCGCCGCCAGAAGATCACCGCTGGTATCTGCCAGCGTCCCGTCAAGATCGAAGATTACCGCTCGCATGGTCCCTCTCGGCCGGGATCCGCGCGCATTGTTGCGACACGAAACCCAAGTTGATACCGCCGCAGGGGTCCTGCCCTTGCGCCGCTTTCTCTTGGGACTAAAACAGGCCGGACAAAAGCACAATCGCCGCATCCATGCATTTGCATGGCGTGACGGCCGAAAAACGAGGGGTCCAAAGGACAATATGAGCACCGCCCTAGTCATTCTTGCCGCAGGCATGGGAACGCGGATGAATTCCGATCTGCCCAAGGTCCTGCACCAGATCGCCGGTGCGCCGATGCTCGCCCATGCCATGCTCTCCGGGCTCTCGCTTGAGCCCTCGCGGATCATCGTGGTTGCCGGTCACGGGGCCGACCAGGTTGCCGCCGCCGCGGAAGAGGTCATGCCGTTTGCCCAGATCGTCCTGCAGGAAGAGCAGAACGGAACCGCCCATGCCGTCGACCAGGCGCGCGAGGCCCTTGCCGATTTCGACGGCGACGTGATCGTGCTTTACGGCGACACGCCCTTCATCCGGCCCGAAACGCTGGAGGCCATGAAAACCGCCCGCGCCCGCCATGACGTAGTCGTGCTGGGCTTTGAAGCCGCCGATCCCGGTCGCTACGGGCGGCTGGTGATGGATGGCCAGCGGCTTGACAGGATCGTGGAGTTCAAGGACGCCTCGGAAGAAGAACGCAAGATCACGCTGTGCAACTCCGGCCTCATCTGCGCCGACCGCAGCGTGCTCTTTGATCTGATCGCCGCCGTGGGCAATGACAATGCCGCCGGCGAATACTACCTGACCGATATCGTTGGCCTGGCCCGTGCGCGCGGCCTGTCCGCCGGGGCCGTTACCTGCGACGAAGCAGAAACGATGGGGATCAATTCCCGTTCCGAACTGGCCGGGGCCGAAGCCGCCTTTCAGGCGCGCGCAAGGGCGCAGGCGCTGGAAGACGGCGTGACCCTGACGGCGCCCGAAACCGTTCACTTCGCCTTCGACACGATCATCGGACGCGACACGGTGATCGAACCCAACGTGGTCTTCGGCCCCAATGTCACCGTGGAAAGCGGCGCGCGGATCCGCGCCTTTTCCCACCTGGAGGGCTGCCACGTCAGCCGGGGCGGCATCATCGGCCCCTATGCACGCCTGCGTCCCGGTGCCGAACTGGCCGAAGACGTCCACGTCGGCAATTTCGTCGAGGTGAAGAATGCCCGCGTCGACCGGGCCGCAAAGATCAACCACCTTACCTATATCGGGGATGCGGAGATCGGCGAGGAAACCAACATCGGTGCCGGCACGATCACCTGCAACTACGACGGCGTGTTCAAGCACAAGACCCGGATCGGTGCGCGGGCCTTCATCGGCTCTTCCACCATGCTGGTCGCCCCGGTCTCCATCGGGGATGAGGCGATGACTGGCTCGGGCTCTGTCATCACGAAGGACGTGGAACCCGGCGCACTGGCCATCGCCCGTGCCCGGCAAGAGACGAAACCGGGCATGGCGCGGAAACTGATGGAAATGTTGCGGCTGAAAAAGGCGCGGAAAGCAGAGACGGAATAATGTGCGGAATCATTGGCTACCTCGGCAATCACGAGGCCTCTCCCTTTCTGGTCGAAGCGCTGAAACGGCTGGAATACCGGGGCTATGACAGCGCCGGGATCGCCACGATCAACGGCGGGCACCTTGACCGGCGCCGGGCCGTGGGCAAGCTGGTGAACCTGTCCGACGTGCTGGTCCATTCGCCGCTTCCGGGAAAATCCGGGATCGGCCACACCCGCTGGGCCACCCATGGCGAGCCCTCTGAGGTCAACGCCCACCCGCATCGCGCAGGCAAGGTCGCCGTGGTACACAACGGCATCATCGAGAACTTCCGCGAACTGCGCCGCGAGCTGTCGGACAAGGGCCTGGTCCCCGTCACCGAAACCGATACCGAGACGGTGGCCATGCTCACCGCGCTCTACATCGAAGAGGGGCTGACCCCGGTGCAGGCCGTCCGCAAGACGCTGGAGCGCCTTGAGGGCGCCTTTGCGCTGCTCTTCCTGTTCGACGGGGAAGCGGACCTGATGATCGCGGCGCGCAAGGGCTCTCCGCTGGCGATCGGTCACGGCGACGGCGAGAACTACGTCGGCTCCGATGCGCTGGCCCTGGCCCCGCTGACCGACCGGATCACCTACCTGGAAGAAGGCGACTGGGCCGTCATCACGCGCGAAACCATCGATATCTTCGACCGGCACGGCAATATCGCCAACCGGGCGATGAAGCGGGTGAGCCTGGACAAGGCGCAGGTCGATAAGGCCGGCCACAAGCACTTCATGGCCAAGGAGATCGCGGAGCAGCCGCAGGTCATCGCGGAGGCCATCCAGCATTACCTTGGTGCCTCGGGCTCCACGATCAGCCTGCCTGGTGCGGGGCTGGATTTCACCAATGTGGAAAGGCTGGTCATGGTCGCCTGCGGCACGGCCTATTACGCCTGCCTCACCGCGAAATACTGGTTCGAACGCATCGCCGGCCTGCCGGTCGAGGTCGATGTGGCCTCGGAATTCCGCTACCGCGAACCGCCGATCACGCAGGGCACCGTTGCGCTTTTCGTCAGCCAATCCGGTGAGACCGCTGATACGCTTGCCGCCCTGCGCTATTGCGAAGGCAAGGCAGAGCAGATCGTCTCTGTCGTGAACGTGGCCGAAAGCTCCATCGCGCGGGAAAGCGATCTGGCCCTGCCGATCCTGGCCGGAACGGAGATCGGCGTGGCCTCCACCAAGGCCTTCTCCTGCCAGTTGACGGTGATGCTGATTTTGGCGCTGGAAGCCGCACGCCAAAAAGGCCGGATCAGCGAGGACCAGCTGGAAAGCACGCTGGCGTCCCTGCGGGGTCTTCCGGCGGTCTTCGGCAATGCACTGGACGCCAACACGGTGGCAGAGGCGCTGTCGCTCGAGCTGGCAGAGGCGCAGGACATCCTGTTCCTGGGCCGAGGACTGATGTATCCTCTTGCGCTGGAAGGCGCGCTGAAAATGAAGGAAATCAGCTACATCCACGCCGAAGCTTATGCATCGGGTGAGCTGAAGCACGGCCCCATCGCGCTGATCGACAAGAACGTTCCCGTGGTGGTCATGGCCCCCCGTGACGGGTTGTTCGAAAAGACGGTCTCCAACATGCAGGAGGTCATGGCGCGTGGTGGAAAGGTCGTCCTGATTTCCGACCGTGCCGGTCTTGAAGCCGCACAGGACGGCATCTGGCGCAGCATCGAGATGCCCACGGTCGATCCCCTTCTGACACCGATCCTCTATGCGCTGCCGGCCCAGCTGATGGCCTACCATACGGCAGTCGCCAAGGGCACGGATGTGGACCAGCCGCGCAACCTTGCGAAATCCGTGACGGTGGAATGACCCGACGCATCCTGATCGATCACGTGGTCCCCGGCGCCGGGGGCCACGAAGACCGCACGACCGTGACCGCTGAGCTTGCGCCCGGCGGGGGTGTCAGGATCGAAACCCGCCATGGCGGGTCTGCCCAGACCGGCTTTGACGACGACCATTTCAGCGTGACTATCCCGGAGGCTCAGCTTGGCCGGGCGTTGCTCGTGCTGCTTGAGCGTGTCTATAAGCCCGCGACGCCCCTGACCTATCCCGAGATGGCCGCCCTGTTCGCCGCCGAAGGGATAAAGCTGGACCGGGACCGCTGAGGGGCGCGAAGGCCCCTGCTCGCCGTGATCGGCACAATTGAAACATGCCGCCGAAAGGCGCACCGACCGGAATCGAGGCTGAACTTGACAGTTGAAGAGGCACTTGCCGCCCTGAGAACGCAGGAAGATCCCGCGCGCGCCGAAGGGGCTGCCGCCTATCACAAGGCCGAGCGGGTCTACCTGGGCGTGCCCAATCCGGCGATCAACGACCTGGCCACGCAATGGCGGCGCAGCCTGCCACTGGACGCGCGCCTGTCGCTGGCCGATGCGCTCTGGCAAAGCGATGTCCACGAGGCTCGCGTCGCCGCCGCGAAGCTGCTGACACAGGCGCGCATCCGTCCCGATGACAACGCGGTCTGGCAACTGATCTGTTCCTGGGTGCCGGACTTCGATGCCTGGGCGATTGCCGACCACGCCTGCACAGCCGGGGGCAAACGGATCATGGCCGATCTGTCACGCCTCGACGAGGTAGAGACCTGGACCACCGCAGAGCACCTCTGGACAAAGCGCGCGGCCCTGGTGATCACCCTGCCGCTGGCGCGGCTGAACCACCCGTCAGGCCCCGAAAAGGAGGCCCGGGATCGGGTCCTGGCCTGGGCGGCCAGTTATGTTCCCGACCAGCGCTGGTTCATACAGAAGGCCGTCGCCTGGTGGCTGCGCGACCTTACCAAGCATGATCCGGAGGCGGTTCGGACCTTTCTGGACGCTCACGGGGAAGGGATGAAACCCTTCGCCCGCAAGGAAGCCGCCAAGTACCTGCCCGCCTAGGCGCTGACCTCGACCTCGGCAAGAGAGGAAAGGGGAACGCCAAGCGCCTGCATGGCCTTCAGGGACAGGCGGGAGCCAGCAGTCTTGGGGCCATCGATGGGAATAAGCGTGACCGCGACGCTCTTGCCGGTCTCGGCAGAGCGTACGGAGCCCGCCTGCCGAGTGCTGACGAGCGGTGTCTCCAGCCACATGCCACCAGTCCCCGCCGCCCCGAGCGTGGCGATCGTGGTGCCCAGAACGCCGCTTTCCACGGCATCGGGATCCTCGGGGACGATGTCTTCCGGCGGCGGCACGGAAGGCGCCTGGGCAGGAGCGGGTTCAAGGACACCGTCGATGTTGGAACAGGCTGCCATCAGGAGTGGCAGGGTTAGCAGCAGGGGGCGAAGTATCATCATGCGCAGAAGGTAACCCATCCCTGCTCCACATCAATCGCGGAATCATGACTTGTCGGCGACCCTTCGCCACAATACCTTCCCCCCATGACAGAACCCCTCGTCGATCCTTTCCAACGCGCGATCTCCTACTTGCGTCTATCGGTCACCGACCGCTGCGATTTTCGCTGCGTCTATTGCATGGCCGAGAACATGACATTCCTGCCCAAGAAGGAACTCCTGACGCTGGAAGAGCTCGACCGCATGTGCACGACCTTCATCGGAATGGGCGTGGAAAAGCTGCGCATCACCGGGGGAGAGCCGCTGGTGCGCCGGGACATCATGACCTTCTTCCGCGGCATGTCGCGCCATCTGGAAAGCGGGGCGCTCCAGGAGCTGACGCTGACCACCAATGGCTCCCAGCTTGAGCGCTACGCGGCGGATCTGGCGGCCGCTGGCGTGCGCCGCGTGAACGTCTCTCTTGATACGCTGGACGAGGAAAAGTTCGCACGCGTCACCCGCTGGGGCCGCCTGCCGCAGGTGCTGCGCGGGCTGGACGCCGCACAGGCCGCCGGCCTCCAGGTCAAACTGAACGCCGTGGCGCTCAAGGGGTTCAACGAAGATGAACTTCTCAGCATGGCCGAATTCTGCGCAAGGCGCGGCATGGATCTGACCTGGATCGAGGTCATGCCGATGGGCGACATGGGCAACGAGGACCGGGTGGGCCAGTACTGGTCCCTGCGCGACCTGCGCGCTCAGCTCGAAAAGCACTATACGCTGACAGATCTGCCCGAAAGCACGGGCGGACCGGCCCGCTACGTTCGGCTGGAAGAAACCGGCCAGAAGGTGGGTTTCATCACGCCGCTCAGCCATAATTTCTGCGAAAGCTGCAACCGTGTGCGCATGACCTGTACCGGGCAACTTTACATGTGCCTGGGGCAGGAAGACATGGCCGACCTGCGCCCGCCCCTGCGCAACCATCCTCAGGACAACGCCCCGCTCGAAGCTGCCATCCGCGCCGCCATCGGCCTGAAACCAAAGGGCCATGACTTTGACTACTCGCGGCAGCGGCCAGACGGCCAGGTCTCTCGCCACATGAGCCACACGGGCGGGTGATGTCCGGTGCCGGGGCGAAGGCGACGCCATTTTACCATTTCTACCGCCTCGTGGCGGAATGTGCAGCACCGCTGATCTGGCGCAGGGTCAACGGCAAGCTGGGCCATGAGGGCATCCCGGAAGAGCGCCGGAAAGAGCGGCTGGGCCATGCCACCGCTGACCGGCCCGACGGCATACTCCTGTGGTTCCACGCCGCAAGCGTCGGCGAAAGCGTGTCCGTGCTTGCCCTAGTCCAGGAGTTGCTGGACACCCTGCCCCAGGCCTCTGCCCTGATCACTTCGGGCACGGCCGCCTCGGCCAAGGTTCTTGCCAACCGCTTGCCAGCGCGCTGTCAGCACCAGTTCGCCCCCATCGACAGTGCCGCCCCCCTGCGCCGGTTCTTCGATCACTGGCGGCCCGATGCCGGCGTCTTCGTCGAAAGTGAGATCTGGCCGCAGCTTCTGGTGCGCGCCCGCGCCCGGGGCATCCCGCTGGCCCTTGTGAACGCCCGCATGTCGCGCACCACCCTGCGCAACTGGCAACGGCTGGAGGCGACGTTCCGCTTCCTGATGGACCAGTTCGCGGTCATTCGCACCCAGGATCGTGCCACGCTGGATGGCGTCCTGGCGCTTGGCGCGGATCCCGAACAGGTCGACGTGGGGCCGAACCTCAAGGCCCTGATCCAGGCGCCGCCCGTGGATGAGCAGGCGCTGGAAGAGATGCGGATCGCCTACCCTGGCCCGGTCTGGAGCGCGGTCTCCACCCATGAAGGAGAGGAAGAGGCGGTTCTCGACGCCCATCTCCTGGCCGCGCGCAAGCTCGAGGGCCTGCGCCTGATCCTGGTGCCCCGCCATCCGACCCGCGCCGATGACATCGCCCGGCTGATCGCGGAAAAGGGACTGAGCGTCACCCGCCGCTCTGCAGGTGAAGCTCCGGGCAGCGCAGAGGTCTACCTGGCCGACACCCTGGGCGAAACCGGCCTCTGGTATGCCCTGTCGCCCGTGACCTTCCTTGGCGGCTCTTTCGGGCCCGCTGGCGGCCATACCCCGTTTGAGCCCGCCTGCTTCGGCACGCCCATCCTACACGGGCCCAAAGTGGCCAATTTCGCCGAGGCCTATGCGCTGTTCGACAGCTCCGGCGCCGCGAAAAGCGTGGCGGACGCCGAAGCCCTTGCGCAAGCCCTGCACGAGATCCTGACGGATGCCGCCATGCACGACAGCATTGCAACCGCCGCCCGGCGGATCCGCGAGCGACAGCGCGGAGAGATCGCCGCGATTGCACGCCTGCTGCAGGAGAAACTGCTTCCCGCGACCTTGGGCAAAGGCTAGACCGGGGTCATCATGGCAGAGCTCTTCGTCACCAATTTCAACAGCAATTTCACCGGCGTTTCGGCGACGGCTGCCGGCGTCCTGCGTCAGCAAGTGACCCAGTACGACCTGAAGCTGGTGGGGCACCCCCTGCCCGGCTGCCCCGATCCGATCACGGCGCGACAGGCCCGTCAGATGTCTCGCGTCGCCCCCGCAGGCCGGCCCTTCGGCATCTGGCACGTGCGCCGCAATCCTGAGATGCGCGCGGCGATCTGGGCGCGTGACGTCTTGCGCCTGCCGATCAGGATCGTCTTCACCTCTGCCGCGCAGCGCTATCATTCGGCCCTGCCCCGCTGGCTGATCTCCCGCATGGATGCGGTCATCGCCACGACAGAGAAAGCCGCCGAATTCGTGCCCCATGTCCGGGCGGTCGTGCCCCATGGGGTCGATTGCAACCTCTTCACGCCGGCCACGGATCGCGCTACCGCCTGGGCCGCCACGGGCTACCCCGGCACCAGGGGCATCGCCACGATCGGGCGCATCCGTCCCGAGAAAGGCACTGACCTGACGGTCGAAACCCTGATCCGCGTCCTGCCGGACATGCCTGAGACCACCGCGCTTGTTTTGGGAAAGGCCAAGTCCGGGGACCAGTCCTTCCTTGACGACCTCAAGGCAAAGGTCGCCGCGGCGGGTCTGAGCGATCGCATCCTCTTTCCCGGAGAGATCCCGGCCCAAGACCTGCCCGCCCTCCTGCGTGCGCTGTCCCTTGTGATCCAGCTGCCGCGCTACGAAGGTTACGGCATGGCCCCGCTGGAAGCACTGGCCTCTGCAACGCCCATCCTTGCCAGCGAGGCTGGTTTCTTCCGCGAATTCACCCAGGACGGCCAGAACGGCATGGTCGTGCCGCTCGAAGATGTACCGGCGGCGGCAGAGGGACTGCGCAGGATGCTGGGCGATGCCGGGCTGTTAAACGCCATGTCCCTCCATGCCCGCCAGGATGCCGAACGGCTGTTCGGGATCTCGCGGGAAGCCGACGGGATCGCTGCCGTCTACGAGGCGCTCTGGGCAGAGGGCTGAGGCCCGCCAAGGGCGACGGCATCGTCGTGACGATGCCGTTCAGCCAGGGGAATGCGCCGCAGGCGCGCCTTTGGATCACGCCTGCGGTTGGCGAAGGGCTCAGGCGGCCGGCATCCGCTGCTCGACGATTTCGGCCCACCAGGAACAGCCTGCCGGGATGATTTCATCGTTGAAGTTGTACTCCGGCGTGTGGACATCCGCGCTGTCGCCATTGCCCACCAGGATATAGGCGCCGGGGCGTTCCTCCAGCATGTAGGCAAAGTCCTCTCCGCCCATGGTCATGTCCGCGAACGTGCATTCACCCGCGACAGAGGCCGCGACGGAAGAAGCGAACTCCGTCTGCTCTTCATGGTTGACCATCGGCGGGTAGCCCGGGATCCAGCGGATGTCGGCCCGCCCGCCCATCGCCTCGATCAGGGAGGAGGACATGGATTTCAGCCGTGCCTCTGCCATCTCGCGCATCTCGTTGGACATGGTGCGGATCGTGCCGCGCAGGGTCACGCGCGACGGGATGACGTTGAAGGCCTTGGACTCCGTTTCAAAGCTGGTGACGGAAACCACGACCTGTTCAACCGGATTGGCGTTGCGGCTGGCAATGGTCTGCAGCGCGACGACCAGCTGGCTGGCAGCAACGGTCGGATCGCAGGTGTTATGCGGCTTGGCCGCGTGGCCGCCCTGACCTTCGACCACGATCTCGAATTGATCGGTGGAGGCAAAGAAGGCGCCGGGACGGATCCCGAAAGAGCCCAGCGGCATCCCCGGCCAGTTGTGCATTCCGTAGACTTCCTGGATGCCGAAGCGCTCCATCATGCCGTCTTCGCACATTTCCCGGCCACCACCGCCGCCTTCTTCGGCCGGTTGGAAGATCACGATGGCGGTGCCGTCGAAATTGCGCGTCTCGGCCAGGTATTTGGCGGCCCCCAGCAGCATGGCGGTGTGGCCGTCATGACCGCAGGCGTGCATCGCGCCGGGCGTCTTGGAGGCGTACTCCAGCCCCGTCGCCTCAAGGATCGGCAGAGCATCCATGTCCGCCCGCAAGCCAATGACCTTGCCTGAGGTGTCGCTCTTGCCCTTGATGACGCCCACGACGCCGGTGCGGCCGATGCCGGTCACGACCTCATCGCAGCCGAAGGCCTCCAGCTTCTCTTCTACGATGGCAGAGGTGCGATGGGTTTCGAACAGGATTTCCGGGTTCTCGTGCAGATCCCGGCGCCATTCGGTGATTTCGGCCTGCATCTCCGACAGGCGGTTCTTGATAGGCATTTTCGGCTCCTTGGTGTTCTGGGATCAGCCCGGCTGCTCAGCCAGCGGCAGCCGCGTTTCGGCGAGTTCCGCCAGCCAGCTGCAGCCATAGGGGATGACCGCGTCGTTGAATTCATACTCGGGGTGATGAAGGTTTGCACTTTTGCCATTGCCGACCAGCACATAGGCGCCGGGCCGACGCTGCAGCATCTCTGCAAAGTCATCCGCACCCATGACCGGGGCCAGCTCTGAGTCCGCCGAGGAGACCGCGCTGGCGGCCCTCAGCGCGTGATCGACGGAGGCGCCATCATTCACCAGCACCGGCGGCCCCGGCAGGAACGTCAGCTTGGCCGTGGCGCCAAAGGCCGTTGCCGTGGCGGTCGCGATCTCTTCGATCCGGCGGCGGACAAGGGATTGGACCTCTGTATCAAGCGCGCGGAAGGTGCCCTTCAGTTCCACCGCGCCGGGGATCACGTTGTAGGTATCGGTCTCAGTCCGGAACCCGCAGACAGAGACGACGACCTCCTTGACCGGATCGACATTGCGCGAGGCGATGCTTTGCAGCGCGGTCAGGATATGGGCAGCGGCCAGGGTCGTATCGACGTTGAGGTGGGGCATGGCGGCATGCCCGCCCTGCCCGGTCACCGCGATCTCGAACCGTACCGGAGAGGCGAACTGCGCGCCTTTGCGCATGGTGAAACGCCCGGTTTCAAGGCCCGGCCAGTTATGCATGCCGTAGACCTCATCGATCCCGAAACGCTCAAGCAGCCCGTCCTCGATCATCGCCGCCGCGCCGCCGCCGCCCTCTTCCGCCGGTTGGAAGATGCCCACGACCCGCCCCGTGAAGTGCCGCGTCTCACAAAGGTATTTGAGGGCACCAAGTAGCATGGCCGTGTGGCCGTCATGGCCGCAGGCATGCATCTTGCCCGGATTGGTGGAGGCATGGGCAAGTCCGGTTGCCTCAATAATCGGCAGGGCGTCCATATCCGCCCGCATCCCGATGCAGCGACCTGATACCCGACCCTGCCCATTGATCACGGCAACCACGCCGGTCCCGCCGATCCCTTCGACCACCTCGTCACAGCCGAAGCTGCGCAGCTTGTCGGCCACATAGGCGGCTGTCTGGTGCTCTTCGAACCGCAGCTCCGGATTGGCATGAAGATGGCGGCGCCAGCCGGCGATCTCATCCTGCATCTCTGCAATGCGGTTGCGGACGGGCATATCAGCTCTCCGACAGGTGATCGAGCAGGCGTCGCATGAAATCCTGCCCCGCCTCGAACTGCGCGATCGTGATGTATTCGTCCGGCTGGTGAGCCTGGGCTATGTCCCCGGGGCCACAGACGACCGCAGACATGCCGCGCGACTGGAAATAGCCGGCCTCAGTCCCGTAGCTGACCACATGCGATCCGTTGTCGCCGGTCAGCTGGCGCGCCAGCCTGTCGGCCGCCCCGTCCTGCTCCGGCACAAGCCCCTTGGCATCGAAGAGCCGGGTCAGCGTGATCGAGGTCTCCGGCCGGATCGCCTGCATCGCGGCTTCGACCTTGCGGGCTTCCTCGGCATAGGCGTTGGCGTAGGTTTCCGGGCTTTCCCCTGGCACGCAGCGAAACGCCAGCACGAAATCGCACTGCCCGGCGGTGATGTTATTGGCCGTCCCGCCGGAGATCGTGCCGACATGGGCGTTGGTCCAGGGCGGATCAAACAGCGCATCCGTGCCCGTCGCATCTTTCGCGGCATTGGCGACGTTTACCTGGTTGGCCCAGTCCACCAGCTTCGCGGCCTCCATGACCGCAGAGACGCCCTTGTAGGCGATGGAGCTGTGCACCTCGTATCCCTGCACCCGAGTGCTTATGGCCACCCCGGCCTTATGGCCGGAGACCACCTGCAGCGTGGTTGGCTCACCGATGATGGCGATGGCGGGCTTGGGCACCTTTGGCAGGCAGTCGTTCAGCAGCGGTTCGGCCCCGATCAGGCCCAGTTCCTCGTCATAGGTGAAGGCCAGTTGCAGCGGCGTGGCAAGCGGCCGGCCGGCTGCCTCGGCCAGCGCCCAGACCGCCAGCGCGTCAAAGCCCTTCATGTCCGTGCAGCCGCGGCCAAAGTACTTCCCGTCCCGTTCCGTCACGGTGAAGGGATCGCTGGTCCAGTCCTGCCCGTCCACCGGCACGACATCCGTGTGCCCCGACAGCACGACGCCACCCTCTTCCCAGGGTCCCACATGGGCCCAAAGCCCGGCCTTTGGCTGGTCGGGATGGTCATGGCGCAGGCAGGTGACCCCGTGTTCCTCAAGGTAGTCCTGGACCCAGTCGATCAGGGGCAGGTTGCTGTCGCGGCTGACCGTCGGAAAGCTCACCAGCTTTTCCATGATCTCCAGGGGAGAGAGGCGTGAAGTCATTTTCGTCTTTCCGCAGGCACCGGGGCACAGGCCCGTACCCTTCAGTAACCGCTGTCTGTCGTCAGGATATAGTGGTCCTCGCCGACTTTCTCGTAAACCGATGGCTCCGGCTGATAGTCCAGCCCGTGGATCGGAGAGGGAATGGGTTTGAAATTCAGCTCGTGCTCTTTCTTGCGCCGCGCCGGATCCGCGATCGGCACCGCCTTCATCAGGGCACGGGTATAGGGATGGCGCGGATCCTCGAAGACCGCCTGGCGCGAGCCGATCTCGACGATGCGGCCAAGGTACATGACCCCCACCCGGTGAGAGACCCGTTCCACCACTGCCATGTCATGGGAGATGAAGAGGAAGGACAGGCCCATTTCCGCCTGAAGTTCCATCATCAGGTTCAGCACCTGGGCCTGGACGGAGACATCCAGCGCCGAGACGGATTCATCGGACACGATCAGCTTGGGGTTCAGCGCCAAGGCGCGCGCAATGGCCACCCGCTGACGCTGACCGCCGGACAGTTCATGCGGATACCGGCGCAGGAAGCTGCGCGGCAGCTCGACCCGATCGAAAAGCATCTCGATCCGGTCGTACATTGCCTGGCCCTTCTCGGTGCCGAAGTTCCGCATCGGCTCTGCCACCTGTTCGGCCAGCTGCATCTGCGGATTGAGAGAGGCGAAAGGATCCTGGAAGATCATCTGCATGTCCAGCCGCGCCCGGCGCAGGTCGCGCGAGTTCAGCGCCATGATATCCGTGTGATCCAGCTCGATCTGCCCCGAGAGCGGTTCGATCAGCCGCAGCAGGGACCGCCCCGCCGTCGACTTCCCGCAGCCGGATTCCCCCACAAGCGACAGGGTCTGCCCCTTGTTGATCTCGAAAGAGATATCCTCGACCGCGTGAACATTGGCCACTGTGCGGCGCAGTACCCCGCCCTTCACCGGAAAGCGCGTGACCAGGTTCCGCACGCTCAGCAGGACCTCGTCCTTGCCCGGGATCGGTTCGATCTTCTGGCCTTCCACGCCGAACAGTTTCATCGGCTCTGGCAGCGGCTTGCCTGTCATCTCGCCTAGCTTGGGAACGGCGGCCAGCAGGGCCTTGGTGTAATCATGCGCAGGCGCGTTGAATATCTGCTCGACCGGCCCCTCTTCCACCTTGTTGCCGCGGAACATGACCACCACGCGGTCCGCCATCTGCGCAACGACCGCCATGTCGTGGGTGATGAACATCACCGCGGTGCCGGTCTCGCGCTTGAGCCGGTCCATCAGGGCCAGGATCTCTGCCTGGATCGTCACGTCGAGCGCGGTGGTCGGCTCGTCCGCGATCAGCAGACGGGGTTCACAGGCCAACGCCATGGCGATCACGACCCGCTGGCGCATCCCGCCGGAAAGCTCGTGCGGGTATTGTTCGATCCTGCGCTCGGGCTCCGGGATCCGGACCTCGCGCAGCAGTTCCACCGCGCGCTTGGTCGCGGCGGACTTCGACAGGCCCTTGTGGACCATCAGCCCTTCGCGCAACTGACGCCCGACGGTGAAGACCGGGTTCAGGGCCGTCATCGGCTCCTGGAAGATCATCCCGATCTCATTGCCCCGGATCGTCCGCATCAGGCTCTGGTTCGCCTCTGCCAGGTTGATCTCACCGCCGCCCTTGCGATCAAAAATTAGGCGGCCACCGGCAATCTTGCCGCCGCCGTATTCGATCAGCCGCATCAGCGACAGCGAGGAAACGGACTTGCCCGAGCCGGATTCGCCCACCACGCAGACGGTCTCTCCGGGGAAGATATCGAAGGAAACATCCTTTACCCCTTCGACCGGCCCATCCCTTGTCTCAAAGGTAACCTGAAGGTTCTTGATCTGCGCAAGCGGTTGGTTGGGCGTTCCGGTATCCAGCATGTGGCACCTTGCATGAGGGAAGTTGAACTGACGCTAACGAGGCTTTCGCTTGATTGTCAAACTGCGCGCGCCGCTCTCTTAGGGTCACCTGAGCGTTAGGCTTGCAATTTGAACGAATCCGATTTTCGATAAACACTTCCATGAGGGGATGCGCCCGACGGAGGTGACAGAGCAGTCTGCGCCTGTGTCAGCCGGTCTCTTCGGGGTCGCAACCGGCCGGAAAAAAGGGTCGGAATTTCTAAACGGGAGATCACTATGTCAATCAAATCCATTCTGCTGGGCGCAGCGGCGAGCTTCGCCCTGGCCCCGGCTGCCATGGCCGAACGTGGGGCGGACGGCCATGTCAACATCATCTACTGGCAGGCCCCCTCGATCCTGAATCCCTACCTGTCCGGTGGCACCAAGGATATCGAGAGCTCCTCTCTGATCCTGGAGCCGCTTGGCCGCTTTGACCAAGACGGCGCGCTGGTGCCCTTCCTGGCCCAGGAAATCCCCACCGTCAGCAATGGCGGCGTGTCCGAGGACCTCACCACCATCACCTGGAAACTCAAGGAAGGCCTGCTCTGGTCGGACGGAACGCCGGTGACCTCCGAAGACGTGGTCTTCACCGCGTCCTATTGCATGGACCCCGATGGCGGCTGCGCGCAGTTCTCCAAGTTCGACGCCGTGGACACGGTGGAAGCGCTGGACGAGCTGACCGTGAAGGTCACCTTCAAGTCCCCGCAGCCCAACCCCTACCTGCCCTTCATGGGCGGTCAGTCCCCGATCATCCAGGCCGCGCAGTTTGCCGAATGCCTGGGCGCCCGTGCCCCCGAATGCACCGAGGCGAACTTCAACCCGATCGGCACCGGCCCCTTCGTCGTGGACGAGTTCAAGCCCAACGACGTGATCTCCATGTCCGCCAACCCGAACTACCGCGACCCGGCAAAACCGGCCTTCGCCACGCTGACTTTCAAGGGTGGCGGTGACGCAACCGCAGCGGGTAGAGCCGTGCTGGAGACGGGCGAGTTCGACTATGCCTGGAACCTGCAGCTGGCCCCCGAGGTCCTGGCCAAGATGGCAGAGGGCGGCAAGGGCGTTCCGGTTTCGGCATTCGGCACGCTGGTCGAGCGGATCGAGATGAACCTCACCAATCCCTCCCCCGACCTGCCGCCCGAAACCCGCGCGACCGTGGCAGAGCCGCACCCCTTCCTGTCGGATCTGGCCGTGCGCAAGGCCCTGTCCATGGCCATCGACCGCGAGATCCTGGTCGAGATCGGCTATGGCCAGGCCGGTCGCCCGACCTGTAACCTGGTGCCCGCGCCCGCGCGCTTTGCCTCGCCCAACACCGATTGCATGACGCAGGACATCGAAGGCGCCAAGGCGCTTCTGGATGAAGCCGGCATCGTCGACACCGATGGCGATGGCGTGCGCGAGAAGGATGGCGTGCCGCTCAAGCTGCTCTTCCAGACCTCCACCAACGCCGTGCGTCAGAACTTCCAGGACGCGATCAAGGCCTGGTGGTCCGAGATCGGCGTCGAAACCGAGCTGAAGAACGTCTCTTCCTCGGTCTTCTTCGGTGGCGATCCCGGCTCTCCGGATACCTTCCAGAAGTTCTACGCGGACGTGGAAATGTACGCCAACAACTTCGATGGCACCGATCCGCAGGCCTATCTGGCGATGTATCGTTGCGGCAACGAACCCAAGCCCTCTTCCCAGTGGCAGGGTGAGAACATCAACCGCTACTGCGATCCGGAATACGACGCCCTGCTCGACGAGCTGGCCAAGACCGGCGAGCTTGAGAAGCGCGGCGAGATCGCCATCAAGCTGAACGAGATGATCACCAAGGAAAGCTACACCATCGTTCCCCTGGTGGACCGTGGCCGTGTCTCCGCGCACTCCAACTCCCTGGGCGGTGTCGTCCTGAACACTTGGGACAGCGAGCTGTGGAACGCGGCGGACTGGTACCGCATCAAGGATTGATCTAGCCCCGGAGCCCGGCAACACGCCGGGCCCCGGACCATCCTGCCCCACCGGACCCTGCGCCCGGTGATGCCCGCAAGCCCGGATCCTTCATGCTCAATTTCACCATCAGACGGCTCATCGTCGCCGTCCCGACCCTGCTGTTCATCGCCGTGGTGATCTTTGCCCTGCTGCAATTGTCCCCCGGCGACCCGATGGCCCAGGTCCCGCTGACCGTCCCGCCCGAAGTCAAGGAGCGCATGCGCGAGGCCCTTGGCCTTGGCGAGCCCATGTACATCCAGTTCTGGAAGTGGCTGGTCCAGTTCTTCTGGATCGAACCCCAGGTTCTGATCGACAACATCTTCGGCACCCATTTCGCCGACGGCAAGCTGCGCGTCCTGTCCTGGCAGACCCGATCTCCGGTGATGGATATCGTGGTGCAGCGCCTGCCGCAGACCCTCTGGGTCGTGGGCACGGCCTATATCGTCGCCATCCTGATCGCCCTGCCCATCGGCATCTACTCCGCCTACAAGCATTACTCGGTCTTCGACAACGTCGGGACCTTCGTCACCATGGTCGGCTACTCGGTACCGCCGTTCTTCTCCGGCGTGCTGATCATCGTGATCTTCTCGGTGAACATGCCACGGGAAAGCTTCTGGTGGTTCCCTTCGATCTACGACACGACCCTCAAGGTGACGGACTGGGAAAGCTTCGGCCAGCAGATCCGCCAGATGGTCATGCCGGTGATGGTGCTGGCCCTGCAGATCACCTCTCAGCTGTCGCGCTTCATGCGGGCCTCGATGCTGGACAACCTCAACCAGGATTACGTCCGCACCGCCCGCGCCAAGGGGCTGGGTGAACGGCCTGTGGTGCTGGTCCACGTGCTGCGCAACTCCATGATCCCGGTGGTCACGGTCATCGCCCTTGGCATACCGCAGATCTTCGGCGGCGCCATCATCACCGAGCAGGTCTTCAAGGTGAACGGCATCGGCCAGCTTCTGATCGGCGCCATCCAGGCCAATGACCTGCCCATGGTGCAGACCCTGACCTTCATCTTTGCCGTGCTGATCGTGCTCTTCAACCTGATCGCCGATATCCTTTACGGCATCCTCGATCCCCGGATCCGCTATGACTGACTCTCCTGCACCCCGCCCCGAGATCCCGGTCACGGAGATCCTCACCGACCCGGTCCCCTCCACCCCGCCGCGCAGCCAGTGGATGGAGGTCTGGAGCCAGTTCCGCCACCACAAGGGCGCGATGGTGGGCGGCTTCGTCTTCCTGTTCATCGTCCTGGCGGTCTTCCTTGGTCCCTACCTCTGGGGGCTGGACCCGGCCAAGATCGACTTCCGCGCCCGCAATGAAGGCCCCTCGCTGGCGCATCCCTTCGGGACCGATCAGCTGGGCCGGGACATGATGGCGCGCCTGATGGAAGGCGGGCAGGTCAGCCTGGCCGTCGGGATCACCGCGATGCTGCTTGCGCTGGTGCTGGGCACGTTGATCGGGATCACCGCAGGCTACTTCCGCCGTCTCGACAACTTGTTGATGCGGATGACGGACCTCTTCCTGGCCCTGCCCCTGCTGCCGCTGCTGCTGGTCATGGTGCTGCTGTTCCGCGACCCGCTGTCCAAGGCCTTCGGCACCGAAACCGGGATCTTCCTGCTGATCGTGACCGCCATCGGCATCACCTCCTGGATGCCGACCGCGCGGATCGTGCGCGGCGATGTCCTGGCCCTGAAAGAACGGGAGTTCGTGCTGGCCGCGCGTTCCATCGGGACCACCAACATGATGATGATCATGCGGCACATCCTTCCCAACGTGATCTCTCCCATCGTGGTCTCTGCCACGCTGGGCATCGCCAATGCGATCATCACGGAAAGCGCGCTCAGCTTCCTTGGCCTTGGGTTCCCGCCGGACTTCCCGACCTGGGGGCGGCTGCTTTACGATGCGGTGGACTACCTGCAACAGAACCCCGAACGGGTGCTGCTGCCCGGTGTCGCGATCTCCCTGACGGTGCTGTCGGTCAACTACCTGGGCGATGGTCTGCGCGATGCGCTGGATCCTAGGATCCGCGGCCGCTGAAGCCCCTCTTGCAGGCGGACCCTGTGCCGCCCGGAAGCCCAGCTTTCGGGCGGCACTGCTTTGCGCCCCCTGCCCGCCTTCAGTGCATCCTTGCCCGAATGCGGCGGACCAGAAGCCAGACCAGCACCACCACCAGCGGGGTGACCCCCGCCAGGACCAAGCCCTTGGACAGGTGATAGCTTTCCGCTAGCGGGTAAAGCATGTAGCTGGCCAGCGAGACCGCGTAGTAGCTGATCGCCACCACCGAAAGCCCCTCGACCGTTTCCTGAAGCCGCAGCTGCGCATCCGCCCGCCGGTCCATGGAGGCCAGCAGCGCCTGGTTCTGCGCGCTGCGCTCCACGTCCACCCGGGTCCGCAGCAACTCGCCTGCGCGGATCGCCCGGTCCGACATGGCCCCCAGGCGCTGTTCACTGGCCCGGACGGTGCGCATGGCCGGCTCGTACCGCCGCATCATGAACTCCGTGAAGGTCTGGCGCCCGCGGAACCGCTGTTCCCGCAGCATCTCCACCCGCTCCCGGACGATGGCCTCATAGGCCTTGGTCGCGGCAAAGCGATAGGCCGTGCGCGCGGCGAGATCCTCCAGCTCTGCCGAAACCTTCAGAAGGCCCTTCAGCGTGTCCTCCGACTTCGTCTCATCCTGCCGCATGGCGCCGATCAGCCCGGTCAGGGCGTCGTCGATCCGGTGCAGGCAGGGGGCGATCCGCCGGACCCGGGCCAGGCCCAGCATCGACATGGCCTTGTAGGTCTCGATCTCGCAAAGGCGCTGGACCACGCGCCCCACGCGGCGGCTGCCGATCTGTTGACCGGTGAAGACGGCGAAACGCATATGGCCTGCCGGGTCGATGCGGAAATCCCCGGCGATGATCGCCTCACGTTCCAGCACATGGGCCACGGCCAGGCTTTCGCCCTCGAACCAGCTCTCCAGCTTGTCGTCTATCGCGTCGTCTTCCGGCCCCGGCTCCACCCGCAGCAGGATTGAGGTCACCCGCTGTCCCGGCGCCTTTGCAAGCCAGTCAGGGGGAAAGACCTCGAACTCCGCCGGGTCAAAGGGGCGGTCGGACAGCGTGCGGGTGAAGATCGTGAAGGTCACGAACTCCGTATGGCTTTCCCACTTCAGCATGTGGCGCCCGATCTGGCCGGACCAATGGGTCGCGTCGGGCTGCGGGTGCGGGGCGCCGTGACGATCCAGCAGGTCCAGCAGGTGCTGCCGTTCGGCCTGCTTGTCGCGGGCGGTATCGGTGCCCGGGGCCTTCAGCGCCAGGAAGGCCACGCTGCACGGGGTGGCGAGCGTGGGAAAGGGCCTGGCGTGCAGCTCATTGGCGAGCGGATAGCGGAGCGGGTGATCTTCAAGGGGCATGGCACATTCACTTGCGTCTTTCACAATTTGTGAACCTTGACGCAACGCGAAGAAACCCTGTTTCCGCAAACATTTCAGAAGGTTACCGGAATACTGTTGCATACCGCGTCCTTCTGCCAGCAGGGCATGGGACGGCGTGCTCTCCAGCTCTGGGTGCGGGGGATGAAAAAAGGGCGGCCCCGCAGGACCGCCCCTTTCCTTCCCAGTGACCCCGATCAGGAGATCTTGGTCAGAAGCTCGTCGATGGACTTCTTCGCGTCGCCGTAGAACATCCGCGTGTTGTCCTTGTAGAACAGCGGGTTCTCGATCCCGGAATAGCCCGTGCCCTGGCCCCGCTTGGAGACGAAGACCTGCTTGGCTTTCCAGACCTCCAGCACCGGCATCCCGGCGATGGGGGAATTGGGATCCTCCTGCGCGGCGGGGTTCACGATGTCGTTGGAGCCGATCACGATGACCACGTCCGTCTCCGGGAAATCGTCGTTGATCTCATCCATTTCCATGACGATGTCATAGGGCACCTTGGCCTCTGCAAGCAGCACGTTCATGTGGCCGGGAAGACGACCCGCCACCGGGTGGATGGCAAAGCGCACTTCCTTGCCGGCTGCGCGCAGTTTGCGGGTCAGCTCGGACACGGATTGCTGTGCTTGTGCCACCGCCATGCCATAGCCCGGCACGATGATGATGCTGTCTGCTTCGTCCAGCGCCGTGCCGACACCATCGGCGTCGATCGCGATCTGCTCGCCCTCGACCTCCATGGCGGGACCGGAGGTGCCGCCGAAGCCGCCCAGGATCACCGACACGAAGCTGCGGTTCATCGCCTTGCACATGATGTAGCTCAGGATCGCACCCGAGGAACCCACCAGCGCGCCGACCACGATCAGCAGGTCGTTCGACATGGAAAAGCCGATCGCCGCCGCTGCCCAGCCAGAGTAGCTGTTGAGCATGGAAACCACGACAGGCATGTCCGCGCCGCCGATGCCCATGATCAGGTGGTAGCCGATGAACAGCGCGCAGGCCGTCATGATGATCAGCGGGAAGAAGCCGCCGGTGTTGGTGTACCAGAACAGGCAAAGCAGGGAGAGCGCCGCAGCCCCTGCGTTCAGCATGTGACCGCCCGGCAGTTTCTCTGCCTTGGAGCTGACCTTGCCGGCCAGCTTGCCATAGGCAATGACCGACCCGGTGAAGGTCACGGCGCCGATGAAGACACCCAGGAACAGCTCGACCTGAAGGATGCCCAGCTCGACCGGGGACTTGTGTGCCACCAGTTCCGCGAAGGTGCCGACGGCCTCATGCCCGCGGGCCAGGCCGCGCATGGTGAAATGCGCGTTGAAGCCCACGAAGACCGCCGCCAGGCCAACAAGCGAGTGCATCGCCGCGACCAGCTGGGGCATCTCTGTCATCTGCACACGCGTGGCGACGAAGAAGCCGATGACCCCGCCCGCCGCGATCAGGATGAGCGACAGAAGCCAGAAGCCCGCACCGGGGCCGATGAGCGTTGCAACCACCGCCAGCGCCATGCCGGCGATGCCGTACCAGACGGCCCGCTTCGCGCTTTCCTGGCCCGACAGGCCACCCAGCGACAGGATGAAGAGGACAGCCGCGACCACGTAGGCCGCCGTAGTGAAACCGAAATCCATGATCCCCTACTCCTTACGATTTCTGGAACATGGCGAGCATGCGCCGTGTGACAAGGAAGCCGCCGAAGATGTTGATCCCGGCCATGAAGACCGACAGCGCGGCAAGGATGATCACGATCCAGTTGCCGGATCCGATCTGCATGAGCGCGCCAAGGATTATGATCGACGAGATGGCGTTGGTGACCGCCATGAGCGGGGTATGCAGGGAATGCGCGACGCCCCAGATGACCTGGAAGCCCACGAAGACCGACAGCACGAAGACGATGAAGTGCTGCATGAAGCTGGCGGGCGCGATCAGGCCGACGCCCAGGATGAGGATGGCCATGATCCCCAGCAGCCCGACCTGGGTGCGGGTCTGCTTCTTGAAGGCGGCCACTTCCGCGGCGCGCTTCTCTTCCGGCGTCTGCTCCTTGGCCTTTTCCTTCGGCTTCTGGGCCGCGATGGCCGCAACCTTCAGGGGCGGCGGCGGGAAGGTCACTTCACCTTCGTGCGTTACCGTGGCCGAACGGATCACGTCGTCGTCCATGTCATGGTCGACAACGCCGTCCTTCTCGGGCGTCAGGTCCGTCATCAGGTGGCGGATGTTGGTGGCGTAGAGGCTGGAGGCCTGGGTCGCCATACGCGACGGGAAGTCCGTGTAGCCGATGATGGTCACGCCGTTGTCGGTCACGACCTTCTCATCCGGCACGGTGCCTTCCGCGTTGCCGCCCCGCTCTGCCGCAAGGTCGACGATGACCGAGCCGCGTTTCATCGAGGCGATCATGTCTTCCAGCCAGAGCTTGGGGGCCTCGCGGTTGGGGATCAGCGCCGTGGTGATGACGATGTCCATTTCCGGCGCGATCTCGCGGAACTTGGCCAGCTGGGCCTCACGGAACTCCGGGCTGGAAACAGAGGCATAGCCGCCGGTGGCCGCGCCATCCTGCTGCTCTTCCTCGAAGTCCAGGTAGACGAACTCCGCGCCCATGGATTCGACCTGCTCTGCCACTTCGGGGCGCACGTCGAAGGCATAGGTAATGGCGCCGAGAGAGGTCGCGGCGCCGATGGCGGCCAGGCCGGCAACGCCCGCCCCCACCACCAGGACCTTCGCCGGGGGAACCTTGCCCGCAGCGGTGATCTGACCGGTGAAGAAGCGGCCGTAGTTGTTGCCGGCTTCGATCACGGCGCGATAGCCGGCGATGTTGGCCATGGAAGACAGCGCATCCATCTTCTGGGCACGGGAGATCCGCGGGATCATCTCCATGGCCATGACGGTCGCGCCCTGCTCCTTGCACTGCTCCAGCAGCTCGGTGTTGCCCGCCGGGTTGAAGAAGGAGATCAGGGTCTGACCCTTCCTCAGCAGCTTTGCTTCCTCTTCGGAAGGGGGGCGCACCTTTGCAATGATATCGGCGGTTTCGAAGAGAGCCCCTTCGTCCGGCAATACGGTGACACCGGCCTCTTCATAGGCCGCGTCGATGAATCCGGCTTTCAGGCCGGCCCCCGACTGGATGAAGCACTCATGCCCCAGTTTCTGAAGTTGCAGCGCGGATTCCGGCGTCATAGCGACGCGGGCTTCTCCTGCGAACACTTCTGTTGGCGTTCCGATTTTCACCTGTGACGTCCCCCTTTTCGAACATCGAGCCGCCCCGGTGCGGAGCGGCGGGTCTTCTGCCGAACGCTAGCGCTCGGCCCCTCACTATCAAGCCGCGCAACTTTATTGCGCAGCGCCCGCGCCGGGATGACATGACCGACAAGCCAGTGTCAAACCGAAGCACGGGTTCTTACGTCAACGACAACGGAAGTGACGCGTAAATATCGCGGTGCGGCCTCCTCCGCCTTCTGGTTGAAACCCTTTTCTCTCAGTGCCGTGGCACATGGAAGACGTGACAGCGCTAACGGGCAAAGATGTTTTGCCGATTCACCGAAAAGGCGACCTTGCACCCCCCTGGGTTCCCCGTTCCGGCGCCGATCAGCGCCATCTGGTGCGGGCTTTCGGGCCGGTTGTTCGGGCAGAGAGGCATCGCCGTGCCGCGCGCGGGTTCCTTCCAAATCCGTTCGTCTTGCCGGGATCATAGCAAGGTAAAGATGCAGCGCCAGCGCGAAACCGGGGGTGCGTATGAGCGCAGACAGCCCCTCGCCCGCCCTGCCACTACCGGGACAGATTGCTTGCGCATTAGGCATAATACCGTCAAATTCCCGACCAGCGGAAAGTAATTTCGCATTATCGGGAGGGATATCATGCTGGACGGAAAACACGCGCTGGTGACCGGCGGGGGGACGGGGATCGGCCTGGCGATCGCGCAGGCCCTAGTGGAGAACGGGGCAAAGGTCACGATCACGGGCCGCCGCCCGGAGGTCCTGGAAGAGGCCGCAACGACCGGCATGTTCCCCCTGGCGATGGATGTCAGCGACGAGGGCTCGGTCCGCGACGGGATCGCTCAGGCCGTTGCCAAGCGCGGTCCGGTCCAGATCTGCGTGGCCAATGCGGGCATTGCGGAGGGGCGCAAGCTGCACAAGACCTCTGCGGAGTTCTGGCGCAAGATCATGGCGACCAACCTGGATGGCTGCTTTTACACGGTCCGAGAAAGCCTGGGCTCCATGCTGGAGACCGACTGGGGCCGGGTGATTGCCGTTTCTTCCATTGCCGGGCTGCGGGGATCGGCCGGCGCCGGGGCCTATGCCGCATCCAAGCATGGGGTCATCGGCATGATGCGCAGCTTTGCGGAGGATTTCCTGGGCAGCCCCTATACTTTCAACTCGATCTGCCCGGGCTATGTCGACACGCCGATCGTCACCCGCAACACCGAAAGCATCGCGGCACGCGCTGGCGTCAGCGATACGGAGGCACGTGACATGATGGTGAAGCTCAATCGCCATCAGAAGCTGATCACCCCGCAAGAGGTCGCTGCCGCAGCGCTCTGGCTTTGCAACCCGATTTGCGAAAGCGTCAACGGAACCGAGGTGCGGATTGCCGGGGGACCGATCTGACCGAAGGCGGCGCGACTAGGTCGCGCGCCTGATCGCGAAAGGGCCGGTGCTCAGGCGCTTTTCAGCATGGGCATCGCGCGCTGCCCGGTTTGCCAGGCGGCGGCGGCCTTGCCGAAGCTTTCGAACAGCGGACGGGAGACCGGGTCGTTCACGGCGTTGTATTCGGGGTGCCATTGCACGGCCAAGGTAAAGCCCGGCGCGCCGTCGATATAGGCAGCCTCTGCGGTGCCATCCGGCGCGGTGCCGTCGATGACAAAGCGCTTGCCGGCCCGCACAACCCCCTGCCCGTGCAGGGTATTTGTCATGACCTCACGCGTGCCCATGAGGTGATGGAAGACGCCGCCGTCGGTGAAGGTCACCTTGTGGCGCAGGGCAAATTTCTCTTCTAGGGTGCCATCGGGGGGCATGCGGTGGTTGCTGCGCCCGGGCAGATCGCGGATCTCAGGATGCAGGCAGGAGCCCATGGCAACCGCCACCTCCTGGAAGCCGCGGCAGATGCCCAGGAAGGGCTGTCCGCGCTCAACGCAGGCACGCACGAGCGGAAGGGTGATGGCATCGCGCGCACGGTCAAAGGCGCCATGCGCCTCTGTCTCTTCCTCGCCGTATTCGGAGGGGTGCACGTTGGGCCGCCCGCCGGTCAGCACGAAGCCATCGAAGGTCTCAAGCAGTTCCTCGACGCTGAGGAAACGCGGATCGGCCGGGATCAGCAGGGGCATCCCGCCCGAGGCCTCTGCCACCGCTTCGGTATTCATCACCCCGCCCGCATGTGTCCGGTAGCTGCCGTCGATCACATGCTGGTTGGAAATGATGCCTATGCGGGGTCTGGTCATGGGGATGCCTCAAGTTTCTCCACCCAAGGTAATGCCCCAGAGAGCTAAAGAAAACGGGAATTGATGTGCGGAGATGCACCACCGAGTGGCAGCGCATCCAAAACCGGCAGCATCACCCCCCGCCTCTTCGGCGGGATCAGTCCAGGGACTCCGTGCCGGACTGGATCGCGGCATCGTCGGTGTCGGTCTCTCCGTCCGTTGCGCTGAAGACCATGGCGACGGCCAGGACCAGGCCGACAAAGACGGCCAGACCGATGCCCCAGATGGGCGCAACGTGGGACTTGGCCTGCTTTTCGGTGTTGGTATCGGGGGCGGACATGGAGTTTCCTTTCCTGTGAACTCACCTACCAAACGTTTACGTCGCCGAAGCGTTCCACGCTTACCCTTGCAATCCCCGCCCCGCGGGCCAAGATCCGGGGGACCGAGAAAAGGATACTTCGATGAAAGACGCAGCCGCCGGCCAATCCGCTGAAACGATCTACCTTGCGGATTACACTCCGCCGGGCTGGCTGATCGAAGACGTCGCGCTGACGTTCCGGCTGGCCCCCGATGCGACCCGCGTGCTCAGCCGCATCCGCTTTGCCCCCAATCCGGAGGGCAGCCAGGAGCGCTTCTTCCTGCATGGCGAGAAGCTGAAGCTGATCTCTGCCGCCATCGACGGCGCCCCCGTCACCCCGGATGTCACCGCAGAGGGGCTGACCTGCGACGTGCCCGACGGCCCCTTCACCTGGGAAGCCGAGGTCGAGATCGCGCCGGCGGAAAACTTTGCGCTGGAAGGGCTTTACATGTCGAACGGCATGTATTGCACCCAGTGCGAGGCCGAGGGTTTCCGCAAGATCACCTATTACCCGGACCGCCCCGATGTCATGGCCACCTTCACCGTGCGGATTGAAAGCGACCTGCCGGTGATGCTGTCTAATGGTAATCCCACCGACAGCGGCCCGGGCTTCGCGGAATGGCACGACCCCTGGCCCAAGCCCGCCTATCTTTTCGCGCTGGTGGCCGGTGAGCTGGTCAACCACCCGGACAGCTTCACCACGAAATCCGGAAAGGACGTGGAGCTGAACATCTACGTCCGCCCCGGCGACGAGGGCAAATGCGCCTTCGGGATGGAAGCGCTGAAAAAATCGATGAAATGGGACGAGGATGTCTATGGCCGGGAATACGACCTGGACATCTTCAACATCGTCGCCGTGGACGATTTCAACATGGGCGCGATGGAGAACAAGGGGCTGAACATCTTCAACTCCTCCTGCGTGCTGGCCTCGCCCGAGACCTCGACGGATGGGAACTTCGAACGGATCGAGGCGATCATCGCGCATGAGTATTTCCACAACTGGACGGGCAACCGCATCACCTGCCGCGACTGGTTCCAGCTGTGCCTGAAAGAGGGGCTGACGGTCTACCGCGACAGCCAGTTCACCGCTGACATGCGCAGCGAACCGGTCAAGCGCATCTCTGACGTGATCGCCCTGCGCGCGCGCCAGTTCAGAGAGGACAACGGCCCCCTCGCCCACCCGGTTCGCCCGGAAAGCTTCAGCGAAATCAATAACTTCTACACCGCCACCGTCTATGAAAAGGGCGCCGAGGTCATCGGGATGCTCAAGCGGCTGGTGGGGGACGAAGCCTATTCGAAGGCGCTTGACCTCTACTTTGAACGCCATGACGGGCAGGCCTGCACGATCGAGGACTGGCTGAAGGTCTTCGAGGATGCGACGGGCCGCGACCTGACCCAGTTCAAGCGCTGGTACTCACAGGCCGGCACCCCGCGCCTGAAGGTCACCGATAGCTGGGAGGGCGGCACCTATACCCTTCATTTCACGCAGGAAACCCCGCCCACGCCGGGCCAGCCCGACAAGCTTCCCCAGGTGCTGCCCATCGCCGTGGGCCTGCTGGGTCCGAACGGGGACGAGGTTCAGGAAACCACGCTGCTCGAGATGACGGAAGCCGAGCAGAGCTTTTCCTTCCCGGGCCTGGCGGCCAGACCCGTACCCTCCCTTCTGCGCGGCTTCTCTGCGCCGGTGATCCTGCACCGGGAGCAGGACAACGCCGAGCGGGCCTTCCTGCTGGCCCATGACACCGATCCCTATTGCCGCTGGGAAGCGGGCCGCGCGTTGGCCAAGCAGGCGCTGCTGGGCATGATCACCGATGATGCGGCGGCCGATCCGGCCTACCTGGGGGCGCTGTCCACCCTGCTGGCGGATGAGACCCTGGACCCGGCCTTCCGCGCGCTGGCCATGGCGCTGCCCTCGGAAGACGACCTGGCGCAGACCCTGGCAGAGACCGGCCATGTGCCCGACCCGCAGCGCATCTGGGAAAAGCGCGAGGAAATGCGCGATGCCATGGCGGGCTTCATGCCCGACCTGCTGGCCCAGCTTTACGAAGCGCACCAGGTGCCCGGCACCTACCAGCCGGAGGCCGCCCCGGCGGCGGCCCGCGCGCTGGCCAACAGCGCGCTTGGCCTCCTGACCCGCCTGGACGGCGGCGAAAGGGCCCGGGCGCAATTCGCGGCGGCCGATAACATGACGCAGCAGCTTGCGGGCCTGTCCGCGCTGCTCAGCATCGGCGAGGCAGAGGAAGAGCTGCAAAGCTTCTACGACCAGTGGCGCCACGACCGGCTGGTGATCGACAAGTGGTTCTCCATGCAGGTGGCCTTTGCCCAGCCCGACCAGGTGGCCGCCACCGCCGCGCGGCTGGCCGCCCACCCGGACTTCGACATGAAGAACCCCAACCGCTTCCGCGCCACCTTCGGCGCGCTGGCGGCCACGCCTGCCGGGTTCCACCATGTCTCTGGCGCGGGCTACGCGCTGCTGGCGGATTGGCTGATCAAGCTGGATCCGCTGAACCCGCAGACGACGGCGCGCATGTGCACCGCCTTCGAGACCTGGAAACGCTTCGACGGCGACCGCCAGCAGATGATCCGCGAGGCGCTGGAGCGCATCCTGGGCCAGGAGGGGCTGAGCCGCGATACCACGGAGATGGTGACGCGCATCCTGGCGGCCTGACCCGCAAGCCGCCGCGCCGGGGTCTGACGGCAGGACAGAGCCCGGCGGGGACGCAGGACACCCCCATCGAGGGGGCGTCCTGCGTGGGGGGCAGAGCCCCCCGCGCCCACGGCACGCATCGCCAGCTGCGGGACCCTCTTGCCCCTTGCCGGACAAGCGCCTAGAAACCCGGACCAAGCCCCCATCCGAAAGGAACCTGCCATGCTGGACCTCACCTACGAGACCCCGAAACCCAAGGTGATCGCCGGAGCGAAACACGATTGGGAACTGGTGATCGGTATGGAGGTCCATGCCCAGGTATCCTCGAAAGCGAAGCTGTTCTCCGGCAGCTCGACGCAGTTCGGCGCAGAGCCCAATTCCAACGTGGCCTTCGTGGATGCGGCCATGCCGGGGATGCTGCCCGTCATCAATGAATTTTGCGTTGAGCAGGCGGTCCGCACCGGGCTGGGCCTTAAGGCAGAGATCAACCTGCGCTCTGCCTTTGACCGCAAGAACTACTTCTACCCGGATCTGCCGCAGGGCTACCAGATCAGCCAGCTGTACCATCCCATTGTCGGCGAAGGGGAAATCCTGGTCGACATGGCGCCCGGCGTGGCCCGCCTGGTGCGGGTGGAACGCATCCACCTGGAACAGGACGCGGGCAAGTCGATCCACGACATGGATCCGTCGATGTCCTTCGTCGACCTGAACCGGACCGGCGTCGCGCTGATGGAGATCGTCAGCCGTCCCGATATCCGCGGGCCCGAAGAAGCCGCCGCCTATCTGACCAAGCTGCGCCAGATCCTGCGCTACCTCGGCACCTGCGATGGCAACATGCAGAACGGCAACATGCGCGCCGATGTGAACGTCTCTGTCTGCCGCCCGGGCCAGTACGAGAAGTACATGGAAACGCAGGATTTCTCTCACCTCGGCACGCGCTGCGAGCTGAAGAACATGAACTCCATGCGCTTCATCCAGATGGCCATCGATTACGAGGCGCGGCGGCAGATCCAGATCTTGGAATCGGGCGGCGAGATCGTGCAGGAAACGCGCCTTTACGATCCGGACAAGAACGAGACGCGCTCCATGCGGTCCAAGGAAGAAGCCCACGATTACCGCTACTTCCCCGATCCCGACCTGCTGCCGCTGGAGATCGAACAGGGCTGGGTGGACGATATCGCCGCCTCCCTGCCTGAGCTGCCGGATGAGAAAAAGGCGCGTTTCGTCAAGGACTTCGGTCTGAGCGAATACGATGCCTCCGTGCTGACGGCAGAGGTGCCCAACGCGGTCTACTTCGAAGAGACCGTGGGCGTCGCCGGAGACGGCAAGCTGGCCGCCAACTGGGTCATCAACGAGCTGTTCGGCCGCCTGAAAAAGGACGACCTGGACATCGGCGACAGCCCCGTCAGCCCGCAGCAGCTGGGCGGGTTGATCAAGCTGATCAAAGCCGATGAGATCAGCGGCAAGATCGGCAAGGACGTCTTCGAGATCATTTTCACCGAGGGCGGCGATGCCGCTGATATCGTTGAGAAAAAGGGCCTCAAGCAGGTGACGGACACCGGCGCGATCGAAGCCGCCGTGGACGAGGTCATCGCGGCCAACCCGGCGCAGGTCGAGAAGGCGAAACAGAACCCGAAACTGGCGGGCTGGTTCGTGGGCCAGGTGATGAAAGCCACCGGCGGCAAGGCCAACCCCAAGGCCGTGAACGAGATCGTGGCAGCCAAGCTGGCGCAGTAATTCCGGGGCATTCCGGGCGGTGGGTTTCCCCCACCCCAAACGGTTCCAGGGCGGGGTTTTCCCCGCCCTTTTTCGTGTCTGAAACCTATGTCGGTGGCACGTCTGTTTCGCGTCGGTATCACGTCGGTATTACGTCGGTGTGCTCCGCACGGTGGGGCAGGATGCGGTTAACCTCTTGTTCGCTTTTGGGGCAGCTCCCGTGGCGTCAACCTATGGAACGTCCCCGGAAAGGGGGGTGTTGGGGGGGTACATGCGGCGGGCCCACAGGCCCCGCATCACACCAAAATCCAAGAGTTCGAGGAGGATGTTCAATGAACATGAACACGCTTCAGCACCGTTTCGACGGGAAAGACGCCTATCCGACACGGCTCGCGGAGGCTGAAGACCTGCGTGAGAGACAAGATCCGGTCCTGTGGAAGGACTGGAGCGAAGATGCCCCCATCTCCCGTGCCGAGGCGGCGCATTACGAGGAAAAGGGCTATCTGGTCCGCAGGGATCTGTTCAGCGAGGACGAGCTGCGCTACCTGATCGATGCCTCGACAGAGCTGCGCGAAAACGGCCAGCGGATCGCGGAAGAGGACCTGGTGACTGAGCCGGGATCGAATGCGGTGCGCACCGTTTTCCGCCTGGACGAGCACAGCGAGACCTTCGCACGCCTGGCGGCGGATGAACGGCTGGCCAATGTCGCACGCTTCCTTCTGGGGGACGAGGTCTATCTTCACCAGAGCCGGCTGAACTACAAGCCGGGCTTCACCGGCAAGGAGTTCTACTGGCACTCCGATTTCGAGACCTGGCATGCCGAGGACGGGATGCCGCGGATGCGGGCGGTCTCTGCCTCTGTCCTGCTGACGGACAATTCCGCGCTTAACGGTCCGCTGATGCTGATCCCCGGATCCCATCGGCGCTTCGTGGCCTGCCAGGGCGAGACACCCGATGCCAACCATGAGACGAGCCTGCAGAAACAGCAGGTCGGCGTGCCCTCGCCCGAGGTGCTGGAGAAGCTGGTGGCAGAGGCCGGCCTGGACGCGGCAACCGGCCCGACGGGGACCGTTGTCTTCTTCGAGTGCAATACGCTTCATGCCTCAAACGGCAACGTGACGCCCTATCCGCGCTCGAACGCCTTTTTCGTCTACAACGCCTTTTCCAACCAGCCGGAGGCGCCCTTTGCCGCCAGCAAGCCGCGCCCGGCCTTCCTGGCCAACCGGGGCGCCGATGCGCCGTTGACGCCACGGCGCGGCGACCTGCTGCGCGACTGAGGCGAGGTCCGCAACCGGCCCACAGCAGGGCCGGATCAGGGCCGGAGGGCGGCATCCCGCCTTCCCGTCCGGGTCCGGCCGATAGGGGCGCAGCCTTCGGGCGACAGCTGGCCGACAGCGCGCGCAGGCCCCCTTGCCCCCGCCCCCTGCCCTGATAGGCTCCGCCCGAAAAGGAGCCCTCATGACACTCTATCTCTCGCCTCCCATGGAGCTGAAGCCGGACTGGATCGATTACAACGGTCACCTCAACATGGCCTATTACGGGGTGCTCTTCGATCTTGGGCTGGAGCCGTTCCAGGAAGGGCTGGGCCTGGGTGAAAGCTACATGACGGCAGAGGCGCATACGACCTACACGGCCGAGTTCCGCATCCGCTACCTGCAGGAGCTGCACCTGGGCGCAAAGGTTCGCACATCGGTGCGGGTGCTGGACGTGGGCCCCAAGGCCTATCACTACGCCCAGGAGCTGATCCACGAGGATGGCTGGGTGGCCGCCACCGGCGAGGGGATCAGCCTGCATATCGACCAGTCCGGGCCGCGCGTCGCCCCCTATAAACCCGAGCAGAAGGCCGCGCTGGAGGCTGCCATGGCGCTGCATGCCGCCACGGAGGTGCCCGATTGGGTCGGCGCCCCCATGCGCATCCGCAAGTAGGGGTCTTGTCTTTCGCGCCGCAGGGTGCATCTAGGGATGGGTCCCAAGGGACCGCAGGAACGGGCAGCGCAAAGAAGGAGAGGGCCGGATGAGCCGTTACGAATACAAGGTGGTCCCCGCCCCCACGAAAGCGCCCAAGGCGCGCGGGGTGAAGACCAGCGAAGGCCGCTTTGCCCTGACGCTGGAAGAGCTGATGAACGAGATGGCGGCGAAAGGCTGGGAATACCAGCGCGCAGAGATGCTGCCGCAGGAAGAACGCTCTGGCCTGACGGGCAGCACGACGACCTATCGCAACGTGCTGATCTTCCGCCGTGCCCTGCAAGAGGAATACGCCGCCGAGGTCATGGAGCCCGCCACCCCCGAAGAGACGCCCGTGGTGGCGCTGTCGGGCAAGGCGACGCAGCGGCTGGGATCGGCCAATGCCCCGGAAGGCGCGCGCGGCGCAGTCCTGACGGCGCGCAAATCCGACGATGACGCGCCAGAGGTCGACGAGACCACGCACCACGAGACCGGCGACGACGAGTCCGGGGACGAGGCCAGCCCTCACGCGGCAGAGCGCAAGGCGCGCAGCGAGGGTTCTTACAGCTGAGACTGCTTCCAGCCGGGCCGACCTGGAATTGAACGGGCGAGCCGACCCGCCGGCTGTTGCCGCCGGGTCGGCTCCACGCCCTTAGCTTTCGAGTTCCAGCGCCAGCGCGTGGATTTCGCCCATCAGGTCGGGGCCGATGGCGCTATGCACGGCGCGGTGCTTGGCGATCCGGCTCTTGCCGGAAAGGCTGTCCGCGCGCATCCGCACACGAAAATGGCTTTCGCCGCCTTCCTGGAATCCGGCATGGCCCCGGTGGCTTTCGCTTTCATCGAGAACATCAAGGGATTCCGGGGTGAAGGCCTGTTCCAGCCGCCTGCGGATCTCTGCCTGTCTGGTCATATTTTTTTCCACTCGCCTCTTCAATCTGACGCCACACAGTCTAAACTGACGCGCCTGACTCGGAAAGACCGCTCCCCCCGGAAAGGAACCAAGATGCCAAAGAACGATCCCTTCGGTTTCGACATGTCGATCTCTTCTGCCAAGAAGAAGACGAACCGCGGACGCCGGGGCATGTCCGGCGCGTCCGAGACCTCGACCCGGGTCTGCGAACATGAAGGCTGCCAGGAAGCCGGCAAGTACCGCGCGCCCAAGGCGCCGGATGTGCTGGATGATTACTACTGGTTCTGCAAGGAACACGTGCGCGAATACAACCAGCGCTGGAGCTTCTTCGACGGCAAGACCGAGGCCGAGATGAACGCCCAGATGTCCCATGACAAGGTCTGGGACCGCAAGACCAAGCCGTTCACCGACCCCGAGGCGCGCGCCTGGGCACGGCTGGGCATCGAGGATCCCCACCAGGTGCTGGGCGAGAACGCCACCCAGAACCCCGGCAAGACCGGGGGTGCACAGCGCCGCCTGCCGCCGACCGAGCGCAAGGCCATCGACATCCTCGAGGTCAAGGAAACCGCGAGCAAAGCCGAGCTGCGCAAGGCCTACAAGGCGCTGATCAAGGTGCTGCACCCGGACATGAACGGCGGCGACCGCAGCCAGGAAGAACAGCTGCAACTGGTGGTCTGGGCCTGGGATCAGCTCAAGGACAGCCGCAACTTCAAGTAAGCTGCGGGCGGGTCTGTCTGGACAGGATGGCCCGAAGGCGTGGAGACATGGGAAAGGCTCGCCGCTTGGCGGGCCTTTTGCCTTTGCAATCCAGAGGCGTCTCTGGCGGGCACGCGGCGGAACAGTCGCGCGGGCCGTCGCGGATGTCCCGGGAGGCGCAGGCCGACCAACGGGCGGCGGCCCCTCGATGGGGCCGCGGCGCGTCCCTAGCTTCTCAGGGGCGCAGTTCGGCGACTTCGGGCATCTCCGCCCCGGGAATGGCGGCTTCGGCGGGGCGCAGGTATTCGCCCAGCCCCGCAAGGCCCAGCAGGCCCAGGACAAAGAGCGATGCGACTTGGCGGCGTCCGACATGGGCGATCATCACGGTCTTTACCTCACTTGGCTTGCACA
This sequence comes from Pseudooceanicola sp. HF7, assembly GCF_011806405.1. GTDB lineage: Bacteria > Pseudomonadota > Alphaproteobacteria > Rhodobacterales > Rhodobacteraceae > Pseudooceanicola. The sequence continues at coordinate 6,365 of NZ_JAATOW010000009.1, read as the reverse complement.
CCGCCCGGCACGGCCCGGCGGTAGTGGGGGTTTAGACAAGCTTTCGCAAAGAGCCGGTTAATCGCGCCGCTGCGCCCCGCAACAAGCCGGGGAGCATTTCCTTCAAATTTTATCGACAGGCTTTGGAGGGCAGGCTTTCGGGGCAGACCTCAAGGGCCGGGTTCAAGACCCGGCGCCGCTTCACGTGTCCTGGCGCCTAGTCGAAGGTCTGGCGGAACTCGGCTTCCGCGGCATTCAGGGTGGAGTCCGGCGTGCCGGTCTCCCGCGCGATGTCCAGCATGCGGCGGGCCTCGTCCCGGTTACGGGGGATGTATTTCCCCTCCATGATCAGCTCTGCCAGGCGCACGGCCATTGTGCCGTAGCCCCCCTGGAAGATCGCCGCCTCTGCATAGCCCTCGGCCCGGTCGAAATCCTGAGGGACGGCTTCGCCGATGATCAGGTACTGGACGTAGTTCGACATGGCCGGCGGATAGCCCTGGTCCGCGGCCCGGTGGAACCACTCCGCCGCCGCAACGCGATCCCCCTTCGGAAGCCCGAAGGCAGAGGGCACGCTGGTGATGGCGGTGCAGTCGTCGCCCATGTCATAGATCATGCCGATCACGTTCATGTAGGGCGCGCGCTGTTCGGCAAAGGTGTCCTCGGCGATCTCCTTGAGGAAGCGCCAGTTGCCGACCGCCTGCGCCATGCTCTGGGCGTTCGTGATCTCTTCCATGCAGATCTGGCTCAGGATCTCCAGGGCATGGCTGCGCGCGGGTTCGAAGCTGTCGACGGGCTTGGCATCCTGGGCGGCGGCGCTGCCGGCGATCAGGCTGAGCCCGAGGGTCAGGGCCGTCAGCCGCAGACGCGGGCGGGTTTTGTTGCCCGTGGGGCGGTGGGACGTGGCGCTATGCATGGGGCAGGCTCCTTTGGGCGGATGCGGATGGGGTCAGGCTAGGGCCAGCCCGACAGCGCCCACAAGCTATGGGAACCTAGAAAAGCGCCGAAAACCCGCGCGGCTGGCGAAGCAGAAACCCCGGCCAAGCGAGGGGAAAGCGGGACCGCAGGTCCCTGCCCTGCCGCCCGCAAGAGATGTGGGGAGCCGGGGCGCGTTGTGTGGGCGCGCCTAGGCTTGTCAGCCCTGCACCACGGCCCCGGTCGCCAGCACGGCGCCTGTCGGGGCGCCCGTGGGCGAGCCGCCGAAGGGTTCATCGGAGATCGCCAGCACCGCGCCCGGCAGCACCTCTGCCAGCTCCGTGGGCAGCGCCACGGCCTGGCGCTCTGCCGCTTCGGGCCAGACCACGACAGAGACTGGCGCGGCATCGCCCGCGATCAGCCAAAGCTCATAGGAGCGCCCGGAGGGGGCCTCGGGCCCCAGCCGTTCGATGCTGAGCTCCCCGCTGCCGGGATCATAGGCGGCGGTGAAATGGGCCGCGCTCTGGGCAGTCCCGATCTCTGCCAGAAGGCCCGGCTGGGGCGGCGCAAGCAGGTTGGATTGCACCACCAGGACGCCCAGCATGGCCGCCACCATCGCCCCGCCCAGCCAACGGCCAAGACGGAAGCGGGCGCTGCGCGCCGGATGCGTTGAGGCCGCATGGGTTTCGGGCCAAAGCTCTGTCTCTATCGCGCGCCAGACGCGGCGGGGCGCCTGGCGGGGCGGGATCGTATCGGTCATGGCCACGAAATCATCCGCCCAGCCGGCGGTGATATCGCGCAGCGCGGGTTCTGACGCGAGGCGGCTTTCAAAGGCGGCAGCCTGCCCGGGGCTGAGCAAACCCAGCACGTATTCAGCCGAAAGAATCCGGTCCCCGTCACCGGGGGCGGCCCCTTCGGGCAGGATATGATCGCCATCGTCGCTCATCGCGTCAGACATTCCCTGAGTTTGAGCAGGCTGCGGCGCAGCCAGCTTCGCATCGTGTTGATCGGCACGCCGAACCTGTCGGCGAGCTCCTGGTAGGTCAGCCCCATCAGGTAGGCGCCCTGCACCGCTTCGGCGCGGTCTTCGGGCAGTTCTTCAAGACAGCCAAGCAGCAGGGCCCGTTCAGAGCCCGCGATGGCGGCTGCTTCCGGAGTGGGATCGGAGGAGGCGATATCCTCGGCCTCTGCCAGTTCCGCTCCGCCGGCGCGCCGGGCCCGCAACCTGTCGATCGCGGTATTGCGCGCGATGGTGATGAGCCAGGTCATCGGGCTGTAGCCCCCGGCATTGTAGCGCCCGGCCCCGCGCCAGATCTTGATGTAGGTTTCCTGTATGGCCTCTTCGGCTTCCGTTCTTGTTCCCAAGACACGCAGGGCAACGCCAAAGAGTTTCGCCGATGTCAGCTGGTAGAGCTCCTGGAAGGCGGAGCGGTCCGCAAGGGCGGTGCGCGCGATCAGATGTTCGATGTCTTCCAGCGTCGCCATTGTGCCCCACCTCCCTGCCGTCCACGTCTTTCGCCCGCTTGCTGAGCAAGTCTTCGTCCCGTCACGGCCCGCGCTTTTTTGCCCTTTCGCTCACCGCCCGCTTCGATATTGTGCGGCGAGGGTCCGGGCGCCGGACCGAAAAGGGAACGACAAAGGACAGACCGACCATGGCCGACGGATCGCTCGATATCAACGCCAAACCGACCGAGGAATTCTCTGTCCGAGAGACCTTTGGCATTGATACGGATATGGTGGTCAAAGGGTTTGACGAGAAAACGGACCGTGTTCCGGAGCTTGACCCGACCTACCGATTTGACCCCGATACCACGCTCGCCATCCTGGCAGGCTTCAGCCACAACCGTCGCGTGATGGTGCAGGGCTATCACGGTACGGGCAAATCCACCCATATCGAACAGGTCGCCGCGCGGCTGAACTGGCCCTGCGTGCGGGTCAACCTGGACAGCCACATCAGCCGGATCGACCTGATCGGCAAGGATGCGATCAAGCTGCGCGACGGCAAGCAGGTGACGGAGTTCCACGAGGGCATCCTGCCCTGGGCGCTGCGCAACCCCACCGCCATCGTCTTCGACGAATATGACGCGGGCCGCGCGGACGTGATGTTCGTGATCCAGCGGGTGCTGGAGACGGACGGCAAGCTGACCCTGCTTGACCAGAACGAGATCATCACCCCGAACAAGCATTTCCGTCTGTTCGCCACCTCCAACACCGTTGGCCTGGGCGACACGACGGGCCTGTACCACGGCACCCAGCAGATCAACCAGGCCCAGATGGACCGCTGGTCGCTGGTGGCAACGCTGAACTACCTGAGCCATGACGCGGAAACCGCGATCGTGCTCAGCAAGGCGCCGCATTACAACAATGAGAAGGGCCGCAAGACCATCGCGCAGATGGTGACGCTGGCCGGCCTGACCCGGACCGCCTTCATGAACGGCGACCTGTCGACGGTCATGAGCCCCCGGACGGTGATCAACTGGGCCACCAATGCGGAGATCTTCCGCAACACGGGCTATGCCTTCCGCCTGACCTTCCTCAACAAGTGCGACGAGCTTGAACGCCAGACGGTGGCCGAGTTCTACCAGCGCTGCTTTGACGAGGAACTGCCGGAAAGCGCCGCCGTAGCCGCGGGCTGACGCCTTTAGGGCTGGCGGCAGTGCTGTCGCCAGCCCCTTTCCTGATCCCCGCCCTTCCCAACGGGTGCCCCCCGCTTGGCGCCGGATCCGGACGCAGAGCAGACGCCGGACCGCGGGTCGCTCTGATATCTTATTTCTTCACAATGTGTTAAGCTCCGTCACGACCGCAGCGTGAACGGATTGGCAAGGTCTTTGCGCCTAGGCTGCCCCCGGATTGGCGGCAGCTGGCCCGGCGCGGATCCTGCGCCCCTGTCTGCCGTCCATCCCGATTGCCCCGGTGCGACCGGGGCCCAGCCCGGAGGTCCGTCATGGCCTGGCAGAGATGCCCTCGGGCGGTGGGGCTGCTGCTTGCGCTGGCCCTTGCGCCCTTGTGTCCCACCGTCCTGCGCGCCGCGCCCACCATCGCCGGGGCACCCGCGCCCGATGAGGCATTGCGCCCCGCTCCCCTGCCGGAGATCGTGCGGCTGTTTGCCACCTGCGCCGGGCGGCTCTCTGCGGTGATGGAGCATGAATGGCTGCTCTCTCGCCCCGGTTCAGAGGCGACCGCGCTGCGGCGCAGTCGCATGCTCGACCTGCTGGAGGCCGTCACGGAGGAACGCAACGCGCGGCGCATCCTGACCCTGCGGATCGAGGCCAAGGCCGCCCAGGCACGCCTGCTGCGCCGCGCGGCCTTTTCCCTGGTCGCGGCAGAGGCATCGCGGGCAGAGGCCGCCGCCGGCAAATTCATGGTCCGGTGCGACGCGCTGTTGCCCTAGCCCCTGCGCGCCGTCGCGCGATAGTGAACTGAGACGCTTCGCGGGTGACTTTCCGGCCTGAACCTGTAGATTCCCCCAATGCGTTACCCTGTTCTTTTCCCCCTGCTTGCCCTGCCCCTGCCCGCCATTGCCGCGATCGAGCGCCACCCGGCGCAATGTGCGGCACTCTGGTCCGGGGTGGTGGCCCTGGCCGATGCCAACCCCGGCATTTTCGAAGAGATGCCCAATGCGCGCCAGTTGGCGGAGGATTTCACCCGCATGGCCGGGCCGAAAGCCGAAGAGCGGATCGCCCATGAAACCCCCGATTACGCCCTGATCGCCAAGGCCGCCTTGCTGCAGAAAGACAGGCTTTCGCGGGAGATTTTCGACGAGATCGCGGAGGATTGCGCCTGGGTGGAGGATTGATCCCGCAGAAGCGCTTGCCTGCCACCGCGCAGAGTGCTTTACAAATCGCATGAACAAGCCCAGCGACAATCCCGCCGATCCGTTCAAGAAGGCCCTGGCCGAGGCCACCAAGGTCATGGCCGACGATTCCGAACTGAACATCTCCTACTCGGTCGATCCGGCCGGCAAGAGCGGCGATTCCGTCCGCCTGCCGCAGATCAGCCGCCGCCTGACGAAGGAAGAGGTGCTGCTGGCCCGCGGCACAGCCGATGCGCTGGCGCTGCACCACAAGTACCACGACGTGCCCACCTTCAATCGCTATGCCCCTGACGGCCAGATGGCGCGGGAGCTGTTCGAGGCGATGGAGACCGCGCGGTGCGAAGCCATGGGCGCGCGGGACATGCCGGGCACCGCCGGCAATATCGATCACAAGATCGCCGCCGAGGCCAAGCGCGCCGGCTATGCCGGAATCACCGAACAGAAGGACGCGCCCCTTGCGACGGCGGCGGGCTACCTGATCCGCCACCTGGCCACGGGCCGCCCCCTGCCCGAGGGCGCGGAGAACGTGATGGAGCTCTGGCGGCCCTTCATGGAGGAGCGCGCGGCGGAAACGCTTGAGGACCTGCAGGAAAAGATCTCTGACCCGGCGGCCTTTGCCAGGTTCGCCCGCAAGATCATCGAGGACCTGGGCTACGGCGACCAGCTGGGCGATGACCCGGACGGAGAGGACGACGAGGCCGAAGACGAGGCGCAGGACGGCGAGGAAGAGGAACAGGATCCCGATTCCACCGGCTCTGACGACAGCGAAGAGCAGCCAGAGGCCAGCCCCGAGGACAGCCAGGAGCAGCAGCAGGACCAGTCCGATGCCCAGGTCAGCGCCGACGACATGGCCGACCAGGAAGCCGGCGAAGAGGCCGAGATGCCCGAGGGCGAGGCCCCGCTGGATCCGCCTCCGCCGACGCCGATCAGCGAGGCCGACCCCAATTACACCGTCTACATCCGCGATTTCGACGAAGAGGTCGCGGCCGAGGACCTGGCCGATCCGGCAGAGCTGGAGCGCCTGCGCGCCTACCTGGACCAGCAGCTTGACCCGCTGAAGGGGGCCGTGGGCCGCCTGGCCAACAAGCTGCAACGCCGCCTTCAGGCCCAGCAGAACCGCAGCTGGGATTTCGACAAGGAAGAGGGCGTGCTGGATGCCGGCCGCCTGGCCCGCGTGGTCGCCAACCCGACGACCCCGCTGTCCTTCAAGGTCGAAAAGGACATGGAGTTCCGCGACACCGTGGTGACGCTGCTGCTGGACAACTCCGGTTCCATGCGGGGGCGTCCGATCTCCATCGCGGCGATCTGTGCGGATGTGCTGGCGCGCACGCTGGAGCGCTGCTCTGTCAAGGTGGAGATCCTGGGCTTTACCACCCGCGCCTGGAAAGGCGGCCAAAGCCGTGAGAAATGGCTGGCCGATGGCCGCCCGCAACAGCCCGGCCGCCTGAACGACCTGCGCCACATCATCTACAAGCAGGCCGATGCGCCCTGGCGGCGCAGCCGCGAGAACCTGGGCCTGATGATGAAGGAAGGTCTGCTGAAGGAGAACATCGACGGCGAGGCGCTGGAATGGGCGCACCGCCGGACGGCATCGCGGCGCGAGGCACGCAAGATCCTGATGGTCATTTCCGACGGCGCGCCGGTGGATGATTCCACGCTC
>NZ_JAATOW010000008.1 GCF_011806405.1 Pseudooceanicola sp. HF7 | reverse complement strand
GGCACGCCCATGGCCTGGCGCAAGGACGCCTACCTCGACGCCGAGGGAGCGCACATTGCCTGCCATGCCCATGGCGCGTCTTAAGGCCAGCAGGGTATCTGGCGGCGGGCTGCGGCATCGGCCGCGAGGCGAAGCTCTGGCTGACGGAACGCGCCATGAAGGTCTGCGGCACCGACGCCTGGAGCTGAGACGCCCCGCTGAAGGGCGTCGCCGAAAAAGCCAAGGCTACCGGCCAGTGGGATCTTTTCTGGGAGGGCCACAAGGCCGGGGCCGAGACCGTCTACTGCCACATAGAAAAGGTCGCCAACATCGACCAGCCGCCCGACGCCGGCTTCGAAGTCATGTGCTTTCCGGTCAAGGTCGCGCGTGGCTCTGCCGGCTGGTGCCGCCCGTTGGCCATCCTCGCGGACTGAAGTGACCACGTCATTAAAAAGGCCGGCGCTTCACGGAGCGCCGGCCTTTGCTTTTATCAGGAGGTTGCGGCGTGAGGCCGGTCGCCGGCGCCACGCTGCCTTGCCAGTTCAGGCGGCGAGATCCAGTTCGGTTTCAAACGTCGTCGTCGGAACGAAGGGCAGATAGGAGATCCGCAGCCGTTCCGAGAGCTTCAGCTGGTGGCGGCCTGCCGCAAGCCCGCCAGCCCGCTTGACGAAGATCGTTGCCCTTTCGCCAAAGTTCCAGCGGTCGTCGTAGCAGGTCTCGAGTTCGTCGAGGGTCCAGCTGCGGTCGCGCACGGAGAAGCGGATGTCCTCCCGTGGGACCTCTACACCGTCGACGGACACCGAGAGGTCCTCGACCATGGAAAGGCCAAGGCCGCGGTAATAGGGAAGCCGCGCCTGAAATTCGAAGCCGGTGACGGAGCCGGCGTCCGAGACGTTTCGGAAGCCTTCTTCACAGATGATGTGGTGATCGAACATTGGGGTTCCTTTCAGGCGACAAGTGCTTTGGGCATGGTTTCGCCCAGAAGGTTGCAGAACATATGCTGCTGGCGCCGGACCTGTTCGAGGCTTTCAACCTCCTGCGCGTCCTCCACCCAGCGGTTGCCCTCGTATTCCGAACAGATGTAGCCCTTGTAGCCACCCTTCCTCAGGACCTCGAAGACTTCGTCGTAGGGGATAGAGAACTCGACGCAATCCTCTGTCATTTCATAGAACTTGGCGTGGATGTTGTGAATCCTCGGAATGAAGTCGAGCATGCGCTTGGGGCTGAAGGCGCCGTTGTGACGGAGCGTTTCGACCATGCCCATCTGCGGGCCGGGGCCCCATTTCTCGATGACGTCGTTGACCACGTATTCGGCAAGGCGCCGGTCGTTGAAGGACTGCTCGATAAAGTCCGCCGCGTCGCTCGGCACACCATTGCGTATGAAGCGCTCCTTCCAGACCCGGGGATAGCGGTAGAGGAAGACGCCCATGTCCGGCAGGAAGCCCAGAGCGTCGGTCCCGGCCTTGTCGTAGGCCTCGGCGTGGCGCAGAATCCAAGGGTGATCGAAGTGCAGCGGCGCGTGCACTTCCAGGAGGATCTTGATCCCCTTCTCCTCGGCGTAGGGCGCTGCGGCGACCAGAACCTCGGGCTCCAGCGAGACGAGGGAGCGGATGAATTTCATTCCGAGCCTGGCGCCGAAATCTATATCCTTGCGGACGCTGGCGACCTGTTCGTCGAAGGGCATCTTCTGCCCCTTGTAGCGCTTGTAGTCGAGCATGAAATCGTGGGCGACCGGGACCGTGCCGTACTTGGCCATGAGGCCGTGCCATTCCTCGATCTTTTCGTCGGCGACCCCGACCTCGGGCCAGCCCCAAAAGGTCTGTTCGCCGACGATTTCGATCCCCATGGCGCCCATTTCCGCGCAGGTACGGATGCAGTCCTCCAGCGTCATCCGGCCCAGGAAGGTGTCGTTCTGGAAGCTGTACAGGCTCACGCCCCGTCTGATGTCGTAAGTCATTTGGTTCTCCGCTGTTCAAATCAGCCGGACGGCAGCGCCGCCCTCTCGATCACAGGCCTGTCGCGGCTCGCGCGGTCCTGAGCGATTGCGTTGCGGGCATGGTGGGCTTGTATTCGAGCCCCACTGCCCCCTCGTATCCCAGCGCCCGCAGGCGCCCAAGCTTGTCCTGCCAGTCGATGACGCCTGTCCCGGGCTCGTTGCGGCCGGGCATGTCGGCGACCTGGACATGGTGGACCAGGTGCATTCTGTCCTTCAGCACCTGCTCGAGATCCTCCTCCATGACGGCGGAGTGGTAGAGATCGAAAAGGAGCTTCAGATTGGGGCTGTCCACTGCCTCGATGATGTCGAGGGCCTCGGCAGTATCGGACAGGAACATGCCCGGATGCTCCACTCGGGTGTTGAGCGGCTCCAGAACCAGCACGATACCCGCCTCTTCGGCGAGACGCGCGGCCTGGCGCAGCGCGCTGATCGCTTCTTCCCGTTGCTCTTCGCGCGGAACGCCCTCGCGCGTGAAGCCCGAGGCCACAACCAGCGGCGGCTTGCCAAGGCGCGCGGCGACCTCGAGTGACTCGCGCACGGCCTGTAAGAATTCGGCATGCTCGGCCGGGTCCACGAGGCTGCGGCGGGGCTCGACCACGAAGCTGGTGAGCGTCACGCCGGTTTCTTCCAGAGCCTGCGCCACAGCATCGATCTGCTTGTCGCGCCACAGGTGGAACTCGACATGCGCGATGCCGTCGGCCTTGGCCGCACGGATCCGGTCGGCAAGATCAGGGTGCGTGTCCTGGTAGAGCCACTCGATACAGGCAGATGGAAACACGTTGACTCTCCTCAGGTGTCAGATCGGGGAGGGTCGCTGGATCGGTCGCCCCGCTCTCGGCCCCCCTCCCCGGTGACCGAATGCGCTTGTTCCGCGGCTTAAATTAGAATACGAATTCTTGTTATGGTATTGGGACGATCCTTGTCAAGCGGATCGTGAGCATGCCGCCCTCAAAGGAATGGTGAGACCATGAACGGCTCGTACGAGCGCCAGCCCACCGATCGGGAAAGGACCATCTCTGTTGCCGTGGTCACGGTGGCGTTGATGCTTGAAATCATCGACGGCTCGGTGGTGAACGTGGCAATCCCGCATTTTCGCTCCAGCCTGGGCGCGAGCACGGCGCAAATCGAATGGATTTCCGCCGGCTACGCCTTCTTCTTTGCCATCACGCTGATACCCGGCGGGCGCATGGGCGACATCTTCGGCTACCGCCGGATGTTCCTCAGCGGCATGATCGGCTTTGCCTTTGCCTCGGCGGGCTGTGGCCTGGCACCGGATGCCGAGACGCTGATCGCAATGCGGATTTTGCAGGGTTTCTCGGGGGCGCTGATGGGCCCGCAGATCCTGTCCATCGTGCAGGTCCTCTACGCGCCGCACGAACGGTTCAAGGTCATGAGCATCTTCGGTTTGCTGGGTGGCGTGGCCGGCGTCCTCGGCCCGATCATCGGCGGGGTGCTTATCCGCGCCGATATCATGGGCCTGGGATGGCGCCCGATCTTCCTGATCAACCTGCCGGTCGTCGCCGTGGCGGTCGTCATTGCGATGCGTGTACTTCCCAAGGGGGGCGCAGAGCCGAAACCCGGTCTCGACCTGAAGGGGGCGCTGCTGAACCTCTTGGCCTTTTCGGCCTTCCTGCTTCCCCTGATCGAAGGTCCCGCGCTCGGCTGGCCCCTGTGGTCACGCCTGATGCCGGGTGCCGGTGCGCTGCTGCTCGCCCTGCTCTGGCGTCATCTTCGCCGTCGCGCTCGCACGGCGCGGCCCGTGCTTGTGCCGCCGAATGTCTTTGCAAGCGGCGCCTTCCGGGCCGGGCTCTCGATTGCCATGGTATACCAGGTGGTCACCGGGACGCTTCTCATCGCCGTTCCGGTCATGCTCCAGAGCCATCTCGGCTTCGACCCGCTGGAAACCGCTCTGCTGCATGTGCCCTTCGCGGCGGGCGCGGCCCTTTCCATCGCGGTGCTTGGACGGCGGCTTTTGCCCTATCTCGGCCGGAAGATGCCGCTCATCGGCGTTGCCGGACAAATCACCGGCATCCTGATGATGGCAAACGTCCTTGGAGACTGGGACGGCGGTGCAGACGCGCTTCGGCTGATGGCCGGGTTTGCGCTTTGTGGTTGCGGCATGGGGCTGATCTCGGCACCGCTGCCGGCCTTCGCCTTCGTGCAGATCGACCAGCGGAATGCGGGGGCGGCCTCGGGGGTCTTCCGGGCCTCGCAGCAGCTGGGCATGGCGATCGGCATTGCCTCGCTCGGCGGTATCTTTCTGGCGCAGAGCACGCATGACGCGACTTCGGCAATATGGTTTCTGGCCAAATGCCAGGTCGCCCTTCTTCTGGTGATCGCCGGGCTGAGCCGGCTTTTGCCAACGGACGCGCACAAGCCTGCCCCCGCACCTGCGGCCCCAACTTAGAAACGAAAAGGGCCCCCGGTTGGGGGCCCGCGCTTCGACGTCTCTGGATCGGCTTCGCTATGGGTGAACGACACCGCGCGCCAGCGCATCGGCCAGAGAAAGCCCGGCATAAAGCGTCGCGCCCTGCGGCTTGCACCAGCTTCCATCGCGCCAACGGCGCAGCGGCCGCAGATCGACGTCGATGCATTTCTCACCTGTCTCGCCACCTGCAAGGACAAACGGGGCGAACCCGACGAGCGACACGTGCTCCTCTCCGGGGAGCCTTGCGTAGACCTGCACGACCGCCTTCCCGCTGCGTATCGAAGAATTCTTCAACTGGATCCTCACCGGCCCATCGAGACCCCCGCGGGCATCCTTAATTTCCAGCGCCGCGTAGCCCAGACCGTCGCCCAGGCCAAAACGCGGAGCGTGGCCCTGCGCCACGAAACTGCGGTAGCCGATCAGCGAACCCTCCTGGTAGGTCAGGTGCCCCTCCGCGTCCGGCGTAAGACCGTAGGCGGGATAGTCGCTCTCTTGCTGCGCCACGGTGAAGGCGAGCCGTCCGCCGGGCTCACGTTGGCCGACGAGCACGTCGGCTAAGGCGGGACCGAACTCTTGGCCCGGGTAGAGCGCGAGCATAAGCCCCGGCACATGCTCAGCGAATTCAAGATCCAGCGCGTGGCCGACGTTGACAATGATCACAGTTGACGGGTTGGCCGCAGCAACGCGACGCGCGAGTTCCAGTTGGCGTGGCGACAGCATGGCGCTTTGCCGATCCTTGGACTCGACGCTGGCATCGGACGTTTCGCCAAGCATGAGCAACACCACGTCGGAGTCGGTCGCCACAGCCTCGGCCTCGGCGTAGAGCGCCTCGGTCCGGTCGGGCCCGTCGATCCCGTACCACAGCCCCTGCACATGTGCCGGTGAATAGCGAAGTTCGATCTCGATCTGCCTCGGTGTGAGGTCATGAAAATCCACCTCGACACAATTCGCCTCGCCGGACTTGAGACGGCCCATGATGTCTGCCGGGGCGTAGAGCGTGTCGTCGGCAAGCACCTCCTCGCCATCGACCAGGATCCGGGTCGCGCCGGTCCCCCCCGCATAGATGCGATGCGGCCCCGCATGCTCTGGCACGAAGACCCCCGAGGCCCGCACACCCGCAGCCTTGTCCACTGCCGCGGCAATCCCCGTTCGTGCGAACCAAGTCAGCGAATTGGTGTCGCGGACCTCCTCGGCAAGGGGCGGCGCGCCGAAGTCATGGCTATCGAAGTAAGTGACCTTCATGCCGCGCCCATCGGCTTCGTCCATGGGTGTCACGGGCATCGGCGGCAGTACCGGTTCTGCCAGGCAGCCCTGAGCAAACCTCAGGTCGAACTGCGCCGCAAGCTTGGCCTCGGCCGCCTCGCGCGGTGTCGGCAAGGATGGGTCGACCGAGATCTTGGCAAAGGTTCCGCCCTGGTAGCAGGGGGCCGACCAATTCGGCCCGATCAGCGCAACACGGCGCTGGCGGGCCGGATCGAGCGGCAGAAGCGGCCCGTCGTTGCGCAGCAGGACCATGCCCGCGGCCGCTGCCTCGGTCAGGGCCGCTCTGTCGAGCTCCGTGCTTTGCCCTTTCCCCGCGAAACGCCGGGCCGTGCTGGAGACACGCGTTGCCGCATCCTCCAGCCGCGCCGCATCGATTTCGCCACGGTCAAGCATTGCAAGGCAGTGCTCCCCCATCTCTCGGCCTGGCCCCGGCATCTCAAGGTCAAGCCCGGCATGCATTGCCGCCTGCCCGTCCATCACGCCGAACCAGTCGGACACCAGCAGTCCATCAAACTTCCATTCGGTCTTGATGATCTGGTTCATGAGCAGTGCGTGCTCAGAGCAATAGGCGCCGTTGACCCGGTTGTAGGCCATCAGGAAACCTGCGGGCTTCGCCGCCAGCGCCATTTCGAAGGGAAGCAGGTAGACCTCGCGCAGGGCCTCTTCGGAGACGCGGACATCCACCGAGTTCCGGTCCGTCTCGCTGTCGTTGCAGGTAAGGTGCTTGGGGATCGCGCCGACCCCCCGGGATTGCAGGCCCTCGGCCCAAGCCCGGCCCAGAGTCCCTGTCAAAAACGGGTCTTCCGAGAAGTATTCGAAGGCCCGGCCCGCAAGCGGCGAGCGCGGAAGATTGATATTCGGGGCCAGCAAAGCATCGACCCCCGAGCGCGCCGCCTCGGAGCCAACGACAGCACCGACGCGGCGTACCAGGTCGGCGTCCCAGCTTGCGCCAAGTGCGACCGGCGCCGGTGTCAGGACGGCAATATCACGCTCGTCCACCCTGCCGCTTGCCACGCCCATTGGGCCGTCGGCCATGTGCAACGCAGGCAGTCCGCCGACCGGCGCCGTGTTCCACATGGCGCCGCCTGCAGTGAGCAGTGCCTTGTCCGCGTCCGACAGGCGGTCTGCCGGTACCGTCTGATCACGCATCATGCGGCTCCCCTGTTTTCATTGGGTTGTTGAAAGGCGGCGGCGAACCGGACGATCTGCTTGGCCTGCGCCGCGATGCTGGCGTCGAGCTGCGGGTCTGCCACGGCACCATCCGCATCGAACAAAGGACCCGCCAACGAATTGACCGAGACGCCGATCGGCGTGGGCCAGCCCCGCATGGCATGAACCATATCGCGCAGCGCCGAAAGCGTGATGCCGGTGCCCTGCCAGCCCGCCGCCGAGACCACCAGACCGACGGGAAGATCATCGAAATAAACCCGCGCATCTCCACGCAGGTCCTCGAGCAGGTCGAGCGCATTCTTGACCAGCCCGGAAACGCCAGCGTGATACGCAGGTGTGCCGATCACAAGGCCGTCACACCGCCGCACCGCCTCAACAAACTCACGCTGTTCCGCAGTTCGCTCGGGGTTCTCCGGAGCGAAGAGCGGCAATCGCGCAAGGAACGCACCGTCGAAGAGGCGCGTCCGCGCCCCTTCTTTTTCACAGTTGGACAGCACGGCACGAACCAGCTTCTCACTGGAAGAGCCCGCGCGCGTGGTCCCGCCGAAACCGAGGATGAGTGGCTTGCTCATGCCGCCGCCCGACGCTTCGCGGCGAAATGCGGAATGACCTTCTCGCCCATCAGGGACACGGTCTGCTTGGCAAAATCAAGGCGCTGGTCGGTGAGCGGCCCGGTAGTGGTGCCGCACAGAACGTTGCCGATCCCCAGTTCGGCATAGGGCTCAAGATGCTCGATCACCTGCTCGGGCGTACCGTAGAGACACCACGTGGCGATCCACTCGTCGGTCAAAGCTTCAAGATTGATGTCCGTCTTCTTGTTGGCCTCGTCCGCTTCGGCCTTTGCCGCAAAGGCGTTCTCGCGGTTCACTGCCTCCTGATAAGCACGCAGGATGATCTCAAGCTCTTCTCGGGCCTGATCGGCGGAGGGGGCGACGTGGACGCACTGATAGGTGTGGGTCGTCCAGCCAAGCGCCTGGTCCAGAGTGGCTTGGTCGTGACCCGCCGCCATCAGCATGTCGCGATACTTGGTGTAGTGCTTGGTCACGTGGGACAACGGTTCGAGGTTGTTGATCACGGGCGGGCTGAAGGCCGGGATAAAAGCGGGCCAGCCGTTCTCGGCCGCGCGCCGCACAGAAGCCTCCTTGAAGGCGACCGGCATCAATGGCGCATGGCCCTTGGAATAAGGCGCCGGTGCGATCCGCTGTAAAACGCGCCCCTTCCAGGGACCGCTCTCGAACTCGATGGGATCATCCTCGGGCAGTTTCGCCCAGAGTTCCTCTGCGATTTCGAGGTTCCGGTCCGAGATCGCCGACGCTTCGCGGTAGTTCACGCCAAAGCCGATCATCTCCTCCGGTGTTGTGCCGGAGCCGACGCCGATCAGCACCCGACCATCGTTGAGCTGGTCGAGAAGGTTTACCCGCTCGGCAAACCGGACCGGGCTGTGCAGTGGTACCGAAGTGACCGAGAAGCCCAGCGTCGTGGGCTTGCGGAATTGCGGCGCCAGCCACGCCGCGAACATCATCGGGTCCGACGCCCAAGGCGCATAACCGGTGAAATGGTGATCGGGCGTGAACACCGCTTCGAAGCCCTTGGCCTCTGCAAGCAGTGCGTGATCGCCCATTGCCTTCATGACAAAACGATCCTGCTCGGGTGCCGTCGCCCGCGCATTCAGAAACACGGAAAAGCGCATCTAGTCCTCCCTGGATGACTCGAAACATAATTAGAATATTAATTCTATATTTTGCAAGGAGAGCCCTTGTCAAGCTTTTGCAGGGCAAGAAAAAACCCGCACCTTACTCAGGTGCGGGCAGTTTGAGGGAACTGTTACAATGTCGGCTCAGAAGAGCTTTTCGATGCGCACCATCGCCTGGAAGGCGTCCTTGCCA
This sequence comes from Pseudooceanicola sp. HF7, assembly GCF_011806405.1. Lineage (GTDB taxonomy): Bacteria > Pseudomonadota > Alphaproteobacteria > Rhodobacterales > Rhodobacteraceae > Pseudooceanicola. Next base: position 136,912 of record NZ_JAATOW010000008.1, on the reverse strand, counting down.
TCCCTGTAGTCATTTTTGTCGTTGTAGGAGATGTAGGTGAGTTCGGGAATGATCGATAAAGTCGGGATCGGCTCGAAAAGCACGTTGGCCGAGACCGCGAAGGTCTGCGCTTGGTCATAGGAAACCTGGAAATTGGCACTCGTCTTGTCGCCAAGCCCGTATGTGCCCCCACCCCAAGCCGCGTAGTCACCGCCCCAAGTCCCGTAGAAGCTGCTGATCTGCCGCTCCATGCCCCCGTTGTCCGTGGGAGCGTAGACGTCGTCAAAGGTCTTGTAGGCCGCCTGCCCCCAGAAACCATTCCGACCTCCAAGGCGATAATCCACGCGAAGCTTTGCAGCGGCGCCATCGTTCGGCGCGTCGTAGGCCAAGGCGCCCCGAAGGCTGAAATCCTCCCAGTCCTTGCCGAGCCCGAAGACCACGTTCGGCATGTCACCTTCGATCTCGCCGTTCACTTCGGCATAATCGTCGCTGCCCTGCTCGAGCGACACGAGGCCCTTGACCCCCTCGGCCGGTTTGAAACTGTAAGCCAGCTGGCCGGTTGAGTAGCCGCCCGCCGGCACAAGGCCGGTATTCACCACGCGGCCGAGATCGCCGGTCGCACGGATGAATGCGGATTCCTCTACGCCGAAGAGGAAGTCACCAATCCCGATGTTGGCGCGGTAAAGGCGGACGCCTAGTGTGCCGCCATCGACATGGCTGAAGCGTGCTTCGGCCATAGTCGTGATCGGGCCGTAGTCGCTCTCGTTGGTCGACCCCACCCGCAGGGTGAAACGCGACGTCGACTGGTAGGTCTCGAGGGGCTGCGTATCATCGAGCTTACTGCCAGCGGCGGGCTCGAAACGGATCAGACCCTGGAAACGCAGGCAGCTGTTGGTGCCGGGTACATAGAAGTAGCCAATACCCTTGCTATCGCAGCTTCGTACGTAGGTCGGCTGATCGCCGATGCCCTGGGTGGGGATGGTTGCAAGTGTGGTTTCCGCACTGGCCGAGGCTGCAAACGCGCACGCCAAGGCCGCGGCAGAGACTGCCGTTCTGATCATCCTAGGTCTCCTCCCTGAGATCATTTCTTGATACGCGCCTTCTCTGCGGCGCGTCGCGTCATCGGCTCGGGGTCGGCCGAAAAGGTGACCGAACCAAACTCCCGGGGCCAATGTCAGCAGTGCTACCCAATGCTCCGCATGCGTTCAATAATGATAATTCTAATTCTAATATATTGCTAATAAATACCTGCACCACTCTTCCCGCACCAAGTGTCCGGCGCCCGCCTCCCCGGGCACCGGACTGTCTTAGACGGACTGTCGCTTGGCGACATCGTCGGCTGCAATCACTGCAAGAGAGACCGCGGTAAGCGTGGGGTTGCAGGCGGTCGACGTCGGAATGCAACCGTTGCCGCCGAGGTAGAGGTTCGCCACGCCCCAGACTTTGGACGCGGGATCGCAAACGCAGGTACCGTCATCCTCTGGTCCGATGCGATGGGTTCCCTGATAGTGCAGCGACGTTCCGGCGGGCAGCACGATCGGATCGCCGATCACTTTCCCCAGCGAAGCCCCCACAGCCGCGACGACATCTGCCGCCTGCCGCAGCCTGTCGCGGTCCCCATCGGTCAGACTATACTCCAGTCGCATCTTCGGCAGACCAAGCGCATCCCGCTCATCCTCGAAAACGATACGGTCGTCGGCGCGGATCTCCTTGGCCGCGAAAAGGCCCAGGCCGACCACCGGGCGGCCGCTGCCATCGGCGCGGGGCTCCAGCGGAATGGGCGAGGTGTCCATCTGCATCAGCTGGGCGTGGAACGGGAAATCGCGGTCCTTGAAGGGGATCCAGCTTACGCCCGTCACGTTGTCCCGCTGATCGGGCACATCGCGCGGGCTGCTGCCGCGCCAGGCACGACTTGGGTCCAGCTCGATGAGCGAAATCACTTGCGGCTGATCGTTGAGATAGCGCCCGAGCGCCTCGTGCCTCACTCCGGAAGCATGAAGCAGTTGCGGCGTACGCAGTGCATCTGCGGCAACAAAAACTGTCCCGGCATCGACAATGCGGCTCTGGCCCGTGTTACAGTCCTCCAGTTCGACACCCGTCGCCTGTCCGTCGACCACGATAATCCGCCGACACAACGTCTGGGTGCGCAACTCCGTCCGGCGCGCCGCGCGCCCCTCGGCCGTGGCGAGCGGACCGAGCACCACATCCACGCCCCCCCAGATCGGGCCAGACTCATTCTTCCGGCAGGCCAGCGGCATCGGCTGGGGCATACGGTCTGCCGTGCGCCCCGCGCCGAAATCGCGCCGCAGCGACTCGACGATGAAGCTGGTGGTCTCATTGCTCGGAAATCCATCCTGAATGACGTTCAGATAGGTCTCTGCCGTCTCGAAGGCTTCGGCCAAAACGCTTTCCGGCAGGAAGTCGATACGCTCAGAATCGCCGGGGCGCGGACAGGCGCAGGTCCAATGCGCGCCCATTCCCCCCAGGTTGCTGGACATTGCCGCCGCGGGCATTCCCAGGTCATCGGGTGTGCCGGTGGCGTCATGGCGCAGCAGGAACGTGCCAGGCCTCGCGCTCAGCGCGTCTTGCGGCCTCGTTTCTGATGCGACACGCGCCAACGGAAAAGCGCGCGCCTCGGCATAAGCGCCTTCCCGGCGCTCCGGCGGCAGGTTGCGAATGTTCACACCACCGGTATCTGCGAGGTCCTTGCCAGCCTCCACCATGAGAATGCTCATGTCGGTGGTCTCGGCCAGCCTACGCGCAAAGGCGGATCCTACCGGACCGCTGCCCACCACCACCGCGTCAAATCGCTCAGACATCTTTCCCTCCCTCACAGATAGTCGCCGTGACATAGGCAGGATCTCCCGGAAACCGACAATTTATTCCCGTCATGCTTCAATTCAGCAGCTTGATGCCACCGCGGGCCCGAGCATTCAGCGCGCGAATAGGTGAATGGGGAATATTCATTTCTGCTCATCGACCGTGAGTGTCTACCCTCTGGAGCGATACCGACAATGAGACCGTGTTCGCCGAGGGAGAGCCGAAGGAAACTGCGGCCGGTCTCAAAAATCGAATTGAAATTTTTGTTCTTATGTCGCAGAGGAAACGACATCAAGACAATAGGAGGAGAATGTCTTGAACACCGCCGCCCCGTCCCATGCTGGACCCCGACAGGCAGGCGTCCCTCAAGGGATCGTCATGGCCATCACCGCGTTTCTGCCGATCATGGCCATTATCTCGTTGGTGCCTGCGGTGCCGACGTTGATCCAGCATTTCGCAGACACGCCCCATGCCCACACCTTGATCCCCCTGATGTTGACCGCCCCCGGGCTCATGATTGCCATCTCCGCCCCCTTCGTCGGCTGGGCTGCGGACGCGGTGGGCCGGCGCAAGTTGCTGCTGTGCTCTACGCTTCTCTACGGGATCTGCGGGACGATGCCGCTGTATCTTCACGACCTCGGCGCCATTTTTGCCAGCCGGCTAGGAGTGGGTCTTTCCGAGGCTATCGTGCTGACCATCGCCAACACAATGATGATGGACTATTTCGGCATGGATCGTCGGCGGTTCTGGCTGACGGTGCAGGGCATCGTTGGGCCGCTCGCTGCCAGTGCCGTGATCGCAGGCTCTGGCTACTTGACTGAAATTCATTGGAACGGCGCCTTCTGGATCTACATCGTGGCATTCCCACTTTTCCTGGCCATGCTGGTCTGGATGTTCGAGCCCGAGGTGCTTACCCGCCACGCCGACGAACCCGAGATCGATGACACGACCTTTCCCTGGGGCCGCATTGCCGCTGTTGCTGGGATCACCTTCGTTCTTGCGATCCTCTATTACATCTACACTATAAACGGTGGGTCGGCCTTCCATTCGCTGAACAACGCGCCTCCGGGGCGGATAGGCCTGGTCATGTCGATCGTTTCGCTGGCAGTTCCCGCCGGGGCGCTCTTCTTCAGCTTCAGCTCAAAACGTCTGTCCCCCGAACAGGTCCTTGGCGTGATGCTGGTCTTTATCGGTATCGGCATGCTTGGTATCGGCTTCTCGACCAACGAATTCGCTATGGGCGTTTCGGCCTTCGTTCAGCAAATCGGAGCGGGCATGGCGGTCAGCGCGATGATCTTCTGGGTCTCATCACTGTTTGGCCCAGCTCACAGGGGGCGCGCTATGGGCGCTTGGTCAAGCGCCTTCTTCGCCGGCATGTTCGTCAGCCCACTGATCTTCAGCGCGTTTCGGGGGTGGGCCGGAGAGGGCGTGCTCTATCCGTTCCAGGTGTTCGGCCCAGTGAGCCTCGTCATCGCGGTGCTGATGTTTGCATTCGCCGCATCGCCGCGAGGACGAGCCCTGCGCATCGCCAATACCGCCTGACTGCCAGTCAGGCACGGACAAGGTCGGGGCCTATGCCCCGTCCTTGTTGTGTTCGACGTTGCCGATCATAATATCTGTTCTAATTCGGGTAGAGAAAAGCTACTCCATTATGGCAGGATTCAACGCGAGCGTAATACGACATGGCAGAGAGCACAGGACTGAAGAAGGAACCCAAGCAGCGCCGTAGCCGTATTAGCCAAGCCAAGTTAGTCGCCGCGGCACGCAAGCTTATGGCGGAGCATGGCTACGAGGGCTTCACGCTGCAGCAGGTTTCGAGCACCGCCGGCGTTTCGGTTGGTTCCCTTTACGGACGCTTCACAGGCAAGGACGAATTAGTCCATTTCGTACACAACACCCTTCTCGAAGAGATGGACGCCGCCCATCGGGCGCTTCTCCAAGATCCCGTCTGGGACGAACTTCCGCTGCAAGATATTGTTCCCCGCTTGTTCGACGGAATCGCGGAAATCCTGCGTGACAATGCACCGCTCCTGCGCGCCTACATGATCCGCGCGATAAATGATCCAGTCATCTCCGAAGCCGGCAGCCGGTCCTACTGGCAATTCAGCGACGGCGTGGTGTCGCTTCTCATGACCCGTGCGAACCAGCTTTCCACCGATGACGCCGAGCAGGTCTTCCGATACTGCGTGATGTCGTCCTATTCGACCTACGGCAATTTTCTTGGCCTGGGGTCTACCCGCGGCGAGATCAATCAAGTGGGCTGGTCCTGGATCAAGGAAGAGACAAGCCGCATGCTGCTCGCCTACCTTGGCGCGCACGGCATGCAGGAAATGCAGAACTAGTATTCTAAATTCGCATTTTTATATCCTGCCTTGAAGGGGTAAGAGGAGGACGGGGAGGGTAAACTAGTTCTGAGGCAGGCCTATGAAATCCGTCCAACCGACCTATTCCGAGCAATTCCTTTTCGAAGGCGGAGCGCTGAAGCGCCTTGCCAAGCTTCTTCAACGCAGTGGTGCCGGCTACGCCGCACTGATTTGCGGGACAACGCCAAAGTCACCAACGGCGTTCGGATACGGGCTCTATCTTTAGGTGTCCGTCTGTGCGCAGTCGGAAAAGAAACGCCGCAGCCAGATCAGCCCCGGATCCCGCGACCGGTGTCGATGCCACCGCATCGTCTGACGCAACACAGGAAATTCGACGGGCGGCTCATACACGCGAAACTTGCCAGATGCGGCCGCCCGCTTCGCCAAACGCTCCTGCAGAAGCGCGAGGTGATTTGGCCCGTGCAACAGATCGGCAATCGAGTTGAAAGCAAAGGTCGAAATGGATTTGCGCGGCTCGAGGCCCATCCGACGCATCGCGATGCTACCAAAGCTCTCCTGACCGAAAAACGGCTCCATCACGACCATTTGCGCGTTAACGAAACGCTCCCGGTCCAGTTTCTCCGCGCACTGGAATGCAATCGGAGCCAGCACGACAAGCCGGTCCTCGAAGAGCGGCTCGCTGCTGTGGCCGTCCATTGCGATCGACTCAGGCACGATCAGAAGATCGATCTCGCCCCGCTCGAGCAATTTTTCGGGAGAGGCGAGTTGGGGGCGAAAGTTCAGCCGAATGTTCGGCGCCTCTTCTATCACGCGCTGGCTCACTTTCTCACCCAGCACCGCGAGTGAATAGTCAGACAATACAACCGTGAACTCACGCTCACTTGTCGCTGCGTCAAAGGATGGTGGCGAAAGGATCGAGCCGTCGATCTGAAGGATGATCTCCCTTAAGGGCTCCTGAATCTTCAACGCGAGCGGCGAAAGCTCCATCTGACGACCTACCTGGATCAACAGCGGATCCGAAAAGTAGTCCCTGAGCCTTCCAAGAGCATTGCTCATAGCCGACTGGGTGATGAACATCTCCTCCGCCGCCATGGAGACACTACGGGTGCGCAGCATCACGTCGAGGGCCGCGAGCAGGTTCATGTCAAGCTTCTTGTAGCGCACCGCCCCTCCTCCTAAAGCCGACACAATTATAGAACCACAATTCTTATTCTACTATATACCTCATTGATAGATCTATTTTCAACCAGCCGAGCTTAGCGGAATGGTGGTGACCCCGACAGGATTCGAACCTGTAACCTGCCCCTTAGGAGGGGGCTGCTCTATCCAGTTGAGCCACGGGGCCGCCGGAGCCCTCTTACAAGGTCACGAAAGCCTTGTCATCGACGGAGTCGACGCGGATGTCGATTGAAGTCGAAACATTTTCCCAACGTCATTCACCTGCCATTCGCCGCATTTAAGCTGTCCTTAAAGCGTTCCTGTCATCCCTGCTGCCGGATGAAGAGAGTCCCAGCCACCAGCCAGCTCTCCGAAGGCGTGACACGGGCCAGCACCAACGGCGCGGAAAAGGATGACGAAATGACCGCAACTGAACACTCCGCCTCGACCAAGGGCGCGAAGGGCTCTCCTTTCTCGATGCTGAGCAACGTGAAGCTTGCCGTCAAGCTACCCATCATATTAACGCTCTTCGGGCTGGTCGTGGCTGCGGCACTAACGACGACCGCGTACCTGGGATCCAGAAGCACCCTCGAAGAGCAGCTGAACAATAGGTTCCTCGTCCTGACGGAAAGCCGAGCGGCCCAGCTTGAAGCTGTCCTCAAAGAGACCCAGGGGCTGCTGGTGGCACAATCCGGCGACCCGGCCGTGGGGGCGGCTCTGAACAGTTTCATGCTGGCCTGGACGGCGACTGACGGCGACCCGACAGAAGTCCTTCAGCGCGACTACATCTACGACAACCCGAACCCGCGCGGCGACCGGGATCTGCTGATGGCTGGCGAAAGCGCCCCACAGTACGACCGGACCCATGCGAAGTATCACCCGTTCCTTGATGAGTTTGCCTCTGTGCGCGACCTTGAAGACCTGTACCTTGTCGATCGCGATGGGAACGTGGTCTATTCCGTTGAAAAGGAAGTGGATTTCGGCACCAACCTTCTGTCCGGCCCCTACAAGGACAGTGGGCTTGCCATCGCATTCCAGCAGGCCATCGCCTCTGCGACCGGAGAGATCGCCTTCGCGGACTTCAGCTCTTACGCAGCCGCGGACGGCGACGCGGCCAGCTTCCTTGGCACAGCGGTGCTGGGCCGCGACGGCGCGCCCCTTGGCGCGCTGATTTACAACATGCCGACCGATCGTATAAACGCGATCCTGACCGATCCCAGGGGCCTGGGCGAAACTGGAGAGGCCTATCTTGTCGGCAGCGACCACATGCTTCGCAGCGGCACGCGTTTTGCCGATGGGCCGAAAATCCTGTCGCAGATTCCCCCAAACGAGGTCCTTTTCCAGATGCTGGCAGCCGATTCCTCGGAATTTGTTGCAGGCACGGGGTTGGTGGGCACTGAGGTCGCCATGATGGGCAAGCCGATCGAGTTTCACGGGGCAACCTGGGATGTGGTTGTCGAACAGGCCGAAGAAGAACTGTTCCGTCCCGTGGTCCGGCTGCGCAATCAGCTTTACCTGCAAGTTGGCGCCTTGATGGTAGTGCTTACGATCGTCGGCGTGATGATCGGACAGTCGATTTCAAAACCTTTCGTTCTCGTCGGTCAAGCGATCAGCCGTGTTGCTGAAGGGGATTTGGCCACGGCCACTCCGATGACGGAACGCCGCGACGACGTGGGCAGCCTTGCCCGCAACTTGGAGAACCTGCGCGGCAAGCTTTCGGTCGCAGAGGGTCAGCGCAAACAACAGGAAGAGCAGGCCGAACAGCAAAGACACGTCGTGCAGCACCTGACCTCTGCGATCAGTCAACTGGCCGACGGGGACCTGACCGGTATCATCCGTTCTGAATTTGCTGCGGATTACGAAGCCCTGCGCAATGGCTTCAACGCCGCAATCCTGAAACTGAACGAAACGATTTCCGAGCTGGTTTCCTCTGCCAGGGAAATCGATAACAACGCCCATGATGTAGAGAACGCGTCCAACGACCTAAGCCAGCGTGCAATTGAACAAGCGGCGAGCCTAGAGGAGACAGCCGCCGCGATCACTCAGCTTTCAGCCTCCGTGAAATCCACCGCGGACTCCGCCTCTGAAGCCGATGGGGTCATGAGCCGCGCTAAGGCAGATGCTGCCAAGAGCGGGCAGGTCGTGTCCGAGGCGATGGTGGCTATGGACAAGATCTCTTCCTCGTCCCAAAAAATCACCCAGGTGACCAGCGTGATCGAGGACTTGGCGTTCCAGACAAACCTTCTTGCGCTCAACGCGGGCGTGGAAGCGGCCCGCGCAGGGGAGGCCGGGCGTGGTTTCGCCGTGGTCGCATCCGAAGTGCGCGCCCTGGCGCAGCGCTCTTCCGACGCCGCGAAAGAAATCAACACGCTGATCGTGGAATCTGCTTCTAACGTGACCGGGGGTGTCGAGCTGGTCGAAAAGGCCGGGAAGTCCTTCGAAACGCTGATCGGTGAGTTCGACAAGGTCTCCGCATCGGTGTCATCCATTGCCACTGCCGCGCGCGAGCAATCCGTGGGCCTGGAAGAGATCAACACCGCTGTCGACCAGCTCGACCAGGTGACGCAAAAGAATGCAGCCGTGGCTTCGCAGGTGCATGGCACTGGAAAGGTCATGGTGGGTGAAGCGGCCAAGCTTAACCGTATCTCCCAAAGCTTCCATTGCGACGACAGCAAGGTACGCGATGTGGCCCGGTCGACCACCCCGCGTTTGGCAAAGTCCGAACCGGCGCGGGCAGTGGTAAACGCACCTGCCGCAAGCGCCCCGGGGGCCAGCAATGATGAATGGTCTGAGTTCTGAAAAGGCCAAAGCCTTCAGGCAGTCAGCACTTTGATGCTGGCTGCATTCGGGCACAAACTTAGCCCTGCCGACAGCTTCGCGCATCTCCTTGGATGGCAAAGTTAACTTGAAGACATGACTACCTGCGGGCTAGCATCGGGCATTCATATCAGGAATTGCCCGTGTCCAAACCTCCCACACGTCCGTTGACCCTCAGAGATGTGTCCGAAGCCTCCGGCGTTTCGGAAATGACCGTCAGCCGCGTCCTGCGAAACAGGGGCGATGTGTCCGAGGCGACCCGCCTCAAGGTCCTCTCGGCTGCGAAACGGATGGGCTATGTGCCCAACAAGATCGCCGGCGCCTTGGCCAGCCAGCGCGTGAACCTCGTTGCCGTCATCATCCCCTCCATGTCCAACATGGTCTTCCCTGAAGTGATGACCGGCATTTCACGCGTTCTCGAGACATCCCCTTTGCAGCCTGTGGTCGGCATCACCGATTACCTTCCAGAAAAGGAGGAAAAGGTTCTGTATGAGATGCTCTCCTGGAGGCCATCCGGTGTCATCATCGCCGGCCTGGAACACTCTGACCCGTCCCGCGCCATGCTCCAGGCGGCAGGCATCCCGGTGGTCGAGATCATGGACACCGATGGCAGCCCCATCGATGCAGCAGTTGGGATCTCTCATCGTCGGGCCGGGCGGGAAATGGGCCGCGCCATTCTGCGGGCAGGCTATCGCAAGATCGGGTTCCTGGGCACGCGGTTGGGCGCTGACCATCGCGCGCGCAAACGCTTTGAAGGCTTCACCGAGGCGCTGGCCAAGAACGGGATCGAAATCGCGGATACCGAGTTCTACAGCGAAGGCTCAGCCCTGGCGAAGGGCCGTGAAATGACGCAAAGCATTCTTGCCCGGAGGCCAGATCTGGATTGTCTGTATTATTCCAATGACATCGTCGGCGCGGGCGGGCTTCTTTGGATGATCGAACAGGGCTACGACATCCCGAACAAGATCGGTCTGGCGGGCTTCAATGACGTGTCTTTGCTGCAGGGCCTGCCCTGCAAGCTCGCCACGATGGATTCCTGCAGGACAGAGATCGGTCGACGCGCGGCCGAAATCATCCTGGCCCATGCGGAAAATTCCGATGCCCCCTCCGCTGGGAAGGTTGAGCTGACCCCAACCATCAATTTCGGCGATACGCTGCGCCTCAGTTGACCGCGCAAGAGCCCCAACGCGCCAAAGGATCCCATGGCCGAGAACGCGCTTCCGCTGCTGGACAATCGCGGCGCCCGAAAGCTCTTCCTGCATCGCCACTTGCTAGGGGAACCGCCCAAGGGCAGCGGAAAGGGTGCGGACCTGGCCGGGCTGGTCCGCGACCTTGGCTTCGTTCAGGTGGATTCCGTCAACACCTTGGCCCGCGCCCACGACATGATCCTCTACGCCCGGCGTCCCGCATACCGGCCAGGCAACCTGGCCCCACTTATCGAACGCGACCGCCTCTTGTTCGAACATTGGACACATGACGCGGCAATCCTGCCGACGGAATTTCTTCCCCATATCCGGCATCGCTTTCAGCGGGATGCCAACCAGATGCGTGCGCGCTGGCCAAGATGGCAGGGGTCCGCGTTCCTGGAGGAGCTGCGGAAGGTCAAAGACCACGTCGCGCAGCACGGTGAGGTTTGCTCTGCCGATCTCAAGTCCGAAGAAGCCACCAAATCCACGGGGTGGTGGGACTGGCACCCTTCCAAGGCGGCATTGGAGTTTCTATGGCGCAGCGGGGAATTGGCCGTGTCCCGCAGGCAGGGCTTTCGGAAGTACTACGACCTGTCTGACCGCGTCCTCGGCCCGCAGACAGAACAGGTTCCATTGGAGGAAAGCCTGGACTGGCTGAACAACGCGGCGCTTGAACGATTGGGCTTCGCCACGAGGGGGGAAATCGCCGCCTTCTGGGACATCGCCACTCCGAAGGAAAGCCGGGCCTGGTGCCAGGCGGAACTCCAGGCGGGACGCCTGATCGAGGCTGAGGTTGAATGTGACAAGGGCCGCCGCCGCGTCTACTTGCGCCCAGGCACCTTGGAAAGCACCGTCACCCTGCCCGACCCGCCGAAGCGGATCCGCGTGTTAAGCCCGTTCGATCCTGCCTTGCGTGACAGAAAGCGGGCAGAACGGCTCTTTGGCTTCCACTACCGGATCGAGATATTCGTTCCGGCGCCGAAACGTAGCTATGGTTACTACGTCTTTCCCTTGCTGGAAGGTGATCGGCTGGTTGGCAGGATCGACATGAAGGCAAACAGGGAAAGTGGCACGCTCGACATCGCCCGCCTCTGGCCAGAGGAAGGCGTGCGTTTCGGCGCAGGACGGATTGCCCGGCTGGAAGCCGAACTCATACGTGTCGCGCGCTTTGCCGGGCTGGATAGACTTCACTGGGGCCCAGACTGGCTGGCAGCCAGCCAGCCCTAGGCAATCGTCATCCAGCAAGAGCCGCAGAAACAGCGCGGCGGGTCATAACCGCAACCAGGTGGGCGCGGTATTCCGGGCTGCCGTGCAGATCACCGATCATGCCGTCGGCAGGCAAGCTCAGTCCTTCCAGCGCCTCCGGCGCGAAATCTGCCGAGAGGGCCTCTTCCGCTTCGCTCCAGCGGAACACCCCTTCTTCCGATGCGCCTGTCACGGCAACCCGAACTCCGTCGGCGAACCGCGCCACGAAGACGCCCGCCATGGGAAAACGGGACGCAGGCTGTTCGAATTTCTGGTAGCTGGCGGCTTCGGGAACCGGGAAACGGACCCCGATCACGATCTCCCCCTCCTCCAGGTCGGTGGTGAACATGCCCTGGAAGAAATCGTCAGCCGCGACCTCTCGCCGATCTGTTAGGATTGTCGCCCCGGAGGCCAGCGCGGCTGCGGGGTAGCAGGCAGCCGGGTCATTGTTCGCCAGGCTGCCGCCGATTGTTCCGCGATTGCGAACCGCCGGATCACCGATCCCGCCGGCAAGTGCGGCCAATGCCGGAAAATCAGCAGCAGCCTTTTCTGCGACGGTCACGTGCGGGGTGGTGCCCCCGATGACCAACTGACCATCCTCCATCCGCACGTGGTTCAGCGCTTCGATCCCCAAAAGGCTCACAAGCTTTCCCGGTGCGTTGAGACGCTGCTTCATGGTTGGAATCAGCGTCTGCCCACCGGCAAGCGGCTGCGCCTCTTCATCAGCAAGGGCGGTAATGGCCTCTTCCAGAGTAGCGGGTTTGACGAACTCGAAATTGTACATGGCCTGATCCCTTTCCCGCGCGAACGCTTCTCTCTTAAGGGGCAGACTTTGGCCTCTCAGCCAGGCATGTCAATAACCCGGAGCCGTCAGGCCCGGTGAACGGCCAGCGTTCCAGCACCCTGCTCAGATCCGTGGGGGTGGTGGAGGCGCTTGTTCGGCCCGAAATCTACCGTCCCTTGCGGCTGTCCATTCTAGGCCCGAAGGCGGCCCCTCTTTCAGTGCAGGGACCGGTAAGTCAGAACCCTCTCGCGTTTCAGGCCAACACAGGCGCGCGGTCATCAGACGCATTTGCTGCGCCCATTCAGGGAAAGAGAAGTGCTTTTGAAAAGCACCGCGGATATCCCGACGCGCGGCGATGGGGTCGGCGCGGTAGGCTTCCGTCAAGGAAACAAGGCGCAAGGCGTCTTCCTGCGCATCGTCCGGGCCTGTCCCGCCGCTCAGCTCGGTGCAGAATGGGTGCAGTTCCCGGATCTCTTCCGTGCCTCGGATCGCACTAAGCGCGACCGGCAAGCCTGCTTCGAAGGCCTCGAGTGCCCCAATCGGCATCCCCTCGTAGCGAGATGTCAGGAGATAGGCATCGGCATTTGCTAGCAGCGGTCGGATATCCGAAACCTCGCCCATGAACCGAACACGTGAAAGTGGACCTGGTCCGAGGATACGACGAGCACGCACGCGAAACCCGGAATGATCCGTGCCGGGTCCGCAAAGGGTCAGGCGATAACTGCCTGGCAAAGCGGCAAAAATCCTGAGCGCGCGCGCCAAATCCTTTTGCCAGGCATCGCGGCCGGTCATGATGATGTCTCGATCCGGTGTTCGCTGATCGGGCGATGACAGCGCGCCCAAATCCGCGCAATTCGGCTGTGTGAATACGCGGTGCCGTTCGTACTGCTCCGCGCCAACCTCTTGGCGATACAGTTCTTCCGCAGCCGTAGAAAGGAACACCAGCCCCAAGCGCGGCCCCACCCTAAGCAGCAGCCTTTCCACGCGTATCGCCAAGGCAGAGGCCCAGCGTCGGTGACCCGGGCCAAACGGCAGCCCGTGGAAGGTCACGGCCAGTTCAGGATTACCAGGCAGGACACCGCCCGCCGCCAGCAGCCGCAACAAGAGAACCCCCATGCGGGAATGGGCCCAAATCAAATGCGGCTGCTCCTGAACAATCACGCGCTGCAACGCCCGCGCAGCCCGAAACCAACGTGGCGGCCAAACGGAAGTCCTGAGACCAGGCACGACGACATGGCGCGCAGGACTTTCTGCTAGAAAATCATAGCCTCCTTTGTTCTTATCCGAGGCCACGGTCAGTTCTGCCAACTGGCTCGTGGCGCGAACCACCTGGCGAATATGTCGGGGCACCCCGCTGCGCCCACCGTCACCGCCGATAAGCAGGATGCGCGGCTTGCGCAAAGAACCCGCCTCAGACCTTGCCAAGGACCGCGGCCCCCCAGAACCCGATACTGCCATCAATGCTTTGACGGTAGATTCCGGCCCGACGCATTTGACGCAAGCGCTCACGCAGGGGGGCGTGCCGGCCTTCAATGAAAATCTCAAGGATTTCGCGGTTCTCCGGTATGAGATAGCCCGCGCAACGCTCCAACGCATCGACCTGCGCCTGAATCCGCTTGGCATAGAGCCCACGAGACACCTTAATCTTGCGGCGCAACCATTCGCTGGCACCCCCACCTGCCCCGATCGCATTGCCGCCATGCTGCCGATAAAGCACCGACGGCTCCCGATCCATCAGGGAAATCGCGCCAGCGCCAGTCAGCAATTGGTACAGCCACCAGTCATGAGAATAGATGCCGTGAGCCATCGGTGCCGCATCCCGCGCGATCCGCGCTGCCGCGCCGTTCATCACGATGGTATTGCCGTACGCGACGTTCTCGACAAGCGCATTGGCGAAGCTTGGACGCAAGCGCGGCACGCGCGAAGGGCGCAACCGATGCGGCGTCCAGTCGATCCGCCGACCGAAGACAAAAGCCGGCACCGTCGACGGCAACCGATTCAGCATCGTCACCGCCCGGCTAAGTCGTTTTGGAAGCCAGATGTCATCCTGATCAGCCAAGGCTACATGGCCAGGCACATCCGGCAATTCCGCGATCATGGACAAGTAATTCGCGGCGAACCCCGCTTGCGGGCCTTTTCGTGCGACGACATTGCAAGGCCCATCCCCGAGCGCCTCAGAAAACCGTTCGATCACCTGCAGGCTGCGATCCGTGGAGCCGTCATCGCTGGCCCAAAGGGTCCAGCTTTCACAGCCACTGGCCAGAAGGCTGGCAAGCTGCGGATCAAGATGTTCCTCGCCGTTGCGCACGCCCATGAGGATCAGCATCGGGGTCTCCACTCCAGTCATAGCACCAGCATGGCGCATTGATTGTTAAAATTCGTCTAACCGCGGCCCTCGCCAACATGGAAGCACAGGCCAGCGCACCCGGCCAAGGCAAATCGCTCACGCGCAACCTCATCGCAGGAAACTCTGGACCGTAAACGCTTCATTCATCAGGCAACGTCTATCAACGCGAAACGGTTTCAGAATGGAACAGAATGATGAGATCAGCCGCGGTCGCCTTTCGCCTTGCCAGAAGGTTCACCCAGTATGCGAAGAAGGAAGGTCTGCGTACGGCCACCCGGCGTGCGCTTATCTGGTGGCGATACGCGGGCAGCGGCCAGCGCCCCTCTATCGCGCCAGAGGTCACTGCGGGCCATGGTGGCCTAAGTGCTTTTTTCCGTTCAGAGGACAGCTCCTTCTGGACCGAGACCGCTGAAAAGACGGCCTTTTGCGTCTCAACCCCGCCGATCCTACGCCAAAGGCCTAAGATCGCGATGATCGGTGACCTCAACCTGCCCCAATGTCGGAAGTACCGTGTGGAACAGCTGGCGGAAATCTTCGCTGTGGCCGAAGCAGATTACGTCTTTTCTCACTATGAAGACCTGCCCCGCTGCATGGATATCATGCAGGACGCGACTCATCTGCTGCTCTATCGCTTGCGCAGCCACCCGCATGTCACGCGCCATCTCTACGAGGCCCGGCGCCTCAAACTCCCCATTCTCTACGATATCGACGATCCGCTCTTCTCGGTCCCCGCCTATGCAACCTATGGAAATATGGCCGCCCTGCCGCCGGAGCTGAAAGCGCACTTCATCGACGAAGCGCCGCATTACGCGGACATAATGAACATGGCGGATGCAGTCTCTGTCTCCACCCCAGCACTGCGGGATCACGCCGCGGAGTTCACCACCCGACCCGTCTTCCTGCGCCGCAATTTCGCAGATGCCGCCACGTTGGAAGCACGGCCCTTGCCCCCTGCTGAAGAGGCCAAGGATTTTCGGCTTTGTTTCGCCAGCGGCTCTCATGGTCATGAGATCGACTTTGCCGAGATCGGGGCAGACGTGATGCGCTTTCTTTCTCGTGGAGCGGACCGCAAACTCGTGATCCTTGGCCATTTCGATACAAAGCGTCTCCCCACGGAGATCCGCAGCCAGGTAGAGACGCATCGTTTCACAGATTACGCCGGTTACCTTTCGCATCTTGCCAGTTGCGATGCCGCCGTGATGCCGCTGGCCGATGACCTGTTCAACCGCTGCAAGAGCGGCGTTCGGGTCATCGACGCTGCGTCTGTCGGGGTGCCCAGTCTGGTCGGACGGGTCTCTGACATGCAGGCGCTGGTAGAGGACGGCCGCAGCGGACGCGTACTGGGAGCTGGCGCAGATTGGGCTCAGGCCCTGGAGGATCTGGTGCGCGATCCCGGCCTGGCCCGTCAGATGGGCCGGAATGCCCGCGCCGATCTTGAAGCCAATTGGTCAGCCCGCAAGAACGCGCCGGTCATCGACCCCGAGATGATCCGCTGGGCAACCGCATGAAGAATTCCGAGCCCCATATCCTGGTCGTGAACATCTTTTTCGCCCCCTATACCTATGGCGGGGCGACGATCGTCGCCGAAGAGGTGGCCCGCGGCCTGCAAAAACGCCACGGTTGGCAGATTTCAGTCCTGAGCGCGGTCAGCCGGATGGATCTGCCTCCCTATGCGATCCGAAAGATCCAGTCCGGCGAGATTCCCAATTACGTCATCAACTTGCCGCCGGCTCGCCCCTTTGCGCAGATGTACTCCAACCCCCAGGTGACAGAAGCGACGAGCCGGCTGATTCAGGCCCTTTCCCCGGACCTCCTGCATCTGCATTGCATCCAGGAATTGGGCACCGGCGTCATTCGCGCGGCGCGGCAAGAAGGGCTTCCGGTCGTGGTATCGGCCCACGACTACTGGTGGATCTGCGAAAGACAGTTCATGATCCGAGCGGATGGGCGCTATTGCGGTCAGGACCCTGTCAAAATCGAAGGTTGCCGAAGCTGCGTGCTGGACCTGGCCCAAAGCCGCACGCGTATGTTGCAACTGCGCCAAGCCTCGGAAGAGGTAGACCTGATGACCTACCCTTCCGAATATGCCCGTGATCTCTGCCAGCGTTCTGGCCTGCAACCGAAGTCGGACGCGGTTTGGCAGAATGGCGTCACCCAGCCGGGCACCGACTTCGCCATTGCTCAGGCCGAACGGCGCCGGAAATCCCCTCGACTGGTCTTTGGCTATTGCGGCGGCCCGTCGGACATCAAGGGCTGGCCCCTTATCCGAAAGGCATTCGAAAGTCTGGACCGCAGTGATTTCGAGGTTCTTCTCGCCGATGGCAGCATGGAGGGAAACTGGTGGTCGGATGTGGACTTCTCCACTTTGCCCGGAAAATGGCGCACACATCCGCGCTACAGCCAAGCGGAAATGGATGGCTTCTGGATACAGGTCGATGTCCTGTTGTTCCCATCACAATGGAAAGAGACCTTTGGCCTGACGATCAGAGAGGCGCTTGCCCGTGGCATTCGGGTCATCCAGACCGACAGCGGAGGGACAGTGGAACATGGCGGCCCGGATCGCGCCCGTGCCATCCCGATCGGAGCAGATGCCGAAACACTGAGAAACGAAATCCGACATGCGCTGACTCGCCCAGACCGATATGCGCAGCCAATACCCATTGCGGATTTCGTCACCCAGACAGATGAGTTCGTTGAGCTCGTGAGTCCCCTGTTTTCGAAGCGGGTACCCGGCTCGGCAGGACCCGTAAGGATATCACGTCCTGATCTTCCTAATCTGCAGCAAGTGGCCGCGCGCACAGCTTAAGCCAGCAGGGAATTGGACGCCCGTACAAGGTGCAGGTGCTAATTGGAAATTCCGCGGCTACGCTTCCCCCGAGAGACCTGCCGAAACCCTTCCACTCGCCTGGCACAACTCACGTAGCTCGCGGAGAAAACCCGAAGCAACGGAAACGTGCCATTGACGACCTTCCACCGTACGGAAGAGGCGGGCGGCCACTGCGAGGCCTTCCGGGCATCCTGAGACCCGGTGTATCCTGTTTAAGAAGAGACGATGAACAACAACCGTGCCGCGGGTGCGCGGAGTGCTCTGTCGGCGCTCGACCCCCATGCAAAGCGCGCTTGGCTCGGGCACAAACAATCCAGGTGGAACCGGACCCTGCTCTCATCGAAATCGTAAGTTCGAAGCAGAGTTCAGTTACAGATTATGGCTCGGATGTTGCATTGGCCGACCGCAGGAACGGTCGACTCACGTTATAAACGAAGAGGCAAACTTACACGCATTTAAGCACACGCTCGCCTTGCACCGAGTGCCTCTCAGCTACTCCAGCTCTCTGGAACTAAGATTCCTTCTGCCTCGACCTCGGCTGTGATGCGGGCCACGTCCTCAGAAACGAGTTCAGGGAAGAAATCAGGCATCGGAATGGAGGCGGATTCGTTGACCTTCCGCTCGATGATCTCTTCGGAATAGTCGTGATGCGGAAGCTCCAGGAAATCCTCGATCTCAGCCAGGAAGGCCCGCGGATCACGACGCATATCCTCATAAAAGAAGGGGCGAAACCCGTCTTCTGGCAGAGCTGCCCGCATACGCCGCAGAATTATGCCGTATTCCGCGTTCTCCCAAATGAAGGGCTTTCTCATGAAATCCTGCATCTTTCCCGGTGACCAGGTGTCGAGAAGATGCAGCTTGTCGGTGACTTGCAGATGGAATTTTACATGGCTCCAGAGCCGCTTCACTGGATGGCGCATGGTGTAGATCACCTTGAGCCGGGTACAGTTGCCTTGGATATGCTGCCAGGCCTCCGGCGGGAGATGGGCATAGAGATTGGAAAAGTCGCAATTGTACAACTCGCCGCGCGGGCGGGTGAAAAGATTACGATACCAAAGATCGTCCACAGGCCGTGAGAGGTAGTTGGCCACCCAGTGCAGGTTGACACGGATCCGGTCGGGATTGGTCCGCTCCGGATTGTAGCGCGGCAGGTACCGGTCCTGGGCGATGGTCAGGCGCCGGGCATCAGAAAGCTGCCGGTTGTTCACGTAGGCGTGGTAGAAGTAGTGGATTTCCTTCTCCAGCGTGAAATGCAGCTCCGGGTGCTGTGCGAGGACGGAATACAGCCAAGTCGTTCCGGCCTTCATCGCGCCCGTGCTCAGGAATAGATGTCCGAAAAGACCCGCATGTGCATTTGTCTGAAGCATTTTTCCCGCCATGTCCGACATTCTGTCCGACATCGGTTTAGGGCTAAATCCTCAATCATTTATTACCGGAAGAAGGCCATCTGAATCTCCCCAAACCCATTCAAAATTGCTTAAAGGTCTCCTCACAAACCTTACCAGAGCATGACGGAAGTTGGGCGGCTGTTTACCTGTGTTACCTATCAACGCCCTCGTCATTTTGTCATGTGGGGGACAGAAATGCCGAGGGGAACAAATCCGCTTCAGGATCGCCAATGGCACTTGGACATGATCGGCGACCTAGACGCGATCTGGTCGGATTTTACAGGGCGAGGGGTTCGGGTTGGGATTTATGATGACGGTGTGCAGTCCAGCCATGCCGACCTGAGGGCGAACTATCTGAACCGGCTCAGACTGGATCAAGTCGGATCCCAGCCCAATACACCTCATGATGGGCACGGCACAGCTGTTGCGGGGATAATTGCGGCGGCGGACAATGACATAGGTGGCATCGGCATCGCCTACGAGTCCGGGGTTACCGGCGTCAACTACCTGACCGATGCCTTTTCCCTGGGCCTGTCAGGATACCTCTCCGTGATGGAAGACACCGCCCGTTTCGACGTTGTTAATTTTTCCTGGGGCGCCAGCCCACGTTTCATGGATTACAGCGACATCGGAGACTCAGGAAGCCAAGCTTCGCTTGAACATGGCGCGCTTCAGACCGCCCTGAATACCGGCCGCGGCGGGCTTGGCTCGATCTTCGTGAAATCCGCCGGGAATTACGCCAATGACACCTCTTGGCAGCATTTCGGCATCTGGGGCAATGCCAACGGGGACGGGCTCAACGCCACCTACGGGTTGATCGTGACAGGTGCCACCGACCGCAGGGGCCATGTAGAGGATTATTCCAACTGGGGGCACAGCCTGCTGGTCTCTGCGCCGTCCGCTTCAGCCACCACGGACATATCCGGCGAGTTGGGGTTCACGGCCTCCGATTTCGTAGAGGACTTCGGCGGCACCTCTGCGGCAGCGCCGGTCGTATCCGGCGTCGTTGCGCTGATGCTGGAAGCCAACTCGGGCCTTCATTGGCGGGACGTGCAGAACATCCTCTCTCTTTCGGCGCGCCAGACTGGCTCTGCCTACGGCGACGAAGAAAGTGGATACGAGGTCTCTGCCTGGCTGGCCAATGACGCAACCAACTGGAATGGCGGCGGCGTGACCTTCAGCGAAAGCTATGGCTACGGGCAGATCGATGTCTTCGGCGCCGTCCGCATGGCAGAAGTCTGGTCCAGCTTGTCACCGGACACCGCTGAAAATGCCTCGGTGCATGAAGTCAGCACGCGCTTCAGCAGCCCGGTTCGCCTTCAAGACAATGCGCGCACAGAGATCGAGATAGAGGTGAATGGCGCCGACATCGAAATCGAACACCTCTATGTCACCGTCGATTTCAACCATGCATGGATATCGGACGTCGAGATGACTCTGGTCTCGCCCGAAGGCATGGAAATCGCCCTGCTACGCAAAGAAGGTTTCGGCTCATATAGCGATGACTGGACCTTCGGTGTCACCTCCCTGCGCGGTATGTCAGCAGAGGGCACATGGATACTGCGCGTAGCTGATACCGCCGTCGCGGACGTGGGCATGATCTTCGGGATCACGCTGGAGTTCCACGGCAGCACGATCGACACCGACGATATCTACACCTTCACCGAAGACTACCTGACCCTGCTGGACGAAGAGTCCGATCGCCGCACCATAACCGAAGAAAACGGAGGACAGGATTGGATCAATGCCGCAGCGCTGCAAGGTGATATCAAAGTCGATCTGCACTCCGACCACTCGGAAATGGGTGTCGACGGCCGCGACTGGGTGACGATCGACGGCGTGGTAGAGCATTTCGCCGGCGGCGACGGGGATGACACAGTATCCGGCAACTTCCAGCACAATAGACTGATCGGAGCGCGTGGCAGGGATCTGCTTCACGGCGGGGCCGGTAACGACACGCTGGATGGCGGGCATGGCGATGATTACCTGCAAGGCGATGACGGTAGCGACCAGATGAAGGGCGGGTATGGCTTGGACACGCTCTACGGCGCCAGCGGTGATGATGTCTTGGATGCCGGCAATGATGACGACTACCTCGATGGAGGCGAAGGCGAGGATCATCTCGATGGCGGCGACGGTCATGACCAGTTGTATGGCGGTGCCGACGACGACGGGCTTCTCGGCGGATACGGGTTTGATACCCTCTATGGAGGCGGCGGCGTTGACACGCTGGACGGCGGTGAACGCCGTGACGCGCTCTACGGCGGCAGCGGCTGTGACCATTTGTTTGGCGGCTCTGACAATGACAGGCTTTGGGGCGACGACCTGTTGGATGTGCTGCGCGGTGGCTCGGGTGAGGATCGCCTTTTTGGCGGCACCGGCGATGATTTGCTCTTCGGGGACGCAGGGTTCGACCGCTTGGTAGGGGGCGCGGGCAGCGACAAGCTTTATGGTGGGCACCAGGCCGATACGCTCCTGGGAGGTTGGGGCGATGATCAGGCGTTTGGCGGGATGGGGTTCGACAGGATTTTCGCTGGTTCCGGCGATGATGAGATCTACGGCGAAGACCAGCAGGATGGCCTGTTCGGCGAAGACGGCAACGACCAGATCTACGGTGGAGCAGGCGGGGACAACGTCTTTGCCGGTAGCGGCAACGATGTGATTGAAGGTGGAGAGGACGACGATACGATCAACGCAGGATCGGGTTTCGATCGTCTGGATGGCGGAGAAGGCGATGACGTTCTGCGCGGGAATTTCAACGCCGACATCTTCGTCTTCAAGGCTGACTTCGGAAACGATACGATCACAGATTTCGAGGCTCTGAACCCTTTTGAAAGGATCGATCTGCGCGGCGTCACTGCGATAACCGGACTGAACGACTTGATGGAAAACCATCTTGAACAATCCGGCAGCCATACGACCATCAAGGATGGAGAAGGGAATTCTATTACTCTCCTGAACGTTTCAATTGAAGACTTGGACAGCAATGATTTCATTTTCTGAGAAAGGGGAAATTAACACCCGAGAGCGCCGCCCGCCCTTAACTTGAGGCTGCGAACCCATTCTTTTGAATGGGCGTGGTAAGTACGGAGTCCGGCACCCACTGCACGTGAATATTTCTATTCTCCGCCCGCATTTTCGATTGGGAACGGGAATGGTCGCATCCCTGAACTCTTAAGTGCCTTCAGTGCGGTTCGAACGGTTCCGGCACATCTGAAAGCCCAGTGCCCTGACGGGGGGTATCGCGTGTCGTCTTCGATGCTAATGGGGTCATCCATGACCGAGGTAACAGCGGCAGGACCGGGCCATCGGAACCTCCCTGGTGGGGCGCGACTATTAACCGGCATCCGCGCTCCTGCTTTTCGGGAGATGAAAAGTCCGGCAACAGCCGCGGCTCTTGGTTTCTTCCGTCTCCCCATAGCCCCGGCGTTTCAGCCTGGTCGATCCGCTTACAGGCAGCCCCCATGCGACTCGGAACGCCGACCAGACGGCAGGACCGATCAGGCTGCCCCCCCTTTCAGGAGAAGACCTGATCGCCAAGGAAAAGCATCGCCACGCCACGCCGCGTGCCTTCTGCCTCAACCCGCTCGACCGGATTTGCCCGGATCGTCAGCGGCTTGCCGTTGTATTCGCCGGATCGGCTGAGCTCTTTGCCAGTCTTCAGCACCTCCCGCGCCAGCGCGGCTAGATCCGCGAAATCAAGCCGCGGGCCGACCACGTCCAGGCTACGCTGCACGTCATGGGCCTCAAGTTCGAAGACCTGGCCGATAAGCCGCGAGAATCGGCGGATTCGCAAATCGTGATCCAGCACGATCACGCCGGTCCGCAGCAGATCCAGAACAACCTCGGTATCGCGGTTCAGTTCCGACAGCATCTCAATCTGGCGTTCATGTTCCGAGCTGACGGAAACCAGCTCTTCGTTCACCGCGTGCAGTTCCTCGTTGGAGCTCTGCAGCTCTTCGTTTGAAGCCTGGAGCTCTTCGTTGGAGGCCTGCAACTCCTCGTTGGAGGCCTGAAGCTCTTCGCCGCTGGCTTCCAGCCGTTCGGTGACGTTCTGCAGCGTTTCCTCTGTAAGGCGCAGATCGCGTTCAAGCTCCTGGATGCGGCGGCTCAG
Source organism: Pseudooceanicola sp. HF7 (assembly GCF_011806405.1). Taxonomy (GTDB): domain Bacteria; phylum Pseudomonadota; class Alphaproteobacteria; order Rhodobacterales; family Rhodobacteraceae; genus Pseudooceanicola. The sequence continues at coordinate 113,922 of NZ_JAATOW010000008.1, read as the reverse complement.
GAAAATACGGTCGTCGCCCTCTTTCGGGATACCGCTGAAAGAGGGGCTGACAGGCGCTTCAACCGGGTCGTCCCGCGTCAGCCCGATCAGCAGAAAGCGGGGCGTCGCAGACATGTCCAGCGGCTCGATGCGGGCCTTGACCTCATGCTTGTCGCCGCCCGGCAGCTCCACAACGACCTTGCGCTCGTAGGCATCCCGCTGACCCTGTCGGAAGCGCTCCATCCCGACATTGATGGTGAAATGCAGATCCGGGTGAACGATGTCCTGCACCGTCCATTCGGCCAGGTTGTTCATCGTGTCGATGTAGTTGCCCGCCAAGCCGAACCAGGCCAGCACCGTGCCATCGACCCCCAGCAAGATGGAGGACGGCGCATAGCGCTTGAGCAGGGCGTCATAGCTGCTGACCAGCGTGTCCTTGTCCCGCGTTATCGGCACCGGGGCCTGACGACGGCTTTCCGCCGCGCGCTGACTGGCCCATGAGGTGCTTGGCACCAGATCTGTACGGTCGGGCACTTTAAGGTTGCCGGTCAGCATAGACCGGTCCAGAACCCGCCGATCCGAGCTGTTCTTGAACAGCCGCCAGCGGCTGTTGACCACCTCGAACTGACCGCTGTAGCGGCCTAGGCTTTCCGACGGGCCGAGCAGCAGGAATCCATCCTTTCGCAGCCCGAAAAGGAACATCGAGATCACCCTGAGCTGTGCTTCTTCGTTCAGGTAAATCAACAGGTTGCGACAGGAAATCAGGTCCAGCTGCATGAAGGGCGGATCGCTCAGCGCATCATGGACGGAGAACACGATCTTCTGGCGCAGCTCGGGATCGACCACGTATTGGCCCCGGTGACGGGTGAAATAGCGATCCCGGATGTCCTGCGGAACCGAGGCCAGGGCCGATTCCGGGAAAATCCCGGACGATGCCATGTCCAGCGATCCCCGATGCACGTCCGTGGCGATGATGCGGAACCGGCGTTCGACCCCCGCGGCCAGCAGTGCCTCGCTCAGCTCGATGGCAATCGTATAGGCCTCTTCCCCACTGGCGCATGCGGGAACCCAGATCCGCAAGGAGCTTTCAGCGTTGGAATTGGCGACCATCTTGTCCAGCGCCTTCTGACGCAGAACCACCATGGCTTCCGGATCGCGGTAGAACTCCGTCACGCCGATCAGCAAATCCTGATAAAGCTCATCCAGCGCTGAGGGGGTGCTTTGCAGCAGCTCAAGGTAGCTGGTGATGGATTTGATGCCGCGCAGCTTCTGGCGCCGCTCGATCCGGCGTAGCACGTTGGCAGACTTATAGGCCGAGAAGTCCACGTGGTGCTGTCGTTCCAGCAGCTCAAGGATCGTGATCGCGGCCTCCTTGTTCGATGCTTCGGCAGACGCCCTCTCTCCTCCGGAAAGCTGCAAACGGATCGCCTGGGGCATTTCCGAAACCGTCAGTACCCGATCTTCTGCACCAAATGTCAGCGCCGCTTTCGGCATGGACGAGAACCCGGCCTCTTGCGGGGATTGCACCAGGACCATGCCGCCCAAGGCATGGAATTCCCGCGCGCCGCGCGCCCCGTCCGAGCCAGAGCCAGACAGGATCACGGCAAAGGAATTCTCAACGCCGCGTGTTGGCAACGTCCGGAACAGTGCATCGATGGGAAGCTGCGGCAGGGGGCGATCATCCGCGTTGCTGCGCACGCGCAGGATATCGCCGTCAAGCTCCACCAGCGTGTTCGGACGGTTGAGATAGACCGTGTTCGGCTGCAGGCTCATGCCGTCTTCGACATGCAAGATGTCCATCCGGGTCTGACGGGCCAGAAGCTCGTCCATCATGGACCTGTAATCAGGCGACAGATGCTGAATGACGATAAAGCACCAACCGGCACTATCAGGAGCCGCCTTGAAGAATTCCTCCAAAGGTTCCAGTCCACCGGCAGATGCGCCGATGGCGACAAGCGTCAGCCGCTTTTCCCGCGCGCTGCGTTTCGTCTCGGTCGTGTCCATTCCGGGCTTTCCCTTGAATTCAGGAATTATATGTTGAAGCTAACTCATGGTTGACGCAACCATAAGCTGCAAGTGTGTTAAGAGGTAAGCGTGGCACGTATTTTGATCGCCGATGATGATCCCGGATACCTCGCCGCGTTTTGTGACGGCATGCAGGCCCTTGGTCATTCCACGCATGGTGAATTGAATGGCGAAGCGGCATTGCAGGCCTTTGACAATGGCGAATTCGACATCGTGTTCCTTGACGTCTTCATGAAGGGCGGCGGGGCCGTGGTGCTACTGCACGATGTGCGCAAGCGCAATTCGGATATTCCGGTCGTGATCATCACGGGCAAGACCGAAATGGTCGGGTCCCCCTTGTTCGAAAGCGGCTTGCGCCTGGCCCAGGCCAAGATGCGCAAGACGGCCAGCCTGACGGAGCTGGGGCAGCTGGTCAATCGGCTCACCGGATCCCGTAGCTGATCGGGCTTTCCAGCCCCGGACAGCCGGCCAGACAGAGGGCCGGCAGGCAGCGCGAAACGGGTAAGGAATGGCACAAAGGAAACCGACATGCCGGCTGACGACATGGGACAGGCGAAGACCCGGACCGCCCAGCCCCTCGCCGGCGCTGATGGCGCAACCGGATTGACTGACAAAGACACTTCAACGAGCACTTCGATCGGCAAGACCACCGCCCGGCGCAGCCCTATCTTGTGCAATGCCGCGGTGCTTGACTGGCTGCGACCGGCACTGGCCATCATTGTGGTCGCCCTGACGCTCATGGCGCTTGTGCCCGGCTGGCTTCTGGGCTTGGACCTGACCGCCCGGTTGCACCCGGATTTCCCGCGCATGGTGCCCGGCACTGCCATTTCCCTGCTGTTGATCGCCCTGTCGCAACTCGTCACCCTGCGCGCGGACACGGTGCTTTCGCTGGACCGATCCAGGCGCCTGCGCCGTGCAGGCCTGCTGCTGAGCGCCGGAGCCGGATGCTACGCAGCGCTTCGGCTAGGGCTCTGGCTGGGCACCGGAGGGACAGGAGCCGCCCTGCCCCTGCTCGAGCCCGCGTCGCCCCCGCAAGTGCTTTCGCCCGGTGCGTCGATGTCCGGCGGCGATCTTTCGACCTTGGCCAGCTCTCAACCTAGGCCCGCCCTGGACCGGCCCCGCGATGCCATGTCCCTGGCAACCGTGCTTTGCCTCATGCTGGCTGCCGGCGGCTCCGCCCTGCGAAGCTCTGCCTCTACCTGGGTGGATCCCGTGTTGCGCCATCGCGCCCGCATGACCGCAACCGCGGGTCTCTTGCTTAGCCTCATCGGGTTCAGCGGCTACGTGATCGGCGGTGACGGCTTCGGAGAGGTCCTGCTGGTTTCCTCCATGGGGGTGCTGACCTGTCTCTGCCTGATGTGCCTGTTCCTGGGCCTGCTGCTGGCACGCCCCGTCGAAGGCTGGGCAGGGCTGCTGCTGGGCCCGGGCGACGCCGGGCGCAGCGCACGTCGCCTCGCGGCTCTGGCGCTGATCGTACCGTTGCTTCTGGGGATCGCCCTGCGCCTCGGCCATGAAGGGTTCGGGGGGGGCTTGCTGCTGACCTTTGGAAGCGACCCCAGCGCTGACCCCGATCCGGACTTCCTGCTTGGGCTGATGCTGGTCCTGCTGGGCGCGGCTGCCATGGCCATAAGCATGATCATCGCCTCTGACCGGGCCGAAGCCGCCCAACACATGAAGAACGAAGAGCGCCGGCTCAGCGACATTCTGGACGGGATCGACAACGCGGTCTTCGCCTTTGATCCCTCTGGCGCGCTTCTGCATGTCAACGAAGCCGCCCAGGCGCTGACCATCGGCGCGCCCTCGCCCTCTGCCTGGCTGGACCAGGCGCGGTTCCACCACCTCCAACAACGTGCGCCCCTGGAAGATGGCGAACGTCCGTTGCAACGGCTGATCCGCAGCGGCCACCCCGGCGACATGACCCTGGGCTACCTGGACCCGGCCCAGGATGAACGCATACTGCATTTTGTCGCCCGCCGCACCGGAACGCCGGAAGCGCCAGGCCAGTGGATCCTCAACGTCACCGACGAAACGGCCCGCTGGCGGATGCGGAGTCAACTTGACCGGGCCGAAAGGCTGGATGCCATCGGCCAGATGTCCGGCGGCATCGCCCATGAAATGGCCAATATCCTGGGTGTCATCAGGCTGTCCGCCGATACCGGTCAACTGACGGAGGACGCGATTTCCCATGGGCGCTACTTCTCGGCCATCCAGGAAGCCTGCGACCGCGGCACGGAGCTGACAGAACGGATTCTGGCCATATCCCAGAGTCAGGGCTATGGCGCCCGTCCGTTCGAAGCCGCCCGCGTGATCCGCGAAGCGACCACCTTTGCCCGCCGCACCATGCCCAGCAACATCGCGCTTCAGGTGCGGATGCCGCGCAAGCCCCTGCCCACCGGCTGCGATCCGCGCGACCTCGAAAACGCCATTCTGAACCTGCTGCTCAATGCCCAGAACGCGATCATCGAAGCCGATCAGCGCACAGGGCGCATCTTGCTTTCGGTGACCCGCAGTGACGACGCGATCATCGTGACGGTCGAAGACGACGGCCCCGGCATGTCCCCCGATGTCCTGAGCCGCGCCACGGAGCCCTTCTTTACCACCCGCCAGCACAGCGGCGGCACCGGGTTGGGACTGGCGATGGTGCAGAACTTTGCCAGCCGCAGCGAAGGCCGCCTTTTCCTCAGTTCCGCTGAAGGGCGCGGGACCACCGCCCGGCTCACCTTCCCGGCCCTGCCGGAGGTCGAAGATCACGCCGCCTTTGGTCTGCCAGCGCATCCTGCCTCAGAAAACGGTCCCATCGGACCGCTTGATCTGACGGGCCTGAAACTTCTGCTGGCAGAGGATGATGTGCTCTTCGGTGAGACAGTGGGCGATTCCCTGCGCCTTCTGGGAGCGTCACTGGTCGCGGCGTCGACGGCCTCTGCAGCTGCGGAACTGCTGCGGTCGCGGCGCGACTTCGACCTTCTGATCACCGATATCGTCCTGCCCGGCGGGTTGAATGGCTTTGACCTGGCCGCGCTGGCCAGGGAGCAGCGCCCGGACCTGCCGGTGATTTACGTCAGCGGCTATGGTGCGGATTACCACAGCGCACAGGAACGGCCGCCGGGTATCTATCTGCGCAAACCCGTGAGCATGCAGGTCCTGGCCCACAGCATCTCTCGCCTCTGTCGCGCACCTGCCTGAGCGGCTATGGCGCTAGTCGGTTATCAGGCGGGTGGCAAATCCAGTGGGGCCCAGCGGACGGCCGTAGATGAACCCCTGCCCCATGTCGCAGCCCATCTCTTGCAGGCGCTTAGCCTGTTCGCTGTTCTCGATCCCTTCCGCGATGACCCGGAACCCAAGGTCCTTGGCCAGCTGCACGATCGAACTGACAATGGCCCGGTCGCGGTAATCGGTGCAGAGATCGCGGATGAAGGACTTGTCGATCTTGACGATATCCACCGGCCAGCTCTTCAGATGGCGCAAACCGCTGTAGCCCATGCCGAAATCGTCTAGCGCGATCTCCGCACCGCGTCGGCGCAGTTCCTCCAGGGTGCGGAAGACCTGGCCGGAGGGTTCCCCCATGACCACCGTTTCCTGGACCTCGATGATGATCGCGGACCAATCTACCCCGAAATCTGACAGCGCGGCCTGGAAATCGAAGACGAACTCACGGTCCATGAGGTCGAAATAGGTCAGGTTCAGCGAAAGCTTCACTTGCCGGTCCAGCGCCAGGCGGGCCCTGGTGAAATGCTGCAGTGAGCTCTGGATAATATGCCGCGTCAGCAGCGTGGCGAGGCCGTGATCGGTGAAGATGGATGAGAACGTCGCCGGGGACAGCAGACCGTGTCGCGGGTTTTCCCAGCGGCAAAGGACCTCGTAGGCGTGGGTCTCACCCGTGGACAGCTGCACCATGGGCTGGAAGTAGGGCACCACCTGCCCGGCCCGGCACGCCGCCTGGAAAGTCTTGGCAAGCTGCGCGTGATCGAAACGCTCTGCCACGTCCTCGCTGTAGACCGTCGCCGTGCTGCGCCCGGATTCCTTGGAGGCATAAAGCGCCAGGTCCGCGCGGTGATAAAGCGTGTCGTAATCATCGCCATGCTCGGGCGTCACCGCCGCGCCAATGCTGACCCGCCCAAGATCCGGCTTGTTCAGGTAGGCAGAGGCCCGCAGGATCGTCATCCGGCACATCGTCATCAGCGATTTCAGGTAGCTCTCACCCATCTTGGGCAGATCTGCGAAGACGGCGAATTCATCCCCCCCAATCCGGCCCACGATGGCATTTGCGCGCGAGGTATCTAGCAATGCCTGCGCCACGGTCTTCAGGTAATTGTCCCCGAACTGGTGGCCGTACATGTCGTTGACCGTCTTGAAGTGGTCCACGTCGATCAGGATGAAGGCCCCCGGCTCACCTTTCAACTCCAGACGCTCGCGCACCTTGCCTTCGAAGGTAGAGATATTCTCCAGGCCGGTCAGCGGATCCTGCTCCGAGATCCGTTGCAAGCGCAGTGCGCGGCTGCGACTTGCGGCCAAGTCGCGCTGCAGATCCAGCCGTGCCCACCAAGTCGAAAGCAGGAACTCCAGGTTGTCAGCGACCCGTTCGACATCTGCCAGCGTCAGCGGCGTGAAGGGGACCAGAGGGGGATCGTCCGGGTGATCGGAGGAGACGTCAGCGCTGGCATTGCCCGGAGCGTAGCCCAGGGCCAGCATGCCCGCACATTGCCCGTCCTGCAGGTACAGCACACGCGTCAGCGCACGCGCCGGAGTCGGGTCGCCCAACTCATGCATTTCTGTGGCCTCTGCCTGCAGGGCCAAGCCGCGCGCGTCATGATCGAGATTGGCGTCCGCCAGGTCTAGAAGCCTGTTCCAGGCCAGGTCGCGCAGCGCCGTGATGTCTGCCTCTACCTCGCCCAGATGGCATATCATCGGATTGAAGCTTTCTTTCTCCTCGGCCTCCGGAAAGCTGCTGGCGACCTCGGCGACGCCCGGCTGGACAGGCATGACGGGAACCCCGGTTCTGGCAACCAGAGCCGGGTTGAGAAGCAGCACGGCACAGCGCGCATCCGTGGTGCTGCGAGCCAGTTCGAGCGCGGCATCAAGAGACCGGGTCAAGCCGTCCAGCCCCAGGTCGAGCGTTTGCATCGGAACGAACCCATCTCCGCCGATCATGCGGGCACCCCGCGGTCCACGAGGCCTGTCGCGCGGGGTATCTTCCCCCGGCTCCTGCGACAGGTCGGACGCATATTCGGCCTCTGGATCGAACTCCGGTTGAGGGTCGCCATCAGGCCCGGATGCCACCCTTGCCCCGGCGCCGTCCACCGCATCAAACCATTGCCCATCCGAACGTCGAGGCTGGCGATGCGCCACCCGGTCCTGCTGAGCATCACGCCCTTCAATCGTCCCGTCTTTCGTGGATTGTCCCATTCGGGTCCCCCCGGAGCCCCGCAATCAAGCCCGGCCCCTGCTGTGCCCTTGCCATGGACAGATCTGTCATTCCCACTCCTGCACGGGGCACCGGCCCGCTTGAACTTGCGGTCCCGTCGCAGGCCCGCCTTTCGGTGATGACTGCCCCTGCGGGCCGCTTTCAGGGGCCATAGGTCAGGACAATCATACGAGCCCGCCAATGCAGCAGCCTGGCTGCGCGACGGGCATCTCACCGGTTCGGCGGGACTTTCCTACGCGACGAGTGTCCGCGTGATTGATTAATGAGTTGTTAATTCTTTTGCCGCGCAAAGCAACTCAAGGATGAATCCCGCCTTGCCGCTGCGCGGGCGCCGCAGGTCGCGCTTCCTGCATCCACCTGGCGACGCCGGCGCGCGTGGCGCTCAGGACCGCTTGGACCGCCGCTTCTGCGCTGGCGGTTTGCAGCCCGGCGTGACGCCCCTGACCTGCGGGTGCGGCGACGGCGATGCAATCGGTGCCGGTGCCCGTGGCAGGACCGGTCGGCATTGCGCACTTCGCGCCACAGGATCCTTCTGGTGGCGACGAAACCGGGGCGGCGTGGCCCAGATGAGAACCTGCATCTCCTGCCCCAGGTCGAATTCAAGCCAGGGCGCCCGGAAGCGCGCGCTTATTTCAGCACGCGCAGCGGCTGGAAGACCGGACCATCCGGGGTGTCTTCGTGGATAGCGGTGATCTGGAAGGCCCGCGCAAGCAGCTCCGGCACAAGCACCTTTGCAGGCGGGCCGTCGGCCAGGATGCCGCCCTCCGCCACCAGGATCAGCCGGGTACAATGACGCGCCGCAAGCCCCAGGTCATGCAAAGAGACCAGAAGCCCATGCCCTTCTTTCGCCAGATCCGCGAAGACCTCCATCACGGCGATCTGGTGGGCAGGATCCAGACCGGCGATTGGCTCATCTGCCAGCAGCAAGCGGCTTTCCTGGGCAAGGGCGCGGGCAATCAACGCGCGGGCCTGTTCCCCACCAGAAAGCTGAGTGGCATCCCGGTGGCGCAGCGGGTCAAGCTGAAGCCGGTCCAGGGCGGAATCCACGGCCAGGCGATCCGCTTCTGCCCCACCGGTGCCATGTGGCAGGCGGCCAAGCGCGACGAGGTCCTCAACGGAAACCGGCCAAGCGATCTCTCTCTGTTGGGGCAACCATGCGGCATGGCGGGCGCGATATTGCGGCGAAAGCTCCGCAAGAGAGCTCTCACCGCTGAAGGGCAAGAGCCCCATGGCCGCGCGCATCAGGGTGGTCTTGCCCGCGCCGTTCGGGCCGATCAGCCCTACCAACTCACCTTCGCGCAGCTCGAAGGAAACGCCGGAAAATACCGGGCGCTCGGCCAGTTCAACGCTCAGATCACGGATCAGAAGCAGGCTCACGCGCGCGCCCTCCGCATTTGCCAGAGCAGGCGCAGGAAGAAGGGTGCCCCGATCAGGGCCGTCAGAACGCCGAGTTTCAGGTCCCGGTCCGGGGCGATCAGGCGCACGGCAATATCCGCCGCCAGCAGCATCGCCGCCCCGCCCACGGCAGAGACCGCCAGAAGGCGCCCCGGCCGCCCGGCCACGCGGGCGCGCAGCAGATGTGGAACGACCAGGCCGACGAAGCCGATGACACCGGCCACCGCCGTCGCCGCGCCGATCGCCGCTGCCGTCCCCAATACCACCTGCCAGCGCAGGCGCGTCAGATCGATACCCAGCCCCTCGGCGGCGTCCTCGCCCAGTGTCAGCGCCTCGAGCCCCCGCGCAGAGCGCAGCAAGAGGAGCCACCCCAGCAGTGTGAAGGGCAGCGCCAGCATCACATGGGTCACTGACCGATCCGCAAGCGAGCCCATCATCCAAAAGACGATCTCTCCGGCGGCATAGGGGTTGGGCGACAGGTTCAGAACCAGCGATGTCAGCGCCCCGGCCATGGCCGAAATCGCGATGCCCGCCAAGATCAGCGTCAGCGACCCGCCGCGCGGCCCCGCCAGCGCCACGAGCAGCAAGACCGCCACCAGCGCGCCGGCCAGCGCTGCCAGCGGAAGGGCCAGCGCAAAGAGGGCGGCAAAGCCTGTTTGCAACGCCAGAACAGCGCCAAAGGCCGCTGCGCCGGAGACCCCTATGATCCCCGGCTCGGCCAAGGGATTGCGCAGAAAGCCCTGCATCGCCGCGCCGGACAGGCCAAGCGAAGCCCCGATCATCAGCGCCAGCAGGACCCTAGGCAGGCGGATCTCGCGCATGACCAAGACCGCCGGGCCATCGCCGCCCAGCACCAGCGCGCGCAGGCTCTCGCCCAGGCCCAACCCAGCCGGTCCCAATGCAAGCGACACCAGCGCCAGCAAGATCACCAGCGGGATCAGGATCCGCAGTACCGGGGTCATTCGATCTCCTTCCGGAAGATGGCAAGCTCCTCTACCGCCTGCAGCACGTAGGGCGTGCCGCACAGCCAGTCGCGATCCGCGACCGGGTGAGAGGCGCGCCGATCCCGGATTGCCTGTACAACCGGATGGGCAAGCACCGCTTCGGATCGGGAAGCCCCGGGATAGGGCGTACCGGTGATCAGGGCCTCCGGATCTGCCATCGCCAGCTTTTCCAGCGGCAGGTGGCCGCCGCGCATGTCCCCGGCGATATTGGAGAACCCGGCGGCCATCAGGATCTCTCCGGCCAGGGTGCGATCGCCGGTGGTATAACCATTCGCGTAATAGATCGCGGCAGAGGGGCTGCGCGCCACCTCGGCCCGCAGGACCTCCAGCCGGGCATCGAAATCAGCGATCAGCGCCTCCGCCCGTACCTCGCGGCCAAGCGCCGCGCCGATCCGGGCCAGACGGTCGCGAATGTCGGCCAGGCTGTAGGCCGGTTGCACCTCAAGCACCTCGCGGCCCAGCCGCCGCAGCATGGAAACCGTTGCGCGGGAGGTATAGCCGCCGGCCAGGACGAGGTCGGGCTGCATCAGCCAGACCTCCTCCGCGCCAGCGTGGTTGATCGGGTAGGCCCTGGCCTCTTCCACCATCGCAGAGCTGCGCGGTTCAACCGCCAAGTCGGAGACAGATATCAGTTGGCCCGGCGCGGCCAGCAACATCGCCAACTGATCGGTGCACAGGTTGATGGATACCACCCGCTTGGGGGGATTGCCTGCCGCCAGCAGGCCCGGCGCGGCGCCCAGAAAGAGCGCCGCGCCGATAATCCTAGAAACTGCCGCGAATGCCGACATAAAGTGCCCTGTCGCTTTGACCATAGCCCCGCACCGTCTGGTACTGTTCGTCCAGAAGGTTCACGACGCGAAGGTAAACCTCGCTTCTATCGGAGATACCATAGGCAACGGACAGGTCTACAAGCGTGTAGTCCGGCAGCGGCGTTCCGCGGTCCAGGTGGTCACTTACGTGACGCACTGACAGGTTCGAATTCAACTCATCGCTCAGATCTGCTGAAAGACGCAGCACCAGGTCGTTGCGGGGCACACGATCCAGCCGATCGCCCGCGGCATCGCTGGCCTCTGTCCATGTATAACTGCCTTGTAGACGCAGGCTTTCGTTCAAAGCCCAACCGCCGGACAGCTCAAGCCCCTGCATATCGCTGGTGCCGGGCACCTGAACGTAGCCGCCACCAATCCAGTCGATCAGGTCCGTGATTTCCATCCGAAACAGCGTCGCCTTCGCAAAGCCCGCGTCGAAGCGCTTTTCGATGCCCAGATCGAAGCTGCGCGATGTCTCAGGCGTGAGGCTGCTGTTTCCGTAGGTCAGGTCGTACAGCTCATATAGCGAAGGCGTTCGAAACCCCGTCCCGGCCGAGGCGCGAACGGTGATGTCTTCTTTTGGGCGCCAGGCCATGGCCAGCCGTCCGGTGGTCTCTCCGCCGAAAACAGAATGCTCATCCCGCCGGACAGAGGCCACCACGTCGAAGTTCCGCAGCGCCGCCCATCGGGTTTCCGCGTAGGCCCCAATGATGTCGCTTTCGACATAGAAGTCATCCGCGCGGTAGCCTTCCCGCGTGGCGTCCCCTCCGAAGGCCAGCATCACATTGGGCGACAGATCCATGCTTGCGCCATAGGCCAGTGCCTTCCGGGTGCCAAGGTTCGGGTAGTAGGAAGATCCCCAATTATCCGTGCCCCAGCTTTCCCTGTCGATCTGATAGAACTGGGCAGAGAATTCCTGCGCCAACACATCGCCTTCGACCTTCACGAAGCCCCGCACCCCGTAAGAGGTTGCCCTGTTCCTCTCGTCCGGGCTGCCGTCCATCGGGCCGGAGCCATATTCGTCGTACTCGGTTTCGGTCTTCTGCCAGAAGGCCGCGCCCCCCACCGTCACGCTGTCAGTCAGATCGTAAACGCCGGTGAAGGACAGCCGCGTGCCCTCATGTCCGTCGGCCTCGGTATTGCCGTCTTTCTCATCCGCGCTGGACCAGCCATCGGTGCGCACGTGGGACAGGGTCACAGCGTAGGTGCCCCGCGCTCCCATGTAACTTTGGTTCAGGCTGAAACGTCTGGTGTTGTAGCTGCCGTATTCCAGCGCGTAGTTGCGCGACAGGCCCATTTCCGTCGCCTGATTGGTCGAGATGGAGATCACGCCCGCGATCGCCTCGGACCCGTAAAGCGCCGATTGCGCGCCTTTCAGCACTTCCACACGGCCGATATCGGCGGTGGTCAGCGACCCGAAGTTGAAGGAGTTCTGAGAGGCCGAGGGGTCATTCACGTCGATCCCGTCGATCAGCACGCTGAAATAAGCACCACCCGCACCGCGAATGCGCAGGGTCGTGGCATTCCCGATACCACCCGCCGTGGTGACGCTTAGGCCCGGCAGCGTGGCAAGGTAATCGACCAGGCGGGCATCACCGGCCTCTTGCAGGTCCTCCCGGGTCACGATCTCGACCGTGGCGCCGGCGCGGGCGGCCTCGGTCTCTCCACGGTTGGCCGTTACGCTGATCTCATCCAGCGTGGTGATCTCCTGGGCCATAGCCGGTGCCAGAAGGCAGGCCGTCAGGCAGGTAGAGGCGGCGAAAGCCGCGATAAGTTTCTTGGTCATGCGAGTCCTTCCCGCGCCCCGGAGCCGGCGCGCGCAGTCACTGGGATCCCGGACAGTTTCCGGCCCGGAGGGTTGCCTTGCCACCTCTACGGAAGGTCCGTTGCCCCTGGCGCACCCCGCGCCCGGAACGGGTGATCGACTTCGGCAGGTCTCCTGACTTGCGGGTCCTCGCTTGGCCGGGTCTTCCCACCCCAAAGCTGCGGAGGCAGTGACATTGTCCGGCTTCGCTCTCCGCCTACAGTTGCGGGGGCAGTCGCGGCATTGGGGGTCCCCCTGACCGCATTCCCTATTCACCGGGCAAGGCCCGGACCGAAGCGGCGCGAGCGGTAGAGTAATCCCACCCCCAAGGCAAGCCGTCCTGGGCTTTGCGGCAATTTCGCACGGGCCGGGGCGACCTCTTGGCGTGTCATGGGCGTTCGGGATACAAGGGCACCATGAACCGCGTCCTGACCCATCGTCTGATCCTGACCGTGCTGGCCTGCTTCATTGCCCTGGCCGGCCCTGCCTCGACGCGGCACATGGCACCCGACGCGGACCAGGTCGCTCAGCTGGAACTGACCCTGGCGCTTGGCGCCCCGCTGGCCGAGCTTTGCGGTGACGAGCACGCCGTGCACGATCACCGCTGCCCCTTCTGTCACCTGCTGCCCGAAGCCCCCCGCGCTACCTTTGACGCGCAAGAGGCTCGCCTGGTCTTCGCGCTGGACGATCAGCTTCTGCGCGACCTCACGGCCGGCGCCCAACAGGGGCTGGGCCATCGGCTGGCCCGCGCCCCTCCGGTCACGACCTGATCCTTTCGACCAAGACAGATCAGACCCGCGGCCCGGAACAGGCTGCATCGGCGCATGGGCTCAGCCCCGCCAGACCGGAGATAGAAATGAAACGCTTCCTTACCGCCCTCGCCCTCGTAGCCCTCGGCACGACAGCCCAAGCCTCTGATATGGACCACGGCAGCAACCACGGCATGGACCACGAAACCATGGCCGAACAGCCGATGGCCATGACGACCACCCTGGGCGACCTGGCGCTTGAGGCGCCCTATGCCCGCGCAACCCTGCCCAATGCGCCGGTTGGCGGCGGCTTCCTGACGATCACCAACACCGGCGACACGCCCGATCGGCTGACCGCGGTGGAAACCTCTGTCGCCGGACGCGGAGAAATCCACGAGATGGTCATGAAGGGCGATGTGATGATGATGTCCGCCCTGCCCGACGGGCTGGAAATTCCCGCCGGCGAGACGATCGTTCTCAAGCCCGGTGGCTACCACCTGATGTTCATGGATCTGAAAGAGCCCCTGAGCGAAGGTGAAACCGTCACCGTCACGCTGACCTTCGAGACGGCCGGCACGGTGGACCTGCCCTTCGACATTCGCGCCGTCAACGCAGGCGCAGGCGGCCACTCCCACATGAAAATGGACTGAGATCGCAATCATGCAGCTGAACACCAAGACCGTTTCCATCCTGGGCCTCTGGGTGCTGGCGCTGCTGGCACTTCTGGGTCTGATCTGGGTCCGGGTGATCGAACCCCGGATCACCCGCGACGTGTCTGAACAACTGGGTCAGGGCGATTACACGCTGGTCGCAGCGGATGGTACCACGTTTACCGAAGACACTTTAGTGGGCGAGCCCACCGCGGTCTTCTTCGGCTTCACCCATTGCCCGGATGTCTGCCCGACCACGATGGGTGATATCGCCACCTGGCAAGAGACCCTGGCCGAGGAGGGAGCGGAGCCGATCCGCACCTTCTTCGTCACCGTCGACCCGGAACGCGACACCCCGGAACTGTTGGAGGACTATGTCTCCTGGGCGCCTAGTGTCACTGGCTTCAGCGGGGATCCGGACGAGGTTCAGAAGGCCATCAAGGCCTTCCGCATCTTTGCCTCCAAGGTCCCTCTGGAGGATGGCGATTACACCATGAACCACTCGGCCTCTGTACTGCTGTTCGACGACAAGGGGCAGTACTTCGGCGTCGTCGGATACCAAGAAGACTATGATCGCGTGATGGAACGTCTCCGCAAATTGCAAGCCAGCTGAGGCCACCTCGGCCAGATCAAGCTACCGCTTCCAAGGTACACATCGGCCCGCCCCCGCAAGAGGGCGGGCCGATGCCATTTCCGTGGCTTCATCCGCCGAAGATCCGAAAGCGCGTCCCGACTTTCAATAAAACACCGCCGCAGAAATCACCTGCACCGCCGATCCGACAATGACAACGCAGATGAAATAGCCCGACCGATTTCCTGGAGATACACCCCGGCGCTCGGGAAGGTCGCTATCACCTCCCCTATCGACGGGCTGCACCCGGCAAGCCTTCGACACGATTGGCATTTCGCGCAAGGCGCACAATTTCAAGGCACAGGCGCGCTGCACCTTGTGCTTAACGGCCACAACATGTTGGCAAAGCAGAAAAAAGCCACCCAGAAGGCCTTCAGCCCTCCGTTCTGGCGCCATTGCGTTTCTAAAGGTTGACTCGCGCCCTTCGCGCGGCATCATTCGTCAGGTCGGCTGTGCCACCAAATGCCGGCATCGGGATAAGAAGCAGCAAACTGCCCGCCCCGGGAGGTTTTTATGCGCGATGCGCCAGGCCTTGCCCTACCGCCTCTGCGCGGCAGGAAACGCCGTTTCATGGCCGTCGCGCCATTGAATTGAAGACAATCGGGAGGATCACATGATTGCATTTAAACCCCGCGGCGCGCGCGCGTCCGCGTTTCTTGGCACCGCTCTGGCACTTTGCCTGACCAGCCAGGCCATGGCGAAAGACCTGCGCTTCTGGACCACTGAAGAACAACCCGAGCGGCTGGCCCGCCAGGAACAGATGGCCGCCGATTTCGAAGAGGCAACCGGCCTCTCGGTCGAGGTCATCCCGGTCACGGAAAGCGAACTTGGCACCCGCGCCACCGCCGCCTACGCCGCTGGCGACCTGCCGGACGTGATCTATCACACCCTGCAATACGCCCTGCCCTGGGCCGAAGCCGGGCTGCTGGACGGCGATGCCGCGACAGAGGTCGTGGAAGAGCTGGGCATGGATACCTTTGCTCCCGGCGCGCTGGAAATGGCCGCCTTCGATGGTGGCATCGCCTCGGTTCCCGTCGATGGCTGGACGCAGATGATCGTCTACCGCAAGGACCTGTTCGAAGAAGCCGGGCTTGAGCCCCCCACCACCTACGCCGCCGTGACCGCCGCGGTCGAAGCGCTGCACAACCCGCCGGAAATGTACGGCTTCGTCGCGGCCACCAAGGTCGATGACAACTTCATGTCCCAGGTGCTGGAGCATGTCTTCCTGGCCAATGGCGTCAGCCCCGTGGGCGCAGATGGCTTCCAGCCGCTGGACCCGGCCAAGACCAAGGAAGTGCTGGAATTCTACAAGACCATCGCCGAAGCCTCTCCGCCCGGAGACCTGTTCTGGAAGCAGTCCCGCGAAGTCTACTTTGCAGGGGACGCGGCGATGATCATCTGGTCGCCTTTCATTCTGGATGAGCTGGCCGGCCTGCGTGACAGCGCGCCGCCCACCCTGAACGACGATCCCACCTCGCCCGAGCTTGCCTCCAAGACCGGGATCGTGACCAATTTCGCCGGTCCATCGAACCCCGATGGCGCCGCCTGGTCCGAGATGAACCTGTTCGGGATCACCGTGGACGCGGATATCGATAACGCCATCGAGTTCGTGAAATACTCCATGACGGATGGCTACATGAACACCCTGGCCATCGCGCCCGAGGGCAAGTTCCCGATCCGTCGCGGCACCGCCGACAACCCCACCGAATACTCCGATGCCTGGGCTGCGCTGCCCGTCGGCGTGGATCGCAAGGCTCCGCTCGGGGAGCTCTATTCGGAGGACATGATCTCAGAGATCGTCGGCGGCCTGGACGTAGCGCAACGCTGGGGCGTGGCGGATGGCCAGCTTGGGCTGGCGTCCAAGATGGTCAACACCCAGACCATCAATCGCTACGTGCGCGAGTACATCGACGGTGAGATCAGCGCCGACGACGCCATCGCCGCGATGAATGAAGAGCTGGCCAAGGTCGAGTAATGGAACGTCGCAAGACCGGAGGCGTGGCATGAGCACCGCCTCCTCGCATGATCCCGTCCCACCAAAGGGCCGGGGTCCCCTCGCCCGGCGCGAAGCGCGGTTGGCATGGCAACTCCTGCTGCCAACGCTGACCGCTGTGTCGCTTGTCGTCATCCTGCCGCTGCTGGCGATCTTCTGGATCTCCGTCAAACCGGTGACCCTGGCGGATCTGCGTCCGCCCGCCCCCATCGTGCGAGAAAGCCTGCGTGGGGAAGGCGATGAGATGCGCGTGGAATACCGTCTGCGCAACTCCTCTCGGGATACGGCGGTCACGGGAGTCGTGCTGACCGACACCCTGCCCGATGGCCTGACCCTGGCCGGGGAACCCGAAGCCCCCTGCCTTGTCGACGGACAGGACATCACCTGCGATTTCGGCGATCTTGAGGGCGGCGATCGCGCCACCGTCGCCATTCCCGTCACGGGCGATGCCGAAACCGCCGAGGACGCCGCCGAAGGCTCCGCCCCAAGGGTCACCGGGTCCGCCCCCAACGTGCTGACTAACTTTACCTTCACCTTGGAAAACTTCGCCCGGATCTTCGATGGCGATGAATTCTGGGGCGTGCTGGGCGTCACGCTGTTCTATACCTTCTTCGGCACCGCCGGCGCGCTGATCGTAGGGCTGTTTGCCGCCATGCTGCTGGACCGCAGTTTCAAGGGCCAAGGCATCCTGCGCGGGCTCTACCTGTTCCCATACGTGGCACCAGTTATCGCCGTTGCCTTCACCTGGGTTACCCTTTTCGATCCTTTCTCCGGCTCTGCAAACGCTCTGCTGATCCAGATGGGGGTCAGCAGTTCGGCCATCAACTTCTTCGGGGAACGCCCGCTTGCGTTGATCATGGTCACATTGTTCGAAGTCTGGCGCTATTTCCCGCTGTCCTTCCTATTCATCCTGGCGCGGATGCAGAGCATCGACACGGACATGTACGAAGCGGCAGACATGGACGGCGCCTCGCCCTTCCAGAAGTTCCGCTACCTGTCGATGCCGCAGCTGCTGGGGATCCTCTCTGTCCTGTTCCTGCTGCGCTTCATCTGGACCTTCAACAAGTTCGACGACATCTTCCTGCTGACAGGCGGCAACGCCGGGACGCGCGTGCTGACGGTCAACGTCTATGAACAGGCCTTCGCGGTCTCCAACATCGGCGCGGGCGCGGCCGTGGCGGTGGTGATCTTCGCCTGCCTGGTGCTGTTCTCCGTCTTCTTCTTCCGCGTCATGAGCCGAGAGGAAGGCCTATGATCAAGAACGGATATCTCACCGGCGCCGTGCTGGGGGTGCTTTGGTCCTTTACCATGGCGGTCACCGTGGCCGTGGCGATGAGCTTCGCCACCGGCGACGGCTTCCGCCCCGGTCTGCTGGGCATCTTGCTGGCAGGCGCGCTCTGCGGAGCAGCCGCCCCGCGCCTTGGCCGCTGGCCAACGCTGGCGCTCGGCGTACTGCTGACAGGCCTGCTGACGCTGATCGCCCTGCCGCCCGTGGTGGCAGAGACCATGCTTGTCTCGGCACTCATTACCGTGGCGCTCTTTGGCGCGGCGCTTGGTCTTGGCATGGCCAAGATCATGCAGCAGCTCCCCACCGGCGCGCTGACCCGCCATGAGTTCGAGGGCGCGATCATCCGCTTCCTCACCGGCTTCGGCTATGTCTTCTTCACCGCCATCGTGGTCATCCCTTTCTATGTGATGGTCATGACTTCGCTGAAAAGCCAGCAGGCGCTGTTGCAGAACCCTCTCGACTTTTCGCTGGACCTGTCGCGGGGCTGGGACCTGTTCCGCAGCTACCGTGAGCTGCTGACGGATTACGGCTTTGCACGCTACCTCTGGACCAGCTTTTATGTCTCCGTCCTGACGGTGCTGATCACCCTGGCCTTCTCCATCCCCGGCGCCTACGCCGTGGCGCGGCTGCGGTTCCGGGGGAGCGCGCTGTTTTCCCGCTCGATCCTGCTGATCTACATGGTGCCGATGATCGTCTTGGCGCTGCCCATCTACATCGGCTTCTCGATGCTGGGGCTGCGCAACACGATCTTCGGGCTTGTGCTGATCTACCCCGTCACCACCATCCCGGTCGCCCTCTACATGCTGCAGGGCTACTTCCGCGGTCTCCCCGGAGAGGTCGAGGAAGCCGGGCTCATGGACGGTCTCTCGCGCCTGGCCGTGATCTGGAAGATCACCCTGCCGCTGTCGCTGCCGGCCCTCGCCTCCGTGTCGCTCTACGTCTTCATGATCGCCTGGAACGAGTTCCTGCTGGCCTTCATGCTGCTGGACGACCCGTCGAAATTCACCCTGACCAGGGGCATCGCCAGCCTCAACTCCTCGGAAATCCCGCGCCAGCACCTGATGGCAGGCGCGGTGATCGCGACGGTGCCGATCATGGCGCTCTTCCTTGGTCTGGAACGCTTCATGACACGCGGGCTGACCGCGGGTTCCGTGAAAGGATAATTACAGATGTCCGCAATTACACTCCAGGCGGTCGAAAAATGGTACGGTGCCGTGCAGGTTATCAAGGGCATCGACCTTGAGGTGCAGGAAGGCGAATTCGTCGTCTTCGTTGGCCCATCGGGCTGTGGGAAATCCACCCTGCTGCGGATGATCGGCGGGCTTGAGGAAATCTCGCGCGGGGACCTGCTGATCGACGGGCGCAAAGCCACCTCCGAAGCGCCCAGCCAGCGCGGCCTCACCATGGTCTTTCAAAGTTACGCGCTTTACCCGCACATGTCCGTGGCCGAGAACATGGGCTTCTCGCTCAAGACCGCCGGCGCGCCGAAAAAGGAAATCGACGCCAAGGTCAACGAAGCCGCAGAGGTCCTGAAACTCGAAGCCCTGCTCGACAGGCGGCCAAAGGACCTTTCAGGCGGTCAGCGCCAACGCGTGGCCATCGGGCGAAGCATCGTGCGCGACCCCACCGCCTTCCTCTTTGATGAGCCACTTTCGAACCTGGACGCGGCCCTGCGCGTGGAAATGCGCTATGAAATCGCCAAGCTGCACCAGAGGCTGAAAAAGGCGATGATCTACGTCACCCATGACCAGGTGGAGGCGATGACCCTCGCCGATCGCATTGTGGTGCTGGACGCGGGTAAGATCGCCCAGGTTGGCACCCCGCGTGAGCTTTACGAGCGCCCGGCGAACCTTTTCGTGGCGCAGTTCATTGGCTCGCCCAAGATGAACGTACTTCCCTGCACCAGCTCCGGCGGCACCTGGCAGTTGGAAGGCGGCCGTGGGGCGCCCGGCGCCCCGGAAGGCGCGCAACACCTCGGCATCCGCCCCGAACATATCACCCTGCTTCCTGCCGGACAGGGCGCCTGCGACGGCACCGTGGACGTGGTCGAATACCTAGGTGCAGATACCTTCCTGCTGGTGGACTGCGGCACGCTCGGAAGGCTGACGGTGCGGGTGATAGGCGACACCGCCCTGCAGCCCGGCGACAGTTGCGGCCTGGGCTTCGACAGCGACTGGCTCAGCTTCTTCGACGCAGATGGGCTCGCCCTGCGCTAGGCCGCGTCTTCTTCTTGCCACGAAACTCTGGGGGGAACGAAACAGAGGGGCATCGAGCCCCTCTGTTTCGTTGGGGGCAAAGCCCCCCTACCTGCGGCCCTCACGGATCCACCCGGCCAAGATCAGAAGCGCCGCAACCAAGAGCACCAGCCAGGCAGGTAGCAGCGGAATCTGGTTGACATTGCGGGTTTCGTAGGCTTCCCTCGGCGAGAAACCGATCCAACCGCGCCCCGCTGCCGGGCGACCCGGCCGCACGTCGCGGAGTCCCGGCAGACCATCCGACAGTGCCATGATCCCGCCACGTGTCGCGTCCACCGCCGGTTCCAGAGCCGTGCCATCTGCGATCGTTTCCTCGAACTCGCGCGGCGCGGCAGGCCCCAGGCCAATGACACTCGAAAGCTCCCCTGCCGTCAGCCGGTAGAGGCCGATCTCCGGCCCCGTGAAACGTGCTTCGAAACGCCCGGGAGAAACCTCTTCCAGCGGCAGCTCTGTCTCGGTTCCGTCAGGCGCTGTCACTGTGACAGAGCCCACCCCTTCAGCGAGAGTGCGCCGTGTGATAACCATGTCCTGGCCTTGGGCCTCTGCTGTCAGGGCCTCTTCTTCCAGCTCGGGTTCCTTCATCATCCAATGGGCCAGCCGCCGCAGCAGTTCCAGCTGCGGGCCGCCGCCCTCGTATCCCCGCGTCCAGAGCCAGGCGTGATCCGAGGCCAGAAGTGCGACGCGCCCCTCTCCGACCCGGTCGAGAACCAGAAGCGGGCTCTCATCCACCCCGGACATGACCACCTGGCCGCGTTCCGGCGTCACCTCGATCTGGCGCATCCAGCGGCCCCAGTCGGCGCCCCACTCATCCTCAAGCCCGGCGGTCACCGGGTGGCGGTGGCCCAGGTCCGTCACCAAGGGCACATAGCCCTGTTCAAAGACTCGCGCGGTCGGGCGGGCCGGCAGAACCTCTGCCAGGGGCGAGCGATAGATGGAATCGGCCGAGGCGAAGTCGGGGCCGGCTGCAATCAGCACCGCCCCGCCGTTCTCTACATACTGGCGCACATTGTCGATGTAGAGCGTGGGCAGGATGCCGCGCCGCTTGTAGCGATCAAAGATGATCAGGTCGAAGTCTTCAATCTTCTCAAGGAAAAGCTCACGCGTGGGGAAGGCGATCAGGGATAGTTCGGACACCGGCACGCCGTCCTGTTTGGCCGGGGGCCTCAGGATGGTGAAATGCACCAGATCGACGGAGCTGTCGGATTTCAGAAGGTTGCGCCAGGTGCGCCCGCCCGGATGCGGCTCGCCTGACACCAGCAGCACCCGCAGACGGTCCCGCACCCCGTTCATCTGGACGATTGCAGAATTGTTGCGCTCTGTCAGCTCGCCCTCCTGCTCGGGGGTAGAGAACTGGATCACGTTGCGCCCGCCGTGGGTCAGGGTCACCGGTACCGCGATCTGTTCGCCGGGACGCACCTGCACGGTCACCGGATCGCCACCATCCAGCGACATGGTCAGATCTGCAAGGTCGCGGGCGTCTTCGGGCACCGCTCCGCTGTCTTCGACTTCCAGGGTCAGGGTAACTTCTTCGTCGATGATGCCGAAAGCCGGTGCATTTCGCACGATCAGCCGGCGGTCCCAATCCTGGGGCGTGCCGGTCAGCAGAAGGTGCATCGGCGCGGGGACCGATGGCAGTTGGTCCAGGTCATGCAGACGCCCGTCCGACAGCAGGATCACGCCAGAGATCCGCCCCCGCGGTTCCTCTGCCAGGGCCTCCGAGAGCGCCGTCATCAGCAGAGTGCCGCTGTCTTCGGCACCGTCTCCCAGTTCGACGCGTCGCAACTCAGTATTGGGGCGGCTCTCGATGCGGCTGGCCAGGGCTTGCGCCGCACGTTCGGTCTGCTCTGCCCGCGCACCCAGCCGTTGCGAGGCCGAGCGGTCCTCGACCATCAGCACGATATCGGTCAATGGCGCGCGATCTTCCTGGCGCAGCGAGGGACCGGTCAGCGCAGCCAGGATCACCACGCCCGCCAATCCGCGCCACAACCACCCGGCCAGCCCCAGCCAAAGCGCCAGCACAACCCCTGCAGCCGTCAGCACGGCCAGCAGGCCTAGCACTGCCCAGGGCAGAAGGGGGTCAAAGATGATCTGTCCGGTCATTACTGGCCCAATCGGTCAAGCAGTGCAGGCACATGCACCTGGTCGGATTTGTAGTTGCCCGTCAGGACATGCATCACGAGGTTGACGCCAAAGCGGAAGGCGACCTCTCTCTGGCGTTCGCCCGCCAGCCCTGACCCCACCGGCACAAGCGCCGCGCCACTGCCGTCCACGGCCCAGGCAGAGGCCCAGTCGTTGCCGCCGATCACCACCGGCGTCACGCCATCGTTGAGATTGCGGAAAGGCATCCCCTCGATCAGCTCGGCATCAGGCGGCGCGGCCTCGACCCAGATGTCGCCGCGGTCAAAACGGCCCGGGAAATCCTGCAGCAGGTAGAAGGTGCGGGTGATCACGTGGTCTTCGGGGATCGGCTCAAGTGGCGGGATGTCCAGCGGCTGGGCGATGCGTTGCAGGCGCCGCCCTTCCGGGCTGGAGGCGCCGTAGCCCGCGATATCGGCATCCCGGGTATCAAAAAGGATCATGCCGCCGGTACGCAGATATCGGTTCAGCTTGGCATAGGCCGCGTCCGAAGGGATCGGCTGATCCGCCGAGATCGGCCAGTAGAGGAAGGGAAAGAGCGAGAGTTCATCGGTCTCAAGGTCCACGGCCATTGGCGCGGCCGGCTCGACCGAGGTGCGGAAGGTCAGCACGTTCGAAAGACCCTGAAGACCTGCTTGCGCCAGACCATCCAGCTGGTCGTTTCCGGTAACCACATGAGCCAGCACCACCTCTTCCGTGGCCCGGACGGCGAAGGCATCGCTATCCTGTGCGCGGCCCTCTCCCGGCAGCGCCAGCGCCAGCAGCACCAGCGCGGCAGGGGCGGCCCGTGCCCCGTGCAGCCGACCCGACAAAGCCAGAGAGGCCAGGATATCCGCCAGCAGCAATACCAGAGCCAGCCCCAGAAGGAGCCCCCCCAAGGGCATCTCCTCGGGGTCGGTGAGACCTTCGACGATCACGTCGCCGGGCCAGGTCGTAGGCAGCAGGGCGCTGTCGCTGTTCATGACGTTGCGCGCAATCGCGCGATCCTCGCTTTGATAGAGCCCCGGCAGCATATCCGGCCCCAGAGCAGCCGAAAGCATCTCTGCGCCGTCAACGCTGGGCAAAGTTCCGGCGTTGGAGATCGTGCCGAAGGCATCGATCACGCGCTGCGGCTGCCAGGTGGTGCCTTCAAGCTCAACCGGATCGGGGTCGGCGGTGACAGAACTGACGGAGAGCCGCTCCAGCATCTGCACGAACAGCCCTGAGAGCGGCAGGTTCGACCATTCCGCGTTGGCAGTGACGTGGAACAGGACCACCTGCCCGTCGCCCAGATGCTTACGGGTAACCAGCGGGGTGCCGTCCGACAGCCGGGCAATGGCGCGTTCGGCCAGCGTGGGATCCGGCTGGGCCATGACCTGGGAAGACACGGTGACATCAGCGGGGATCTCCAGCCCGTAGAAGGGGCTGTCGGCATCGAAGGGGGCCAAAGTCTTGGGTTCGCCCCAGCTCATCGCCCCGCCCACGTTGCGCCCGCCAGCGCGTAGGCGCACGGGCATGAGCGTATCTATCTCGTCCCGGCCCAGATCGCTTGCCGCCAGCCGCGGCCCGGCAAAGCGCAGCAGCATCCCGCCGCCATCAACCCAATCCTCAAGCATCTGGGTTTCGCCCGCCGACAGGGTCGCCACATCGGCCAGAACCACCACGTCGGGGTTGGCCGGCAGCACGTCTGTCAGCGCGCCATGCAGCAGATCCGCGTTGGTTTCCAGCGCGCGTTGCAAGTAGTGCAGCGGCGAAAGCAGCTCGAGCCCTTCACGATCCTCACGGCCCGCGATCAGCGCCACTTCTCGCCGTCGCAAGCCGTCATCGGTCAGGGCAATGGCCCCGGCAGAGCGCTCCCCGGTCACAGCGAAATGGGTCAGCCGCGCACGCAGTTCGGCAGGCAAGATCAGCGGTTCGCTTGCCACGGCCTCTCCGCCAGAGAAGGTCAGATCGACGGTCTCAAGCACACGCATCGCGCCTGACGGGTCGCGCCCATGGGCCTGTACAGAGATCACCCTGGCGGCATCCAGCGCATGGCTTGCGCGCACGGCGGTCAGCTGTACCGCGCCGCCGTCAAAGACGGCGGGGCGCAGGGCAACGACATCCTGACCGGTCTCAAGCACCCTTACCTGGCCCTTGGCGGCAACGGCGGCAAGCACCTCCGCCCGCCCTGGCCGGTCCAGCCCGTCGGAAATCCATACGGTTTCGAAGCCGTCGGTCAGGTCACCCACGGCAGCAAGGAAGCGCGCCATGGCTGCATCATCTGCGGGGGCGGGCTGCCATGGTTCCGGCGCCAGGCCCGGCAAGCGGGTCGCCCAGGTCTCCGGCGTCTGGAACACGGGCGCTTCGGGGGTGGTCAGGCGGACCACAGCGGCAGAGCGCCCCTGGCGCCCGGCTTCGGCCAGCAATGTCTCTACCGCCTCTGCCTTGCGCGGCCATTCGGGCGCAGAGGCCCAGGAACCATCCAGCAAGATCAGCAGGGGGTCAGAAGTGGTTTGGCGTTCGGGATCGGGGTTCAGCACCGGACCGGCCAGACCGATGATCACGGCGGCCACGGCCAGCATCCTCAGCAGCAGCAGCCACCATGGCGTGCGGTCGGAAACGCTTTCCTCATCCTTCAGGCCCAGCAGCAGCGCCACGCCGGGAAAGCGGCGGCGCACCGGCGCGGGTGGCACGGCTCGCAGCAGGATCCACAGCAACGGCAGGGCGAAAAGGGCCAGCACCAGCCATGGCGCGGTGAAACCTATGCCGCCAAGTATCATGTTGTCCCCCTGTCAAGCGCCTGCCAGATCCACAGCAAGGCGGACTGCGCAGAGGCCTGGGTGTGATGGGTATTGAACTGCCAGCCGGTCACGCGGCACAGCGATTGCAGCTCGTCCTTGCGCTCTGCCAGCCGGTCCAAGTAGCGGTCCCGAAGGTCATTGGCCTTCAGGGTCTCATGGGCGACGCTGCCGCCGACGCTTTCAAAGATCGTCCTGCCGGAGAAGGGAAATGCCTCTTCCACCGGGTCGAGCACCTGAAGCAAAACGCCCCGCACGCCACGGTCCGCTGCCTTGGTCAGGGCCAGTTTCAACTGGTCCACCGGCCCCAGGAAATCCGAGACGAAAAGCGCCCGCGCGTTGGGGATCATCGACCGATGTTCGGGCACGCCGAAATCCGCCGGATCCGGTTCCGAAAAGAACTCTGCCAGCCGCAGGATCTGGTTCTGGCCGCGCCGGGGCGGCAAGAGGGTGCCAGTTAGGCCAACGCGCTCTCCGCCACGGATCAGCAAGATGGCCGTGGCCAGTGCGAGGTTGCGCGCCCGGTCGCCCTTCATCGGCAGCTTCTTTGTGCTGGCGAACTGCATTGAAGCCGATTGATCGACCCAGAGCATGACGCTTTGAGCAATCTGCCATTCCCGTTCCCGCACGAACCGGTCGTCAGAGCGCGCAGACCGGCGCCAGTCGATCCAGCGGCGCGGATCGCCCGGCTGTACCGGGCGATATTGCCAGAAGTCATCGCCCAGGCCAGCACGACGTCGGCCGTGATCGCCCAGCAGGACGGTCCCCGCCAGTTGCTCTGCCCGTGCCAGAAGCGGCGGGAGCTTGGCGGCCTCTTCCTCGGCCCGGTGGCGAAGTTGGGCGGGTGTCCTCACGCGGCGGCCTCGACCCCTGAGACAGAGGCAGCCACATCAGCGATCAGCCCATCCAGGCTGTCACCACGCGCGCGGGCGGCGAAGTTCAGCCCCATGCGATGCGACAGGACAGGCTGGGCGCAGGCGATCACATCTTCAGAAGACGGCGCCAGGCGGCCCTGTAACATGGCGCGCGCGCGAACCGTCAGCATCAGCGCCTGTGCTGCACGGGGGCCGGGCCCCCAGGACACGCTGTCTTTCACGCTTTGTGGCGCGGTGACATCATCGGGACGGCAGGCGCGCACAAGGTCCAGGATCGTTTCGACAACGCTGTCACCCACCGGCATCCGGCGCAGCAGGACTTGGGCTTGCAACAGCTCCTCCGCGGTAAAGACGGCATGGGCCTCTTCCTCGATAGCGCCGGTGGTGGACAGCAGGATTTCCCGCTCCGTGTCGCGGTCCGGATAGGTCACGTCGATTTTCACCAGGAAACGGTCCAGCTGCGCTTCGGGCAGCGGATAGGTGCCCTCCTGTTCGATCGGGTTCTGGGTCGCCAGCACAGAGAACGGCTTCCCAAGCGAGCGATTCTCTCCGGCGACGGTCACGACCTTTTCCTGCATCGCCTGCAGCAGGGCGGATTGGGTCCGGGGCGAGGCACGGTTGATCTCATCCGCCATCAGGAGCTGGCAGAAAACCGGACCGGGCAGGAAGCGGAAGGCACGTGTGCCGTCCTCTGAAGTTTCCAACACTTCGGAGCCAAGAATATCCGCCGGCATCAGGTCCGGAGTGAACTGGATTCGGTTGCCATGCAGGCCCATCACGGTCGAGAGCGTCTCTACCAGCCGGGTCTTGCCCAGGCCCGGCAGGCCGATCAAAAGCGCGTGCCCGGAACACAGCAGCGCGGAGAGCGTCAGGTCGACGACCTGCTCCTGCCCCACGAAACGCTTGGTGATGGAGCTCTTGGCCTGCGCCAGCTTTTCCTCCACCGCTTCGATCGCGGCGACGAGATCCTCGGCTTCTGCCATGGCAATACTCCTGCGTGAAACTATATCTTAATGACGAACCCTACCGCTCATATGGTTAACGGCCAATTCATGACGTCACAAAATCCCGTGAAAGTCACCGCAGACAGCATACTCGCCTCCGCACGCGCGGCGAAGGGGCGCGGATTGCCGCCGGTGCACGACTGGAACCCGCCCTTCTGTGGCGACCTGGACATGCGCATTGCGCGCGATGGCACATGGTTTTACCTCGGGACGCCGATCGGGCGGCCAGAACTGGTGCGACTTTTTTCCACCATCCTGCGCCGGGACGGGGACGATTACTTTCTGGTCACGCCGGTCGAAAAGGTGGGCATCAGAGTCGATGACGCCCCTTTCCTTGCCGTGGATTTCGAGGTCTCGGACCCCGGTCCCGATCAGGTTCTGACCTTCCTGACTAACGTGGCCGACCGCGCCGAGGCAGGCCTCGATCATCCGATCCGGGTAGAGCGGGATCCCGAAACCGGCGAACCCGCACCCTATGTGCTTGTCCGCGACCGGCTTGAGGCGCTGATCGACCGAAAGAGCTTCTATCGGCTGGTCGATCTGGGCGAGACGCGTGAACAATACGGCGAAGGCTGGTTCGGGATATGCTCCGGCGGCGTATTTTTCCCGATAATCCTCGCGAAAGAGTTGACCACGGATTAACCACTTCGCATCCTCCGCCGACGGTAGGCACAGCCTTGTAGGTAGCCACTGCTGGGGGACACGGATGCTGAAGTTCGCGGCAAATCTATCGGGGCTGTTCTGTGAACTGCCGGTGCAAGACCGCGTGCTGGCGGCAGCGGATGCAGGGTTCGACGCGGTAGAAATCCCCTTTCCCTATGACGCACCGGCCATGGACCTGCGCAACGCACTGGGCTTCACCGGCCTGCCGGTCACCATGATCGCAGCACCGCCGCCGAATTACACCGGTGGCACGGCGGGCTATGCCGCCTTGCCCGGTGGCCAAACCCGGTTCCAGCACGATTTCCGCCGCGCCCTGCGCTATGCTCAGGCGCTGAAAGCCCACCATATCCATGTCCTGTCCGGCGCCGCCCACGGTCAGGAGGCCTTTGAGACGCTGGTCGAGAACCTGACCTGGGCCTGCGATTTTGCCCCCCGCCAGAGCCTGGTGATAGAGCCGATGAATACCGCCGACCTGCCCGGCTACTTTCTGGACAGTCCGGAACGGGCCGCGGAGGTGATCGAAGCAGCGGGGCGCAAGACCCTGGGACTGCAATTCGACGCCTACCACATCCATAAGATCACCGGCGATGTGCCCGGCAGCTGGCAACGTTTCGGGCACCTGGCCCGCCACGTGCAGATCGCCGCAGCCCCCGACCAGGGCGAACCCGACCGCGGGGGCATCGACTTTGCCGCCTTCTTCGACCAACTCCGGCATGATGGCTACGCTGGCTGGATCGGGGCGGATTACCGGCCGCGCGGACAGACCACCAAGGGGCTCGGCTGGCTGGCCGCCGCGCAGGAAGGTACCGGTTCCTTCAAGAAACAGGCCTGACCGCGTCCGCGCGCGCCTCGCATGTTTCACCACCGCCCCTAGGCAGCAGGTTTCCCGATTTTCCTGACAGGCTGCTGACACTATGCTGTCAGCAGCCCTGTGTCATGACATCCTTACCGCAACCCGAGTAAGGAAGTTTTCCATGACACCTCCCATCGTCGTCTGGACAGAGATCCCCGTGACCGACCTGAAGAAAGCCATCGCCTTCTACAACGCCGTCTTCGACTGGCAGATGGTGCCCAGCATGATGGGTCCCGAAGAAGTCGCCGTCTTCGGCGGCCAGGGTTCTGCCCAGACCGTCTCCGGCAACCTGGTCGAGGGGCCTGCCGCCGGCGGTACGGGACCCGTCGTCCATATCGCCGTGCCGGACCTTGCCGCCGCCACGGACCGCGCAAAAACCGCCGGCGCCAAGGTGATGGAGGGCCCGGTGCAGATCCCCGCAGGCCGTTACACCAACATCCAGGACCCCGACGGCAACCGCATCGGCCTGTTTGAGCCGAAGGCCGCATGAACCGGAGCATCAAATGAGACGGGCCGACCGCCTTTTCCAGATCGTCCAGTACCTGCGGGGCGGACGCCTGGTGACGGCGGCCCAACTTGCGGAGCGCCTGGAAGTGTCGCTCCGCACGATCTACCGCGATGTCGCAGACCTGATCGGCTCCGGCGTGCCCATCGAAGGGGAAGCCGGTGTGGGCTACATCATGCGGGACGGCTACGATCTGCCGCCACTGATGTTCACCCGAGACGAAATCGTCGCGCTGGTGGCAGGTGCCAGGCTGATCCGCGCATGGGGCGGGCTGACCATGGCCGCCAATGCCGAAGAGGCCCTGGCAAAGATCGAAACCGTTCTGCCCCCTGCCCTGCGCACCCGCGCGTCAGAGGTTCAGATCCACGCCTTTGCCCAACGCTCCATGACGGATGCCGAACGCGCCCGCCTTGACCGGGTGGAAGAGGCGATCCATGCCCGCCTGCGCCTGTCCCTGTCCTATGCGGATGAGGCTGGCGTGGTGACCGGCCGCTGCGTCCGGCCTCTGGGGCTGTTCTTCTGGGGGCGCGTCTGGACCCTCGTCGCATGGTGCGAGCTGCGCGACGACTTCCGCACCTTCCGCCTGGACCGGATCACGGAGATGACCGAGGAAGACCGCTTTCCCGCGGACAGAGACAAGTCACTAGCCCGGTTCAAGGTGATGCAGCGTGCGAGCCACGCTAGCAGCGACACAGGCGCCAACCCGATCCGGACCTAAGGCCACTGGTGACGCACCCCGGTCAATGCCCGATCAATGGCGCGCCCTGGCAGGCCTCCTCGGGGCTTTCGACCTCGATGGTGACATGGGTCAGCGCAAAGACACTGGACAGCCGCGCCTTGATCTCTGCCCGCACCGCCAGCGGATCGCTGCCATCGGCGGCCAGGACCACGTGGGCCTCAAGCGCCGCTTCCTTTTCCTGCATCCGCCAGAGGTGAAGATGGTGAAGGGAGTCCACCCCCGCAACACCCCGGATCTCTTCCGCGACCTCGCTCACTGTCGGGCTGTCCGGGCTGCCCAGCATCAAAAGGCGGATCACCGGACCGACCTCTCGGCCAGCGTGCCAGAGGATATAGGCAGAGATCCCCAGCGTGACGATCGGATCAATGAGCCGCCAGTCATAGAGAAGGATCAGCGTGCCCGCGACGATCACCGCGACAGAGCCCAGGGCGTCCGCGATATTATGCAGGAACGCCGCGCGCATGTTCACACTGTCCTTCGACAGCCCCAGGATCATCAGAGCGGTGATCGTATCGATGACCAGGGCGACGACAGCGACCACGACGACGATCCAGCCCTCGACATCCTGCGGGGAAAACAGGCGCTCAACGCCCTGGTAAGCGAGCATGATCGCGATGACGATCAGCGTGGTGTAATTGACCAATGCGGCCACGACCTCGGCCCGGCCATATCCGAAGGTCATGGCCTCATCCGCCGGCCGGCGAGCGATCTTGCGGGCCCAGAAGGCAATCACCAAGGACAGCGCATCGGACAGGTTGTGAACTGCATCAGCGATGAGGGCGAGAGAGCCTGACAAAACCCCGGCGACGATCTGCACCACTGTCAGCGCCACGTTCACCACGACCGCCCAAGCGACGCGCCTGTCCCCCAGATCCGCGGCGTGATGATGGTGGTGGTGGTGCCCATGCGCGGCCCCCGTAGAGCCCGCATGGTGATCGTGGTCGTGTTCGTGGGCGCCGGCCTTGACCTCTGGCCCTGCTGCATCCTGTGACATCGCGGAATATCCTTTTCACGTCTCCGGTAGCGAGCCTGTACGGCCCTTTACCTTCTTCGCGGCCCAACCTAAGACCTCCAGTGACTGGAGGTTCAAGGAGAAAATCCATGTTTTCCATAGGAAACCTGTCCCGCGCGACGGGCGTGAAGGTCAATACGATCCGCTATTACGAAGAAGCAGGGCTGATGCCCCAGACAGAGCGCACTGCGGGGAACCAGCGGCGCTACACGGCGTCGGCGCGGGATCGACTCCATTTCATCGCGCACAGCCGGGCACTCGGCCTGCCGCTGGACGCAATACGCCGCTTGCTGGAGCTCTCGGACAAGGGGCGCGACTGCACCGACGCCCATGAGATAGCCCAGGACCATCTGCGCGACGTCCGAAAACGGATCGCCCGCCTGCGCCGCCTTGAAGCCGAACTCCTGCGCCTTTCGGAGGCGTGTGACCACGCGCCCGGCGCGCCCTGTGGCCTGATCCAGGCCTTGGGCGATCATGATCAATGCCACGGCGAGCACTAAATCGTGTTAGCGGGCTGCGCCCGTCGCATGCGCGAATCCATGACCCGCGCAGATACCGGCATCCGCGCTAGGGGCGGTGAAGTACGGCCAGGGCGCTCAGTGCGCCTCGGCCCAGTTCTTCCCTTGCCCGGCATCGACGATCAGCGGCACGTCCAGTTTGAGCGCCGGTTCAGTGGCCGCTTCCATGACCTTCTTCGCCGCTGCGATCAGATCATCGACGGCAGAGGCATCCACCTCGAAGACCAGTTCATCGTGCACCTGCAACAGCATCTTGGCCGGCAGGCCCTCGATCGCATCGGGCATCCGGATCATGGCGCGGCGGATGATGTCTGCCGCCGTGCCTTGGATCGGCGCGTTGATGGCCGCGCGCTTTGCGAACCCGGCATGGGGGCCTTTCGCGGCAATCTCGGGCGTATGGATCTTGCGACCGAAGAGCGTTGAAACGAAAAGGTTTTCCTTCGCATAGGCCACGGTTTGATCCATGTATTCCTTGATGCCCGGGAAGCGCTCGAAGTAGCGGTCGATGAAACCCTGCGCCTCGGCGCGCGGGATGCGCAGGTTGCGGGCCAGACCGAAACCAGAGATGCCGTAGATCACGCCAAAGTTGATCGCCTTGGCCTGGCGGCGGACCTCTGGTGTCATCTCATCCAAGGGCACGCCGAACATCTCGGAGGCGGTGGCGGCGTGGATGTCCTGGCCTTCGTGGAAGGCCTGCTTGAGCGATCCGATATCCGCCACATGGGCCAGGATGCGCAGCTCGATCTGAGAATAGTCAAGCGACACCAACGCCTTGCCATCCGGCGCAACGAAAGCCTCGCGAATGCGGCGGCCCTCCTCGGACCGGATCGGGATGTTCTGCAGGTTGGGGTCCGAGGACGCCAGCCGCCCGGTGTTCGCCCCGGTCTGCAGGTAGGAGGTATGGACCCGCCCCGTTTCCGGGTTGATGAAGCGTTGCAGCGCATCCGTATAGGTCGATTTCAACTTCGACAGCGCCCGCCAGTCCAGCACGCGCCCGGGCAGGTCGTGTTCCGTCGCCAGATCTTCCAGCACGTCGGCGCCCGTGGCATAGGCGCCGGTCTTGCCCTTCTTGCCGCCCGGCAAGCTCATCTTGTCAAAGAGGATCTCGCCCAGCTGCTTGGGAGAGCCGACGTTGAAGGTTTCCCCGGCCAGCTCGTGGATCTCGGCTTCCAGCCCGGCCATCTTCTGGGCAAAGGCATTGGACATGCGCGACAGCGTATCGCGGTCGACCTGGATGCCCTGCATCTCCATCTTCGCCAGAACCGGGGACAGCGGGCGTTCAAGGGTCTCGTAGACCGTGGTCACCTTTTCCCGGTGCAGGCGCGGCTTGAGCAGCTGCCAGAGGCGCAGGGTTACATCCGCGTCCTCTGCCGCATAGGTGGCAGCCTTTTCGATCGGCACCAGGTCAAAGGTGATCTGGCTCTTGCCGGATCCCAGCAGTTCCTTGATCGGGATCGGCGTGTGCCCAAGGTAGCGTTCAGACAGCGCGTCCATGCCGTGGTTATGCAGCCCGGCGTTGAGCGCATAGCTGATCAGCATGGTGTCATCGTAAGGTGCGATGGAAATCCCGTATCTTTTCAGGATCTTGGCATCGTACTTCATGTTCTGACCGATTTTCAGGACCGCTGGGTCCTCGAAAAGCGGCTTGAGCAGGTCGAGCGCATCATTCAGCGGCATCTGGCCTTCTGCCAAGGCATCCGAGGCAAACAACCCGTCGTCCGCCCCTTCCGCCTTGTGGGTCAGCGGAACATAGCAGGCATGGCCCGCATCGACGCAAAGACAGATGCCGACAAGCTCTGCCTGCATCTCGTCCAGGCCGGTGGTTTCGGTGTCCACGGCGATGGCGCCACGCTCATTGGCGCGGGCGATCCATTTCAGGAGGGTCTCTGCATCCGTAACTGTCTCGTATTTAGAGGCATCGAGCGGCGGGGCCGCTGGCGCATCCTCTTCCACAGCGGCATCGGGTGCGGCGGGGGTATCGTCGATCTCCGGGGCCTTTTCACCCATCTGTTCGGCAATACGCTTTGTCAAGGTGCGGAATTCCATCTCTGCCAGGAAGGGCAGCAGGACGTCGGGCTCGGGGTCGCGCACTTCCAGGTCGTCCAGCGTGAAATCGAGCGGCGTGGAACAATCCAGCGTGACCAGGCGCTTGGAAAGTTCGATCTGCTCGCGCTTCTCGATCAGGGTCTGGCGGCGCTTGGGCTGCTTGATCTTCTCTGCGTTGTCCAGAAGCGTCTCAAGGTCGCCCCACTCATTGATCAGCAGGGCGGCGGTCTTGATCCCGATGCCGGGCGCGCCGGGAACGTTGTCGACGGAATCGCCGGCCAGCGCCTGAACGTCGATCACCTTGTCAGGCGTGACGCCAAACTTGGCCTCCACCCCTTCGCTGTCGATGCGCAGGTTCTTCATCGGGTCGAGCATCTCGATCCCGCCGCCGACCAGCTGCATCAGGTCCTTGTCAGAGGACAGGATTGTCACGCGCCCCCCGGCCGCGTCGGCTTGGCGAGCCAGCGTGGCCATGATGTCATCGGCTTCGTACCCCTCAAGCTCCTTGCAGGCGATGTTGAAGGCTTCGGTGGCCCGGCGGGTCAGGGGCATCTGGGGCCGCAGGTCTTCCGGCATGGCCTCTCGGTTGGCCTTGTAGAGGTCGTAAAGATCGTTGCGGAAGGTGTGGGAGCCCTTGTCGAAGATCACGGCCACGTGAGTTGGCGCATCCGGCCCGGTGTTGCCCTCGACATAGCGGTGCAGCATGTTGCAGAAGCCGGAGACGGCACCGATTGGCAGCCCGTCGGACTTGCGCGTCAGCGGGGGAAGGGCGTGGTAGGCCCGAAAGATATAGGCCGATCCGTCGATCAGGTGCAGGTGACAACCCTTGCCGAATGCCATAGCGGCCTCTCCTGTGGTGATGCGTCTTTGCGGCGTTATCCCAGTTTTCCCGCCCGGGCGCCAGCCGCTTGGCCCTGCCGCGCCGCGCAGCTTCCAGCCGGTGTGCGGTGCTGAACAACGCCCTCCGCAAAACGGCCCTTTTCAAAGATCCATCACGCCCCAAGTCGATGGGTGAGGCACGCAAGCCTCGGGAGATACGAAAGGAACCCGACATGTCTGGCACAAGCTACGAAGGGAAAACCGTCCTGATCACCGGCGCCAACGGCGCGATCGGCACGGCCACCGCGAAACTGCTGGCCGAGCGCGGGGCAGAGGTCTTTGCCGTGGACATTCCCGGCACGGATTGGAGCGCCTTCCGCAACGCCGTGGGCCACGAAGACCGGGTCGCCACCGGAGAGGCAGATGTGACCCTCGAAAAGGACGTGAAGGGCTACGTGGAAGCGGCCAAGGCGCGCTTCGGAAAGATCGATGTCTTCTTCAACAACGCCGGGGTCGAAGGACCTGTGGCCGAATTGCCGGACCTGAAAATCGACGATCTGCGCAAGGTCTTCGACGTCAACGTGGTGGGCGTGGTCCTGGGCCTGAAGTACGTCCTGAAAGAGATGTACGCTGCAGGCAAGGGCGCCGTGGTGAACACCTCCTCCGTGGCCGGGCTGGGCGGCTCGCCGGGGATGACTCCCTACATTTCTTCCAAGCACGCGGTGCTGGGGGTAACCCGTACTGCCGCGCTTGAAGGTGCGCCAAAAGGGGTGCGCGTGAACTGCGTGAACCCGGGACCTATCGACAGCCGGATGATGGATTCGATCAACACCGGCCAGGGCGACAAGGAAAAGATGCACGATGCGACCGCCAGCGCGGTCCCCATGGCGCGCTACGGCACCCCCGTGGAAGTGGCCGGACTTGTGGCTTTCCTGGGCTCCGACGATGCGGGCTACTGCAATGGCGGCTTCTACACCGTCGACGGCGGCATGACAGCGACCTAAGCCGCCCCTACCCCCTGAAATGATGAAAGCAGATGGATCGCGCCGGCCTACTGGGCTGGCGCGTTTTCCTTTTGCGGGAAGGGGTTCAGGCCTTGGGGGCCTTGTCCTGGTGCCCGCGCAGCACGTATTTCGCGTCGCAGTAGCCGCATTCCACGTAGCCAGTGTCTTCCGGAATGGTCAGCCAGACGCGGGGATGGCCAAGTGCGCCCTCTCCGCCGTCACAGGCGACCTTGCGGCTGTCCACGATCTTGGTTTCCGGAGCTTCGATCGGCATGTGGCTGGTCCTCTTGAGGCTGTGGCGCCGTCCTTTGCGCGCTGAGCCGGGATAGACCAGAATCCGTCCCGGAGGCAAGGTGGCCTGGGGGCTCGTCCCTTTCGCGGGACGGGCCATGTTTTGATCCGGGCGTGAGCTTGCCCGAGGGAGAGAAGCTTAGGCGGGATCCACCAGGCGCCCCAGCGGTCGGCCGCCCAGGATGTGAACGTGCATATGTGGCACTTCCTGCATCCCGTGTTCGCCCGCGTTGGAAATGAACCGGCAACCTGCTGCCTCATCGGCCGTGATGCCCGCGGTCTTGCAGATCTTTGCCACGGCCCGGGTGAAATCCAGGATCTCCTCGTCCGAGGCCTCTGCCGCGAAGTGATCGTAGGTGACGTAAGCCCCCTTGGGGATCACCAGGATATGGACCGGCGCATGGGGGCGGATATCCTCAAACGCCAGGGTGTGGTCGGTCTCCAGCACGGTGTTGTTGGGGATCTCTCCGCGCAGGATCTTCGCGAAAATGTTTTCAGTGTCATAGACATAGGACATGAGGGGCCTCAATCGGTGAACAGGTGGTCGAGCGCGACGATCTCTTTCGCCGTGTCTTCTGGTATGGACAGGAAGCGGGCCAGCGCCGGGGCGTTTTCCGCCGCATCCCGGGATTCCCGAATCCTGAAATGGTTCTCGAATTCGCTATCGCGGATCTGGTCGCTTTCAAAGGTTATGTCGTGGCGAATCGTCGGCAGCAGCCGGTCCAGCGTATCCTGAGAGGTCTGTTCGCCCGCAAGTTCGACACGCTTGGCATGTCCGATCAGGTAGTCATCGGTGAAAGTGCACTCGACCTCCAGCAGGCGGGTCTGGGCGCGGTCACCGCAGAAATCGTTCAGCAGGTCCAGCCCGGACGGGTCCAGGCAGATCACCATACGGTCCGTCTGGTAGTAATCAAAGAGCATCCGCATCAGTGCGCGGCGATGACGGGTGCGCTTTTCCAGCGTCGACTGGATGCCGCCCAGGTCCGGAAGCGCGGAGTCCTCCTCATGGAAAAGATATTCCAGGGTGACGATGTCGGTCTTCTCGCGAATCTGCTGCGCCAACCGCTTGGCCACGTGCCATTTCTTGCAAACCACGATCATCAGCTCGCGTTCGCGCCCCAGAGAGCTTTCCGTCTCCCAGAACCGTGTAGCGAATCGGCGGCCAACCCGCCCGCGACCAGACAGGAACCGGAACAGCGAGCGCCCTTCATTGGAAATCTGGAAATCGACGCCCTTCGCGGCGTAAAGCTGGCCCAGCCGGCGCTTAACCTCATGCGCCTCCGGGGAAATCTTACGTGCAAACAGGAAGTCCTGCCCCAGCAGCAAATCGTAGTGATCGTTGTAGAATGTCACCGGCATTCCGTAATCGGTGAACATCAGGAAGGTCAGCGTGCGCGTCCGCAGCTCCTTTTCCGCTACAAGGTGGCGCACCACGGTCTGGAAAAAGGTCTCATCCGGGATCCAGGTGGTGCGGAAAAAGCGCATCACATCGTCGCGGGTGTCGCAGAATTCCAACACTGCTTCGATGGTGCGCCGCCGCAGGCACCACCATTGCGATCCGATTTGAACCTGGATGTCTTCGGGGATCTCGCGGGTCAGCCCAAGGCGGCGCTGCCAGTCCAGAAACTTGTAGAACCAGAACTTGTGCTTCCGCTCATTCAGGTAGTGACGGTAGATCAGCCGCTCTTCCTTGATCCCCGTCTTGATCCAGCCGGAGTCGAAGAAATCGAAGCTCTCGATGTAATCCACCTCTTCCCGATCTAGGAAAGCATGAGCGTATTCCGCCGTCTTGATCGACATGCAATCCCCTGAAAGCATGTAGAAATGTGTGGCCTTGGGGAAATCCCGGATCGCCGTCTGAACCGCGTAGAGCGTGGCCTGCACAAGGGACCATTCCCCCCAGCCGCATTTCGCGCGCTTGTGGGAAAAGGTCACGTTCGGGTTGTCCTTCAGTGCTTCGCGGATCTTCTGGTAATGGGCGGGCTTGGCACGGGCGTCGAAATGGATCGACATGTAGTCCCCCACGGCGGTCAGCCGCTGGGCCTGTTCGATGATGCCTTCCGGGTCCTTGTGGCAGAGCAATATGAACGCGATCGTCGCCATTGGCGAAACATAGTGCCTTTCTGCTACAGGTCCCCTGAGAAGACTTATGCGTCATGACAGATTGATAATATAGACTTTCTTTGCTTTTTTGTGCGGGATAGGGCGTGGGCAACAAGCGCCCTCGGCGGAGGCAGCACAATATGGGGTTTCCCGGAACCTGGATGACGGAGAGCGAGAGCGTGGTGTATCGGGTGGTCCCGAAATGCGCGTGCTCCACAATCGGCCAGATCATGTTTTACTCGGACCACGGTCGTTTCTTCGACGGTGACATCCACGATTCAACCGAAGGGCTGCACAAGTGGTCCCAAGAGGCCAGCCAGCCGCTGATCGAGGCGAATGCGCAGGCGCACAAATCCTATGCGTTCACCTGCGTGCGCAATCCCTACACGCGCATCCTGTCGTCCTTCTTCGACAAGATCTGCGGGATCCAGCGCAACGGGAATCGCTACCGGGGCAACCTGGTGCCGATGGTGATGCAGAAATACGGGATCGACGTTGGCGGCGACGACGGAAAGCAGGAATTCGACCAGATCAAGAGCTTCCGGCGCTTCCTGCTGTTCGCGCGCGACACGATCCGCTTCAAGAAGCCGATGGACCCAGACATTCACTGGTCCGCCATGTCCGGCCACGTGTCGACCTACATCGTAAACGGGGGTCTCTACGACAAGATCTTCTGGACTGAGCGTTTCAACGAGGGAATGCAGGACGTCCTTGAGCACATCAAGACACCCCATCAGGTCGATCTGGCCAGCATCCCCCGTTTCAACGAGAGCGAAGGGCACGGCCCGAAGCGCGCGCATCCCGTAGAGGACTACTTCGACGACCTGTCGATGCATCTGGTCTACGAGATCTACAAGCGCGACTTCCACCTGTTCAAATACGATTTCGAGAACCCCGCCAACAAGATGCCGGTAGGAGAGATCGACCTGGACGAGGTTCACGCAAAGCTGGGCGAATAATCCTGCCGGACCGCTGGTTATACTTGAGATCAACAGGAAGGTCCGGAGTTCTCCGGGCCTTTTTCATTTCCGGCACGCCCAAGCCCCAAGGCAGCTGAGCAAGCGCGGAGCAAACAAAAAGCCCTGCCGCAGAGCGGCAGGGAGAGTGGCCGCCGCGCCAAGGCGCGACGGTACAGGCATTCTGGAATTTTCTTGAAGTCAGCGCATTTCCGACCGGATCTGCTGACGCAGAAGGTCGATCGGGATGGTTTTTCCATCCTTGCGGAAATGCCAATAGGTCCAGCCGTTGCAGGAGGGCGCGCCTTCAAGGTGCGCTCCAACTTGGTGGATAGAGCCCTTCACGTCATCGCCGATCAGCGTACCATCGGCACGCACCTTGGCCTTGTGACGACCGTTCATGGAATAAAGCTGTTCACCCGGGCGCAGCATGCCGCGCTCGACCAGCTGACCAAATGGCACGCGGGGTTCCGCACGTTTGCCGGTGCTGACCTCCAGCGCTTCCTTGTTGAACTTGCGGATCTTCTTGAGGCGGGCTTCCGCGATCTTGCGGTAGCTTTCCTCGCGCTCGATACCGATGAAATCGCGGCCCAGCATCTTTGCCACGGCGCCAGTTGTGCCGGTGCCGAAGAAGGGATCCAGCACCACGTCACCAGGGTTGGTGGAGCCCACCAGAACCCGGTGCAACAGGCTTTGCGGTTTCTGTGTCGGATGAGCCTTGTCGCCGTGTTCATCTTTCAGACGTTCATGGCCGTTGCAGATGGGCAGAACCCAGTCAGAACGCATCTGCACGCCTTCGTTCAGGGCCTTCAGCGCCTCGTAGTTGAAAGTGTATTTCGCGCCCTCGGACTTCGACGCCCAGATCATCGTCTCATGGGCATTGGTAAAGCGCTTGCCACGGAAGTTCGGCATCGGGTTCGACTTGCGCCAGACGACATCGTTCAGGATCCAGTAACCGGCATCCTGAAGCGCCGCGCCGACCCGGAAGATGTTATGATAGGAGCCGATCACCCAGATCGCGCCGTTGGGCTTCAGCACCCGCCGCGCCGCCTTCAGCCACTCCCGCGTGAAGCGGTCATAGGCTTCGAAACTGGCGAACTGGTCCCAATGATCATCCACCGCGTCCACGCGGGAGTTATCGGGCCGGTGCAGGTCGCCGCGAAGTTGCAGGTTGTAGGGGGGATCAGCAAAGATCAGGTCGATGGAATTCTCGGGAAGCGCATTCATCGCCTCCACGCAATCGCCGGATAGGATCGTGTTTAGGGGGAGCTCGAGAGCCCCTTTCACCTTGGATTTCATCATGTACTGCCTCATTACGGCGCATTTGTTGCGCTCGATTATAGGTCCAAATGATGAGTCAATGGCGATTCTTGGTCAATTTATTTATTTGAATCAGGCCGTTAGTTTTGCTCTCGACACAAGATATTGCGAACCGGCGCAAAGCTGCGTCTATGATGTGGGGTCACACCAAGATCCTGTAGAGCGGCGCGGTGACCAATCGTTGGGTAACCGGCATTCGTTTCCCAGCCATAGCCGGGGTAGTGTTGCGCCAAATCCCACATGATCTGATCACGTGCGATTTTTGCGGCGATAGAGGCCGCCGCGATCGACAGGGATCGCGCATCCCCTTTGACGAGCGGCGTCGCCGGCAGATTCAACGCCTTGGGGACCAGATTTCCATCGACCAGGACGTGATCGGGGCGCTCGCTCAGGCCCTGGATCGCGCGGCACATCGCCAGATGGCTGGCTTGCAAAATGTTGAGCTCGTCGATCTCCTCTACCGTGGCGTGCGCGACGGAGACGATGGCGCTGCCTTCCAGCATCTCGTTCACGGCCAGCCGCAGGCGTTTGCCCAGCTGCTTGGAATCGTTGATCCCTTCAGGGATGCAGGCGGGATCCAGGATCACCGCCGCCGCAGTCACGGGACCGGCCAGCGGGCCGCGCCCCACCTCGTCCACCCCGGCCACGCGAAGCGCGCCCTCGGTCAGAAGGGCGCGTTCATGGGTGAAATCGGGGGCTGTCTTGGGCTTTTTCATGCTCCGGTTCTCACAGAGCGCTCCGCACCGTGCAAGGCCCGGCAGGATAGGCCAAGAGGGAAAGGCCTGTCAGTTCCAGCGCCGGTGATCGCCACCCCGCTTGCGATCTTCGTCACGGCGATGTCCAGGCCGCTGGTCCCCGTGCTTGTACCGCGGGCGAACCGGGGCGAATTCATGCAACCGGTGCCGGGGAACCCAAATGTAGCGCCCCTGAGGGCGCGGCGTGCGGTAAACGGGCTTCGGCTGCGGTCTGGGTCGGAATTGAGCGACTGGCGGCGCGGACTTGTACCCGGCGTTGTCCAGCGCCTTGCCAAGGGCAATCAACGCGGCGGTGCCGATGATAAGCCCGGTTACGGCCTCCCGATCCGCGGCCCTGGCCTGACCGGCAGCCAGAGGGGTAAAGACGATGGCTCCGGCAGCAAGAAGAGCAATTGCGATACGACGCATGGTCTTTCCTTTCATGAGGTGGCCCGGCGGACCTGAGGCTGACGCGTCCGGTGGATCCGAACGCCATGGCCCAACCTCAATCCGCACCCCGAAATCGCGCAATAACCACAGATGGCTATCCGATAGCACGCGCTATGCGGCCGGCTGGGGCGCGTTGGTTATTGAATGTCATGGCCGTTGCGCCGACAGTCAGCCCATGAAACGCACCCGCTTCCTTCCTGCCGCACTCGCAGCGCTGCTGCTGGCCGGCCCTGCCCTTGCGCAGACCCCGTGCTATGCCGATTACAAGGCCCGCCGGGACAATCCCTATGAGCTGCACTACGGCGTCATGAAGCTGGGCAGCTGCAACGCCCAGACCGCCGAAGCGGAGCTGCGCACACGGCTGGCGCAAGCAGGCTGGACGCTGCTCAACCTGGTATCCATCTTCAAGGCCGATGGACTTGAGCAGAGGAAGGCAAATGCCGGAGCCAACTATCTACGCTTCTGACCTGCGCCGCAGGACGCTGTGGATCACCGCCTTCGGCCTTGGTGCCGTGGTGATCATCCTGGCCGTGGCGGCGGTCTTCCTGTTCCTCAGCCTGCCGGATGCGAACGCCTTCAATGCGCGGGTCGAACGGATCTTTGTCGAAAATGACCTGACCAGCCAGGCAGAGGTCAAGCTGCTCAACATCCTGGCGCTTTCGGGCACCGCCTTTTCGGAAACGCTGGTCAGCTACCGAATGGTGATCTTCGTCCTGTTGGTCTTTGCCACGGCACTGCTTTTGGCCGCGGTCGGTGCGCTTGTCCTGCTCTTGTCGCTCAGCCGCCGGCTGGCGCGGATCGAACGCGCGGGAATCGAGGTCAACTCCCTCATGATCTCGCGCGAGGAAAAGATGGTCTACCTGAACAACCTCGGCTTCAAGCTGACCGATGCCGCGCTTGAGACGCTTTCGGTGCTGGCAGAGGCCCGGATGGACGATGACGTACTGACGGGCGCCCAGATCGAGGCCCTGCTGTCGGGCCGGGCAGAGGAAGATTGCGAAGAAGCCGCCGGCGCGACACGGATCAAGCGCCTGCGCGACACGCTGGGCAACCAGATCGTGTCCGAACTTCTGATCCGCAATATCGCGCGCCGCGGCTATGTTCTTTCCGTGGGCAAGGATGTTATCCGGGTGATCTAGGACAGGAGACCCCGCATGCCCCGTACCATCGATCTGAATTCCGACCTTGGCGAAGCCTACGGCCCCTGGCCCATGGGCGATGACGACGCCATGCTGGACCTGGTCAATTCGGCCAATATCGCCTGCGGTGGCCATGCCTCTGACCCTGAAACCATGTACCGCTCGCTGCGACTCTGCGCGGAAAAGGGCGTCAAAGTCGGTGCCCATCCAGGCTACCCGGATCGAGAGGGCTTTGGCCGCCGGGTGATCCCGATGACCCCGGAAGAGGTCGGGCGCATCACCGCAGCCCAGATCGGCGCGCTGCAAGGCATGGCAGCCCTTGCCGGAACACAGGTCACCTATGTGAAGCCCCACGGCGCACTCAACAACCATGCCTCTGCCAACCGACCCTATGCCGATGCCATCGCACAGGCCGTGAAATCCATGCCGGGTGACCTTGCGCTGCTGGCGGTCTCTGGCACTGAACTGGACAAGGCCGGGCGCGCGGCGGGGCTGCCAACCTATTCAGAGATCTTTGCGGATCGCGGTTATACGCCTGAGGGTCAGCTTGTGCCGCGCAGCCAGCCCGGCGCCATGATCCATGACCCGCAAGCCGCCACCGACCGACTGCTGCGTTTTCTGGACAGCGGCCTGATGGAGGTCGTCGGGGGCGACCCCATCCCGCTCGAGGCTGCTTCGATCTGCATCCATGGCGACAGCGCCTCTGCGGTGGCCATGGCGCGGGATATCCGCGCCCGCCTTGCTGCGGCTGGCGTGGACTTCCAAGCCTTTACCTGAGCGGGTTTCGCAGCTCGCAAAGCTGAATGCAAAAGGGGGCCGAAGCCCCCTTTTTCCGTTTCCGCATCTGGTTGCTGTCAGCTGGGCGACATGCCCCGCAGCCGCTCGCTGCGGCGGCGCAGAAGCTCCAGCGTTGCCAGCAGCGCGATGGAGATACAGACTAGGATCGTCGCAACCGCAAGGATCGTCGGAGATATCTGTTCGCGCAGACCGATGAACATCTGCCAAGGCAGCGTCTTCTGACCGGCAGAGCCGACGAACAGCACCACGACCACCTCATCGAAAGAGGTGATGAAGGCGAAGAGCCCGCCAGAGATCACGCCCGGAAGGATCAGCGGCATCTGCACCCGGAAGAAGGTGGTGATCGGGTTGGCCCCCATGTTGGCCGCCGCGCGCGTCAGAGAGTTGTCAAAGCCCACCAATGTCGCCGTCACGGTGATGATGACGAAGGGAATGCCAAGCGCCGCATGCGCCAGCACGACACCCAGGTACGTCCCCTGAAGACCGATCCGCGAGTAGAAGAAGTACATGCCCGCGGCCGAGATGATCAGCGGCACAATCATTGGAGAGATCAGGATCGCCATGATCGCCCGGCGGAAAGGCACATGGGGTTGGGACAGGCCGATGGCCGCCAGCGTGCCGAAGCCCACCGACAGGATCGTCGCCATCGGAGCAATGCGCAGGGAGTTCCACAGCGCCTGTTGCCAGTCCGAGTTGGTGAAGAAGTCGCGGTAATGCTTCAGCGAATATCCCGCTGGATCGAATTTCAGCATTTCCGGCGTGAAGGTGAAGAAATCTTCCGCGTTGAAGGACAGCGGCATGACCACGAGGATCGGTGTGATCAGAAAGACCAGGATCGCGCCAGCGATGGTGCGGAAGGCGTAGTACCACAGCACCTGCCCCGGAGTGGAATAGGGCGGCATGGCCGTCCGGTAACGCCCCGAGGCCACGAAGAAGGTGATCACGCCGAAGAGCCAGCCCAGCAGTCCGCCGAAGACCATGCCAGACAGGCCCGATGTGACAAGGCCGGAGATGGCAAAGATCAGGATGAAGAGCCAGCGCCCGACCGTCTCCTTCTCACGCAGGAAGGTGACCGCGGCCCAGGCCAGCGCCCCGCAGACCACCGCGCCAGCGATGATCCCCAGGATGCCGGACCCTTGGGATGTCCCGAAGAAGAGGCCGAAGAAGGCCCCGAAGGCTGCTACCACACCGGCAGCAAACGAAGCGGGTTTCGGTTGTACGATTACAAGAGACATTGCTTACCCCAGCTTCACATTGTCGATGCCGACGATCCGGTCGTAGGCCCAGTAGAGCAAGAGCACCACGGCCAGCAGGATCGACCCGAGTGCGGCCGCAAGGCCCCAGTTCAGCGAGGACGAGATATGATAGGCGATCCGGTTCGAGATGAACGTACCGGTGGTACCGCCCACGATTTCCGGCGTGATGTAATAGCCGATGGACAGGATGAAGACGAGGATCGAGCCCGCGCCGATACCCGGCACCGACTGCGGGAAGTAGACCCGCCAGAAGGCCGTCCAGTTCGTTGCCCCAAGGCTCTTGGCCGCCCGCAGGTAGGTCGGCGGAATGCCCTGCATCACAGAGTAGAGCGGCAGGATCATGAAGGGCAGCAGGATGTGGGTCATGGCGACGATCGTGCCGAACTGGTTGTTGATCATCACCAGCCGGTTCATGTCATCTACCAGTCCAAGCCAGACCAGCACATCGTTGATCACCCCTTGTTGCTGCAACATCACCTTCCAGGCAGAGGTCCGCACTAGCAGAGATGTCCAGAAAGGCAGAAGTACCAGGATCATCAGCAGGTTAGCGCGGCTGGCGGGCAGGTTGGCCAGCAGCCAGGCCACCGGGTAGCCCAACAGGATGCAGGACCCGGTGATGACCAGCGACATGAACATCGTGCGCTTGAAGAGCTTGAGGTAGATCTGCTGGTTCTCGGGACGCATCGAAATGCCATCCGGAGTCAGCTGCATGTCCACCGCGTTCAGGAAATAACCCGAGGTGTATTTCGGCGAATAGGTCTGGATCGTGGCCCAGACATTCGGGTCCAGCCAGTCGCCATCTTCATCCGCGAAGAACTGCTTGAGCGGAACCAGGGGAATATCGGCGGCCTTGGCAGCTTGCAGCGCCTCGGCTTCGGGACCGGAGTAGCTGGCCACATCGGCAGTCTGTAGATCCTCGATCAGGCCGA
The DNA here is from genome assembly GCF_011806405.1 of Pseudooceanicola sp. HF7. Lineage (GTDB taxonomy): Bacteria > Pseudomonadota > Alphaproteobacteria > Rhodobacterales > Rhodobacteraceae > Pseudooceanicola. Next base: position 69,009 of record NZ_JAATOW010000008.1, on the reverse strand, counting down.
CATAAACGGCCTCCCAGGGGTCTTCTTCCGCAACGACATCTTCCTCTACCAGCGCGGTGAAGGTGGCGAAATCGGTATAGGCCAGCGTGGTCGCCGGCAGAAGCTGACGGATCTCCTCTGAGGGCGCGAAGCCCACGTCACCTGGCAGGGTCTCGGATGTCATCTTCTCAAGCACCCGGACGCGATCCGCGACGAAGCCCGTTTCGGACGGGCCGGTGCCGGTCATCAGCCTGTAGACGAAATCGCCTTCGCCCCAGCGTTCATCCACCTCTTCCAGCGCGTCGAGGTAATCATCCCCGACATCATCAAGGCCGCGCCCCGAGGACCGGAAAAGAGAGGACAGCCCGGTCTGCTCATAGTTCAGCCGGGTGCCAAGCTTGGTGTGTTCCTTGGCTTCAGCCGCCAGGAAAAGATCGAAGTAGAGCGCATCGTAAACGCCTTCGCCGGGGGCTTCACCGACGGAGTGGTCCCAATCATCAAGCGCCTCGACCGTGCCGGGAAGCGTGTTGGTGACGATGTCGTTTTCGACCGAGCGGAACAACATGTCCGCGATCGGCGCAATGAAGGTCACGAGGACAAAGATCAGCAGCGGCGCGATCAGCATCAAGGCGCGCAACTTCTGCCGTCGCAGGGCCCGGTTCAGGCTGCTCTTCAGCGAACGGCCGTCTGCCGACAGCATCTCACCGTGCTTTCCGGTTTCATCGCCCGTCGCGGGCTTGTCCGGTATCGGGCCTGTCTGCGTGGTATCGCTCATGTCATCCCTGTCGTTCTGTTACGGATCCTTTTCCGGATCCTTTATGGGTGCAGCGGGCCCCGAAGGGCCCGCCTGCTATGTCAGACGCTTAGCGTCTTATTGAGCCAGCCAGGCTTGGAATTTCGCGTCGATGTCGTCGCGATAGTCAGCCCAGAACTCGTAGTTGTAGAGGAAGGTGTTGCCGGAGTTCGCAGGGTCGGTCGGCATGTGCTGCTTCATCTCTTCCGGAACCAGCGGCGCAGAAGACACCCGTGCCGGGCCGTAAGAGATGTACTGAGCCTGGTCAGCCAGACGCTGCGTGTCCGTGGCGAACTTCACGAAGTGCTTGACGCGTGCAAGGTGTGCTTCGTCCAGGCCTTCCGGGATGATCCAGCCGTCCAGGTCGAAGACCTGCGCGTCCCACATCATGCCAACGGGCTGGTCCTGCTCTTCAATCACGGAGTAGAGGCGGCCGTTGTAGGTGGAGCCCATGAAGACTTCGCCATCTGCCAGAAGCTGCGGCGTATCGGCGCCGGCAGACCACCAGATCACGTCATCCTTGATGGTGCCCAGCTTGGCGAGCGCTTGCTCCTGGCCTTCCGGGGTTGCCAGCACGTCATAGACTTCTTCCTTGTCGACGCCGTCGCAAAGAAGGGCCCATTCCATGTTGTTGATCGGACGCTTCTCAAGCGCACGCTTGCCCGGGTAGGTTTCCAAATCGAAGATATCGCAGATCTCGGAAGGGGCATCCGCACCTTCGGGGACCAGGTCCGTGCGATAACCGAAGGTGGTGGAGTAGACGATCTGCGGAATGAAGCAATCGTCGACCAGCAGGTCGCCGAAGTCATCTTCTGCAGAGGTGCCGTCGTCGCCTTCGGCAAGCAGGTCTTCCGGATCGTATTCCATCGCCAAGCCTTCATCGCACAAGCGGATGGAGTCCGCTGCGACGACGTCGACCAGGTCCCAGGTGATGTTTCCGGCTTCGTTCATGGCGCGCAGCTTGGCCACGGCCTCGGCCGAGCTTTCATCCCAGGTGACGCTCACTTCGGGATGCATTTCCATGTAGGGTTCGACATAGGCCTTCAGCTGCGAATTCTGATAGGCGCCGCCCCAGGAGACGATGGTCATTTCGTCCGCCATTTCCTGAGCGGAGGCTCCACCAGCCACAAGGGCCAGGGCCGTACCGGCCAGAAGGGTTTTCGTGAGTTTCATTGGTTAACTCCCAAGTTGCCTCGTTTTATGGGTTGAACGGATCCCGCGTTACGGGCGGAACGAACAGGATCGCGATTGGCCGTCTCCACACAGGGCGGAGACGGTTACTCAATTGGGTCGCTCAGGCGTCAAGCGCCCGGCAATCTTCCGGAAGCCAGCCGATTTCCACCACCTCGCCCTTTTTCAGGCGGCGTTGGTCCGGGGCATTCCGGGTTTTGACGACGAAATCGCTGTTACCCGCCACGCGCAGGCGGGTACGGAAGATATCGCCCATGTAGACGAACTCCAGCACCTCGGCCTTGAGCAGATGGACGCCATCCTGAAGGCGGCTCCGGTCCATTTCGACCCGCTCGGGCCGGATGGAGACGCGGGTGCGTTCGCCGGGCTGGGAAACGTTCACCGGGCGGGCGGCGATGGTGGCGCCACCGTCCAGCTCGACCAGGCAGGTCCGTTCGCCAGTGATTTCCTTGATGGTGCCCTCCATCGTGTTGTTTTCACCGATGAACTGGGCGACGAAGCTGTTTTCCGGCTCTTCATACAGCTGGTCCGGCGGCGCAAGCTGCTGGATACGGCCATCATTGAAGACGGCAACACGGTCCGACATGGTCAGCGCTTCTGTCTGGTCGTGGGTGACGTAGACGGTCGTGATCCCAAGATCATGTGCCAGGCGCGTGATCTCGAACTGCATGTGCTCCCGCAACTGCTTGTCGAGCGCACCGAGCGGCTCATCCATCAGAACCAGTTCGGGCTCGAACACCAGTGCGCGGGCGAGGGCGATCCGCTGCTGCTGGCCACCCGACAGTTGCGCGGGGCGGCGACCGCCGAACTCCCCCATCTGCACCATGTCCAGGGCGCGCTTGACCTTGGCTTCACGGTCCGACTTGCCGATCTTGCGGACCTCGAGCGGGAAGCTCAGGTTCTCTGCTACGGTCATGTGCGGGAAAAGCGCGTAGTTCTGGAAAACCATTCCGATACCGCGCTTGTGGGGCGGAATGTTGTTGATCGGCGTACCGTCCAACATGATCTCGCCGTGGGTGGCGGTTTCAAACCCCGCCAGCATCATCAGGCAGGTGGTCTTGCCCGACCCCGACGGACCCAGCATGGTCAGGAACTCCCCCTTCGGCATGCTGAGGTTGAGATCCTTCACGACGAGCGTCTCGCCGTCATAGCTCTTTTGCACACGTTCGAATGCGACGAATGCTTCGCTGTTCGCATCTAATGCCAATTGCGGCTCCCCGTTTTATTTTTCTTCGCAGACCGCCTGTTCCAGCCTAACCTAGGCTAAGTGGCGGCCCCTTCCCCACCAAAGCGCTTCGTCGACTTCAACGATCGTTGCCTAGTCTACACTAACCTGTCTCTTCTAGAGACCAACCGGCTTGGTGGACCGGGACCCTTATTCTCAGGTCCGAATATCGTTCACGTTGAAGTATTAATCAGATCTGACTCCGTTCCACATCAACAATGACCCGGTTTTCGGCAATTTCCAGCCTAAAATTAATATTTTTTCGCTGGGTGCCGCTTTGCTTGGCATTTGATCACCGTCACGCTGGCAGAAGGAAAACAGCCGCCAGACATTACTACCAGGCGTCATTCACTTGCGAGTACAGTCAACCTTGAATATCGTTCACTTTCAAGAGGGCTGTTTTGATGAACGACGAAAAGGCGGTATCGCCGAAAGAGGGACGCGTGGCGCGCCGCCAGCGGCGCAACCGTGCGGCATTGATTCGCGCGGCCAGCGACGTGATGTCTCTGAAGGGGATCGATGCCGCGACCATGCTGGAGATTGCCGAGCGGGCCGACATGGGGGCCGGAACAGTCTACAACTACTTCCGCTCCAAAGAGGACCTGGCCGTCGCCGTGCTGGAAGAGATCATGCAGGATCTTGCCCTTCGCGTCGAAACGGCTGCCCGGTCCTTCCGGGATCCGGCTCATATCTACGCGCTTACCTTGCTGACCGTCCTGGATACCGCCGCGACAGATCCCCGCTGGAAACAGTTGTTGGGCCGCTCGGGGATCGTGGCCGATGCGATGTATCGACGGATTGGCCCCCTGGCCAAGGACCTGCTGGCAAACGGCGCCTCCGCCGGCCGTTTCGCGAAGGGTGATCCCTCGCTGTGCTGGACCCTGACCACCCATGCGATCGTCGGCATCTGCCTGGCCGTCTATCGCGGCGAAACCAGCGCGGAATCCTTGCCCGAAGCGGCCATCCGCCTGTTGTGCCTTGCCGGACTGACACCAGAAGAGGCGCGGGACCTGGTTACAAGGCCGCGCCCCGACCTTCCGCCGATGCGCGTGCTTTCCGAAGCCCACCCCGGTTAGGCCAGCCGCTACGTTCCAAGCCGCGACAGATCGGGCGGCTTTGCCAGCCCGCCTCAGCTCATCTGGAAGCCGGGCGTTGAGGTAGAGATCGCCAGCTCTTCCTCGTTCATATCCTCTGCGATGGCCTCGAAAAGCGGCGTGGTCATATAGCGTTCGCCGGTGTCCGGCAGCATGGCCAGAATGACAGAGCCGGGCGCCGCCTTTTGCGCAACCGCCATCGCCACGGCCAGGGTGGAGCCGCCGGAGACCCCCGTCAGGATCCCTTCCTTGGCCGCCAGTTTCCGGGCCCATTCCATGCCGTCCGCGCCGGCAACGGGAAGCAATTCGTCATAGGCCCCGGCATCCAGCCCTTCTTGCAGGACGTCGGGAATGAAATCGGGGGTCCAGCCCTGAATCGGGTGCGGCTCAAAGGCGGGGTGACTGCCGGCCGGACTACCGTCGGCCTCGCGCTCCTGGGGCGTTCCGGACGCGACGAGTTGGGCATTGGCGGGCTCTGTCAGGATGATTTTCGTGTCAGGGCTTTCGCGCCGCAGGACACGGGACACGCCGGTCACGGTGCCCCCGGTGCCATAACCCGTCACAAAGTAATCCAGCTTCTTGCCGGCGAAATCGGCGATGATCTCACGCCCGGTGGTGGTTTCGTGGATGGCGGCATTTGCCTCCGTCTCGAACTGGCGCGCAAGAAACCAACCGTTCTTTTCGGCCAGTTCCTTGGCCTTCTGGTACATGCCGAACCCCTTGGCCGCACGCGGCGTCAGAACGACCTTCGCCCCGAGCATACGCATCAGTCGGCGCCGCTCGATCGAAAAACTTTCAGCCATGGTGATGACCAGCGGATAGCCCTTCTGCGCACAGACCATGGCCAGGCCGATGCCGGTGTTGCCAGAGGTCGCCTCGACCACGGTCTGACCCGGCTTCAAGGCCCCGGTCTTTTCCGCATGTTCGATGATGTTCAGCGCCAGGCGATCCTTGACCGAGGCCGCGGGGTTGAAGAACTCCGCCTTGACGTAGATCTCGACGCCGTCGGGTGCCAAGTGATTGAGCCGGATGACCGGCGTATTCCCGATGGTATCGACGACGCTGTCATAAAGCTTGCCGCGACCCGAGGTGCTGCGTGTGGCGAGGCTGTCCATGATGAGAATCCCTTTCAAGCTGTATCGGCTGTGCGACCACACTTGCATGGTAGCACGGCACTTCGCTTGGGAAAGTTCCGCAGATGGTGGGCGAGGCCGACGTGGGACCTCAGCTCACGCCCTGAGCCAAGGCTCGAACGGTCTGTCCCTGTCGCAGCATCGGGCGCAAAGCGCCCTGCCGCAGATGCGCAATCGGGTCCAATATGCTGAGCCCTGGCAGGAAAGGCGGCCCTCCCTGATCGTAGGGCGGCAGGCTGGGCGAAAGCAGCCAGAGGGTCAGCCCCGCTGCCTCGAACTCTGCGGCATCATATAGCGCGCGCCCGCCGGCCATGTTCACATAGTCCGTGGCCCCAGCCTCTTTGCAGATGGCAATCACCCGCGCTTGCCCGCGCAGGTCTTCCGGCACATTCAGGCTTGATGCGCGGCGCACCGGCGTTTCGATACCGAGCGACTGAAAGGTCGCCCTCAACGCATGTTCCGTAGCTGCCGTGAAATCCGGAGCCTCTTCCGCCCGATCCAAATACGCTCCGAGCGACTGAAGCAGCGCCTGGGCCCTTGTCACCCCCGGCCTGCCAGCATAGGCCTGCAAAAGCGTTTTCTCCAGTTTTCCAAGCACATGGCGTACACGTGGATCGTACCGCATGCCACGGATCAACGTGTCGTGGGACGCGCGACGGACCGGCAGGGTGAATAGGCTGCGCTGTCCGGCCACACCCAAGGCATTTCGGTTCATCCAGCCGTTGCGGATGAATTGCACGGTGTCGAGAAGCCAGAACTCATCAACCGCTTGGGCCAGTTGGAAGTAGCCGAGGTAGGGAAACAGGTAGGGCTGCATGATGGCAATCCGCCGGGAGGTCATGCACGCCTCTTGGAGGCCTGCGGTGCGGCCTCTTCCTGACCGGTTAACCTGGCATGCACGCGCGACCAGTTTTCAAACCTGTCACGCTCTTGCCTCGGCAGGGCCTGGTAGGATGGCTTTTCATCCAGTTCCTGCGCCTGCAGCCGCTCTCGCAGGCTGGCCAGGTCATGATACCGGCCGAAAGGTGGGCGACCGTCCCGCACGCTTTCATAGCCAAGCGCCCGCATGTAGGGGCCGGCCAAGGCCTCCACATAGGCAATCTGATCGTCATCCAACCCGTTCCGGAATTTGCCCGCGTTATCGGACAGGAGCGGCGCGCCCAGGTTGGCCCACATGGCGCTGCGCGCGGCATCGGCCTTGGCGGAGTCGCTTACCTCAAAGAACCGCAGCATCACAGGAAAGAAATCGAGCCGGAGCGCACGGCAAATACGGCGCAACTCCGCCTCGGGTTTTGCAAGCAGATCCTCATAGCGCAGGAAAGCCACGGGCACCCGCCCGGCCCGTTCCGCCGTGGCGGATAGATAGCCCTGCTGATCCCTTTGCCAGCGCTCCGCAGCGCGTATGGCCCCACCGCGCATGACCGGTCCGTTGATCCAGGACAGCGCCATGTCACGCGGGTCCCGAACCATCCACAGCAGCCGAGGCGCCCGCGCCTGCCTCAGGATCGCGGGCAGAAATTCATGGGCGGAGTTCTCTTTCAGGAGCACATGCGGCTTGCCGCTGTGTCGCGCCTCTGCGGCGTAGAGCGCCGCGGCCATCTCACTGGCGCTCTCCTGTCGCTTGAGCAGCGCCATCAGCCGCGCGTCGCTCCAGCAATCGATCTTCCAGGCGCTGACCTTTGCCCGAAAGAGCGCCAGCGCAGCCTGGCGCAGCGCTGCACTACCCGGCGGGTACCGTGCGGCGCATTGATCCAGAACCCGGAAAAGATGTGCCGCGCCTGGGGCGCAGACTTCTGGATGGGCATCCAGGATCTTGGCGATCAGGTTGCTGCCGGAGCGCTCAGAACAGAAGAGCACAATGGGTTCGTCCAGTACCACTGTCACGCGCGCCCTCCCTCACCTTCAGACGTCCCATTGCGGACCAAATCTCTGATCTGGCTTATGATTTCCTGATTTTCCACCAACCGCATCTCCGGCGCGTTCGAGAGACAGAAGATACGGCTGTAAAGTTGCTCTGCATTCGGGGTTGGCGCCTGTTCTGCCTGCCCGCCGCGAAGTGGGCGATAGTATTTTCGGATTGTCAGGGGTCCCGGCGCAAATGCGGGATCCACCGCGTGAGCGGCAAGGAAGGCCGTATGAGCGCGCGGGGACCTGACCTGCGCCACTCCGGGAAACGGGGTCACGTTCAGGCCCGCGTCGATCACCAAGGACTTCATCCTCCGCTCCTGCCAGCGGTAGAAACGGGCCCAATAGAACATCCTTTCCAGCCGATCCAGGATCGCAGCGGCCGCCAGATCGCTCATCTTGTAGTTCCCCGCCTGAGGATTGGCCGAGGGGTGCAGGCGTGCTGCGAAGTTCGCCAGATCCCGGATGCATCCCTCTTCCGCCCGGTCGCAGATGACAAAGCCGCCCTCCCCCACGCCCCAGGGCTTGGTATGATGGGCCGAAATCGCCTCCAGCGGGGCCCGCCCCGCCACCTGGGCAGAGGCCGGACGATCCAGAAGGCCCGTCGCATTGTCGACGACGAAGTGCTTTCCGTTGCTGCGACAGAAATCGGCGACCGCGTCCCAATCGGATTGCTGGCCGAAGACATTGGTGTAGATCACGCCGTCATAGGCAGAGAGCGGGAGTGCACGCAGCGCCTCCAGATCAAAGCGCCCGTTCGGAGCGCAATCCAGAATGCGCGTGCCGGCAAGAGGGCCAATTGCGCAGGAAAAGAAGTTCATTGCGCTGGCGACCCACCGCAGGCCGCGCGCTTCCGTGCCTTCCCGAGCGCGCATTCCGCAGGCCAGGTGAAGTGCAGCCGTTCCGCTGCTGACCGCGACCACGCGACGGTGGTGCGGAAGGCCCGCGACCCGCTCCACCGCGCGCTCAAGCAGGGCCGTGACGGGGCCGCCGTTGGCGTGGTGATTGGCAGCGACAGAGAGTGAAAGCAGCTCTGTCATCCGCCGGTGGTCGTAGATCTTGTTCTCTATGAAGGGCAGCGGCCTTCGCGGCATGAGGCCCGGCAACTCATCCGCCGAGGCCGGACCGGGCACGCCAGCTTCTTGCGCAAGGGCGATTAGACCGGGGTCCCTGATCCCCACATGCGTCGGGCTGTTCTGTTCGAACGGCGCGACTGCCGGCAGCGTTCTGGTCAGCTGCCGCTGCCAGGCTCTGGTCCAGTTCATCCGGGCTGCGGCCTGCGGATCGAAAGCGGCAAGAGCCCCCCCGAAATCGATGAATTGCAGGTGCCCGAAGGTGGCACTGGCATGGATCCCCAGCCAAGTCGTCATGGCGCCTCCGGCGCTGGCGATGACCACGGGCCGATGACCTGCCCGGTTCGACCGTTCGATCGCCGCGCAAAGGTTGTCACGAATGCTGAACCTGTCCGACCGCGCTTGGGTTGGATGGACCGGCACCTCTTCCAGATGCGCCGCGGCAAGACCCTCCAGCCAGGATCGGTTTGCGGCCGGCCCGATGTAGATCAGGTGGCGCCCCTTCAGCGCCTGCCCCAGCAGCGCGATATCGCCAGTGATCACGGCTGCCTTCAATTCGTGCCCGGTGAAGCCCAGGGCTTGGATGCGTGCAAGATGGGTTTCCGGCACGGCCCAGGCAATCAGCTCTTCACATTGGTCGCGGCTTTCGAGCGGCGTTCCCTCTACCCGGTCAGAGAGCGGCCAGGGCGACAGGCTGGGCACAACGAATAGGCGGTCATCTGGTGGCGGTAAGCCTTGCAAACTGCTTAGCAATTCAGCGAGCAAGCCGCCTTCGGCGAAATGGGTGCCGGGAATACCCAGAAGGCGATCAAGTTCCTCCCCCGACCGCCCCGTGATCTGCTCGCGGGGGACGCCGAGCCGTTCAAGACGCGCTAGGCGCTCCCAGAAGCCATGGTTCAATTTGCAGAAGGTGAAATCATGCCCCGTCTTCAGGCGCGAGAGGATCTCCTTGAAGCCGGGTTGTGGGCCTGACAGTTCCGGCATCGCGCGGAAACCGTTCCTTGCATCCGTGCCACCCCCCACAATAGCCGGGCACACCTGAGTGCCGATGACCTTCTGCCGGTCCGCGCTTCTGCGCAGCCTGTTCCTGAGGAAACTCATTCTGTCCGTTCCTGCCGTTCCGGCGCTATCGGACGCGGATAATCTTTAAGAATGTTTAAGCTGCCCGGATCTTCCCCAATCGCGCCGTTTTTGCAGGCCTTTTCCCGCCGTGTTTAAGTTCAGGGGCGGTATCTCGCCTGCCACACGTTTGGGGAAGGAACGCCAGTATTCACCTCGCGGTCCAAATTGTTAACCTGGAGTTGCATTTTACGCGATGCGAGGGGACGAGACGAGATGACATTCGAGGACAAGCCATTGGGGCAAGAGACACCATGAGCGCCTTGCCCGTCGCCAAAGCCTGGTATCGCTCCGCATCCCCTTCCCCCGGCCTGACGCTGATTACAGAGCCCCATGTGCATCCGATCTTCTCAGCCAACATGTATCTGGTTGAAGGAGAAGACCTGGAAATGATCATCGACACCGGGATGGGCGTTGCGCCGCTCAGGCCCTTTGTCGATGCGCTGCGACCCGATCCCTCCAAGCCCATGATTTGCCTCACCACGCACACGCATGTTGACCATTTCGGCGCGGTACAGGAATTCGACACGCGCCTGGTCCATCCCCTGGAAGCCGGCGAACTGGCGACGCCGCCGGCCTATTCCCTGGATGCCTCGACCCTGCCGCAATCGCTTGTCGAGGCGTTCGAGGCAGCAGGCTATGCTCCGCTCTGGCCGATGCTGATCGACGCGCTGCCCCATGAGGGCTACGACCCCCGCAGTTATCGGTTTCCCGGTGCCCCTGCCACCGGCACGGTGACCGAAGGGGATGTCATCGATCTTGGCGGCTGGAAGGCAGAGGTCATCCACCTTCCCGGTCATTCTCCGGGCCAGATCGGGCTGTGGCAGGAAGAGACCGGCACGCTTTTCAGCGCCGACGCGATCTATGACGGCCCCCTGTTATGGGATGGCCCGGACTATGATGTGCCTGCCTATGCAGAGACCCTTCGCAAGATCCGCGAGCTACCGGTGCAAATCGTCCATGGTGGTCACGATACCGCCTTTGGCCACGCCAGGATGCAGGAGATCTGCGACGAATATCTTTCCCTTTGGGAAGGCAAGGGGCTGATCTGAAACGCCCGGGGGACAGCCCCCGCCACTGACAGGGCGGGGAAACTGCCGCGTCAGCGGTGCCAGACCTCTTCCCGAAGCGTGCCGAAGTAATCCGTTCGGAAAAGGTGCAACCGGGCATCTTCAAGCCCGGCAAGAGAAAGGATGACCTGCCCCTCGCGCAGCGGGTCCGTTGAAAGGCGCGCAACACCACGATCTCTATCCCAATGGCCAAGCGTGTATTCGGCGGTGAAGAAATCGGCCAGTGCCGCCTCCGGGCGCTCCCCTTTTTCCAGGGCCTGGCGCAGGGAAAGGCTGTCCGGCGCATCCGGAACCCCGGTTGCCAGCAGGAAGGTCGATCGCGTCCAGGCAAGATGCAACACGCGATCTTCCAGCCTCCACGTGGCATGGTCACAAGGCGCATGGGCCAGGCGCGTCCAGACCTCTCTGTAAGCGCCTTCGGCACCGTCTTCGATAATGCGCCCCCCGGGGCCGCGACGCAGGGTGCCGACATCCGCCGCCGCGCCCTCGGGTGTCCCGTGAAATGCGATCTGGCGATGCCAGGTGCAGCGGTCCCCCTTTAGCTGGGTCGTGCCTGCAAAGCCGAAGCCGTTCATGAGCTCCAGCAGCGCGTCGGCCCCCAGTTCGCAAAGCGCGCCTGCACCCTCTGTATCGGGCCGGGTCAGCGGGATGCGGATGTCGCAAAACCCTTCCTCCGCCTGCAACCAGTGAACACGGGTCGTGCGATCCTCCATGCCCGGTGCAGTGATGCTTTCACGCTGCCAGTGCCCGCCGATGCGCATTTCGCTCATGCAGCGGCGCTGAGGGACAGGATCTTGGCAATGGCGTCTTCCGTTTTGATCACGGCACCTTCCTGAAGGTATTCCATCGCGTTGAGGGAGGCCTGGTGCGCTTCGGGCGAGGTTCCCCCGACAGAGTCGGAAACGACCCGGCAGTAGTAGTCATGCTGGTGCCCATCGACGAAGGTGTAATGCACGCAGACATCCGTCATGCCGCCGATCAGGATCAGGGTTTGCGCCTTGAGCCCCTTCAGCAGGATCTCAAGATCCGTTCCGAAGAAGGCAGAGTAGCGGCGCTTGGGGACAAAGTAATCCTCTGGCCGCTGGCCGGTGATCTCTGCCGGCAAGCGCGTTCCAGGGTGGTCCTCACGGCAGTGGATTCCCTCAGAGCCATCCAGTTCGCGACCGTAGTCGACCATGTCCTTGCGGTGGATTTCCTGTACGTAGACAGTGGGCAAACCAGCTTCGCGCGCGGCCTCGATGACCTTGAGGGCCCGGGCCATGTTGTCCTTGTATTCGGGCATCATCGGGATGCCCTCTTTCACATCCATGAAGGCAGAGGCCTGGATGTCGATGACCAGCAGGACGGCGTTTCCGACGATTGTAGGTTGGCGGGGCATGGCAGTTCCTTCAGTTGCGGGATTGATCGGCACCCATCAGGCGCGGCAGATCGCCGTAGCGCGCGACCAGGGAAAAGGCGGCGACGGAGACGAAGATGAAGGTGATCGCGCCAACGGCCATCGTGGGCGTGAAGCCGTTGCGCAGTGAATTGAAGATCTGCAGCGTCACCGTCGCGTAGGAGGAGCTGGAGACGAAGAACATCACGATGAACTCGTTGAAGCTGAGCACCATGGCAAAGAAGAAGCCCGAGATGGTGTAGGGGATGGTCTGTGGCAGGATGATCGTGCGGAAGGTCACGCCCTCGGTCGCGCCCATGGTTGCGGCGGCGTCTAGGTGGGCACGATCGATGCTTTGCAACCCGATGGAGATGGTGACCAGCGGCAGCGCGGCGAACAACGCCCCATGGGACAGGATCCCGGCCCAGAGGGAGCCCAAGCCACCGAGAAAGGACCACATGAAGCCAAGCCCGACGCCAAAGACGATGGGCGGAACGGCAAAGGGCAAGGCCATCAGCCCGGCGATGGCCTTTGACAGCCCGGTCGCCCTTTTCCACAGAAAATAAGCCGCGGGCCAGGCGAAGAGCACCGCGATCGCCGCGGAACTGAGCGCCACGATCACCGAGTTGCCAAGCGCCGTGCGCCAGATCGGTTCAGAGATGAAGAACTCTGAAAACCGGGTCAGTGTCGGGTCCTGCGGCGGGAACAGCATGGATCGCCCGCCGTTCAGCGCAGAGGCCGCAACCACCAGGATCGGCAGCATCAGCATCACCGCGCTCAGCCCCATGAACAGCCGCCCGAAAAGAGAAATCCTCATGCCGTGCCTCCGGCTTTGGAAAGCTTCTGTCCCGCAATCAGGAATAGCCCCGCCGTGATCAGAAGGATGACCGACTGGGCCGCGCCGAAGGGGGCGTTAAGGGTCGAGCCGCGTACGGAATCGTAGATGGAAACCGCCAGCGTGTGCTGCGACGGATCGGCAAAGACGGAAATCGTGACATAGGTGCCCAGCAGGAAGACGAAGAGCAGCAGGGTGGAGCCGAAAAGAGGCAGCCGAACAGAGGGCAGAACGACCGTCCTGACGACCTGCCCGGGCCGGGCGCCCATGGTGCGCGCGGCCTCGACCAGCGCCGGGTCCAGACGTGACAGCGCCGGGTAAAGCAGGATCACCGCATAGGGCCAGACCAGGTAGGCCATGCAGAGCACCGTCGCGAAGCCCGATGTCTTGAACTTGAAGGCACGGGGTGAGGCCAGGCCGACATCCCTGAACCACTGGAACCAGCCCAGGTCTTTCATCAGGTCGGTGAACCCGATCCCGTCGAGCAGCGCGGGCAATCCGGAGCGTGCGGACAGCAGGATATCCCAGCCCATGACGATGAAGACCTCTGACAGGGACAGGGATGAGAGCAGCACCACCAGCCAGACCGTCTGTGCCCGCCGGCTCATCCGGGTCAGGAAATAGGTGAAGGGAAAGGCCAGCGCGACGGCGATCACGGCACCGATCGCCGCGAAAAACAGAGAATAGCCAAGCCGCTGGATGTAGAGCGACTGGAACGTCTCCGGCCATGTCGCGCCAAGGAAGAAGCGCTTGTAATGGCTGAACTCAAAGCCGAACGCCCATCCCGCCCCTTCGATCTTGTGACCGAATGAAATGGTAAGCACGAAGAGGAATGGCACGAGACACAGAAGGGCCAGCAAGGCGACCAGCCCCAGCTTGAACCAGAGAGAGGGTTCGCGGACCACGATGGGGGCCGGTGTAGGCAGATCCTCTGCGGTGCTCAGGCTCATCCCGCCGCCTCCACGTCGCGGGGGAAGACATGAAGTTTCTCGGGCGGCAGATGAAGCGGCACCTTTTCACCCACGGAAAGGGGGCGCAGGGTCTCACCGGCGCCGTATTCCACGATCATCTCGCCCACCGGTGTCTTCAGGTAGATGTCGCGGGTAGAGCCCACATCACGGATGAAGGTGATCTCTGCCGGGATGTTGTTGCCAAGGGCCGCGTTTTCCGTCTCTGCGATCACGGCGTTCTCGGGACGCACTGCAATGGTCACCGGTGAATTGTTGGTGAACTGACGGCTTTCCGGGGCCTGCAGAAGGTAGTCACCCACCCGGAACCTGCCACCCTGCGCTTCACCCGCCAGGAAGTTCGCCTTGCCGATGAAAGAGGCAACGAAACTGTTGGCCGGCCTGGAGTAGATCTCTTGCGGGGTGCCGACCTGTTCGGCGCGACCCTTGGACATGACCACGATCTGGTCGGCCATGGTCATCGCCTCGCGCTGATCATGGGTCACGACGATGGTGGTGATGCCGACGCGCTGCTGAAGCAGGCGCAACTCTACCTGCATGTCTTCGCGCAGCTTTGCATCAAGCGCCGACATCGGTTCATCAAGCAGGAAGACGGAAGGTTCCTGCGCAAGGGCCCGGGCAATGGCCACCCGCTGGCGCTGCCCGCCGGAGAGCTCTCCGATGCGGCGATCGCCGTAGCCAACAAGTTGAACCAGCTCCAGCAGCTCATCTGCCCGCGCCCGGCGCCTGGCCTTTGCCACCCCTTCAATCGCGAGCGAATAGGCGATGTTCTCTGCCACGCTTAGGTGCGGAAACAGGGCGAAGTTCTGGAAGACCATGCCGAACTTGCGCTGATGAGCAGGCTTGGCCGTGATCTCCTGATCGCCCAGCATGAGCTGCCCCCGGGTGGGGGTCTCCAGCCCCGCGATCATCCGCAAAAGGGTAGTCTTGCCGCATCCTGACGGGCCCAGAAGCGCCGTCAGCTTGCCATGCGCAAAGGTCAGGTTGATGTTGTCCACCGCCCGGAAGGACCCAAAATCCTTCCGGATGGCTTTCATGACGAGATCGGCCATGGATCAGCCCTCGGCCAGCATCGCGTCCCAGGTTTCCTGAATGAAGGTCTCGTTATCCAGGTAAGCGCCGTAGGCCGGGCGGATGGAAGGGGAGCCGGAAACGGCGGCGAATTCCTCGTCCGTTAGGTCGGTCGCCTCCTGGGGCAGCAGCGGCGCGGTGCCGATCATGCGGGACATGATGGCCTGCACTTCCGGCGTGGAGGAATAGTTCACGAACTCAGCGGCCTCCGCGCCTTTCTCCGACAGGCCGGACAGGCACCAGGACCCGTAATCCTGCACGCAGCCCTCTTTCGGGAACATCGACAGGATCGGGAAGCCATCGGCAGCCATGATCCCCGCGACATCGTGGTAGTAGGTGCCCGCCACCACATCGAGGTTCTTCATCGCCTGTTCCATCTGGCTTTCTGCCGACCACCAGAGCGCAACGTTGGGCTTCAGCTCTGCGGCCTTCTCGGTGATGGCGATGATGCCTTCGTTCGTGGCAAAGGTTTCTTCCCCGTCGAAGAAGGTCGCGGCGATGACATCCATGAAACCGGCATTGTAGCGCCGCGCGATCCCAAGGGAGGCTTCGAAGATCTCCGTGTTCCAGAAATCGGCCCAGCTTGCCGGCGCGTCGATCTCATCAGGGTTGATCACCATGGAAGAGAACCAGGACATCGCCCCCACGCCCAAGACCCCGGGGCTGTCTTCGAAGACGAAGTACGGATCAAGCTGGCTGGCGGCCGGCACCTTGGACATGTCGAGCGGCGCAAGAAGCCCTTCCTCCCGGCTGGCCTTGATCAGCGTGTCACGGGCGTAAAGCGACAGGTCCGCAGGCACGGTCCCCGCCATGGCCGCTTGCTGCATGGTGATCAGCCAGTCGGCAGAGTTGGGCTGGGTCACGCTCTCCACGGTGATGCCAGTCGCCTCGGTGAAACCGGGATAGACGTATTGCTTGAAGCTGTCCTCGAAATAGCCGCCGTAGGAGCCGATCTTCAGCACCCGGTCCTGGGCGATCAGGGGCGCGGCAAGGCCGGAGGCCGCGGCAGCGGCTGCACTGGTCTGAAGGAAGCTTCGGCGGGTCAGGTTTGTCTTGATCGTCATAGTGTGAATTCCCTGTTGCTTTTGCGGCCCTTGGCCTGTTTTTTCATGGCTGGCGCTTGGCCAGATCTAACCGGGCGGCCCAAGGCGCATCCGCCATGGACCGGGACGATCGTCTTGCCGGGACGCCGGCTTCATCCTTGCGCGGGCTGTTTCGCCTCGCGTTTGAAGGGGTTCTCGTCCGGGATTTCGTAGTCGGGGATGAAGACCCCCTTGTCCCGGGCGTCGGACATGTAGCGGAACCCCTTCGTGGTCATCCGCATCAGGTGCTCTCCGGCCGCCATGGGCGGGTACCTTGCCACGGCCTCCGGCGTGCGGAACTTCTCCAGCGGTTCCACCACGGCATGGTAGTCGAAGCCGAAGAAGAGCGGCATGGAATAGCGCTCCCTGCCTGAGTTGATCACCCGGTGCTGGGTGGATTTGAACTGCCCGCCCGACCAGGTTTCGAAGATATCCCCGATGTTAACAACGAAGGTGCCCGGAATTGGCGGGGCCTCTATCCAGACGTCATCGGCATTCATCACCTGTAGCCCGGGACCGCCGGTGGCGAGGATGGTGAAACACTCGAAATCGGAATGCGCGCCGATGCCCATCATCTCTTTCGTGGCTGGCATGTCGTTGGCGACGTAATGCAGCAGGCGCAGTTGAGAGCACGGGACGTTGATGTGCTGGCGCAGCTCCGCCGGGTCGACCTGAAGCTCAAGCGCCAGCGTGTCGAGCAGTTTCAAACCAAGGGCGAAGACCGCGTCGTAATAGCCAGATACGGTCTCTTTCCAGCCCGGCAGGTCGGGCCAGACGTTGGGGCCGGTCATGCGCCAGCCGGCCAGGTAATCGGGGTGATCCGCCGGGGCCTCGTAGGACATGTCCCAGGCCTCGTTGAAGTTGATGGTCTTGGGGAAATCCCAGCCGTTTTCCTCGTAAGGGACGAACCCGCGATGGTGGGTGGTGAACCCGCACCAGTACTTCATCTTCTCGGAACGGGTCATCTCGTGAAATTGCTTCGACGCAGCGAAGGTCGCCTCGACCTGTTCCTGCGGGATGCCGTGGTTGATGATGTAGAAGAAGCCCGACTCCCGCGCGGCCTTGCCAAGCGCAGCGGCCACTCGGGTCCTGTCGGCCTGCGTGCCGGTCATCAGCGGCCCGAGATCCACGACGGGCAAGGTGGCGTCATCTATCGTGAGCGCCATCTGATCATCTGCGATTACACGCGCAACTTCTGCCTTTTCCTTCAAATCACGGGTCACGATCCTTCGGCTCCCTTAAGCTTTGGTCGTGGGGTCGTCCCCTTTGTCAGGATGGGCGCTCAGGGCAAATCCGGGGTCGTCCCCGGCCATCGGCTCATGACAGAAGTGTTAACCCCGGCAGGGCACCTGTCTTGCCTCACATGACCTGTGGGCCGAAACGGACCGATTTTGATCGCTTTTTGACCCCGAGCACGCGCGGAATGCTCAGCCTTTGGTCACCCAAGCGGCAAAAGTCCCCCTAGAGAGGGCGCGAATCAAACGGGATCAGACGACGTTGCGCTCACGGTAGGTTTGCAGGAAGCGCTGGATACGGGGATCTTCCGGCTCCTTGCCGAAGATCTCTGACGGGGGGGTGACACCGACCAGCCGACCGCCGTCAAGAAAGGCCACGCGATCCGCCACATGGGCGGCAAAGCCCATTTCATGGGTCACGACAACCATGGTCATGCCCTCTGCCGCCATCTGCTTCATGGCGGCAAGCACCTCTCCGACCAGTTCGGGATCAAGTGCCGAGGTCGGCTCATCGAAGAGCATCAGCCGGGGTTCCATCGCGACGGCGCGGGCGATGGCCACGCGCTGCTGCTGCCCGCCCGACAGGTTGGCCGGGTGGTTACCCGCCTTGTCAGACAGCCCGACCTTTTCAAGCGCAGCCTGCGCCTTTTCCTCAGCCTGCTTGCGGGACAGGCCCTTCACCTGCATCAGCGCCTCGGTCACGTTGCCAAGCGCTGTCATGTGGGGCCAGAGGTTGAATTGCTGGAAGACCATTCCGATCCCCTGCCGCTGCTTGCGCAGGGCGCCCGACGCCAGGGCACGCCGCGGAGAGGCCCCGCCTTCACGCCAGCCGATCAGCTCCCCTTCCAGACGCACTTCGCCATCGTCATAGGCCTCAAGGAAGTTGAGACAGCGAAGCAGCGTTGATTTGCCGGACCCGGACGGCCCGATCAGGCAGAGAACCTCGTTTTGGTTCACGTCCAGGTCGATGTGCCGCAGCGCCTCGAAATCTCCGAAACGCTTGGACAGGCCACGGACGGTCAGGATCGGTTCGGACATGGGGGTGTTCCTTTCAGGCGCGGCTCAGGTGCCGTGTGACGCGGGTTTCCACCCAGGCGCCGAAGCGGGCTGTGAGGGTGACCATGAACCAGTAGAAGAGCGACAGCGCCAGCAGCGGTTCGACGTAGGTGAAGGTCTCTGCCATCATCGATTGCACCTGGAACAGAAGCTCCGGCACCGTGACGGTGGCAAGGATCGCGGTTTCCTTGGTCAGGATGATGAAGAAGTTGGTCAGCGGCGCGGTGATCGGCACCAACATCTGCGGCAGGGTGATGCGCAGCACGATGCGCCATTCCGGGATGCCAAGGCAGCGGGCGGCCTCAATCTGGCCCAGCGGGATGGCGTTGAAGCCGGACCGGAAGATCTCTGCGAAATAGGGGGAGCCGTAGACGATGAAGCTGAGGATACCCGCCTGGATCGGCGTCAGGACAAGACCCATGTAGGGCCCGCCATAATAGAGCAGGAAGAGCTGGATCATGAAGGGCGTGCCGCGGATGACCTCGACATAGGCGTAGATCACCCAGCGAAGCGGCGCGGGGCCCCAGCGATAAAGACAGGCCAGGATGAAGCCCAGCACGACGCCGCCCAGCGAGCCGACGATCCAGCACAGGACCGTGACGCCGAAGCCCTCCAGAAGCGCGGGCCCGTAGCGAAGGAAAAGATCCAGTTCCATCAGGACACCTTCAGACGCTTCTCAGCCAGCAGCCCGGCGCGGGAGATGACGAGGTTGATCAGGAAGTAGAGCACGGCAGCGGTTATGTAGATCTCCAGCGGGCGGTAGGTCTGGCCCGTGATGTTCTGCGCAACGCGGGTCAGCTCACCGATGCCGACGACCGACGCAAGGGAAGACACCTTCACCAGCAGGATCAATTCGTTGATCAGAGAGGGCAGCCCGATGCGGATCGCCTGTGGGACGAGAATGCGCCGCCAGAGCGACATGGGCGGCATCCCAAGGGCATGAGCGGCCTCAGTCTGACCGGCCGGGATCGCCTGCAGGGAGCCGCGCAGGATCTCTGCCGAATAGGCCGCCGAACACAGGCCGACGGCCGCGATGGCCGCGGCAATGGCAGGCAGATCCAGACCCACATAGGGCAGGATGTAGAAGAACACGAGGATCTGCACCAGCAAGGGCACCCCGCGGAAAAACGAGATGTAGAGCGCGGCAATTCCCGACAGCAGGCGCGAAGAAGAGATACGCGCGGCACAGATGCAGATGCCCCAGATCACCGAAATCGCCATGCCGGCCAGGGAAATGATCAGCGTCCAGCGCGCCGCCGCCAGCAGGTAGGGCAGGTTGTGCCAGATCGTCTCGAACGAGAAATTCACGGAGCATGCATCCTTCTGGCGGAACAGGCCAAAGGGGAAACCGGCGGATCGCAGTGACCCGCCGGCATGGTCTTACTTCACTTCCGGCATGGTCGTGGGCAGCTCAGGTGCCGCGCCCAGCCATTTCTCGTTGATCGCATCAAGGGAGCCGTCTTCGTGCATTTCCAGCAGGATCTCGTTCACCTTGGCGATCAGGCTTTCGCTTTCCTCGCCACCGGCGGCGACCCAGCCGAAGTACTTGGGATCACCGAAGGGCGGCATCACCAGCTCGAACAGGCCCGGACGCTGGACAGCGGCATAGCCCATCAGCGGCAGGGAGTTCGCAACCGCCTTCAGACGGCCCGCGGCCAGATCCGCCAGCGCCTCGTCGATGTTGCCGTATTCGCGGATCTCCGCTTCGGGCTCCAGGGTGGCAGAGAAGGCCTGAAGTTGTGCCAGCTGCGCCGTGCCCTTCTGGGTGCCGACAGGTTGACCCGCGATGTCCTCAGGGACCGAGATGCTGTCATCGCCGGCCTTCTTGGCCAGGGCAACGGTGGCATTGCCGATCGGCAGGGTGAAGTTGTAACGCTCCATCCGTTCGGCAGTCATGGTGACGGGCGCGATGACGAAATCGAACTTGCCGGCTTCCAGGCCGGGCAGGATCGAATTCCAGGGCAGGTCCATGTATTCGACTTCGACGCCCATCTTCTCGCCCATGATGGCGAAGATATCCGCGTCGATGCCCACGTATTTGCCATCTTGCAGGATGTCGAAAGGTGCGTAGTGCATCTCTGTCGCGACAGTGATCTTGCCTTCTTCCATGATGTCGGAAAGCACGTCGGCCTGCGCCGCACCGGCCAGGCCAAGCCCGGCGACGGTCAGCATTCCCAGCAGAGTCTTCTTCATGTTCGGTTCTCCATCTGTTGGATTGGGGGAGGGTCTTGTTTTTGTTTGGATCCGCCCTTCCCGAGTTGTTAGTCGGCGGACCCGAGTATCCCGGGAAGTTTGAGTTGATGTTCGCGCGCGCAGTCCAGAGCGATGTCATAGCCCGCATCTGCATGTCGCATAACGCCGGTTGCCGGGTCATTCCAGAGCACACGGGCAAGCCGCGCATCCGCGTCCTCGCTACCGTCGGCGCAGATGACCATGCCGGAGTGCTGGGAGAAACCCATTCCGACCCCACCGCCATGATGCAGCGACACCCATGTCGCGCCCGAAGCGGTGTTCAGCAGGGCATTCAGCAGCGGCCAGTCGGACACGGCGTCGGAGCCGTCCTTCATCGCCTCGGTCTCGCGGTTCGGCGAAGCGACCGAGCCCGAATCAAGGTGATCGCGCCCGATGACCACCGGGGCCTTCAGCTCTCCGGTGCGGACCATCTCGTTGAAGGCCAGGCCCAGGCGGTGACGCTGGCCAAGGCCGACCCAGCAGATCCGCGCCGGCAGCCCCTGGAAGGAGATCCGCTCGCGCGCCATGTCCAGCCACTTGTGCAGGTGCGGATCGTCGGGGATCAGCTCCTTCACCTTCTGGTCGGTCTTGTAGATATCCTCCGGATCGCCGGACAGCGCACACCAGCGGAAGGGCCCGACACCGCGGCAGAAGAGCGGGCGGATATAGGCAGGCACGAAGCCGGGGAAAGCAAAGGCGTTCTCGAAACCTTCGTCCAGCGCCACCTGCCGGATGTTATTGCCGTAATCGAGCGTGGGCACACCTGCGTTCCAGAACGCCACCATCGCCTCGACATGTTCGCGCATGGAGGCACGCGCGGCCTTCTCTACCGCCTTCGGATCGCTCTCGCGCTTTTCGCGCCACTCGGCCACGGTCCAGCCCTTGGGCAGATAGCCGTTCACAGGATCATGGGCCGAGGTCTGATCGGTCACGATGTCCGGGCGCACGCCGCGGCGCACAAGCTCAGGGAAGATATCGGCCGCGTTGCCGACCAGCCCCACGGATTTTGCTTCCCCCGCCTTGGTCCAGCGCTCGATCATCTCAAGCGCCTCGTCCAAGGTGGATGCCTTTTCGTCCACGTAGCGGGTGCGCAGGCGGAAATCGATCCGGGTTTCGTCGCATTCCACGGCCAGGCAGCAGGCGCCCGCCATGACGGCGGCCAGCGGCTGAGCGCCACCCATGCCACCAAGGCCGCCCGTCAGGATCCACTTGCCGGTCAGGTCGCCGTCATAATGCTGACGGCCGGCTTCGGCGAAGGTCTCGTAGGTGCCCTGGACGATGCCCTGCGTACCGATGTAGATCCAGGACCCGGCGGTCATCTGGCCGTACATCGCCAGACCCTTCTTATCGAGCTCGTTGAAATGGTCCCAATTGGCCCAGTGCGGCACGAGGTTCGAGTTCGCGATCAGCACGCGCGGCGCGTCCTTGTGGGTCTGGAAGACGCCGACGGGCTTTCCCGATTGCACCAGAAGGGTCTCCGTCTCGGACAGGTCCTTCAGGGCGGCACAGATGCGGTCGAAGTCTTCCCAGGTGCGGGCCGCGCGACCGATGCCGCCGTAGACCACCAGCTCATGCGGGTTCTCTGCCACGTCGGGATGCAGGTTGTTCATCAGCATCCGCAGGGGCGCCTCGGTGAGCCAGGATTTCGCGTTCAGCTCCGTGCCGGTCGGCGGGTAGACATCGCGCAGGTTGTGGCGGCGGTCAGCCATGTTTCTTTCCTCCCGGAAGGTATGGGGCCAAGGCATCAAGGGTGCCAAGCATGGGTTTCAGCGTGTTGCGCAGGCGCTCTGCCCGGGCTTCATCGAAGTCGAAGGGCGCGCTTTCGCTGCGCAGGTGGGTCTTCTGGGCCAGCTCCAGCTGGATCGCGTGCACATGTTTGTCCGGCTGACCATAGTGGCGCGTGGTCCAGCCGCCCTTGAAGCGGCCGTTCAGCACCCAGCTGTAGCTGTCCGCATGCTGCGCGGCGATTGAGGCGACGTCCGTTTCCAGCACCGGCGCACAGCTCTTGCCGTCGTTCGTACCGATGTTGAGATCGGGCAGGATGCCGTCGAACAGGAAGGCGATCTCTGACCGGATCGAGTGGCAATCGAACAGGATCGCGACCCCGTGCCTTTCCAGCGTCTGGTCGATCATGCGCTGCATGGCGGCGTGATAGGGCGCATGCCAGGCTTGGCGCCGTGCCTCTACCTCTGCGGCATCGGGCTCCTGCCCCGGCAGGTAAAGCGCATGGCCTTCAAAATCCGTCAGCGGGCAAAGGCCGGTGGTGTTCTGCCCGGGATAAAGGCTTTGCCCGGAGGGATCGCGGTTGGCGTCGATCACGTAGCGATGGAAGTTTGCCTGCACCACGCTCGCACCGTCCAGCACACCGTCGTAAAGCAGATGAATGTGCCAATCAGTATCGGCCAGCGCCTTGCCGGTCTCGTTCAGGCGGTTGAAGATATCCTCGGGCACATAGGTGCCGACATGGGGCATCCCAAGGATGACGGGGCTGTCGCCGGGAAAGACGCTCACGGGCTCCATATCAGTCTCCGAGTGTCATGAGGGGCGTGCCGGATACGGAAGCCACCAACGCGCCTGAGGCGACAAGCTGCGCGGCGGTCTCGATCTCCGGCGCAAGGTAGCGGTCCTGATCAAGTGGCGGGACCGTTTCGCGCAGTTTCGCTATGGCGGCCTGCAAGGTCGCGCTGGTCTTGAGCGGCGCGCGGCATTCGATCCCAAGCGCCCCGCACAGCAGCTCGACCCCCAGGATGTTCGACAGGTTCTCGACCATGCGCGACAGCCGCCGCGCGCCATGGGCGGCCATGGAGACGTGGTCCTCTTGGTTCGCAGAGGTCGGCGTGCTGTCTGTCGAACAGGGATTGGCGAGGTGTTTGTTCTCGCTCATCAGCGCGGCGGTGGTGACCTCGGCAATCATGAAGCCGGAGTTCAGGCCGGGATCCATCGCAAGGAAAGGCGGCAGATCGAAGCTGAGCGTCGGGTCCACCATCAGCGCCACGCGGCGTTGCGCAATTGCCCCGATCTCGGCCACCGCCAGCGCGATCTGATCGGCGGCAAAGGCCACCGGCTCTGCGTGGAAATTTCCGCCCGAAACGATGCGCCCGGCCTCGGTCAGGACCAGCGGGTTGTCGGTGGCCGCATTGGCCTCGATCTCGAGCGTGGTGGCGGCCATGCGCAACAGGTCGACACAGGCGCCTACGACCTGGGGTTGGCAGCGAATGCAGTAGGGATCCTGAACGCGGCTGTCGCCTTCGCGGTGGCTCTCGCGGATTTCGGAACCCTCCATCAGGTCGCGCATGGCAGCGGCAACCTCGATCTGACCGCGATGTCCGCGCAGGGCGTGGATTTCAGCCAACAGCGGCGCGGTGGAGCCCATGATCGCATCGGTCGACAGGCTGGCGGTGACCAGGCAGGCCTCTGCCATGCGCCAGGCCTCGAACAATCCGGCCAGGGCATGAGCGGTCGAGAATTGCGTGCCGTTGATCAGCCCAAGCCCTTCCTTCGGCCCCAGCACCACAGGCGACAGCCCCGCTTTTTCCAAAGCCTTCGCACCGGGCATCCGCGCGCCGTCAAACACGGCCTCGCCTTCGCCGATCATCACGGCGGTCATATGGGCCAGCGGCGCAAGATCCCCGGATGCCCCGACAGAGCCCTGGGCAGGCACGACAGGCACGAGGTTCGCCGCCAGCATCCCCTCGATCAGCTCCATGACCTCCCAGCGGACACCGGATGCCCCGCGTGACAGCGATAGCAGTTTGAGCGTCATCATCAGACGCGTCACCGGGGCCGGCGTGGGTTCTCCGACACCGGAGCAATGGGACAGGATCAGGTTGCGTTGCAGCGTCGCCGTGTCTTCCGGGGCGATCTTGACAGAAGCCAGCTTTCCGAAGCCAGTGTTGACGCCGTAGACGGCCTCTTCGCCCTGGGCGGCCTTGCGCACCGCCTCAGTTGCGGCTTCCACGGCGGGCTTGGCGGCCCGATCAATACGCACCGGACCCTCGCTGCGGTAAAGCGCCTCAAGCTGTGAAAGCGTGGTCGCGCCAGGAATGAGATCGGTCATGCATGTCCTCCGATGATACGGCGATGGAGCGGGTTGAAACCGATCCGATAGGCAAGCTCTGCGGGTTCAGCGACGTTCCAGATGCCCAAGTCCGCACGCGCACCGGCGCGCAGCACGCCGCGATCCGTCAGGCCCAGGGCCTGTGCCGCGTTGCGCGTCACCCCGGCCAGCGCCTCTTCCGGCGTCAGGCGGAACAGCGTGCAGCCCATGTTGAGCGTCAGCAGCAGCGATGTGAGCGGAGAGGACCCGGGGTTGCAATCCGTGGCCAGGGCAATCGGCACACCCGACTCACGCAACAGGGCGACGGGGGGCACCTGTGTCTCTCTCAACGTATAGAAGGCGCCGGGCAGCAGAACCGCGACGGTTCCAGCCGCGGCCATGGCAGAGACACCCTCTGCATCCAGGTATTCGATGTGATCTGCCGACAGCGCGCCATGCCGGGCGGCCAAAACCGCGCCGCCGAGGTTCGACAATTGCTCTGCGTGCAGCTTTACGGGCAGGCCAAGCGCCTTTGCCTCTGCAAAGACCCGTTCGATCTGTTCCGGCAGAAAGGCGATCCCTTCGCAGAAGCCATCCACCGCATCAACCAGCCTCTCTGCATGCGCCGCCCGCAGAGCAGGCAGACAGGCCTCTTCCAGGTAGGCATCCGCGCGGTCCGCATATTCCGGCGGGATCGCATGAGCGCCAAGGAAGCTGGTGCGTATGGTCACATCGCGCATGGCCGCGATGCGACGCGCAACACGCAGCATTCGCAGCTCTGTCTCTATGTCCAGACCGTAGCCCGATTTCACCTCAAGCGTTGTGACCCCTTCGGCCAGCTGGGCGTCCACGCGCCGCAGAGCATCGGCAAGCAGCGCCTCTTCGCTGGCCTCCCGCGTGGCACGCACGGTTGAAACGATCCCGCCGCCGGCCCGCGCCACTTCTTCATAAGACGCCCCTTCCAGCCGAAGCTCGAATTCACGCGCGCGGTTCCCGCCGAAGACGACATGTGTGTGGCAATCAATGAAACCGGGCGTCACCAGGCGGCCACCCAGATCCTCGACCTCGGCATCGTCGTAAGCGGGCAGTTCAGAGGCCGGACCGCACCAGAGGATCTTGTCATCCTCCATCGCCAGGGCGCCACAGGACAGCAACCCGTAAGAGCCAGCACCTGCCTCCATCGTCGCCAGAGTTGCATTGGTCAGGATGCGGATCGGCACGAAAACCTCGATTTGAAAACCTTGGGACTTGAATAAGTCGCGTTAATTGAGATTATGACCAGACATATTT
The DNA here is from genome assembly GCF_011806405.1 of Pseudooceanicola sp. HF7. GTDB lineage: Bacteria > Pseudomonadota > Alphaproteobacteria > Rhodobacterales > Rhodobacteraceae > Pseudooceanicola. The sequence continues at coordinate 43,247 of NZ_JAATOW010000008.1, read as the reverse complement.
ACCTGTCAACGAGGTTCGCGCCATGACTTCCGGATCCGCCCGAAACAGCGCCGAAGCTGGTCAAATCCTGTTCGCCGAACAGGCATTGCTGCCCACGGGCTGGGCGCAGGATGTCTTGATCCGCGTCGATGCCGCCGGACGGATTACCGAGGTCACCCCGAACGCCAAGGCCGAAGGGACCCGCCGCCCCATCCTGCTGCCTGCCCCGACGAACCTGCATTCCCATGCCTTCCAGCGCGCCATGGCCGGGATGAGCGAACGCCGCGGGCCCGAGAAACGCGATACCTTCTGGACCTGGCGGCAAATCATGTTCCGCTTCCTGGATGTTCTGACACCGGAAGACGTGCAAGCCATCGCCGCCCTGGTCCAGGTCGAAATGGCAGAGGCCGGCTATGCCTGCGTGGGAGAGTTCCACTACCTGCACCACCAGCCGGGCGGCACGCCCTATGATGCGCTTGGCGAAATGTCCGAACGGATCGTCGCGGCTGCGCAGGAGACCGGGCTTGGGCTGACCCTCCTGCCGGTGCTCTACAGCCAGGGCGGCTGCGATGGCAGGCCCCTGGGCGCCGGGCAGATCCGCTTCGGCAATGACCCGGACCGTTTCTTGCGGCTGCACGAGGCCGCAGGGCAGGCGCTTTCAGGGCTGCCAGAGGATGCGCGGCTGGGCGTCGCGCCGCATTCCCTGCGCGCGGTCACACCTGAGGGGCTTCGGGCTGCCGTATCCCTTGCCGGGCAGAGCCCGATCCACATGCACCTGGCCGAACAGGTGGCAGAGGTGACAGAGGTCGAAGCGGCCTACGGCCAACGCCCGGTGGATTATCTTCTGGCGCAGCATGAGGTCGGCCCGCGGTGGTGCCTGATCCATTGCACCCAGATGACGGACCGGGAAACTAGGGCTCTGGCCGCAACTGGCGCTGTTGCAGGCCTGTGCCCGATCACGGAATCGAGCCTTGGGGACGGGATCTTCAACGGGGTTACGTACCTTGAGGCCGCCGGGCGGATCGGCCTTGGCTCTGACTCCAACATCCGCATCTCGCTGTCCGAAGAGCTGCGCACGCTGGAATACAGCCAGCGCCTGCGGGATCTCTGCCGCGCCAGCGTCGCCACGCAGGATCGCTCGACCGGGCGTGTCCTTTTCGATGCCAGTGTCGCGGGCGGCGCGCAGGCCGCCCGGCGCAGCTCCGGCAGTATCGAAGTGGGTCAATGGGCCGATGTGCTTGCCCTGGACGGCACAGCCCTGGACCTGGAAGGGCGCGACGGCGACGCGCTTCTGGATAGCTGGATCTTTGCCGGCAGCGATGCCATGGTCACCGACCTCTGGTCCGCAGGCCGCCACATCGTGCGGGATGGCCGCCACATCAAGGGGGACGCGGTGCGCGAAGGCTACCGCCAGACCATGCGAAAGCTGAGGCAGAAACTGTGACATCGCGGGAAACGACCAGCTGGCTGCAAATCCGGGACGAATTGCTGCGCCGGGTGCGTGAACGCGTCTGGGAGCCGGGCGCGCTGATCCCCGGAGAAGTCGAGCTGGCTGAGGAATTCGGCTGCGCCCGCACCACCGTCAACCGGGCGCTCCGGGAACTGGCAGAGGCTGGGCTGATCACGCGGCGCCGTCGCGCTGGCACGCGGGTCTCGATCAACCCGCCGCACAAGGCCACGCTGACGATTCCGATCATTCGGGAGGACGTCGAAGCTCGTGGCGCCAGCTATCGCCACGCGATCCTGCATCGGGATACCCGCCTGCTGCCCGCGCATCTGGGCGGAGCCTTCCACCTGCCGGAGGGCACGCAGGTCCTTTACACCGTCACCATGCATTACGAGAACGACCGCCCCTACATCCACGAAGAGCGCTACACCCATTTCGCGGCCGTGCCGGGACTGGAAGAACAGGATTTCGCGCAGATCAGCGCCAATGAATGGCTAGTGCAGAACGCGCCCTTCACCGGCGGGGACATGGCCTTTTTCGCGATCACCGCGACGGAAGACCTGGCACGCTGCTTCGATGTCGCGCCGGGGGCTGCACTGTTTACGGTCGAACGCTCAACCTGGAATGATCAGGCACCGATCACACTGGCGCGGATGACCCATGCGCCGGGATACCGGATGCGCATGAGCCTCTAGGGTGGCAGTGCTCTTGCTGAGCCACCAGGTGGCTCAGCCGCCCACAAGCCGCACGTATAGCCGGAATGGCAGGCACCGCCCCAGGACGGTGAAGACCCAAGAGAACGGCGCCGGGAAGTTCACCTGCCGGGACTCCGGATTCCGGATCAAGCACATCACGTGGTAGACGGCCTTGTCGACATCCATCAGCTGCGGCATGTCGAAAGTGTTCTTTTCCGTCAGGCGCGTCTTGATGAAACCAGGATTGGCAACCTGCACATCCACCCCCGTCCCCTTCAGATCAATAAAGAGGTCTTCCGCAAGGTGGCGCAGCGCCGCCTTGCTGGCCCCGTAGCCGATCGCGCCGGGAAGCCCCTTGAAACCTGCCAGGGAACCGATCAGCACGATATGTCCGAAACCGCGTTCGACCCAGCCCGGTACCGTCCGCCCAAGAACCCGCATGGCCCCCATGAAGTTCGCCTCGACGATCTCTTCGGCTTTCTCGGGGTCCCATTCGGACGCGGTCATCGGCTCGTACATGCCGGCGCAATAGATCAGCCCGTCGGCCTTGCGGCCCGTTTCCAGTGCGGCGGAAACAGAGGCAAGATCACAGACATCCATCGGCAGGACTTCGGCGCCGCCAAGATCACGTGCCAGTTCTTCTAGCCTGTCGCTGCTGCGCGCTGACAGGATCAGACGAGCGCCCAGGCGCGACATCTCACGGGCGACTGAGCGGCCAAGACCTTCACTGGCTCCGATGATCCAGTAGGTCTTGCCTTCGAGGTTTCTGGGCGACATGCGGGGCTCCTTCAGACGAAAAATCCGAAAATCAAAATACGGCCCCAGCCTTGAGACCCTTGCTTAAAAAAATACAAAAGAAAGTCTAGGAAGTTTCGTCATAGTTGAGATTTTCTCAATACGACACTGGACGAACTCGCCTAATGGGCGAGTTTTCGCCTGAGGATTTCAATATGTTGCGCGTCGTTCTGCGTAAGCGGGCTTACGCAAGGACCGAACTGCGTCAAGCGCGGACAAGTTCAACCTGAACCACATCCGTCTGGCCAACGGAAAAGGACGCCGCGCAGATGCCCAGGTAGTACTGCCAACTCCGCAGAAAGGCGGAATCATGGCCTAGCCGAGCGATGCGCGTCTTCTCTGCATCCATACGGTCCAGCCAGGTCCGGCAGGTCCGCGCATAATCCTGGCCAAAGGCAAAGTTGCCCGCAACCTTGAGGCCGGATGCGCGCGCAGCCTTGGAAATTTCACTGTCACACAGCAGCTGCCCCCCGGGGAACGCATGCTGGCGGATGAAATCGGAACCGCTGCGATAGGTCGGGAAGTAGCTGTCCGGCACGGTGATGGCCTGAACCACCGCCCGGCCACCCTCTGTCAGACGGTCGCGCAGGGTCTGGAAATAGGTGGGCCAATAGCGCTCACCCACGGCCTCGATCATCTCGATGGAGACGATGCTGTCGAACCGGCCGTCCGCGTCACGGTAGTCCTGCAATCGGATCTCTGCCCGGCCATCCAGCCGCGCATCGGCATAGGCCTTCTGCGAAGGAGAAATCGTGAGCGCGGTCACGTCACGCCCCTGCCCGGCCGCGCGTTCGGCAAACCCGCCCCAGCCGCACCCGATCTCAAGCAGGCGCTCGCCTTTGCCGACGCGGTCCAGGATCCGGTCGTACTTGCGCATCTGGGCGCGCCCAAGATCATCGTCATCCGGCGCGAACAGGGCCGAGGAATAGGTCATCGACGGGTCCAGCCAGAGCTGGAAGAACTCGTTCCCGGTATCGTAATGCGCGCGGATGTTGCGCCCGGCCCCCTTGCGGGAATTGGCGCGCAGCAGCCGGTCCACCAGCCGGAACTTGAGGCTTTGCCAGTAGCCCGCATAGGCGAACTTTTCGAACTGGCGCAGGTTCAGCAAGGCCAGCTTCGTCAGCTCCTCGATGGAGTTCGTATCCCAGAGGCCGGCAACATATGCCTCTCCGAAGCCGACATCGCCACGGGCCAAGGCGGCGGTGATTGCCTGCCAATCGTTGATTTTCAGCTCCACCTCGGTCCCGGAGCTGCCAAAGTCATGCACCACCCCTTCCGGTGTGATCAGGCGCAGGCGGCCGGTCTCTATCGCTTCGCAGCTGGCAATGAAGTCTTTCTGGACGCGGTCGGAAAGGTAGGACATCAGGACAGTTCCTTGGATGGCGGAGCAGGTCTGCGGCGATAGATAGCGCCCTTGGATCGCAGAACGATGGCCTGCCAGTAAATAAGGATCAAGGTGCGAAGCGCTCCCAGCGGGCGGCGCACCAAGGCCGCGTGGAAAAGTCCCGCACTGGTCATGGGTGCACGCGGCCCCGTAAGCGTGGCATGCAGCCCTTCGTTGCCGTCCTTGTGGTCGATCAGGATCGCGACATGCTTCTGCGTGATCGAGAAGCGGAACCGATAGGTGCCAGAGACCTCCCGGAAGGGAGAAACATGCATCAGTTTCTCCGATTCCAGCGTCTGGCTTGGCGCGATCGGCGTGAAACCGGGATGGGCACAAAGGTAGCAATGGCGGTCACCGAAGGTATTGTTCACCTCGGCAATGACCGCGATCAGGTCGTCTTCCTCATAGGCAAGCCAGAAGGACACCGGGTTGAAGACCGCGCCCAGGAAGCCGGGCTGGGTCAGCAGGAGGACCTGGGTGATCCGTGCCGCAGGCAGTCCCTTGGCAGCAAGGACCTCACGGAACCAGGCAGATCCGCGCCCTGCCCCGCGCGTACCGCCGTGATTGCGGTCATGGACGGTCGCAAGGTTCGCGCCCTTGCGCGAGAAAAGCAAAGGGGTCTCAGAGCTTTCGGGATCGATCAGGACATAATCCACGCTGTAGCGAAACTTGTGGCCGATCTTGCCCTGACGGGCATGAACTGTCTGCCCACGGATATGTTCTGGCCGGGCAAGCATCAGGCCACGCCCGCCAGCTGCGGGTCCAGCTGCCGCGCCACGCGCACCGCGCTGGCAAAGCCGTCCTCGTGGAAACCATGGCGCAGCCAGGCACCGGCGTACCAGGTCGCGTTCTGCCCCTGAAGCGCGGCGATCTGGCCTTGCGCCTTCAGCGCGGGTCCGTCGAAGACAGGGTGGCGGAACGTCTTGGTGTCATAGGTCTTGGCAGGGTCGATGGCTCCGTCGCGCGGGTTCAGAGACACGAAAAGCGGATCGCCTTCGTCAATGTTCTGCAGCCGGTTCATCCAGTAGGTCACGCCGATGCCGCCGCCCGTCTCGTCCGCGCGGTAGACCCAGGACGACCAGGCAGCCCGGCGCCTGGGCATCTGCCGCGTGTCCCGGTGCAAGACCGCCAGGTTGTCCTGGTAGCCGACCGCGGAAAGCGCCGCGCGCTCGGCCTCTGTCGGCTGGGCAAGCAGGCGAAGGGCCTGGTCGGAATGGCAGGCCAGGATCACCTGGTCGAAGCTCTCCGGCTCGGCGTCGCGGAAGGTCAGGCGCGGCAGCGGGCCGTCGCGATGCAGCCCGGTGATCTCTGCCCCGGTGCGGATGTCCGCGCCCAAGGTGCGCAACCGGGCTTCCAGCCGCCGCAGGTATTCGACGGAACCGCCCTTGACCGTCCACCACTGGTGCTGGCCAGAGGCCGAAAGAAGCGCGTGGTTGCGGAAGAACTGCACGAGAGACCGCGCCGGAAAGCTGGAGATCCCCTCAGGCGGTGTCGACCAGATCGCGCCGCAGATCGGGCGCAGGTAGTAATCGCGGAACCAGCGGCCCAGGCGCAGCTCTTTCATCAGCTCGCCGATAGTTACGTCGTCAGAGCTGGCAGCGGCTTCTGCCCGCGCGTTAAAGCGCAGGATATCCCGCACCATCCCCGCGAAACCGGGGCGCAGCAGGTTGCGCCGCTGCGCGATCAGCGCCGACAGATCCCGCAGACCGTATTCCACCCGGCCGTCATCGATGGTCGCCCCGAAGCTCATGTCGCTGCGCGTGACCGGCACATCGAGTTCCCGGAACATCGACGTGAGATGCGGATAGTTTGCGTAGTTGAAGACGATAAACCCCGTATCCACGGGCTGATCACCCCGCAGACCCGCCGTGACTGTGCGTGCGTGCCCGCCCAGCCGCGGCGCGGCCTCAAGCAGGGTGACGCGGTGGTGCGGCGCCAGCAGGTAGGCAGCCGCCAACCCGGAGATGCCACCGCCGACGATGGCGATCCGCTGCGGTCGGAAGGATAGGGCATCGAAGGACATGGGCTCTCCTGTCGGGGTTACATGTGATAGATACGGCGGGAACGCGCAAATGGTTCACATGCATCGGAAACTCTTTTTGATCCGCCGCGGAGCTGGCGGCGTAATCCGGCTATGTTGAACACAGACACGATGCCTGCGACAGTGATGGAACGGCCTGCTCCGCCTCTGCCGGGGTGGCAGCGAAAGGCCCGTGAATTGACAGCCAGCCCCAAAGTGGGCGGGAGGCTCAGGATAGAACGATCTGAACAGACCGAGTGGATGCTGGCCGTGCGGGACAAGCGCGATCGCGCGGCCTTTGCCCGGCTCTTCGGCTTCTTCGCGCCCCGCATCAAGGGAATGTTGATGCGCTCGGGCATGTCCGCCGCGGCGGCAGAGGATGTTGTGCAGGACGTGATGCTGTCCGTCTGGCACAAGGCCGGCCAGTTCGACCCGGCCCGCGCGCCGGTCTCCGCCTGGGTCTACAGGATCGCACGAAACCGGCAGGTGGACCTGGCCCGCAAGGCCAACCGCCCGCTGCCCGAAGAGATAGAGACAGAGACGCCGCCGGAAGAAGATCCGGGCCAGATCCTTGGCGTGGCGCAGGAGGGGGCAGAGCTGCGCGCGGCCCTCGCCCGTCTCAAACCGGAACAAAGAGATGTCATCGCCCGCGCCTACCTGGGGGATCTGACACACGGAGAGATCCAGGCCGAAACCGGCCTGCCCATGGGCACGATCAAGTCGCGCATTCGCCTTGGTCTGGAACGTCTCCGTCACGAATTGAAGGACCTGAGGTCATGAGCATGACCCATCATATTCCCGACTCAATGCTGGCAGGCTATGCCGCCGGTCGCCTGCCCCATGCTTTCGAGATCGTCGTGGCTGCGCATATCTCCATGTGTGATGAATGCCGCGCGGCGATGGAGGCCCACCAGGTACTGGGCGGCGCCCTTCTGGAAGACAGCGCCGGCGCGGAAGAGATCAGTGCCGATGCGCTTGAAAACGTCCTGGCACGCCTGGATGAAGCCCCGCAGCCTGAGCCCGAAAACCGCCGTGTGGATATTTATCCCGGCCCCGTGGCGGCCGCCATGGGCGGCAAGGCGCCCCGCTGGCGGGCGGCGGGCGGCGGCGTGCGCCAGATGATCCTGCACGAGGATGGACGCAGCTCTGCCCGGCTGCTCTACATTCCAGGCGGCATGGCCGTGCCCGATCACGGCCACAACGGCACGGAGTTGACGATGGTCCTGCAAGGGGCCTTCCATGATGAAACCGGGCAGTTCGGTCCCGGCGACGTGGAAGTGGCCGACGAAAGCCTGGAACATACACCCATCGCGGATCACGGCGCCGCCTGCATCTGCCTGGCCGCCACCGATGCCCGCCTGCGGTTCAAGTCACTGCTGCCCCGGTTGGCGCAACCCTTCCTGCGGATCTGACGCTTGGGGCGGTTGGCAGGCCCCACCCGGGCCCTGCCAACCTTGACTGCCACAAAACTTTCACTTGCCGGGTCTGCGGGCGCCCTCTACTTCATGAAATATGGAAATAGAGACTCATACCCAGCTTGCCGTGCTAGGTCACCCGCAGCGCCTGATGGTCTGGCGCATGTTGATGCGCCGCTACCCGGACGAAATGCCCGCCGGTGAAATCGCCGAGGCCACGGGGCTCAAGGCCTCTACCCTGTCGGTATATCTGTCGGCCCTGCGCAAGGTGGGACTGGTGGAGCAACACCGCATGGGGACCTCCCTGCGGTACAGGGCGAATGTCACATCCGCCAGCACGATGCTGACCTACCTCTTTGCCGATTGCTGCCGCAGCCGGCCGGAGCTCTGTTTCAGACCGGACCTGGCCCAGGCGGCCTCCTCGCCCGTGGTCCGCAAGCCCCCCTATAACGTGCTGTTCATCTGCACGGCCAATTCCGCGCGCTCCATCTTTGCCGAGGCGCTGCTGACCCAGCTAAGCGGTGGGATCTTCAACGTGTACTCCGCCGGAACCGCCCCGGCCACGGCCCCGAACCCCACCGCCCTTGAGATGCTGCGCGCGAAGGGGCACGACACCTCTGGCCTGCGCTCGAAATCGGTAGAGGAATTCTCGGGCCCCGATGCCCCGGTGATGGATTTCGTCTTTACCGTCTGCGACAGCGCCGCGAACGAGGAATGCCCGGCCTGGCCCGGCCAGCCGGTCAGCGCCCATTGGGGTCAGCCCGATCCGTCCAAGGCCACCGGCAGCGACGCGGAAAGAATGCTTGCGTTCCAGCAGGCCTACGGGGCCCTGAAGAACCGCATCACCGCCTTCGCCGCCCTGCCCTTCGACCAGCTTGACCGCGCTTCGCTGCAGGCGCGCGTCGATGAAATCGCCCTCTCACACGGTACCGAAAACGCATGACCACCTACGCTCTCAACGGCCTTGGCAGGATCGGAAAGCTGGCCCTGCGGCCTCTGCTTGCCTCTGGTGCCGATATCGCCTGGATCAATGATGCCGCAGGCAGCGCCGCGGATCACGCACACTTGCTGGAGTTCGACACGGTCCACGGCCGCTGGCCCGCCAGCTTTGGCCATGACGACGATGCCGTGCTGATCGATGGCACCCGCCTGCCCTTCATAGGCACCGGGGATCTGTCCAGCCTGCCACTGGAGGGCGTGGACGTGGTCATCGACTGCACCGGGAAATTCAAGTCAGAGGCCGCCCTGGCCCCCTATTTCAAGGCCGGCGTTAAGAAGGTCGTCGTTTCCGCCCCGGTCAAGGACGGGCCCACTGCCAATATCGTCATGGGCGTGAACCACGACAGCTACGACCCTGCGGCGCACCAGATCGTCACGGCGGCAAGCTGTACCACCAACTGCCTGGCCCCCGTCGTGAAGGTCATCCACGAGGGGCTGGGGATCCGCCATGGCTCAATGACCACGATCCATGACGTGACCAATACGCAGACCATCGTGGACCGGCCGCACAAGGATCTGCGGCGGGCGCGATCGGCACTGAATTCGCTGATCCCGACGACCACGGGATCGGCCACCGCGATCACGCTGATCTATCCGGAGCTCACGGGCCGGCTGAACGGCCATGCCGTGCGGGTCCCGCTGCTGAATGCCTCGCTCACCGATTGCGTCTTCGAAGTGGAGCGCGAGACGACAGCCGAAGAGGTGAACGCGCTCTTTGAAGCCGCCGCCAATGGTCCGCTCAAGGGCATCCTGGGGTATGAAACCCGCCCGCTGGTCTCCACCGATTACACCAACGATGACCGAAGCTCGATCGTGGATGCGCCTTCGACCATGGTGGTGAACGGCACCCAGGTGAAGATCTACGCCTGGTACGATAACGAATGGGGCTATGCGCACCGGCTGGTGGACGTGGCCCGGATGGTGGGGAACAGCCTGTGACCTCTGCCGCACGGCCCGAGGGCCTGACGGCCTATATCTCTGTCACTGCGGCCTACTGGGCCTTCATGCTGACCGACGGGGCGCTGCGGATGCTGGTGCTGCTGCATTTCCACGGCCTCGGCTTCAGCCCTGTGCAGCTGGCGTACCTGTTCCTGCTCTACGAGGTCGCGGGGATCCTCACCAATCTCTCCGCCGGCTGGATCGCCGCGCGCTTCGGGCTGACGAAGACGCTCTATGCCGGGCTGGGCATCCAGGTGTTGGCCCTGCTGGCACTGGCCTGCCTGTCAACGGAGTGGAGCGTCACCACCTCCGTCATCTTCGTCATGGCGGTGCAGGGCGCTTCGGGCGTGGCGAAGGACCTGGCCAAGATGTCGTCGAAATCGGCGGTCAAGCTGCTGGCGCCGACGGGACAGGGCGGCCTGTTCAGATGGGTGGCGGCGCTCACCGGGTCGAAGAACGCGGTCAAGGGGCTGGGCTTCCTGCTGGGCGCCGCCCTTCTGGGGATCCTGGGCTTCGTGCCATCGGTGCTGAGCATGGCCGTCGTGCTGGCCGCGATCCTGGCCGGCGTGGCCCTGACGATGCCGCCGGGCCTGCCGACAGGACGCAAGGATGCGAAGTTCTCAGAGGTTTTCTCCAAGGACCCGAACGTCAACTGGCTGAGCTTCGCGCGCGTCTTCCTATTCGGCGCGCGGGATGTCTGGTTCGTGGTCGGCATCCCGATCTACTTCTACGCCGTGCTGTCGGACGGAACCGAGGCCGGCAACCGTGCGGCCTTCTTTGCCATCGGCAGCTTCATGGCGGTCTGGACGATCCTTTATGGCGCAGTCCAGGCCGCCGCCCCCAAGCTGCTGAAGGCCGCAACCCGCCCCCAGGCCCGGATCGTCGCCGCCGCCAAGGCCTGGACCGGCGCCTTGATCGCCCTGCCCGCGGCGCTGGCCCTCCTGGTCCTGCTCAGCGACGGCCCCTCCCCCTGGCTTACCACGGCCCTGGTGCTGGGATTGCTGGCGTTTGGCGCCATCTTCGCGGTCAATTCCTCTCTTCATTCCTACCTGATCCTCGCCTTCACCAGCGGGGAGCGGGTAACCATGGACGTGGGCTTTTACTACATGGCCAATGCGGCCGGGCGGCTTCTGGGCACGCTGCTATCGGGGCTCAGCTATCAGGTGGGCGGGCTGCCCGCCTGCCTTGGTACCGCCGCGCTGCTGCTGGTGATAAGCCGCTTCGGCGCGGGGAAACTAGACCGAAAGGATCCGGTCCTCGCATGAGCATTTTCGAACGTTACCTCACGGTCTGGGTCGGGCTTGCCATCCTGGCGGGCCTGGCGCTTGGCACCCTGCTGCCCGGCCTTTTCCAGCTGATCGCGGCGGCAGAGATCGCGCGGGTCAACATCGTGGTGGCGGTGCTGATCTGGGCAATGGTCTACCCGATGATGGTCGGCGTTGATCCGCAGTCCATGGGCGGCGTGATGAAGCAGCCCAAGGGGCTGGTGATCACGCTGGTGGTGAACTGGCTGATCAAGCCCTTCACCATGGCGCTGATGGCCGTGCTCTTCTTCGAATACGTCTTTGCCCCCTGGATTGCACCGGAGGATGCGGCGCAATACACCGCCGGGCTGATCCTGCTGGGGGCAGCCCCCTGCACCGCGATGGTCTTCGTCTGGTCCCACCTCACCAAAGGGGACGAGGCCTATACCCTGGTGCAGGTCACGGTGAACGACTTGGTGCTGGTGGTGGCCTTCGCGCCTATCGTGGCCTTCCTGCTGGGGGTCACGGATATCGCCGTGCCCTGGGAGACGCTGCTGCTCTCGGTGCTGCTATTCGTGGCCCTTCCGCTTGTCGCGGGCCTTGTCACACGCCGGCAACTTGGCTCCGAAGCGGCGATCGAACGCTTCCAGCAGAAGGTCAAACCCTTCTCCGTCTTCGGGCTGGTGGTGACTGTGGGGATCCTCTTTGGCCTGCAAGGAGGCGTGATCCTGGCGAACCCGGCGGTCATCGTGATGATCGCGGTGCCGATCCTTCTGCAAAGCTACGGGATCTTTGCCCTGGCCTATGGCGCTGCCTGGGCCTGGGGCGTGCCGCACCGGATCGCCGCCCCCTGCGCGATGATCGGCACGTCGAACTTCTTCGAACTGGCCGTGGCCGTCGCGATCAGCCTGTTCGGCCTGCAATCGGGCGCGGCTCTTGCCACCGTGGTGGGCGTGCTGGTGGAAGTGCCTGTGATGCTGTCGCTCGTGGCTTTCGCCAACCGCACAAGGACGCGCTTCGGCTGACGCCCTCCGGGAGCGCCAGCGACAAGCGGCGCAGCACGGGGGGCCTGCCCCCAGGAACGCGCCGCTCTCTCAGGCTGTCATGACACCAAAAGGGCCGCTGATCAGAGCCCGGATTCCGCGGCGATCTGCGCGCGGGATTTCCGGGCGCGCTCCGTGGCGGACTTGAGCTGACCGCAGGCGGCCATGATATCTTCACCACGGGGGGTCCGGATGGGCGAGGCATAGCCCGCCTTGTAGACGATATCCGCGAAGGCCTCGATCCGGGACCAGTCGGACCGCTGGTAGGGCGCGCCGGGCCATTCGTTGAAGGGGATCAGGTTGATCTTCGCCGGAATGCCGGAAATCAGCTTCACCAGGCGGCGGGCATCGGCATCGGAATCGTTCACGTCCTTCAGCATCACGTATTCAAAGGTGATCCGTTCGGAGTTGGACAGGCGCGGGTATTCCTTGAGCGCCGCAAGCAGCGTCTCGATGTTCCAGCGCTTGTTGATCGGCACCAGCTTGTCGCGCACCTCGTCCGTGGTGGCATGGAAGGAAACCGCAAGCAGGCAGCCGATTTCCTCGGCCGTCTTGGCGATCTCCGGCACGACGCCAGAGGTGGACAGCGTGATGCGGCGGCGGGACAGGGCGATGCCCTCTCCGTCCATGGCGATCTTCATCGCGTCGCGCACGTTGTCGAAGTTGTAGAGCGGCTCGCCCATGCCCATCAGCACGATGTTGCTCAGCAGACGGGGGCCGTTCTCTCCGGTGCCCGTGCCGGGCTCGGGCCATTCGTCCAGATCGTCGCGCGCCAGCATGATCTGGCCGACGATTTCACCGGCGGTCAGGTTGCGCACCAGTTTCTGGGTGCCGGTGTGGCAGAAGGAACAGGTCAGCGTGCAGCCCACCTGCGAAGAGATGCAGAGCGTGCCACGATCGGTTTCGGGGATATAGACCACCTCGACCTCGTGACCGCCAGCGATCCGCACCAGATATTTCCGCGTGCCATCGGCAGAGACGTTCTTGGACACGATCTCTGGCAGGTCGATCACGAAGTTCTCTGCCAGCTTGGCGCGGAAGTCCTTGGCAAGGTTGGTCATCTTGTCAAAGTCGCGCACGCCCCAGTGATAGATCCACTGCCACAGCTGGTTGACCCGCATCTTGGCCTGCTTCTCAGGCGTGCCGATTTCCAGCAGCGCCTCGCGCAGGGCGGGGCGTGTCAGACCGACAAGGTTCACCGGTCCCGCCGGAACCTTCCGGGGGATCGTCATGACATCCTGCGTGATCGGGGCATTGGCGCCCGCGCCGTCGGCCTGGCTCATATCTGGCTCCTGCTGGAAAACCGTTCAGGGAAAGACTGGGCCTATAGCGGATTCTTTTCCACATGAAAAGGAGGGCGCGTGCCAAAGGCCCGCCCCCTTCCATTCCCTGCGCCCTGCGTGGGGGCTTACTTGCAGCGGCCGGCGCTGTCCTCGACCGCGGCGGTGAACCCCATGAGGGAGAACGTATCCTTGGTCACAGTACCCCGGCCGGAGCGGCCGGTGAGCGTGGCTTCCGATCCGCCCTTGAGCGCGGCAAGGATCTTGCCGTCATCGCCGGTGTTTGCCGGCCAGGCCCATTCGCCCTGCGTGTAAAGTTCGAAAGAGCTGCCATCCACGTTCAGGCTGACGGTGGACCCGTCCGCAAAGGGATAGCCGCCGGTAAAGGCGATCTGGCCGCTCAGGTCCGCGCCGGGCCGGAAGAAGGCCATCAGGCGGATTTCGCTGCGCCGCACCGAAACGACCTGGCCGTTGCGCGTATTGACCGTTTCCTTCGGCTGGGACACCGCCCAGCACTCCTTCGGATCGCTTTCCTCGAAAACGCTCCAGTCGGTCATGACCGCAACCTGATTTTCACTGACGCTCTGCGCCATGGCCTGACCGCCGGTGGCTGCCAGAATGGCGAGCGCTACCCCAAAGATCCGAGATGTCATCTGTCCAGCCTCCAAGCTGTACTTGCCTCATTTGTGCCCCTGCGAATTGGCTTCGTCTGCGGGGCTTTCTGCGTACTCGACATTGCAATAATAGACGCAAAGCTGCCACATACGAAAGTCCGATTGGGCAGAAAACCGCACATCTTCGAGAGGCAGGCCATGGGGATCAAGGGAACAGAGAACGCAGTGGACACCGGCGCCACCAAACTGGTCGAGGTCTGGCGCGGCCCGATCCTGGAATCCATGCACTTCGGGCATGCCGCCATCGTCGATGCCAGCGGCCAGCTGGTCCGTGCCTGGGGAGATCCGGAAACGATCATCCTGCCGCGCTCCTCCTGCAAGATGCTGCAGGCCCTGCCGCTGATGGAAAGCGGCGCCGCGGATGCCGCCGGCCTCAGCGATCGCCAGCTTGCCCTGGCCTGCGCCTCTCACAATGGGGCGGCGATCCACTCGGAAGCGGTCACCGCCTGGCTTTCCGACATGGGCATGAGCGAAAGCGACCTGCGCTGCGGCTCGCAGGAGCCGGCGGATATCCCGGCCCGTGACGCGATGATCCGCGCGGGTGAAACGCCCTGCCAGATCCACAACAACTGCTCGGGCAAGCACACAGGCTTCCTGACCCTGAACCGCCACATCGGCGGCGGGACGGAATACGTGGAAGCCGATCACCCGGTCCAGAAGGCCGTGCGCGCCGCCTTCGAGGAAACCACCGGCATGGACAGCCCCGGCTATGCCATCGACGGCTGCTCTGCCCCGAACTTCGCCACCTCCGTCACCGGGCTGGCCCGTGCGATGGCCTTCTTCGCCAATGCGCACAAGGGCAGCTCTGTCCGCGACAAGGCCGCGGCGCGCCTGACCGCTGCCATGGCCACCTTCCCCGAGATGGTCGCCGGCGAAACGCGCGCCTGCACGGAGCTGATGCGCGCCATGGACCACAAGGTGGCGATCAAGACCGGGGCTGAGGCCGTCTTTGTCGCCATCATTCCAGAGCTTGGCCTGGGCGTTGCGCTCAAGGTCATCGACGGCGGGACCCGTGGTGCGGAATGCGCCATCGCGGCGATCCTCTGCGAGCTTGGCGTGCTGGATCCGGAACACCCGGCCACCCGACAGCGCATGAACGTGCCGCTGCTGAACCGCCGCGGACTCGATACCGGGATCATCCGCCCGGCGCCCGGCTTTCCCACCTGAACGCGAAAGAGGGGGCGTTTTGCCCCCTCTCCGATCTTGGCGCTTTGGCGTTGGTCAGTTGACCTCTTCCAGCCCTTCCGGCTGCCCCACCACGACGAAGCGCAGCTTGTCCGGGTCCAGTCGTTCGCGCGCAACGCGGTTGATCTCTTCCAGGGTCACGGCGTTCACCCGGTCATTGCGGCTTTCGGGGTAGTCGATGGACATCCCGTCATGCTGCATCCCCACCAGGATGGAGGCGATGGGACCATTGCCGTCAAAGCGCAGCGGGTATTCCCCGGTCATGTATTTCTGCGCCGCTTCAAGCTCTTCCTCGGTCACGCCATCTTCGGCGATGCGCGCCCATTCGGAGCGGATGACGTCGATCGCCTCGGCCACGCGATCATTGGAGGACGCCACGGCCCCCTGCCAGAGATCGGCGTAGTCACGATCCGCGAGCCAGGAATAGACACCATAGGTCAGGCCGCGCTTTTCACGCACCTCGTGCATCAGCCGGCTTTCAAAGCCGCCGCCGCCAAGGATCGTGTTCAGGATGTAGGCCGGGAAGAAATCGGGATCTTCCAGGTCCAGCCCCTCCTGCCCCCAGATCACCTGGGCCTGGGGCGTATCGAAGGGCAGAATGCTGACCCCCGGCTGAATCTGGATATCCGCCATGGCCGGCAGCGGCGCGCCGCCCGTGGGCAGATCGCCCAGCAGGCGATCCAGCAGCGCGCCCAGTTCTTCGGGGGTAATATCCCCGACGGCCGCCACGCTGACACGATCCTTCACCAGAACGTTGTCGCGCGCGGTGAACATGTCCTCCTGCGTCAGCGTCTCGACCCCTTCGATGGTACCTTCCTTGGGGGTGGCATAGGGATGATCGGCAAAGGCCTGCGCGTTGAAAGCCCGCGCGGCGATGGTCTGGGGATCCTGCTCATCCGACCGCAGGGAGGAGACGATCTGCCCCTGCACCCGTGCAATGGCATCCTCGGGGAAGGTCGTGTCCACAAGGCTCTGGCGCAGCAGGTCCACTGCTTGGTCGCGATTCTCCGTCAGGAAGCGCGCAGAGATGGAGACGCTGTCATCGGAGACATCGTAGCTGAAGCTGGCTGCCAGCGCGTCCGTCGCCTTGGCAAAGGCGCGGGAATCCATCTCGCCGGAGCCCTCTTCAAGCAGCCCGGTCATCAGGTAGGTCGCCCCGCGCTTGCCCTCTTCATCCAGCGAAGCGCCGCCGGCAAAGCGCAATTCGAGCGCAACGAAGGGTATGGAGTGCTCCTCTACCAGCCAGGCGTCGATGCCACCGGGGCTGGTGACCGGCTGGATCTCTGTCTCTGCCAGGGCCGGAAAGGCTACGAGCGTGGCCACGAGGGGAAGGACGAAACGCATCATTGGGTGATCTCCTCATCGCTCATGACAAAGCCGGTCACGGCGCGGTCGCGGTTCAGCACCTCCTGCGCGGCGGCGATGATATCTTCCGGGGTGACGGCCTGAAGGATCTCTGGCCAGTCCTGGATATCCTGGATCGTCAGGCCACGGGTCAGGCCCGTGCCGTACATCCGGGCCAGCCCGGCCACGTCGTCGCGGTCGTAAATGTCCTGGGCCCGGATCTGCAGCTTGATCCGCTCCAGGTCCTCTTCGTTGACGCCCTCTTCCACGAAGCCCGCCAGCGCGGCGTCCATGGCGGCTTCGGCCTCTTCCAGCGAAACGCCCGGGGCCGGCACGATGTAGGTGCCGAAGACCGTGTCATCCAGCGAGGTGCCGTTGTAATAGGCCGAGGTATAGACCGCCTTCTGTTCGTCCAGCACCAGCTTTTCGGTCAGGTAGCCGGTCTGGCCGCCCCCAAGCAACTGCGCCAGCATCACAAGTGCCGCGGCCTTGGTCTGATCGCCGGGATCCCGTTCCGGCGCCAGGTAGGTGCGGGTCACATAGGGCTGGGCGATCCGCGGATCGGAAAAGACCAGACGGCGTTCGGCGCGCTGCGGCGGCTCCTGCGGGCGCACACGCTCCGGCAGG
Organism: Pseudooceanicola sp. HF7; assembly: GCF_011806405.1. Lineage (GTDB taxonomy): Bacteria > Pseudomonadota > Alphaproteobacteria > Rhodobacterales > Rhodobacteraceae > Pseudooceanicola. The sequence goes on along the minus strand of NZ_JAATOW010000008.1, from coordinate 26,177 downwards.
TCGGGATTGGCGGGGATCGGTCCGTAGTAGGTCTCTGCCAGCGTCTTGACCTCATCCGGGGTGACGTCCCCGGCGACGATCAGGATGGCATCGTTGGGGGCGTAATAGGTCTGGTAGAAGTCCTTGGCATCCTGAAGATCCAGCTCTTCCATCTCGTGCCGCCAGCCGATCACGGGGATGCCGTAGTGGTGGTTCAGGTACTGGCTCGCCCGCATCTGCTCCTGGAACAGCGCGCCGGGATCACTGTCGATCCGCATGTTGCGTTCTTCCAGGATCACGTCACGCTCCGTCTTCACGACGTCTTCGGTGAGGTTGAGGTTGACCATGCGGTCCGCCTCCATCTCCATCATGATCGGCAGGCGATCCGCTGCGACCCGCTGGTGGTAGGCCGTGGCGTCGTAGGAGGTGAAAGCGTTGTCCGTGCCGCCGTTCTCGGCCACCGTGGCAGAGAATTCGCCGGACTCCAGCTTGTCCGTCGCCTTGAACATCAGGTGTTCCAGGAAATGCGCGATGCCGGAAACGCCCGGCTGCTCATCGGCGGAGCCCGCCTTGTACCAGACCATCTGGACGACGACCGGGGCGCGGTGATCCTCGATCACAACGACCTGCATTCCGTTATCCAGGGTAAAATCCGTCACCAGGTCCTTGCTGGTCTCCTGCGCAAGGGCAGGTGTGGCAAGGGCGGTGCTCAGGGTCGCCAGGGTCATCGCCCCGGCAGCGAGCCGTCTCAGCATCAGAGGTCCTTTCGGCCGATCACTCATGCAGCGAACATACGGCGCAGCCCCGCTGCCGCAACCGCCTGACAGGTTTTTCACCACCATGTGACAGGTGATGAGCCCCGCGCAGCGCGTGTCACTGCCCCCAAGCCTTGAAAGATCATGGCTAAGAAAGCGTTAAATCAACGTTGGAGAGCCGTTGGGCAGCACGGCCGAAAGGCAATGGGGCCTAGTCGTATTCCGGCGGATAGGCGGGGGTCTTGACCCCGGCGCGGCGGAAGGCATCGGCCACTTCGCGCGGTTCGATCGCCTGATCCTTGTAGGCCCGGTAGTAGCGGTCGATGTTGAACGGGTTGAGCGCCGTCCAAGAGGCCTCGCGCCGGCGGAATTCGGCATCTTCCGCGGCCAGAACCGGGCGGATACTGGGATCAAGGCCCGCACGGCCCGCGTAGCTCACCAGCGCGGTATCGGACGCCGGCACGCCGGTCCGGGACAGGGCTGCTGCGCTGCCACCAAGGGCGGCAACCGCATCGGCCTTGGGATTCTGATCGACCCGGTTGGCGCCGCCCGGCGTGGGCACCGGCAGCGACGCGATGTTGGTCGGCGCTTCCAGCGGCTTCGTGGGCGAGACGTTGAATTCCTCGGGGCCTGGGCTGGTGTTTCGGAAGCTGCGCAGGCGTTCATCGCTGCCGCAGGCCGCAAGCAGCCCAAGCGTCATGCAGCCAATCACAAGGTTCCGTGCCCGTGCCATCTTCATGGCGACCCCTTCTTTCTCTCTTTGGCCGAGACCTACCCGATCAGCGGGTCAAGGTCACGTCTCTTTCTCTGCCGGCAGGAAGACCAGCATCACCGCGCCCAGGAAGATCGCGATATCCGCGACGTTGAAGGCATAGGGATTGTGGATCCCGCAACACGTCACGTTCATGAAATCCGCCACGGCCCCGTAAAGCAAGCGGTCCACGACATTTCCAAGCGCGCCCCCCACCAGCAGGCCGGCGGCGATCAGCCCGATCCGGCGGGGCTGCTCACGCTGCACCCACCAGAGCACACCGGCGGAGATCAGCAGGGCGATGCCGATCAGGATCCAGCGCCCGTAGTCGCCGTCCTGGGAGAACAGGCCGAAGTTGATCCCGTCGTTCCAGGCCATGTGGAAGGCGATGAATCCGGGGATCACGTCGATCTCCATGAGCGAGCGGAGGTTCAGCACGTGAACCACCAGGAACTTGCTCAGCTGATCGGCCAGGAAGACCCAGAACCCGGTCCAGAAGACAACACGCATGGCCATCAGTGGCGGAAGTGGCGCATGCCGGTCATCACCATGGCCAGGCCTGCTTCATCCGCCGCGTCGATCACTTCCTGGTCCCGCATGGAGCCGCCGGGCTGGATGACAGCCGTTGCGCCCGCCTCTGCCGCGGTCAGCAGGCCGTCCGCGAAGGGGAAGAAGGCATCGGAGGCCACGACGGAGCCCGTCGTCAGCGGATCGGAGAGGCCAAGCGCCTCTGCCATGTCCTGCGCCTTGCGCGCCGCGATACGGCAGCTGTCCACGCGGGACATCTGGCCAGCGCCAACGCCCACGGTCGCGCCGTCCTTGACGTAGACGATGGCGTTGGATTTCACATGCTTGGCGACCTTCCAGGCAAAGAGCATGTCGGCCATTTCCTTGTCCGAAGGCGCGCGCTTGGTCACCACCTTCAGGTCGTCCATGTCGATGTGGCCCGAATCCTTGTCCTGTACCAGGAACCCGCCAGAGACCTGCTTGATCATCAGGCCGGCGGCGCGGGGATCGGCCAGGCCTTCGGTCAGCAGCAGGCGCACGTTCTTCTTCTTCGACAGGATTTCCTTGGCCTTGGCATCGGCGCCGGGCGCGATGATCACCTCGGTGAAGATCTGGGAGATCTCCTCGGCGGTTTCACCGTCCAGCGGCTGGTTCAGGGCAATGATGCCGCCGAAGGCGCTGGTGCGGTCGCAGTCGAAGGCGTTCATGTAGGCTTCGCGCAGGGTGGTGCCGCGCGCCACGCCGCAGGGGTTGGCGTGCTTGATGATCGCACAGGCCGGGCCGTTGGCGGGCAGGAATTCCGACACCAGCTCAAAGGCGGCGTCGGTATCGTTGATGTTGTTGTAAGACAGTTCCTTGCCCTGAACCTGGGTGGCCGTCGCCACGCCGGGGCGGGCAGAGCCATCCAGGTAGAAGCCAGCCTTCTGATGCGGGTTCTCACCGTAGCGCAGGGTCTGTGCCAGTTCACCGCCGAAGACACGGCGGCGCGGTGCGGCCTCTTCCAGGGCGCCCGCCATCCAGGCGGAGACAGCGGCGTCATAGGCACCGGTGCGCGCATAGGCGGTCAGCGCCAACTTCTGGCGGAAGGCGTAGGAGGTGCTGCCGTCATGATCGTCCAGCTCTGCCAGCAGGGCGGCGTAATCTTCGGTATCCGTCACGGTGGCGACGAACTTGTGGTTCTTGGAGGCCGCGCGGATCATCGCCGGGCCACCGATATCGATGTTCTCGATGCAGGTGTCGTAATCCGCGCCCTTGGCCACGGTTTCCTCGAACGGGTAGAGGTTGACCACCAGCAGGTCGATCGGGCCGATGCCGTGTTCGTTCATCGCCGCCACGTGGCCCGCGTCATCGCGCAGCGCCAGCAGGCCGCCGTGCACCATGGGGTGCAGCGTCTTCACCCGGCCGTCCATCATCTCGGGAAAGCCGGTGACCTCTGCCACGTCCTTCACCTCAAGCCCTGCCTCGCGCAGCATCTTGGCACTGCCGCCGGTGGACAGCAGCTCCACGCCGCGGCGCACCAGCTCACTGGCCAGCTCGACGAGGCCGGTCTTGTCGGAAACGGAAATAAGGGCGCGGCGCAGCGGTTGAAGCGCGAGGGTCTCGGTCATTTCAGGGCCATCCAGTCCGGTCAGGTCATATCGCTCATCAGCGGATCCTCTTCCTCTATCCCGGCAAGGTCGCGTATGGCGACCGGCGTTTCCCGTGTCTTGGCAAAGGACCAGCGAATGCGGGTCGCATATCCCATCGCGCGGCCAGAGAGAACCAGCTGTTTGGTACTTCTTGGGCGGATCCGGTCTTTTTCCAGGTAGACCGAGGCCTCTACCTCGGGGCTGACCTGCCCGTCGAAGCGGAAATGCCAGGCCTCTCCGTTGGGCAGGGCGATCCGGATGGCCCCGTCCGCGACATCCTGCGCCACCTCGACGTCAGGGTGCAGGTGGAAGCGGATCTTGTAGGGAATCCCGAGGCTTCCGCGCTTTTCAAGCGCCCGGTCAAAGCGCCTCCTGGCCTTGTCCTCCACCGCCAGAAGCATGTCTTCGCCCGCCATGGCGCGGCCATCGAAGGTCAGGTCCAGCATCCGGGCATGAGTCAGGCCGAATTCTTTCACGTATCCATCATGACCGCCCTGGAAACGGCTGCCATCGGGGGTGAATTCCATTTCCACCGGCACCTGCTCGGGCACGCGGACCAGCGTATCGCCCTTGCCCGCAAAGGCGGAAGAGGGCGTTCCACCCACCACCAGCACCGAATGGCTGGGGGTCGAGCGCCCCGCGCGTCGCCATTCGCTTCCCTTGCCATGACCCGATCCGCAGCTCACCACGACAGGCCTGCGGCCCGAGGTCAGCTCGAACGCCAGGGTCGAGGCATGGGCGCCATGGCTGTCCCTGCCCTTCTGCGGCGGGCTGGCATCCAGGATGACAGAGGTCCGTCCCGCCGAAAGCCGCGCATAGCCCATGGCCCGGCCCTGCGGGCTGGCCGTGGTCACGCCGGAAGCCGCGAGCATCCGGTCCAGCCGTCCCTCCGGGCCGCGCCCCCCGCCCTGGAACCGCGCCAGCGTCCCGTCCGCGTGGCGCAGGGTACGCAACACCGGGGCGATCCTGCGGATCGCGGCGACATGGGCGGCGGGGACCTCTCCGCCCGCTTCCTCAAGCGCCATGGCGGACCATGTCAGCAGGGTGGAAACCTCCAGCAATTCCTCGGGGTTGCGGCTGGCGATGGCGCCGTCTTCCTGCAGGGTGGCGGCGATTTCGCCCTGCAAGGCCTCCTGCGCGGGGGAGCTGAACCGCGCCATGTCGCGCAGGGCAGAGGCCCCGGCGATGAGCCCCGCGAGGGCCTGCAACCGCGGCAGGCCTCCGGGTGCCCCCTGCCAGCGACGGGAGAGGAAAATCACATGCCGGCCAAGGCTTTGCGTGATCTTCCGGGCATCGCCCGCTTCAAGGTCGCGCATCACAAATTCGGCGTGATTGCACAGGCGCAGCACCCGCAGCCCGGCGATGCGGGGCGTCCAGCCGGGCCCGCCGCCGCGTCCGAAACGGGCGATCCAGGCCAGGGTCCACTCCTGCGCCGCCGCGCGGGCGTGCTTGTCGCCAAGGGCCGCGAGCGCCTCGAGCCAGGCGAATGACTGCAGCTCTGCGCTGAAACCCGCATCCGGGATCTCGATCTGCCAGGGTGTCTTTCCGGGGGCAGAGACCTCTGACCCGGCAAAGAGGAAATCACCGGATAACAGACGCTTGCCGGCCTCCATCTGCCCGAAACCGCGAGGCTCTGGGTAATACCGGAAAGAGGTACGGGACCGGGCGCGGGTGGCGATCCGGGCATTTAGACGATTGAGAAAGCCCACCCCGCCGGTGGGGCGGGGATCGGTAGACGCCATTGGCTGCCCCTGGGTTTGCGGGGACCGGCCCCGGTTCACTGGCGCCACAGTAGCGAAGGCAGCCCGCCCTGTCATGGGCGAATAACCACGGTCTTTCCGGGGCTTACCCCTTACGCAGGCAGGCCATGTAGAAACCGTCCATCCCACCGTCCTGCGGCCAGAGATCGGGGGTCAGGCGCAGGCCGCCTTCTTCCGTGATCCAGGCGGGATCGACACCGGGCAGATCCAGCGCGGCGCGGTCCACGACCAGCTCCTGGTTCAGCGCAAGGGCTTCATCCACATGGCATTCTCCCTCGTCGGGAATCAGCGAGCAGGTGCAGAAGACCAGCCGCCCGCCCGGCTTCAGAAGCGACAGCGCATGGCCCAGCATGGCCTCTTGCAGGCCGATCAGATCGCCGATCTCCGCCCCGTCGCGCACCAGCGGCAGGTCCGGGTGGCGCCGGATCGTGCCCGTGGCGGAACAGGGCGCATCCAGCACGATGGCGTCGTAAAGCCCTTCATGTTCCAGCGCGTCGCCGGCCAGAACCTGGGCGGACAATCCGGTGCGCTGCAGATTTTCTTCCAGCCGCTTCAGGCGGTTGGCAGAGAGGTCCAGCGCGGTGACCTCGGCCCCGGCGGCGGCCAGCTGAAGGGTCTTGCCCCCCGGAGCGGCGCAGAGATCAAGGATTTTTTCGCCCGGTTTCGGGGCAAGGATCCGCACCGGCATGGCGGCGGCGGCATCCTGAATCCACCAGGCGCCTTCCGCGAATCCCTCAAGCGCAGAGACCTGCTGTCCGGCCTCAAGCCGGATGGAGCCGGTGGGCAGCAGCTTGCCGTTCAGACGCTCCGCCCATTCGGCGGCGCGGGCCGGATCGCGCGGGGTCAGGTCCAGCGGCGCGCCCTGGGCGTGTGCCGCCTCGAAGCCGAGAATCCGTTCTTTTCCATAGGCTTCCGCCAGCGGACCGCGCAGCCAGTCGGGCAGGCGCGGGGCGCGCAGGCGGCTCCATTGTGTGGGGGCTTCTTCCGCCATCTTGCGCAGAACGGCATTGACCAGGCCCTTCATGTGCCCCTGCCGGGGCAGCCTGCCGGTGGCCTGGACCAGGTCATTGACCACGCCGTGGGCAGCGGCGCCATGGGCCAGCTCACAGGTGCCAAGGCGCAGGATATTCTGCACCTCAAGCGGGGGCATCTTCTTGAGATGGTTGGACAAAAGCCGGTCGCAGCGCTCAAGGCCGCGCAGGGTCTCCGTGGCAAGGCGCAGGGCGCGGGCGCGATCGGCAGGCGCCATCGGCCCCAGCCAGGGCGCATCGCGCAGGTCCGCCAGCAGGCGCGGCTCTTCCCCAAGGACATCGCCCAGCATGCGCAGCGCCGCACCGCGCGCGGACAGCGGCGGTTTCGGCTTTGCATTCAAAGGCTTGCCCCCTTGAGGGCCTTTGCCCTTACCACGGTTCTGGCCGGGTTTCGGGGAACGGGGCTTCTGCATGGCGGCGGACTCCTTGCCGGTGCTCAGGGCGGGCGTATAACATGGGCAGAGCCGAAAGGAAGCATGATGCCACAGGACGAGACCCGCAAGGACCTGCCCCCCGCTGCCCAGCGCGCGCTGGCAGAAGCCGCCGAGCGCCGCGCGAAGGCAGAGGCCGAAGCCCAGGCGCAACCCAAGGAATACGGGGGCCGCGACGGCCCCGATCCCGCCCGCTACGGCGATTGGGAGAAGAAGGGCCTGGCGATCGATTTCTGAGCCCCGAACGGGGCCGGATCGGGGCCTGAAAACCGCGTCGGTACCGCATCTGTTTTGCGTCGGTATCACGTCGGTGCGCTCCGCGCGCGATGTTAGGCTTTCCGAAAGGGTACAGCGCCCAGCGCAGCCTGCTCAACAGCCGGGACAGCGCACGACCTGTCGACCGGGTCGGGAGGCGCAGGCCGACAACGGGCGCGGCCCCCTCGATGGGGGTCGGGGCCGTTCCCCCTAGCGCAGGCGCAGGTCGGCCCATTCCCCGGTGCCGCGGTCCGATCTGAAGCGCAGCTCTTCACCGCGCCGCGTGACCATCTGGCAGTTCCAGGGGAATTCACGCGATCCCCAGTAAAGCACCCGGCAGAAGTAGCCCTCTTTCCAGGACCAGCTCCCCGTGACTTCGCGCCCGAAGGCGCGGCCGGTGATCTGCCCGTCGGGGTGCACGGTCAGCTGCACGCCAAGGCGATGCAGCCCCCTGCCCTGGACAAGCGCCATGAAGCCGGACCGGGAGCTGATGCGCGCCGCGTCCTGGGCGGCAAGCGGCAGGGCCAGCAGAAGGCAGGCAGAGAGGCAAAGCGCGCGAAGGGTCATGCCCTTCCTACGCATCACCCGGCGGGGTGGATCACTCGTTCAGGCCCAGCACGTCCAGCATGTCGTATTCGCCGGGCGCCTTGCCCTGCCCCCAGAGCGCGGCCTTGAGCGCGCCCTTGGCAAAGACGGTGCGATCCTCTGCCACGTGGCGCAGGATCACGCGTTCGCTTTGCGAGGCAAAGAGCACGTCGTGTTCGCCCACGATCCCGCCCGCGCGCACGGCGGAAAAGCCGATATGCCCGCGTTCGCGGGCGCCGGTGATTCCATCGCGGCCCCGGTCGGCCACGTCCTCAAGCGACACGCCGCGCCCTTCGGCGGCGGCCTCGCCCAGCATCAGGGCGGTGCCGGAGGGGGCATCGACCTTGCGGTTGTGGTGGTATTCCACGACCTCGATATCGAAATCCTCGTCCAGGGCGGCGGCGACCTTCTTGGCCAGCATGGTCAGAAGGTTCACGCCCAGGCTCATGTTGCCGGCACGGACCACGGTTGCGTGGCGGGCGGCGGCAGCGATCTTTTCCAGGTCCTCGGGGGCCAGGCCGGTGGTGCCGATCACGTGGACGGCGCGGGCCTGAGCGGCCAGCGCGGCAAACTCCACCGTGGCGGCGGGGCTGGTGAAATCGATCACGGCCTGGGCCTTGGAGAAGGCTTCCAGCGGGTCATCTGTGACGGTCACGCCAAGGGGCGCACCGCCCATGGCTTCGCCCAGATCCCGGCCGATCCAGGGAGTGCCGGCGCGTTCCACCGCCCCCACCAGTTTCGCCTGCGGGCTTTCCAGCACCGTGCGGATCAGCATCTGGCCCATGCGCCCGGAGGCCCCGGTCACCACGATACCCGGCAGTTGCGTCCCATTTTCAGCCATCGTCTTCTCCTGCTCAAGAGCCGTGCCGCCCTCCTTACCGCGCGGCTTCGCACATGCAAAGACCTGCTCACGCGGGCTTTGCTTGGCAAAAGCCGAAGGAAGGATTAGATGCGGGATATGAGCAGGAACAAATTCCATGACGGGGACGGCCCCTCGCAACGCCAGCTGCGCGTGGGCGAGACGATCCGCCGTGCCCTATCCGAAGTGCTGGCCCGGGGCGATATCCACGACCCGGAGCTGAACCGCATGTCCGTCACCGTGGGAGAGGTCCGCACGACCCCCGATCTGCGGATCGCCACGGCCTTTGTCATGCCGCTTGGCGGGGACAACGTGGATGACGCGATCGCCTTGCTGGCCAAGAACAAGTACGAGCTGCGCCGGATCATCGGCCGCAAGCTCAAACTGAAGTTCACCCCCGATCTGCGCTTCCGCCCGGACGATACCTTCGACCGGCTGGACGAGACGCGGCGGCTGTTCTCCGATGAAACCGTGCGCCGGGACATCGCCGCCGGCAAGGCGGAGCCGGACGAGGACGAGGGCTGAGCCATGCGGCTGCGCCCCCGAAAGCTGCGGCCCGTCCTGCTGCGCCCCTTCCACCCCCGCCCGGTGCTGCTGGCGCTGGCGGCCGGTCTTGGGCTGCTGTCCTTCCTGTCGCCGGCCGTGGCCGGGGCGGTGAACTGCCGCAATACCGATTTCGAGGGCAACCGCTATTCCGTCTGCGAGGTCGACGTGACCCGCGAGGAGCTGCGCCTGTTCCTTTATGATCCGGGCGGCGCGCCCTACGGCGATTTCTCTGCCGTCGATTCGCGCCTGGCCGGGGAAGGCAAGGCGCTGGCCTTCGGGATGAACGCGGGCATGTACCACGAGGATCGCGCCCCCGTCGGCCACTACGTCGAGGACGGCAAAGAGCTGATGCGCGTGATCCCCAACGAGGGGCCGGGCAACTTCGGCCTGCTGCCCAACGGCGTGCTCTGCATGGGCGAGGGGCAAGCCCGCGTCTATGAGACCCTGGCCTACGAGGAAGCCGCGCCCAAGTGCCGCTATGCCACGCAGTCCGGCCCGATGCTGGTCATCGACGGAGAGCTGCATCCGCGCTTCCTGCCCGACAGCACCTCGCGCTACATCCGCAACGGGGTGGGCACCTCTGACGACGGCAAGACCGCGACCTTCGTGATCTCGCGCAATTCCGTCAGCTTTTACGATTTCGCCAAGTTCTTCCGCGACGGGCTGAAGCTGAACCAGGCGCTGTACTTCGACGGCAACATCTCTCGCCTCTACGCGCCTGAACTGGGGCGGTCCGACTGGGGCCGCGCCATGGGGCCGATCGTGGGCGTTGTCGTGGACAAGCCGGGCGAGGACGGCTGAGCGCCTCTTGCAACGCCCCTGTCAGGCCGTGGCGCGCTGTGCCTTGCGGCGGGCTTCCAGCATGTTGATCTTGCGATAGGCGGGATCGCCGGTAACTTCCGCCCCGGCCCAGTCGGGCAGCGGCGGCTCTGCCTCTTCCGAGGGCAGCTCCACCTCTGCGATCAGGACGCCGGCGAGCAGCCCGTCATATTCATCCACGCACCATTCAAAGCCCGCGAAGGGCACGTGATGGCGGGTCTTTTCAACGACATCGTCGCTGCAATGCTCTGACAGCAGGGTTTGGGCATCCTCGGCCGGGATCGGGTATTCGAACTCGTCCCGGGTGAATCCCCGGCCCATGCAGGGGCCCTTGATCGTCAGGGTGGCGTCATCGTCGTAGAAGCGGACGCGGACCTTGCGCCCCTGCGTCTGGGCGACCAGCCCGTCGCGCAGCCGGACCGATTTGCTGACCCCGGCGCGCCAGCTGTCGCTTGCGATCAGGAACTTGCGTTCGATTTCCCGTGCCAAGGAATGCCTCTTCCGTTTGCCAGGCCCGTTTGGAAAGCCCGCTTGCAAGACCCGTGACGCCGCCCGGTTGCAGGGGGCAGACGGGCGCTCTCCTGCCCCGGTGGGGCGGGATTGTCCAGCGGGTCAGGGTCCGGCGGGTCGCTTTGGGGGCGTTAGTCGCCCGAGACCTCGTCGAGCACGCGGGTGATCAGCAGGGCCGCGCCGCCGATCAGCAGGGAGCGCCCGATGGAATCGGTGACATTAGAGGGGGCAAAGGTATCCGCCCCGTCGCGCCCCTTGCGCATCGCACGGCGCCAGCGCGGGCGGGTGGGCAGATCTGCCGACAGGCGGGATTGCGGCACCTGGCCAAGCCGGGGCTTGGCGATCAGCAGCGCCGCCCCGATGGCCAGCATGCCGCCGGCATAGACCACCGGCGCAAGGCGCTCCCGGCGGGAGGGCGGCATCTTGGCGGGCAGGTCGAAGATATCGCGGGGTTTGAGCTTCATGGAACACCTCCTGTTCAGGATGAACCCCGCAGGGGCCCCGCATGTTCCCTGTCTTGCGTCACCCCCGCGCCCTTCCCCGGCCCGCTGGCGCCCTGCCCCGCTTGACGGATGCCCGCGCGAGCGTTACGTCGCGGGCCTTCCAAGACATCCGGCCCGCACTTTCGGGCCAAGACATCCAAGCCGGGCCCGACCGGCCGCTGACAGCAGGACAGGGACACCATGGGACGTAAACGCAAGGGACGCGATATCTCCGGCTGGCTGGTGGTGGACAAGCCTGCGGGGATCTCTTCCAACGCCGTGGTGAACAAGGTTCGCTGGGCCTTCGAGGCGAACAAGGCCGGCCACGCGGGCACGCTGGATCCCGAAGCGACCGGCGTGCTGGCCGTGGCGCTTGGCGAGGCGACGAAGACCGTGCCCTTCGTGACAGATGCGCTCAAGGCCTATGTCTTTGACGTGCGGCTGGGCCAGGCCACCAATACCGACGACGCAGAGGGCGAGGTGATCGCGCAAAGCGACCAGCGCCCGACGGATGAAGAGATCAAGGAAGCCCTGCAGCAGTTCGTGGGCGATATCGAGCAGGTGCCGCCGCAGTTCAGCGCCGTGAAGATCGACGGGGAACGCGCCTACAAGCGCGCCCGCGACGGCGAGGAAATGGAGATCGCGGCCCGCCCCCTTTTCGTGGAAAGCCTGATCCTGCTGGACCGCAAGGATGCCGATCACGTCACGCTGGAGATGGTCTGCGGCAAGGGCGGCTACGTGCGCTCCATCGCGCGCGACCTGGGCAAGGTGCTGGGCTGCCATGGCCACGTGGCGCATCTGCGCCGGGTCTGGTCCGGTCCCTTCGAGGCCGACAAGGGCCTGAGCTTCGACACCATCCAGGAGCTGGCGCGCACGCCGGAGCTGGACAGCCACCTGCTGCCGCTTGAGCTGGGCCTGAGCGATCTGCCCCAGGTCACCGCCACCGCCGAGGGCGCAGCGCGTCTGCGCCACGGCAACCCCGGCATGGTGATCGCCAGCGGCGTGGACTACGGAGAGACCTGCTGGGCCAGCCACCAGGGCCAGCCTGTGGCCGTGGGCAGCTACCGTGGCGGTGAACTGCATCCGAGCCGGGTCTTCAACCTGTGAGCCTGATCACCCGCAGCTTCCTGAAGGGGGATGCGGAAAGCCAGGCGCTTTATTCCGCCTGTGACGGCTACCGCTATGCCCTGACCCGCACCTGGGGGCCGGGGGCGCGGATGCTTTACGTAATGCTCAACCCCTCCACCGCGACGGAAGCGCAGAACGACCCCACGGTGGAGCGCTGCGAACGCCGCGCACGCGCACTTGGCTTCGGGGGTTTCCGGGTCTGCAACCTGTTTGCCTGGCGCGAGACCTCGCCCGCCCTGCTGAAAAAGGCCGCCGCGCCGGTGGGGCCGGAGAATGACGCGGTGCTGCGCGACAGTGCCGCCTGGGTCGGGGATGGGGGTCTGCTGCTGTGCGCCTGGGGCGTGCACGGCAACCACCTGGGCCGCGACGCCGAGGTGCTGGCGCTGCTGCGCGACACGGGCCGCCCGCTGGCGCACCTGGGGCTGACGAAGGACGGGCATCCGCGGCATCCGCTTTACCGGCCCTATGCCGTCCGGCCCGAGGCCTGGGTGGGGTGAATCCGCCGGTCACGACTGGCCGTCAGGGCTGAGGGACCGCTTTGCACCGTCCCGTCAGGCGGGCATGTCCTGCCTTGCTCCACGCCCCTTTTGCTGGCCCTGATGCTGCGGAAGCACCAGGAGCATGTCGAAGAGGTAGGTGAACACGAAGGTGTAGACCAGGAAGAACAAAAGGACGGCGCTTTCCATCAGCACGGCCTCAAGGAAGCCGACGTGATACCACACCATGTACAGCGGCAGCGTGAGCAAGAAGAGCCCAAGCTCGAAACTGCCGGCGTGGATCAGCCGCAGTTTCAGCGAGCGCAGCATGACGCCGGACTTGCGCTCCCAAAGCTCGAACAGGGTGTTGAAAGCGTAGTTCCAAACCAGCGCCATGACCGAGACCGCGGCGGCAACGGGAAGGGAATCGGTCGCGGGTCCGCCGCTCAGGATCGTCAGCAAGACGGTCGAGAGGAGCAGGCCGAAGAATTCGAAGGTGATGACATAGGTGAGACGCCGCGCGCGCGGACTGAGGACAAACATTCGGGGCTCCTGAAACCTTGCAAGGTTTCGATATTCCAAGCCGGTCCGCCCCGATCATGACGTGTCTTCAATTGTGAACCGCGGTTTCCGCTCACGGCGCAGCCTTACCGCCGGGGTGTCGGGAAGGTCAATTCCCGTCTCCGTTACCTAAGGCCACCCCCAGCCGCGCAGCGGAACCTTGCCGCGACGGGTGGGTCCGCCGGACGCGGGCGTTAACCAAAGCTTCACCTTTACAGCAGTTTAACTATGACTTGCCCGCCCCCGACATGCGACAAACCCTGCGAAGAAGGAGGGGTGACATGGGCAACACGGAGCGCTTCCGGGGAAGGATCAGCATGACACGTCAGGGTCGGGCGATGCCGGGGCGGGATACGCTTCTGGCGCGGATCGGCGCGATCCGGCACGCGATCGAGACGCAGGAACGTGCCCGGTGCCGGGCCGTGATCCGGCTTGGCGATCACCCCGTGGGGGCAGGCTCGGTCACCCGAATCGCGCGGCTTGCCGGCAGTGTCGACCGGCTGGAGCTGAGCTACCCCGAGGGCGCGCCCATGCCCGTCATCGAAATCCGCCCCGATGATGCGGCCGGCCTGACCCGCATCTTTGCCGACGGCTCCTGCATCGCGGTGCTGAGCGGCCCAGCCGCCCTGGAGCAGACCGACATCCGCCTGACCCGAGAGCCAGAGATCCGGCGCGGGGAGATTCGACGGGAGGAGTTTAGGCGCGGCAGGCCGGCCTGACGGATCGCGCAGGCCGAAGGGGACGATCGGCAGGCTGTGCCCCATGAAACCTTGAAGTTTCCGCTTCCCAAGCCGCGCCGAATCCCTTATCAGCGCGCAATCTTCCGAACCGGTCCTGCCGGGGCGGTGGACATCCATGGACCTTGCTGGACGACATCCCGGCTTGCGCCCCAACCCTCTGAACACAGGAGATCCCGATGTCGATCACCGTTGAAGAAAAACAACGCCTCATCAAGGAATACGGCACCAAGGAAGGCGACACCGGTTCGCCCGAAGTCCAGGTTGCCATCCTCAGCTCGCGCATCGCGACGCTGACCGAGCACTTCAAGACGCACAAGAAAGACAACCACGGCCGTCGCGGCCTGCTGATGATGGTTGCCCAGCGTCGTAAGCTGCTCGACTACCTCAAAGGCAAGGACGAGGGCCGTTACCAGGACCTCATCAAGCGCCTCGGCCTGCGTCGCTGATATCGCAGACCGCCGGTTGGAACGCCCGTCTCCGAAAGGAGGCGGGCGTTTTGCGTTGTGGGGGCGGTTTCATGGGGGCCTTTGCAGGTGCCTCAAGGCAGTCTTTGCGCCGCCGGGTCAGTGATCCCTGCAATCGCAGGCAGAGCCCGCCCACCGACAGGGGCAGCGGGCAAGCGGGGCCGATTCGACCAGCCGCGACCGAGTGCAGCCGCTTCATTTTGACTCGCGCCGACGTGGCGAAACCTTCCGAAAATGCAATCCCTGCTTGCAGGCAAAAGGGCGCGGGCCTAGTCTTTGGACAGACACGAGGGGCCCGAAACACCTGCCCCTGCGATGTTTGAGGGAAAGACAAACGTTTTGACTGACAGACCGCGGCCCTGCCACGTCCTGATCCTGCAGGACCAGCCACTGCTGAGGGAAGTCCTGGCCGACACGGGCCTGGCCGAAGGGTTTCACGTGCATTCCTGCCCGGACATGCCCGGCCTGCTTGCAACCCTTGCGGGTCTTGAAGGGCCGGTTCTGGCCTATATCGACATCCACCTGGAAGAGGGCGACGGATCGGAGTTGATCGGCCCGCTCAGCCAGCATGAAGGCCCCCTGCGGATCCGCTTCATGAGCGATGGCGGAAATGCCCATGCGATCGGCGCACGCATGATGGCAGAGGGGCGCGGGATGAGCGTGGGGCGGACCCTGCTCAAGCCCTTCCCCCATGAGACCTTCCGCGAGGCGCTGGAAAGGGACCTGGCCAGCCTGGAAGACGCCGACGCGGAGTGATCCGCAGTACCCCGTAAGCCCTTGCACGCAAGGGGCCGGCGCCGGGAGGGCCAGCGACTGGTCCCGCGCGCCCTTTCAGGCTGCGGTTGCGCGGACCCCGGGGCAGATTTCAGCCGAAGGTTGCGCGCCCTGCGGCGGGTGGCGGATGTGAATACCCTTCCCTCGGAGCCTGTTTTCCTGTATGGCCCGCCCATCTGAGACGTGGCGCGCAGACCCCCGCGCCGTGAAGCAAAGGATGATGGGGTCGGCGGCAATGGGGCCGCCATGCAAACGGGAGACCCGGGAAGGCCCGGGAGTGCTCCCCGTAAGGATACACCGATGTTCAACGTGACAACGAAATCGATGCAGTGGGGCGACGAAACGCTCACGCTGGAAACGGGCAAGGTTGCCCGTCAGGCCGACGGCTCCGTCATCGCCACTCTGGGCGAGACCTCCGTCATGGCCAACGTGACGTTTGCCAAGAAGCAGAAAGAAGGCCAGGACTTCTTCCCGCTGACCGTTCATTACCAGGAAAAATACTACGCCGCGGGCAAGATCCCCGGCGGTTTCTTCAAGCGTGAGGCCCGCCCCACCGAGAAAGAAACCCTGACCGCGCGTCTGATCGACCGTCCGATCCGCCCGCTCTTCGTGCCCGGCTTCAAGAACGAAGTCTTGGTGATGTGCACCGTGCTGAGCCACGACCTGGAAAACGACCCCGACGTCGTTGCCATGATCGCCGCCTCTGCCGCGCTGACGATCTCTGGCGCGCCCTTCATGGGCCCGATCGCCGGCTGCCGCGTGGGCTACTCCGAAGGCAACTACGTGTTGAACCCCTCTGTCGACGACATGCAGGGCCTGCGCAACAACCCCGAGCAGCGTCTCGACCTGGTTGTGGCCGGCACCAAGGACGCCGTCATGATGGTCGAATCGGAAGCCTACGAGCTGACCGAGGAAGAGATGCTTGGCGCCGTGACCTTCGCCCATGAGCAGATCCAGCCCGTCGTGGACCTGATCATCGACCTGGCCGAAGAGACCGCGAAAGAGCCCTTCGACTTCACGCCGCCGGATTACTCCGACCTGTTCGCAGCCGTGAAGGCCGCCGGTGAAGAGAAGATGCGCGCCGCCTACGCGATCACCGACAAGCAGGAGCGCACCACCGCCGTTGCCGCCGCCAAGGAAGAGATCAAGGCTTCCCTGACCGAAGAGCAGCTGGCCGATGACAACTTGGGCTCTGCGCTGAAGAAGCTGGAATCCGGCGTTCTGCGTGGCGATGTCGTCAAGAACGGCCGCCGCATCGATGGCCGTGCCACCAACGAAGTGCGCCCGATCGTGGCCGAGACCGGCATCCTGCCGCGGACCCACGGTTCCGCCCTGTTCACCCGTGGTGAAACCCAGGGCCTGGTCGTGACCACGCTGGGCACCGGCGATGACGAACAGTTCATCGACGCGCTGCACGGCAACTTCAAGTCGAACTTCCTGCTGCACTACAACTTCCCCCCCTACTCGGTCGGTGAAGTCGGTCGCGTCAGCGGCCCGGGTCGTCGTGAAATCGGCCACGGCAAGCTGGCATGGCGCGCCCTGCAGGCTGTCCTGCCCGCCGCCACCGATTTCCCCTACACGATCCGCATCGTGTCCGAGATCACCGAATCCAACGGCTCGTCCTCCATGGCGTCCGTCTGCGGTGGCTCGCTGTCCATGATGGATGCAGGCGTTCCGCTGAAGGCCGCCGTTGCCGGTGTGGCCATGGGCCTGGTGCTGGAAGACGATGGCGACTACGCGATCCTGACCGACATCCTGGGTGACGAAGACCACCTGGGCGACATGGACTTCAAGGTTGCCGGTACGTCCGAGGGCATCACCTCCCTGCAGATGGACATCAAGGTCCAGGGCATCACGCCCGAGATCATGAAGACCGCCCTGGCCCAGGCCAAGGAAGGCCGGATGCACATCCTTGGCGAGATGAACAAGGCGCTTTCGGGTGCCGCGGAATTCTCTGCCCATGCGCCGCGCATCGAGACCATGCAGATCCCGACCGACAAGATCCGTGAAGTGATCGGGTCCGGCGGCAAGGTCATCCGCGAGATCGTGGAAACCTCCGGCGCCAAGGTCGACATCAACGACGACGGCATCATCAAGATCGCCTCGTCCGACGGTGAAGCCATCCAGAAGGCCTACGACATGATCTATTCGATCGTGGCAGAGCCGGAAGAAGGCAAGATCTACAAGGGCAAGGTCGTGAAGCTGGTCGATTTCGGCGCCTTCGTGAACTTCTTCGGCAAGCGTGACGGCCTGGTGCACGTCTCCCAGATCGAGAACCGCCGCCTGAACCACCCCTCCGACGTCCTCAAAGAGGGCCAGGAAGTCTGGGTCAAGCTGGTCGGCTTCGATGATCGCGGCAAGGTGCGCCTGTCCATGAAGGTCGTGGACCAGGAGACCGGTGAAGAAGCTGCAAAGGAAGACGCGGCTGAATAAGCCCGCGCCCTCTGCGGATATCGGAAAGGCCCTGCGAAAGCGGGGCCTTTTCTTTTGGGCTACTTGAGCTGGCTGTCCTTGGAGCCGCGCCGGTTGATGCCGCCGCGCGCCTGGAAACGGCTGTCGCGTTCGGTCTGGCAATCGATGCAAAGCTTCACGCCGGGGCGGGCCAGGCGCCGCGCCTCGGGGATTTCCTCTTCGCATTCGGCGCAATGGGTCAGGCTTTCGCCCTGCGGCGCCGGCCGCGCCTTCAGGCGGTTGAGTTCGTCGTTGATCGAGGCTTCGATCTGTTCGCTGACTGCGCCGTCACGGGACCATCCACCGGCCATGTGCATCACTCCTTCGGGATGGAAAGAGTGTAGGCCTGCCGCGCCGCAAGTCAAATGGGGATGGTTCCGCAGGGGCAGGGCCCGCCGCCTAGGCGCCGACGGGAACGGCTTGTCCGGGAGGCGCCAGCCGACAACGGGCGAGCCCCCCTTACGGGGGTCGAGCCCGTGCACGGATCCGCCGGCGGCGCGTGCGGCGGGGCTGGACCGACGCGGGATTCACGCCTAAGCAGGCGAGATGGTCCAGTCCTATGTCATTCACCTTGATAGCAGCACCGCGCGGGAGCCCCTTGTGGACGCCCTGGCAGAGGGGCTGCCCGATCTGCATGTCGTGCCGGCGGTCAACGGGCGGGCCATGAGCCATGAGGCCGTGGCCGAGATCACCCGCGCCCGCCTCAAGCCAAAGTATCCCTTCGGCCTGATGCCCTCTGAAATCGGCTGTTTCCTGTCCCATCGCGCCGCCTGGGAGCGGATCCGCGATTCCGGCGCGCCCTTCGGCCTGGTGGCCGAGGATGACGTGGTGCTGGGCGCGGATTTCCCCAAGGCGCTTGAGTTGGCCATGGCGCACGGCGGGCCGGACAGCCTGATCCGTTTTCCGATGTCGCCGCGCGAAGAGCCGGGCAAAGTCATTGCAGAGGCGGGCGGCGTCAAGCTGTTCCGCCCCAAGGTGATCGGCCTGACGGCGGCGCTTTACCTGCTGGGCAGCGATGCCGCGGCCAGGCTGCTTGAGGCCTCGAGCACCTTCGACAGGCCCGTGGACACCTGGCTGCAGATGCGGTGGGAGACCGGGGTGGACAGCCTGACGCTCTGGCCCGCGCATATCCGCAGCGCGGCCGAGGATCACGGCGGCTCCACCATCCAGCGCAAGAAGACCCTCTGGTCAGAGATCGCGCGCACCTGGAAACGCGGCCGCTACCGGGCGGCCATTGCCCGGAGGTCGCGCGAGGCATGATCTACACGCGGTTTCACGGACGTACCGGCAACCAGATGTTCCAATATGCCGTGGGGCGGGCGCTGGCGAAGCGGCGCGGCGTCGGCCTGGTGGTGGATGACCGGCTGGCCCTGGCGCGGGGCGAAAAGAGCCTGAGCCGGATCTTCGATCTGCACCGCTCAGAGCCCGCGCGCATGCCCCCTTCCAAGCATGACCGCCCGTTGGCCTATACCCTGTGGCGGCATTTCGGCAGCAAGCCGAAGTACTGGCGCGAAAAGGGCCTGGGCTTTGACCCGGCGGTCCTGGCGGCCCCGGACGAGTCCTACCTGCACGGCTACTGGCAATCGGAGAAGTACTTCGCCGATGCCGCCGAACAAATCCGCGCCGATTTCGCCTTTCCGCCGCCAGAGGGTCGCAATGCGGAACTGGCAGAGCAGATCGCGGGCGGGCTTTCGGTTTCCCTGCACCTGCGGCGGGGGGATTACGTCAGTAATGCCTCCCACGTGATCTGCGGGCAGGCCTACTACGATGCGGCCCTGGCCGAGCTTCTGCCGCAGCTGGACGGCGAGCCGGTCATCTATGTCTTTTCCGATGAACCCGACTGGGCGCGGGAGAACCTCAAGCTGCCGGGCACGCCCGTCTTCGTGGATCACAACGGGGCAGACGCGGATTACGAGGACATGCGGCTGATGTCGCTGTGCCGGCACAACGTGATCGCCAACAGCTCCTTCAGTTGGTGGGGCGCCTGGCTGAATGCCACCCCCGGCAAGCGGGTCATGGCCCCGTCGCGCTGGTTCGGCAAGGCAGAGCTTTCCAACCCCGATATCATTCCGGACGGCTGGCAGAAGATCGCGGTGCCGGCGGGTTCATAGGGGCAGCAGCTCCCTGTAGACCTGCCAGAAATTGTCCCGCTCCACCGTAAAGGCAAGCGCGGGATGCTCCGCCAGCAGCGCCTTGCGCAGCGCGCCGGCCTCATGCAGCGAGGCCGCGTAGGCCAGGTAGGTCACCTCCCGGGGCGTGGCCTTCACCACGGCCAGCACCGCGCGCCCCCTGCCCGCGCCAAGGGTGCGCAGGCGGTCTTCCACGATGCCCGGATCACTGCCGGGCCGGGGCAGGGTCACGCGGCAGAGCACGCCGAAATCGAACCGTTCTTCCCAGTCCTCGAGCGCGCGGTTGATGCGCAGGCTCTCATCGCCCGCCGGCAGCTCCTGCCAGCGTTCGGGGGGCACGAAGGGCGATTTGCGACCGAAAAGGAAACCCAGCATGGGGGGTGGCCGGCCCCGCGAAGGGGCCGGCCCGCACCGTCAGAGCGGCGACTTGGCGAAGCGCAGATAGGGCAGCTTCTTGTCGAGCGTGCCGTATTTCTCTTCCGCGGCCGCGTCATCCAGGGACAGGGCCACGATCACGTCCTGGCCCACTTCCCAGTTGGCGGGCGTGGCGATCGGCGTGCCGAAGGTGGCCTGCAGCCCGTCCAGCGCGCGCAGCACTTCGGCAAAGTTGCGGCCCACGGACATCGGGTAGGTCATGGTCAGCTGCAGCTTCTTGTCCGGCGAGATGATGAAGACGGAGCGCACGGTGGCGCTGTCTGCCGGGGTGCGGCCATCGGGCAGGTAGGCTTCTGCCGGGAGCATGTCGAAGGCCTTGGAGACCTTCAGATCGCCATCGGCGATGATCGGGAAGGACGCGGGCGCGCCGGCGACGCTTTGGATATCGCCTTTCCATTTCTGGTGTTCTTCCACGCCATCGACGGAAACGCCGATGACCTTGGTGCCGCGTTTTTCCCATTCCGCCGCCAGCTGCGCCACGGCGCCGAACTCTGTCGTGCAGACGGGCGTGAAGTCCTTGGGGTGGGAAAAGAGAATGGCCCAGCTGTCACCGATCCAGTCGTGGAAAGAGATCTCTCCCTGGTCGGTCTGGGCGGTGAAATCGGGTACGGTATCATTGATACGCAGAGACATGCGTGTCCTCCGGTTCACAGGTTGCGTTGGCACAGAACCTAGGTGCGCTGCGTGCCGATTGCACCCCCTGAGACCTGCGTCAGATGCACACCTGTCACCTGAGTGCCATGTGAGGCCGGTGCGCCCCACCCGCGCGGCGGCCTTGCCGGGGCGCTGCGGACAGGCCTCACGGTGCCGCGACTGGATGCCGCTACGGGGGGATTGCGCCTTTTGCATGGCGGTGCCAGAGTGGCTGGGAAGCCTGTGAAAGAATGGTCCGCATTGCGGAAATACAGGCCCGAATGACCGGGGCACCGTCCCGCGCAAGTCAGGAGATCACGATGATCGAGAAACGCCAGTTCTACATCAATGGTGCCTGGGTGGACCCGGCGCAGCCGCGCGACCACCAGGTGATCGACCCCTCCACGGAAGAGCCCTGCGCGGTCATTTCCGTCGCCGGTGAGGCAGACGTGAATGACGCCGTGGCCGCCGCTAAGGCCGCCTTCCCCGACTGGATGGCGACCCCGCCGGAAGAGCGCATCGCTTATGTGGAAAAGATCCTGGAGATCTACGCCGAGCGGCGCGAGGACATCGCGCAGGCGGTCTCTACCGAGATGGGCGCGCCGATCGACCTGGCCCGCAACAGCCAGTGGGGCGCGGGCTTCGCCCATACGACCAACTTCCTGAATGCCGCCAAGGAGTTCAAGTTCACCCGCCCGCTGGGCGATCATGCCCCCGATGACCGGATCGTCTACGAGGGCTTCGGCGTCTGCGCCATGATCACGCCCTGGAACTGGCCGCTGAACCAAATCACGCTGAAGGTGATCGCCGGGCTGATCGCGGGCTGCACGATGGTGCTGAAGCCCTCTGAAGAGAGCCCGCTGAACGCCATGATCTTTGCCGAGGTCATCGATGCCGCCGGCCTGCCCAAGGGTGTCTTCAACCTGGTGAACGGCGATGGCGCCACGACCGGCACCGCGCTGACAGGCCACGAGGACGTGGACATGGTCAGCTTCACCGGCTCCACCCGCGCCGGCACCGCGATTGCCCAGAATGCCGCCAAGACGCTCAAGAAGGTTCACCTTGAGCTGGGCGGCAAGGGCGCCAACGTGATCTTCGCCGATGCCGACGACAAGGCTGTGAAGCGCGGCGTGCTGCACATGATGAACAACACCGGCCAGAGCTGCAACGCGCCCTCGCGGATGCTGGTCCAGCGCGAGATCTACGATGCCGCGGTGGAAGAGGCCGCAGCGGTCGCCAATGCAGTCACCGTCGGCTCGGCCCATGACGAGGGCAAGCATATCGGCCCGGTGGTCAATGCCGCCCAGTTCGACAAGATCCAGGGCCTGATCCAGAAGGGCATCGACGAAGGCGCGCGCCTTGTCGCCGGTGGTCCGGGTCGCCCCGAGGGCTTCAACCGAGGCTACTTCGTGCGCCCGACTGTCTTTGCGGATGCCAACAACCAGATGACCATCGCGCGGGAAGAGATCTTTGGCCCGGTGCTGACGATCATGCCCTTCGACACCGAGGAAGAGGCGATCGAGATCGCCAATGACACTCCCTACGGGCTGACAAACTACGTCCAGTCCACCGATGGCGCGCGCCGCAACCGCATGGCCCGCGCGCTGCGCTCGGGCATGGTGGAGATGAACGGCAAGTCCCGCGGCGCCGGGTCGCCCTTTGGCGGCATGAAGGCCTCTGGCCTGGGTCGTGAAGGTGGCGTCTGGGGGCTTGAGGACTTCATGGAAGTGAAGGCCGTCTCTGGCTGGGACAGCGATGTCGAACCGGCCTGACCGGGCCTGACAGACAGCAGGAATGGGCCCCGTGCGGATCGCGCGGGGCCCATATTTTTGCCCCGGGCCTGATGTCATCCGGGTGTCCCGGTCTTCGATGGCGCCGGGGGGCTTTGCCCCCCACGTTTGCCGGCCCCCTCCGCGGGGGCCGGCAAACGTTCCCCCCAGAGTTTCCTGGCAAGAAGAAAGGGGGCGTCAGGCGAAGCGGCAGCTGCGCTCCAGCACTTCGATCTCGTATCCGTCGGGATCCTTCACGAAGAAGAAGCGGCCGATCAGAGTGCCTTCGG
Source organism: Pseudooceanicola sp. HF7 (assembly GCF_011806405.1). Taxonomy (GTDB): domain Bacteria; phylum Pseudomonadota; class Alphaproteobacteria; order Rhodobacterales; family Rhodobacteraceae; genus Pseudooceanicola. Next base: position 3,429 of record NZ_JAATOW010000008.1, on the reverse strand, counting down.
GCGCGAAGGCGACGATGTCGCGCGGCGCAAGGCCTTCCTTGAGGAAGCGGGCGTGTTCCGCATCCAGATCCGCGACGGAGACGGCCAGGTGGCCATAGCCATTGCCCAGATCGTAGGCCTCCTGCTGGCCCTTGTTGACGGTTAGCTCAAGTTCGAAATCTGTTTCGGCATTGGAGAGGTAGATCAGCGCGAAATTCTCGAAATCGAGCTTCTCCGCGATTTCCAGCCCGAAGGCCCGGCGGTAGAAATCAAGCGAGGCGGCTTCATCCGTCACGCGGATCATGGAGTGGATCATCTTGGCCATGGCGGGTCCTTTTCCTTTGATATGTTGCAAGGTCTAGGGCGCGGCGCGGGCAAGGGGAAGGGGCCGGGCTTGCTCCGGGGGGGCCGGGCGCGCTAGATGCTGGGAAAGCCGCAGGAAAAGCCATTGTCCGAGCCACAGTTCATTCCCGTCACGGTCCTGAAACGCGATCCCTTCTCGGAGACCGTGACAGGCCACCTGTCGGATGCGCCGGAGCGAAAGCTTGCGCTGCGCAAGCTGGATGAGCTGCCCTGGTGGTCCTGGCCCGTCGCGCGCTACCTGGCCCGGCGCGAGGTGCGCGGGTTGCGCGCCGTGAAGGGGATCGAGGGCTGCCCGGAGCTGATCCGCTATGACCGCGAGGGCATCCTTCGCGACTGTTCAGAGGGCACGCCCTTGCCCCTTTCCTCTCCTTCCTTTGCTGCCTTTTCCCGCGACGCCCAGCGCCTGCTGCGCGAGATGATGCGCCTTTTCTTCACCCATAACGATATCGCCAAGCCGCAGAACTGGTTGCAGCGCCCGGATGGCGGCGCGGCGGTGATCGATTTCCAGCTGGCCTCTGTCCACCGGCTGCGTGGCCCGCTGTTCCGGACCATGGCCCGCGAGGATCTGCGCCACCTGCTGAAGCAGAAGCGCGCCTATGCGCCGGATCTTCTGACCCCGTCCGAACATGCGATGCTGAACCGCAAGGCCCTGCCCAGCCGGATCTGGATGGCCACCGCCAAGAAGCTCTACAATTTCGTCACCCGCCGCCTGCTGGACTGGTCCGATGGCGAGGGCACCGAAGACCGGATCGAGCGCGACGGCGATCAGATCGCCCGCCTTCTGGAGGCGGACGGGCGCATCCGCGCCCATGCGCTGGCCACCTATGCTCAGCCCGGCAAGGGCGTGGGGATCTACACCTTCGCGGAAACCGACCTGTCCCAGGGGGCCCTGCGCGCCCTGCTGCCCGAGGCCCTTTCGGAAAAGGTCCAGGCCGTCACCGCCCTGCCCCGGGACGCCGGCGGCGCGGCCCGGGTCGATGTGCTGGCGCTGGTCGCCGCCAATCGCCTGGATGAGCTGGAGCTGCTGCAAGCGCGCGATCCGGCCCTGGCAGAGACCCTGGCCCCGGTGATTGCCGGGCGGCAGAACCTGACGGATCGCATCCTGCGCAAGTGAGGGCCTGGAACGGGCCTTTCAGAACGGGGCCTTGGCCCGGAACCGCATGCCTTCGCCACCATCGGGATGCAGCAGGCGCAGTTCTTCCGAATGCAGCATCAGGCGGGGAAAGTCCCGCGCCGCACCCTCTGCATAGAAGGGATCGCCCAGGATCGGGTGGCCCAGGGCCAGCATGTGCACGCGCAATTGGTGAGAGCGCCCGGTCCTGGGGAACAGCCGCACGCGGCTTTCGCTGTCAGAGGTCTTGACCACTTTCCATTCGGTCTGCGCCGGCTTGCCGTTTTCATGATCGACCATCTGGCGCGGGCGGTTGGGCCAGTCGACGCAAAGCGGCAGGTCGACTTCTCCGGTCTTCGGTTCGAGCTTGCCCCAGACGCGGGCGACGTAGATCTTCTTGGTGCGGCGGTGTTCGAATTGCAGGCCCAAGTGGCGCTGCGCATGGGGCGTCAGGCCAAAGACCATGACGCCGGAGGTATCCCGGTCCAGCCGGTGCACCAGCAGCGCCGTGGGAAAGGCCGCCTGCACGCGGCGGATCAGGCAATCGGCCAGGTGTTCGCCCCGGCCCGGCACGGAAAGCAGGCCGCTGGGCTTGTCGACGACCAGGATCTCGTGATCCTCGTGCAGGACGGAAAGCGGGGTATCGGGCGGGTTGTAGCTGTCTGACATGGCAAACCTCTACGTCCTGGCGCGACCGAGGTCCATGGAGGAGGTGAGTCAGGGGATTTGCTGCGGTCCGGGCTCGATCTCGTAGTAATCGCCCTTTGAGCCGCAGTGGATGTGACGTTCCGTGATCAGACCGGAGGGACCATCGATGGAGCCCGAGGCGATGGAGGTCATGTCCTGCCCCTCGATCTGCCAGAACAGCGAGGATCCGCAGGTGGCGCAGAAACCGCGACGCCCCTGGGCGGAACTGGCGTACCAGCGCAGCGCCTGCGATCCGGTGATGGTCAGGCTTGCGGTCGGCACGGCGGTGGCGGACCAATAATGGCCCGAGGTCTTGCGGCACTGGCTGCAATGGCAGGCATGGGACGCCCGCGCCGGGGCGCCGCTTTCCCAGTGGACCGCCCCGCACAGGCAGGAGCCGCGCAGCATCACAGCCGCCCGAAGACAGAGGCCAGGATGGCCGAAAGCTGGCGGTCGTCCTCTGCGGTGAAGGCATCGGGCTGGTCACTGTCGATATCCAGCACCGCGATGACCTGCCCGGCCTTGTTGCGCACGGGAATCACCAGTTCGGACCGGGTGGAGCTGGCGCAGGCGATATGGCCGGGGAAGGCCTCTACATCCGGGACAAGCTGGGTTTCCCCGTTCCGGGCTGCCGCGCCGCAGACCCCGCGTGAAAACGGGATCACCAGGCAGCCGTGGCCGCCCTGGTAGGGCCCGATCTTGAGCAGCCCCGGTTCGGTCACCCGGTAAAAGCCTGTCCAGTCAAAGCGCTGGTCGGAGTGGTGGATTTCGCAAGCCAGGGTCGCCATCAGCGCGACCTCATCGGTTTCCCCCTCCGTGAGGGAGGCGATGGCGGCGGCAAGTTCGCGGTAATCCACTTTCAGGGTCTGGGGGCTCATCTGGGTCTCCGGTCCGGTCACAGGCTCATGTCCACGGATTGGTAAGGAATGCCCCCTAGCCTGTCCAGCAAGGACCAGAAACCGGAAGGTGCCGCGATGGATCTGACGACCACCACCACGGACGGCGTGACAATCGTCACGGTCAATGCCCTGCGGATCGACGCCGCGGTGGCGATCCAGTTCAAGGACCTCATGCGAGAGATCACGCGCGGGCTGAGCGGGCGGATCGTGCTGGATCTTGCGCAGGTCGATTTCATCGATTCCAGCGGGCTGGGTGCGATCGTCGCGGCGATGAAACAGCTGGAAAGCGGTGCGCAGCTTGAGCTGGCCACGCTGCGCCCCAACGTGGACAAGGTGTTCCGGCTCACGAGGATGGACGCGGTCTTTCCGATCCATTCCGGGGCAGAGGCT
>NZ_JAATOW010000074.1 GCF_011806405.1 Pseudooceanicola sp. HF7 | reverse complement strand
GCGCCATGGGCATGGCAGGCAATGTGCGCTCCCTCGGCGTCGAGGTAGGCGTCCTTGCGCCAGGCCATGGGCGTGCCACCGCGGTAATGCGGACAGGAATCCATGTAGGCATGGAGCTGCCCGTCGCGGTTCACCACGATGACATTGCGCGGCGCGTCGGGCAGCGGCAGGAAGCCGCGGGCGGCGCCTTCTGGAATGTCATCGCGGTGGCACAGTCTCAGCTGGCCTGCGCTCATGCGCCGGAGCCGCCTTCGGGACCTCCGCTGGGCGCCCATTTCTCACGCCATTGCAGCAGGAAGATCTGGCTGGCCTCGGGGCCGTTCGGGGCCTCGCGGGCGACCCAGGTATCGTCGTGCTTGTCCATGTCGGCGTCGTACTCGAAGTGCACACCGAGGGGGCTGTTGAAGTACCAGAACCAGTTGGAGCCGAACTTGTGGCGCCCCGGCCCCCAGAAGCTCTGGTAGCCCTTGCGCACGAAGCGGTCGCCGGCAACCATCAGCTCGGTCGGGCCGCCCATGTGGAAGGCCAGGTGCTCGCAGCCCTGCATGTAGGCGGGGGTGCGGATGAAGAAGTGGGTGTGGTGATCGTCATTGGCCTGCGGACGCAGGAAGGGACCCGCGCCGGTCAGCACGTCGGTCACCACGAAGCCCAGGCGGTCGCAGAAGAAATTGACCACCTTGTCCATGTCCGGCACGAAGAGCACCACGTGGCTGAGCGAGCGCGGCAGGGCCGGCATCTCATCCGTCACGCCCAGCTCGTTCGCGGCGCGCTGTGCCGGGGCGCCGGGGGCGTTGATCTTCTCGGCCGGCATCGACAGCTCGCGCCGGATGGTGACCTGGAAACGCAGCTCGAAGCCCAGGTCGTCCTTGAACTCCAGAGAGCCGTCCGACAGCCGGGTGACCCGGCGGTCCTTGGACATCTCAGCCTCGATCTCGTCCAGGACGCTGGCATCCTCGACGCCGTAGATCTGCTGGCGCAGCATGTTCTTGGTTTCAAGCGGGGCAGGCAGGCTGGGATCGGACTTGGGGCGGATGATGACCCCGGTGCCGTCAAGCGCCTCGAAGAGCCAGCCGGTATCGTCCAGCTGCACCGGCTTCAGGCCGAAATCCTCAAGGTAGGTCTTCGATCCCTCCAGATCGTCAACCCCGAACACCAGGTAGTCGGGTCCGATGATGCGCATG
>NZ_JAATOW010000073.1 GCF_011806405.1 Pseudooceanicola sp. HF7 | reverse complement strand
ACAACGAGGGCAGCAAGGCGCTGAACCGCGCGATCCGGGCGCTCAAGGAAGAGGGGGGCGCAGTGATGATCATGGCCCACCGCCCGGCCGCGATCCAGGAATGCAACCTGCTGCTGATGCTGGAAGGGGGCAACCGCAAGGCCTTCGGGCCGCGGGATGACGTCTTGCGCGAAGTGTTGCAGAACCACGAGCAGGTCCGCGGCACCACCAATGGCGGAGGTGTGAAATGAGCACGCCCAACACGCCCCCCGAAGATCGCGATCGCAAGCCGTCCGGCGCGGACAGGCGCAGGGACCAGTCGGCGGCCAGGCCCCAGCCGAAAGCGCGCGAGCAAGAGCAGACGGGCGCGGCGCCGCAGGGGCTGGTGCTAGGGCAGATGCCCTCTCAGCCGCCGGCGGGCGGGCGCGGCCGGGGCGACCGGGTCTTTTCGGCCCGTGGCGCGCTGATCCTGGGCTTCGTGGCGCTTCTGGCGTTGCTCGGGGGCTTCGGCACCTGGGCCGTGCTGACGCAGATCGCCGGGGCCGTCGTGGCCTCTGGCCAGATCGAGGTGGAGCGCAACCGCCAGGTCGTGCAGCACCCGGATGGCGGCGTGGTCAAGGACCTGCTGGTCGAAGAAGGCGACCGGGTGGAAGCCGACCAGGTGATGCTGATCCTAGACAAGGACCAGATGGAATCCGAACTGGCCATCGTGGAAGGCCAGCTTTACGAGCTGATGGCGCGGCGCGGCCGACTGGTGGCCGAACGCGACGGCACGGACAGGCCGATCTTTCCGCCCCTGGCGCTTGAGGTTGCCGCGCAGAACCCCGATGTCGCAGAGCTGCTGGAGGGCCAGCGCCGCCTACTGGCCGCGCGGCGCGATGCCCAGATCCAGGCGGAAAAGCAGCTGCGCGAACGCTCTGCCCAGATCACCAGCCAGATCGCGGGGATGGAGGCCCAGCTGGTCGCCTTCACCCTGCAGCTCAACCTGATCGCGCAGGAGCTGGAGACCCAGCAGCAGCTGCTGGACAAGGGCCTGTCACAGGTTGCCAAGGTCCTGTCCCTGCAACGGGAATCCGCCCGCCTGGAAGGCGAGATCGGCGAATTGACCGCCGCCAAGGCACAGGCCCGCGGGCGCACCGCCGAGGTCGAGCTTGAGATCCTGAACCTGACCGTCGCCGCCCGGCAAGAGGCCATCACCGGCCTGCGTGACCAGCAATACCGTGAGCTTGAGCTGCTGGAACGCCGCCGCGCGCTGAAGCAGAAGCTGGATCAGCT
>NZ_JAATOW010000007.1 GCF_011806405.1 Pseudooceanicola sp. HF7 | reverse complement strand
TTCGATCACGCCAAGCGCGCCCAGCACCATGTGGCCGTTCAGATGCCCCATGTGGCCGATGCGGAAGTAGCCCGTGCCATCGGGATCGGCCTCGTTATCCATGCCGATGCCAAGACCCAGGGTCAGCCCGGCCTGGTCGGCGGTCCAGCGGCGCAGCTTCTTGCCGTTGCCCAGCCCGATCGACAGCGCCGTCACCGCATGGCTGCGGATGGCGCGATCCTGGATGTTCAGCTCAAGCGGGCCGCCCTCTCCCCAGGCTTCGCAGGCCGCCCAGACGGCGCGCGCCAGGGTATCGTGACGGGCCCAGATGTTCTCAAGCCCTTCCTCGTGGATCATGTCGAGAGAGGTGCGCAGCCCCAGCAGGTGATGCGTGGGGGCCGTGCCGCCGAAGAAGTTGTAGAAGAAATCGGGATCCGCGCGCGGCTTCCAGTCCCAGTAGCGGCTGACGCGGGCGACCTTTTCGCGGGCTTCTGCGGCCTTGGGATTGAAGAAGACAAAGGACAGGCCCGGCGGCACCATCAGCCCCTTCTGGCAGCCCGCCACCATGATATCGACACCCCAGGCGTCCATCTCGAACCGGTCGACGGCCAGCGAAGCGATGCAATCGGCCATCAGCAGCGCCGGGTGTCCGGCGGCATCCAGCGCCGCCCGCAGCTCTGCGCTGTCGTTGCGCACAGAGGTCGCCGTATCGACATGAGAGAACATCACCGCCTTGATCTCATGGGCGGTATCGGCCTCCAGCACCTCCTGCACGCGGGCCGCGTCGATCTTCGACTTGCGGCCGAAATCGACGATATGGGGCACCAGGCCAAGGCCCTCTGCCATGTCCGCCCAGCCGAAGGCGAAGCGCCCCGTGGCCGGCACCAGGACCTTGTCGCCGGGGTTCAGCACGTTGCTCAGCGCGGCTTCCCAGGCGCCGTGGCCATTGGCGATATAGATCGCCACCTTGTGGGCGGTGCGCGCCACCTTCAGCAGGTCGGGCACCATGCCATGGGTCATCTCGACCAGGTCGCCCTCGTAGATATTGGGGGCCGGCGCATGCATGGCCTGCAACACCCGGTCGGGGATGACCGAGGGGCCGGGAATGGCAAGGTAGGGGCGGCCATGGGCAAGGCTCATCGTGGGTTCCTTTCGTGACGGCGGCGCAGCGCAAAGGCCGGGCCGCGCCAGCATTAGCGCGCCCTTTCACAAGGTCAATGCGCAGGCTGCCCCCGCCCGAAGCGGCCCCGAGGTCACCCGGCCCGCCTGCACCCCGCTGCCCGTTTTCCCGGCGCAGGCGATCAGAGCGGTTCCCCGCCCTCTCACAGCGGCCACTCAGCCCCCGGATCACGCCCAGCAGTCACGAAATGCTGACGTTACGTCACGGCATCGTCATTTGCCCCGGCGCAACCCCCGGGCTTAGCGCGCGCGCCCCCTCCGGCAAGCCGCGCTCAGGCTGATTTGAGCGTGATCCGTACTGCGCCACCCGCCGTAATCCCTGCACGACACCCAAGAGGAGGAAATTATAATGATCCGTAGAACTTTCATCGCCGCCACCGCCACCGCCGCGCTCTTCGCAGGCTCTGCCCTGGCTGACGACCACATGGGCAAGAACATCGTCGAGACCGCGCAAGAGGCCGGCGATTTCACCACCCTTCTTGCCGCCGCCGAGGCCGCCGGCCTTGTCGACACCCTGACCGGCGAAGGGCCCTACACGGTCTTCGCTCCCACGGATGCGGCCTTTGCGGCCCTGCCCGACGACACCGTCGACACGCTGTTGATGGAAGAGAACAAGGATCAGCTGACCGCGATCCTGACCTACCACGTCGTGCCGGGCAAGGTGATGTCCACCGACCTCAGCAATGGCATGATGGCCGAAACCGTCCAGGGCGGCAGCATCGAGATCATGACCGAGGGCGGCGTCACCGTGAACGACATCAACGTCACCACGGCTGACATCGAAGCCTCCAACGGCGTGATCCACGTCATCGACGGCGTGCTGATGCCCAAGTGATCCGCCACGGGCCCGGGCAACCGGGCCCTGACGCGAGCGGCCTTCAGGCCAGACCCTGAAGACGACAGGCGCGGCTCCGAAAGGGGCCGCGCCTTTTGCATGGCCCCTGAATCAGTCACCCGGCAAGGTGACCTGCCTGCACGGCACGCCGCCTGAACCAGTCTGTCGGTCTGCGATCCCTGCAACGCTCAGAAGCCAACACAGCTACTCCGCGGGCAAATCGGCCAACTCAACCCACGCGCGACCTTTGCGCAACACTGCCCGCCATATTTTCGACCCGGCGGAAGATCGCGCCCCATACGATCGCGTATCCCCTAAAACCTTCTGTCAACTGACACAGACCAGAGAACAGGAGGGCCGGATGATACTGGCAATTCTGCGCGCGCTTTTCCGTCCTTCCCGGCCCTCACGGGGCATGCCCGCTCGCTCCCGGCGTCCCGGCCCCGCAGCCGACGGACCAAGGCCAGCCACCTCAAGCAGCCCCACCGCAAGGCCACCCAGCTCCAGGCCGCAGCCCCAGCGTCCGGTGGAGCCTGCGCTTGCGCAGACCCCGACCCAGCCGGCAGACCCGATCGCCCCCAACCCGCGCACCCTAAGCGGCAAGTGCTACGTGATCGACGGCGATACCATCGTCATCAACAAAACCCATATCCGGGTGGCCGGGATTGACTGCCCGGAGCTGGACCAACCCTGGGGCAAGAAGGCGAAGTTCGCCATGGTCGGCCTCTGTAAGGGCCAGATCGTCACCGCGCATATCCAGGAAGGCATGAGCTACGACCGTGTCATCGCCCGGTGCACCCTGGCCGATGGCACTGACCTGGCGGCAAAGCTGGTCGAAGCGGGGCTGGCGCTCGACTGGGCGAAGTTCTCCGGCGGGCGCTACCGCCACCTTGAGCCAGCAGGCGTGCGCAAGAGGCTCTGGCGCGTGGCTGCCAAGCACCGGGGGAAACTGGCCATACCGCAGGCCCAGGACAGCTGACCAGATCGCGCGGCATCCAAGCCCCCCTCTCGCCTCCGCGCGCACCCCCAAGCTTGCTTCGCGTCCCGCCCTCCCCTACATGGAGCCAGCCCTTGCGGGGGCGGCTTGCTGACAAGGGATCCATGGCATGAAACTCGTTGAACGGGTCAAGAACTGGGAACGCGACCTGCGCGCCTCCTACAATACCGACCTGTCCACGCCAGAGAACCGGCGGCGGGCCAATATCTACAACAACTGGTTCGACCACGCCGTGCTGCGCAAGGTCTGGACCAACTTCTTCCAGATCGCCCCCGGTGTCTGGCGCTCCAATCACCCGACCCACAAGCGGTTCGAGCAGATGAAGGCCCTGGGCATCAAGTCCGTCCTGAACCTGCGCGGCGCGGGCGGTGCGGCCCATTACCTGGTGGAACGGGAAAGCTGCGAACAGCTTGGCCTAACCCTGGTGGACCGCAACCTCTACGCCCGCGAAGCCGCCTCTGCCGAGGAAATCCTGAGCGTGATCGACGCCTTCCGCAGCATCGAGAAACCCTTCGTGATGCATTGCAAGTCCGGCGCCGACCGGGCAGGCTTTGCCTCGGCCATCTACCTGATGGTCATCGAAGGCAGACCGGTTGCAGAGGCGCAGAAGATGCTCTCGCCCAAGTACGTGCATTTCCGCTGGACCAAGACCGGGATCCTTGATCACATCCTGGATGTCTATGCCGCGCGCACGGCCCGCGATCCTATCGGCTTCGAGGATTGGGTCAGAACAGAATACGACCCGAAGGCCCTGCAGGCGGAATTCGACAGCCGCAAGCAGCGCTCGGGCAGGAAGGCCAAGTCGTGAGCAATTCCGAAGACCGCAAGACCCCGAAACGGCAGGACAAGGCCCCGGCGACAGACAGCGCTGGAAAGGCCGCCACGCCCGCCGTGCCCGTGACCTCCCAGGTCGCTGCCCCCCTTCCCACACCGGCGCCCCAAAGCACCGTCGGCGCGGACCCGGACATGCGTTTCATGCCTGATGGCAAACAGGAAAAGGGCGGCGCGCTGATGAAGTGGCTCTGGAAGGGCTATCTTCACAAGTACTGGATCGGGCTGGTCTTCGCCGTGCTCTTCATGTCGCTCGAAGGCTCCATGCTGGGCGCGCTGAGCTGGATGATGAAGCCGATGTTCGACTCCATCTTCATCCAGGGCAACTCGGGCGCCATTGCCTGGGTCGGGCTGGCGGTGATCGTGATCTTCATCACCCGCGCGCTGGCCTCCGTGGCGCAGAAGGTGCTGCTGGCGCGTATCTCCCAGTACAACGCGGCAGAGCTGCGCAAGGACCTGCTGAAGCGGCTCATGGGGCAGGACGGCCCCTTCCACCAGACCCACCCGCCCGGCTACCTGCTGCAACGGATCCAAAGCGACGTGGGCGCGGTGAACGACGTCTGGGGCGCGATCCTGACCGGCGCGGGGCGGGACCTCGTGTCGCTGATCATCCTGATGGGCGTGGCGGTCTCCGTCGACTGGAAATGGACGCTGGTCGCCATGGTCGGCGCGCCGCTGCTGGTGGCGCCCTCCCTCATCGTGCAGCGCTTCATCCGCGCCCGCTCGCGCGAGGCGCGTGACCTTGGCGCGCGGCAGTCCATCCGCCTGGACGAAGTCTTCCACGGCATCGTCCCGGTCAAGCTCAACCGGCTGGAGGATTACCAGTACCGCCGCTATTCCCAGCTGACCGACAAGCTGGTCAAGGCGCAGATCCGCGCCACCATCGGCACCGCCGCCATCCCCGGCCTGATCGACATCATGGCCGGCGTCGGCTTCCTGGGCGTGCTGATCTTCGGCGGCTCAGAGATCATCTCGGGCGAGAAGACCGTGGGGCAGTTCGTCTCCTTCTTCACGGCGATCGGCTTTGCCTTCGAACCGCTGCGCCGCCTGGGCGGGGTCACGGGCACCTGGCAGGTGGCCGCCGCCGCGATCGAGCGCATCAAGGAGCTGATGGAAAGCGAACCCACGCTGACCTCTCCGGCTAACCCGCGCCCCGCGCCCACAGGCGTGCCCGGCATCGCGCTTGAGAACGTCAACCTGAGCTACGGGGAAACCCAGGTGCTGGACGGGCTGTCCTTCACCGCGCAACCGGGCAAGACCACGGCGCTTGTCGGGGCCTCCGGCGCGGGCAAGTCCACCGTCTTCAACCTGCTCACCCGGCTTGTCGATCCGCAATCGGGCCAGGTCACCATCGGCGGCGTGGGCGTGGGCGACATGTCCCTACCGGACCTGCGCAACCTCTTCTCCGTCGTCTCCCAGGACGCGCTGCTCTTTGATGAAAGCATCCGCGAGAACATCCTGCTGGGGCGCACCGACGTCTCCGAAGCGCACCTGAAAGAGGTGCTCGATGCGGCCCATGTCACCGATTTCATCTCCCGCATGCCGGAGGGGCTGGATACCCAGGCCGGGCCGCGCGGCTCCAACCTGTCCGGCGGGCAGCGCCAGCGCGTGGCCATCGCCCGGGCCCTGCTGCGCAACACGCCGATCCTGCTCCTGGACGAGGCGACCTCTGCCCTGGATGCCAAGTCCGAGGCCGTGGTGCAGGCCGCGCTCGACAAGCTGGCAGAGGGGCGCACGACCATCGTCATCGCCCACCGGCTCTCCACCGTGCGCGGCGCCGACAAGATCGTGGTGATGGACAAGGGCCGCGCCGTGGACCAGGGCCCGCATGAAGAGCTGCTCAAGCGCGGCGGGATCTATGCCCACCTACATGACCTGCAGTTCCGCACCGATGGCCCCACGGCAGACCAGATCGCCGCGCAGCGCGCCGCCGAGAAGCTGGGCACCGTGTCCACGCCGCCGGAGGATGCCACGATGATGCGGCGGCTCTACTGGGCTATGTTCGGGCGCTGACGCCCATCAGCACGGGTTTCCCCCGGCCGAAATCGCGCGCGCGGACCAGCAGGCCCGGGCCCGGCGCGACCCGCCCCAGCAGCCGGCTTTGCAGGTTCACCCAAAGCGCGCCCAGGCGCGCGGCGGGGCCGCGCCCGGCAGGCACATGGCGAAAGACCCCGGCGCGCCCGGCCTGCATCTGCGCCAGGACCGCGTCGCTCCAGCCCCGGGCCGGCTGGGTGCCCGCGCTCAGAAGCAACAGCCACTCGCCCCGCGCCGCCTCTGCCCCGGCCTGCAACTGGGCGCCGGGCGCGGCGCGCACCACTTCCGCGCCGATCTCCTCGGCCAGGTCCAGCGTGCCGTCCTTCGATCCGCCGTCGCTGACGATCAGCTCCCGCAGAAGGCCCGCCTGCACGCCTTCGAACAAGGCCGCGGCAGAGCGCGCAAGCGCCGCTTCCTCGTCCAGCGTGGCGATCACCACGGACAGTGCTGCTGGCATGGGCATGGCCCCCCTGTTAACCCTCGAGTCTGGCGGTATACTCGCCCTCGATCACAAGCGAAAGCACCATGGAACACACCACAGAGATCCCCCGCACCATCCTGCGCCTCAGCGGTGAGGACGTGCATCATTTCCTCCAGAACCTCGTGACCAACTCGATCGACCAGCTTGATCAGCAGCCGGTCTACGCGGCCCTTCTGACCCCCCAGGGCAAGTACATCAGCGATTTCATCCTGGTCCGCGACGGCACCGACGTGCTGCTGCTGGTCGCCCGCCCCCAGGCAGAGGCGCTGCTGCAACGGCTCACCATGTACAAGCTGCGCGCCAAGGTCACGGTCGAAGCCACGGACCTCAAGGTCCGGCGCGGCACCGGCCCCGCGCCTGAGGGCGCCTTCCAGGACCCGCGCCACCCCGCGCTCGGCTGGCACCTGATCGGCACGCAAGAGGGCAGCGACGGCACCGATTTCGATGCCATCCGCGTGGCCCATTGCATCCCCGAAAGCGGGATAGAGCTGACCCCGGACACCTTCATCCTGGAAGCCGGCTTCGAACGGCTGCACGGCGTGGACTTCCGCAAGGGCTGCTACGTCGGCCAAGAGGTCACGGCGCGGATGAAACACAAGACGGAGCTGCGCAAGGGCCTGCGCACCGTGCAGGTCAGCGGCCCCGCGGACCCGGGGACAGAGATCACGGCCAACGGCAAGACCGCCGGCCAGCTCTTCACCCGCGCCGGGGATCAGGCCATCGCCTACCTGCGCTTCGATCGCGCCCAGCCCCCCATGCAGGCCGGAGAGGCAGAAGTCACGCTGCCCGAGACCCAGGACGGCTAAGCCCATGAGCGATCCCGAAACCCTGCTGGACTGCGGCGTCACCGCGCGGCGCACCCTGCAGGGCGGTGATCTGTCAAAGGTCGTGCTGCTCAGCCTGTCGGACGGACGGCAGGTGGTGGCGAAATGCGGCCCCCTCGTGCAGGCAGAGGGGCGGATGCTCCAGACCCTCGCCCGCGCGCGCATCCCGGTGCCGAAGGTGCTGGCCAGCGCGCCGGGCCTTCTGATCATGACCTACCTGCCGGCGGCCTCAGCCGCGGCCAATGATCCGGACACCTGGGCCCGCCTGGGCACCACGCTGCGCCGGATGCATGACACCACCGCCGGCGACAACGATCCCTCCTATGGCTGGAGCGAACCCTATGCCTTCGGCCCGGTCGCGATCCCCGCGGCCAGCCCCGCCGAGGTCACCGACTGGCCCGGCTTCTGGGCACAGGCCCGCATGCTGCCCGCCCTGCCCCATCTGCCCGCCGACATGGCCCGCCAGGTAGAGACACTCTGCCACCGCCTGCCCGAGGACCTGCCCGCCCGTCCCCGGCCCGGCCTGCTGCACGGCGACCTCTGGCATGGCAACCTGCTGTTCGGCCCGCAAGGCAGCGTGCACCTGATCGACCCCGCCTGCTGTTACGGCGACGGAGAGGTCGATATCGCCATGCTCCACCTCTTCGGCAAACCGGGCCAGGGCTTCTGGTCGGGCTACGGTGCGCTGCCGGAAGGGTGGAAACGGCGGATGTCGATCTACCAGCTCTGGCCCGCGCTGGTGCATCTGCAACTTTTCGGGTCGGGCTACCTGCCGCTTGTGGCCTCCCGCCTGAACGCCCTCGGGATTTGAGGCCAGCACGCGCTTTTGCACCCGGCGCATGACGGATCTTCCCCCGGCGGCAGGCTCCCTGCGCATTAATTACGCATTAACCCTCCGTGCGGAGCGCACCGACGTGATACCGACGTAATACCGACGCGAAACAGACGTCCCACCGACGTGGATTTCGCCCCTTTCGGCCCCCTCGGGACGCTCTGGCAACGGTTTCTCAATCCGCGCGGCGGGGTAAAAGGTGCTTAACCAGCCATGCGCTGACCTCATGGAATTTTCGCCCAAATGATTGAAATTTAACCAGTTGGACAGGGATTTCTACACCCCACGCCCGCCGCCTTGCCCGGTCTGTCGGGTCGCGGTGACCGCCCCGCCCGCGCCGCGCGACGCCACACCGTGCCCAGCCCCTCTCGCCCCCGCCGGACAAAGCAAAACGCCGCGCGGATCCCGCACGGCGTTGCTGTCTTTTCCCGGTCCCGGCGATGCGGGGCGCTGGCGCCAATCGCGGCTCAGGCGCGTTCGGCGTATTCCATCGTCTCGGTGTTCACGACGATATCTTCGTCCTGGCCCACGAAGGGCGGCACCATGACCTTGACGCCATTGTCCAGGATCGCGGGCTTGAAGCTGTTGGCCGCCGTCTGGCCTTTGACCACCGGCTCGGTCTCGACGATCTTGCAGGTAACCTTCTGGGGCACCGTGGCGTTCAGGGCCTCGGTTTCATGGAATTCCACGACGATCGTCATGCCATCCTGCAGGAAGGGGCGACGGTCGCCCAGCAGGTCTGCGGGCAGTTCGACCTGGTCGAAGGTCTCCGTATCCATGAAGGAGAGCATGCCGTCGCTCTCGAAAAGGAACTGCATGTCGCGCTGTTCCAGGCGGACGCGCTCGACCTTGTCCGCAGAGCGGAAGCGTTCGTTCAGCTTGGAGCCGTTCCGCAGGTTCTTCATCTCGACCTGTGCAAAGGCGCCGCCCTTGCCCGGCTTGACGTGATCGACCTTCACGGCCGCCCAAAGGCCACCGTTGTGCTCCAGAACGTTGCCGGGGCGGATTTCGTTTCCGTTGATCTTGGGCATTATCGCCTCACCTGGAATGGTTGAACGTGAACTCGCGCAGCCTATATAGACGGTTCGCCGCTCTGGCAAGCCGGTCGCAGGGGATGGGGCCGCCGGGCTTGAGGGTACGAAGACCGCCGCTTTTAGACATGCACCAGACGCATGACAGGGATGCGTGAATACGCTACCCGAATCGTCTCGATTTCGTCATAAGGGGCGGCACGCCCGAAACACAAGAGCAATAAGCAAGGACGGATCATGAAAGATTTCGTTGATGGCACCGCCTTCAATAACGAACAGGGCAACCGCGCACGCAAACTTTTCGCCGCTGTTGTACTGGCGGCTTTGGATGACGCGATTGCCGACGACAAGAAATACGGCAATGGCCCCGAACAGATCGCCCGCTGGGCACGTTCGCGGGATGGCCGCGAAGTGCTGTCCTGCGCTGGCATCGACCCCAATGAACGGGTCGTCGAAGGCCTGATGGACTTTGTCTCCAAGGGGGTTCGCACCTCTGTCGCGCTGTCGCGCGAAGAAAGCGAACGCCGCCACGCTGCCGAGCAGGCAGAAGCCGCCTAACTATCTGTTTTTAAACAGAAAATAAAGAAAAACGCGTCCCAGAACGGGGCGCGTTTTCGATTGTCCAGCCCCTGCCCATCTGGCAAGAAGATCCCAACGGCGGAGGGCAGGATGGCAGCAAGGGCGATCATGATACAGGGGACGGGCTCCAATGTGGGCAAGTCGCTTCTGGTCGCGGGCCTTGCACGGGCCTTTGCCAACAAAGGCCTCCGCGTTGCGCCCTTCAAGCCGCAGAACATGTCCAACAATGCCGCCGTGACCGCTGATGGCGGGGAAATCGGACGGGCCCAGGCGCTTCAGGCGCTGGCCAGCCGGCGCGCGCCCTCGGTCCACATGAACCCGGTCCTGCTGAAGCCCGAGACGGATACGGGCGCCCAGATTATCCTGCGCGGTCAACGCTTTGGCACCTCTGCCGCGCGCGCCTATGGCAGCCTCAAGACCTCTCTCCTGCCGGCGGTGCTGGACAGTTTCCGCACCCTTGCCGCCGATGTCGACCTGGTGGTGATCGAAGGCGCCGGCTCCCCGGCCGAGGTCAACCTGCGCGCCGGTGACATCGCCAACATGGGCTTTGCCGAAGCCGCCGATGTGCCTGTGGTGCTGGTGGGCGATATCGACCGGGGCGGGGTCATCGCGCAGATCGTGGGCACCCGCGCCGTGATCTCCGATGCAGATAACGCCCGGGTGAAAGCCTTTGCGATCAACAAGTTCCGCGGCGATCCCCGGCTGTTCGACGACGGCCTCACCGCGATTGAAGCGCACACCGGCTGGCCCTCCCTTGGGGTCATTCCCTGGTTCGCAGAGGCCTGGCGCCTTCCGGCAGAGGATATCATGGACCTGGACCGCAGCGCGCCCAGCTCCGGCGGCGCGCTGAAGATCGCCGTGCCTCGCCTGCCCCGGATCGCCAATTTCGATGACCTTGATCCACTGGCCGCAGAGCCCGGCGTGACGCTTGAGATCATCGAAGCCGGCCGCCCCCTGCCCGGCGACGCCACGCTGGTGCTGATCCCCGGGTCAAAATCCACCATCGCGGACCTGCAGGCCTTTCGCGCCAATGGCTGGGACATCGACCTGGCCGCCCACCTGCGCCGCGGCGGGCACGTTCTGGGGCTTTGTGGCGGCTACCAGATGCTGGGCCGTTCGATCAGCGACCCCGAGGGCATCGAGGGACGCCCCGGCAGCTACACAGGCCTTGGCCTGCTTGAGATCGAAACGGTGATGAAACCTGCCAAGCGCCTGGCCCTGACCGAAGCCCGCCATATCGCGAGCGGCGCCACGCTTTCGGGCTATGAGATCCACCTGGGCGAAACCGAAGGCCCCGATTGCGCCCGCGCCTGGCTTCAGGTCGGGGAGCGCGCCGAGGGCGCCGCCTCGGAAGATGGGCGGGTCATGGGCAGCTACCTGCACGGGCTCTTCGCCTCTGACAGCTTCCGGGCGGCCTATCTGGCGCAGCTTGGCGCTGTTTCCCAGCCCGGATACGAGGCACAGGTGGACCGCGTGCTGGACGCCCTGGCCGCGCATCTTGAGGCGCACCTCGACCTCGACAGGATGCTGTCGCTAGCGACCGAGGTCAGCGCCTAGTCCTTGCGGGAATATCCGGGAACGGCCTTGGCAATCTCGCGCTTTACCATCTTGCGGATGGCGCGCATGTTCATGTCTTTCAGAGCGAACTCAAGCTCTTCGCGCACGATCTCGCGGATCATCTGGCGCAGCTCGGCCTTGTCGATTCGCAGCTCTTCGTCCCAGTCGTCCTCCTCTGACAGGTCGTCGTCCGTCAGCGGGCTGCGCCGGTCCTCGTAGGGGTAAAGCCGGTTGTCCAGCACCAGCGGATCGCTGTCCGCCTCGCCCGGCCAGGCTGCCGTTTCCGCCAGAACGGTATCCGCCTGAAGCGGCTCTTCCACGCGCAGCTCCGGCGACAGGACAAGGCGGTTATCGCCGCCTGTCTCCGGGGTCTCGCCCGTGGTCCCGTCGGTGTTTTCGGACATTCGGCTACCCTCCTAGCGTGGGGCAAGTCTAGCCCGCACGCAGGAAGGCCTCAAGCACCGGAGCGGCGACTATTCGCGCCCGATCCGCCGCAGTACCGAATCCAGCTGCCTGCCCTGCCGGGATTGGCGGGCGGGCGCCGATTTGACCATGTTGTAATAGGCCGCGGGATCGTAGATCTCCACGTTCAGGTTCAGCGCCTGCGCGGTCAACTGCCCCATGGCGCTAAGCAGCGAGTAGCGCGCCAGCACCTCGTCCACCTGGGCGGACAGGTAATCGGTGCGCGCATCCAGCAGGGTCTGTTCCTGGGTCAGCACGTCCAGCGTGGTCCGCGAGCCCAGCGTGGCTTCCTCGCGCACGCCGTCAAAGGCGACTTCTGCCGCACGGACCTGTTCGCGGCCCGAAACGGTGGCGGCCTGGGCGACCTGCACGGCCGAATAGGCGGTGCCAACGTTCTGCTTCACGGTGTCGGAGACCACGTGCAGGTTGGCCAGCGTGGCTTCCTTGTTCAGCAGCGCCTGGCGCTCGACCGAAGCGATGGCCCCGCCGCTGTAAACCGGCCCGGAGAGGTTCAGCCCGACCGAGCCGCCAAGCGTGTTGACGTCCTGGCCGAAGGGCGTGCTCAGCCCGTAGGAGGCCGTGGCGTTCAGCTTCGGCTTGTAGGCTGCGCCGGCGATGTCGATCTGCATGTCCGCGATGGTCACCTGGCGGCGCGCCACGTCCATGGACGGGTGCACGCGCAGGCCGATGTTGGTCGCCTCTGCCTGCGAACCGGGCACGGAACCCAGGCGCGACGGCGCGGCCAGGTTGCCCGGCAGATGGCCAACGGCGGCCTCGTATTCCAGCCTGGCCTGGGCCAGCGACCCAACGGCAGAGGTCAGGCCACTGCGCGACGCCGCAAGGGCCGCTTCAGCCTGGGAGACATCGGTGCGGGTTACTTCGCCCACGTCGAAGCGGTCCTGGGCGGCCCTCAGTTCCTGGCTGAGCAGGCGCACGTTGGCCTGCCGCAGGGCAAGGTTCTCATTCGCGCGGCGCACTTCCATGTAGGCGCTGACCGCCCGAAGAAGCACCTGCTGCTCGATGGAGACAAGCTGCTGGCGTGTCAGCAGCACGGTTTCCTTGGCCACGTCCACTGCGCGGGCGGAGGCACCGAAATCGAACAGCAGCAGCGACGCGGTCAGCTGGGCGGAGCCGGTGGTTTCGCCGGTGCCCACGGAAACGCCGCTGGCATAGGTGGTGGAGAAACTGCGGTTGACCCCGGCGGACCAGCTCAGCACCGGCCGCAGGGAGGCAATGGCCTGGGCGGCATCTTCATCGGCGGCTTTGAGTACCGCGCGGTTCTGCTCCAGCAGGCCGGAGTTGCGGTAGGAATCCGCCAGCGCCTCGCCCAGCGTCTCAGCCGAGGCAACAAGTGGCGATGCCATCAGCGCAAGACCTGCCACCGATCCCGTCATCAGGGCTTTCACCCGTTTTGCCAATCCCGCACGCGGGAGCGTCACTTGCCTGTCACCCATCTTGTCACCTCTAATGGCCGGTCTGGCGGCCTTTTTCTTGCGAGCCCGCAGCCACCGTCCCGAAGGATCAGAGGGTAAAGGCCGAATGCCGTTCGAACCCCGGCAGAACCGGAGCACCAGCGTTGAAAGCGTAACGCCAGCTCATTTTTCCATCGACCTTGTAGCCGATGCGAACCTCACCAAGATGGCCTTCCAGGAAGAGCGCCACGATGCGCCCGCCCTCCTTGAGTTGCGCGGTCACTGCCTCTGGCAGGTGCTCGACGCCACCTTCGATGATTATTATGTCATAGGGGCCATGTTCCGGCGCCCCTTCCGTCAAACCGGCCTCGTGCAGGACGACGTTGTCCGCGCCAAGGTCGCTCAGGATGGACTGGCTGTCGCCGGCCAGTTCCGTGTCTTCTTCCACCGCGATCACGGCTTCGGCAATGCGCGACAGGACCGCGGCGGTATAGCCCTGCCCCGCCCCCAGATCGAGCACCAGCTCATCGGGCTGAACGTCCAGGGCATCCAGCATCTTGGCCAGGGTCCGCGGTTCCAGCAGGACGCGACGGCCACCAAGGCTGACGTTTTCGCCAAGATAGGCGGCTTCCTTGCGGTCCTGGGGCACGAAAAGCTCCCGTGGGACGGCAAGCATCGCCTCGATGATCGGGAATTTCGTGACATCCGAGGGCCGGATCTGGGCGTCGACCATCATCGTTCGCCGGGCAGCATAATCGGTCATACTAGACTCTTCCGTTCAGAATCTTCTCTGCGCAGGTTTTGCCACATCGAACCGCCCGCGACAACGCCGGGATGCCCTGCATTCGCGCTTTGTGGGAATATGTTGCACCGCATCCCGCCTATTCGCCCCCAGCATGCGCTACCTGCGATTGAAGCTTTCTTAACCAAGCCAGCTTAGGCCTGCATCTGGCAGATGTCCGGCGGCCCGCCTGTGGGGGCCCCGGTCACCGGGCCGCGCAAACCGCCGCAGATCGGAGAGAGCCCATGAACCAGATCGCCGGACCGGAGGCCTTTTCCGGGGCCCTTCGCAACAAGTCCCGCAAGTATCCCGACCGGGCCGATGCCCGCTACCAGGAGGGAATGATCTTTCCCGAGGTCACGCCGGGCTTTCATCTGTCTCCGGGGGAAAGCGTCTTTACCATCGGCTCCTGCTTTGCACGCAACGTTGAAAAGGCGCTGCTGTCGCGCGGGCTTTCTGTGCCCACCGCCCATTTTAGCGCCCCCCAGGAAGAAGCGCCGGGCCAGCCCAACCGGATCCTGAACCAGTACAACCCCGGCACCATGCTGCAATGCGTCACCCAGCTGGACCGGCCCGTCGACGAGGCCGGGCTCTATCCCGTCGCCGGGGGCCAGGTGCTCGACTGCCTGCTCGCCACCGGATCGCGCCCCGTCTCCCCCGACCGCGCCCGCGAGCGGCGCCAGCAGATCCGCGATCTCTATGCCGAGGGGCTGGCCGCCTCTGACGTGGTGGTGATCACGCTGGGGCTGGTGGAAACCTGGTATGACCGCGAAACGGCGACCTTCCTAAACGAAGCGCCCAGCCGCAAACTGCTCAGCGCCAATCCCGGGCGGTTCCTGTTCCGCCAGCTCGACATGGCCGAAAGCCAGGCCCTGATCTTCGAGATGATCGAACGCCTGATCGAGAATGGCCGCCGCAAGGTGCTGATCACCGTGTCGCCTGTGCCCATCCAGGTGACCTTCGCCGGTGGCGACGCCGTGGCCCGCAACGCCTATTCCAAGTCGGTGCTGCGCGTGGTGGCCGAACTTGCCCTGCAAAGCTTCCCGGACGTGGATTACTTTCCCAGCTACGAGATCGTCACCACCCTGGGCCTGAATGCCTACGGAGAGGACAACGTCCATGTCCGTCCGGCCATCGTCGACCGGGTCATTGGCTACATGACGTCACGCTACCTCGCCTGATTTTCTCATCTGTTGCAAAACGTTACCACGCCCGCGCAACCCTTTGCGCGGGCGTGGAGCCCCCTGCCCCGCACAATCTTGCGCAGGCCACTGGACAAGCCATCCAAAAGCGGCAATAAAGCGGCCCGAGCTGAGGCCCGGCGCGTCACCCAGACCGCCACGGCGCAGGTTCGACCGGCCAGGACGGCAGACAGTGTCCGGCCACACCACGGATGGCGAGTTGGCGGAGTGGTGACGCAGCGGATTGCAAATCCGTGTACACCGGTTCGATTCCGGTACTCGCCTCCACCTTACTTTACTTAGATTTTCGGAATTTGCCGCCTCGTCAGTGGGGAGGGGAATTGCCGGATTTGCAGGGCGGTTAAAAGCCCGCCCTGTCTCAGTCGTGTCAGCGATGTACCCGATCAGACGGCCAGACCAGGCCCTGAAACGTGGCGGAGCGCGGTTCTGGTCCGGCTGCCGACCGGAATAGAGCAGCGCATAGCCAGGATCTCAAGGCAAGGCGCGGCGCGCGCGTTGCTCCATTCCGCGATGGCCCCCCTGCCCCGCCTGTGAAGAGCGCCGGCATCACCCGCGGATCCACGAGGTGAATTCCCTTGCGCACTGGCGCAACGAAACCGGCGTGGGTTTCAGCTCACCACGCCGGCCTGCTTGAGCTGGTCGATCTCGGAGGAGACCGCTCGCGCGAAGGCCTGCCCCATGGCGCTGAGGGGACGATCGCGCGGCACGAACTGGGCTATGTCCCAGGTGATTGCCGGCATCAACCTGTGCGAGGTGATCTTCTCCGGATCGAGCAGCTGGCTTGCCACGGGATCGACGATCGCGACACCGACGCCGCGTTCGACCAGTCGCACCACGCCATGCAGCGTGCGGAGTTCGGCGGCGATGGTGCGATCGACGTTGATGGTTTCCATCATGTGATCGACGCGTTGGCGCAACGGGCTGCCCTCCGCAAGGTCGATGAACCATTCCTTGCGCAAACGCGGCAGCGGAATCTCCTCCACGCCGCCAAGCGGATGCCCGGCCGGCAGGATGCAGCGCGCGGCGCAATGGGCAAGCACCCGGGCATTGCCGCCGAAAGCCTCGGCGTTGAGCGTGATCCCGAAGGCCAGGTCGCAGCGCTGCTCGCTGATCATGCGCAGCAGCTCGGCCATGCCGACATCGACGATCTGCACCGTCGCATGCGGGTGGGTCTCGCGGAAGCTTTCCAGCGCATCGAGCAGAAAGGTGTCGCAGAAGATCGGCTGGGCGGCGATCACCAGATGCCCGACCTGCCCGTTCGCGATGGCCAGCGCTTCCTGCTCCAGGCTGCGCCAGCCGGCGAGATGGCGCACCACAGACTGGTGGAACCGGAAGGCTTCCGGCGTCGGGGCGAGGCGGTTCCGTTTGCGCAAGAACAGCTCGAAGCCGGTTTTTTCCTCAAGCGCCGAGAGCAGGCGGCTGATCATCGGCTGGCTGGTTTCCAGGTCTTCGGCCGCCATTTTGACGCCGCCGAGCCGCATATAGGCGTCAAAAGCCTCCAATTCGCGTGTCTTGAACATGGCCACCCCTCAGTATGCATTTTATGCAAGACAAACCCGTCTATTGTCAATCTTCGCATACTGTGAATGCTGCGGCGCATCCAACAGACCGGCGCTGCCGGAGTAGACGTGAGGCAAACATGAAAAAACTTCTTGGAACGATCGCCCTGGCCGCGATCACAGCAACCGGGCCCGCTATGGCCCAGACCTACCCCGACCAGGCGGTGACCCTCGTCGTTCCCTACGGCCCCGGCGGCGCCTCGGATCTGGCTGGTCGCGCGCTGGCGGAAACCGCACAGCCCTTCCTGGGCCAGCCGGTGACGGTTATGAACAAGCCCGGTGCAGGTGGCATGAACGGTGCGCGCTCTGTCTCCGAAGCGGATCCGGACGGCTACACCCTGCTGCTGGCCCGCGTCGGCATGGCACTCTCGCCCGCCGTGACCCCCGACAATGCCGTGGACTGGGACGCCTACAGCTTCCTCGGCGCGCTGGAAGCCACGCCGATGATCCTCGCCGTGCGTGCCGATGCGCCCTATGAAAACGTCGAAGAGCTGATCACGGCCATCTCGGACAGCAACGGGCGCATGACCTATGCTGCCTCGGGCGCGACCGCGATCGACGGCTTCACCACGCAGGCGCTGCTGGCCGACAACGACCTTGACCCGCTGACCGCTGCGACGCTGGTGCCTTACAAGGGTGGCGGCGCGCTGGCCACTGCCCTGCTGGGCGGTCACGTTGATTTCGTCGCCATGGCGGCGGGCTCCCTGATGCCGCATATCCAAAGCGGTGACCTGAAGGCGCTGATGGTCTTCGCGCCCAAGCGCATGGACACCCTGCCCGACGTCGCGACCGCGGCCGAGCTTGGCTATGAAAAGGCCGGCCAGATCGCCGGCTGGAGCGCGCTCTACGGTCCCAAGGACCTGCCGGAAGAGGTGACCGCCAAGTGGCAGTCCGTGCTGGCAGAGGTCGCCACCGACGAGAAATGGCTGGAGCTTGCAGCGAAGCGGGGGTCGATCTCGACCATCGGCGACGTCGACATGGGCGACTATGCGCAAAGCCAGTACGAACTGTTCCACGGTCTGGCGAAAGATTTCGGCTACCTGCCGAACTAAGCGCCACGGGCCGCGCCGCGGCCCGGCTGACCTGACGAACGATCTGCGCGGCCCCCATCCGACCGGGGCCGCGCCACCGACCCGCCCCGCGCCGACGGGGCCCCCCTTTCCCGGAGTGTCGCATGCCCAAACCCGTCCTGCGGGGGCTGATCATTGTCGCCTTCTTTGCGCTGACCGCCTTCATCCTTGTCCCAGCCTATGTGCCGCGCCCGGCCTTCATTCCCGGCTTCGCCCCGCCGCCGGACATGTGGCCGCGCACCGTCTCGCTTGCGGGTATCGCCCTTGGCGTGCTTGCGCTGCTTTTCGCGGTGTCCCGCCCCCACCCCGAAGAAGCGCCGATTGAAACCGATGGCAGCAGCCGTGCCCGCATGGTGGGCCGCTTCGCCGGGCTGATGCTGGCCTTCGTGCTGTTCCTCGTGGCCATTCCCCTGCTTGGTTTCCTGGTCTCGACGATGCTGCTTACGCTCTGCATCGTGCTGATGACCGGCGAGCGCGGCCACCGGATCTGGATCGCCCTGATCGCCTTCGGCGCGCCGATCCTGCTGCAGCTCTTCTTCCATTCCGCGCTTGGCACGCAGTTTCCCAAGGGCGTGCTGACACGTCCCTTCGGCTTCTGATCGGAGACCTCCATGCTTCAAGAAATCCTCTCCGCACTGGTTGCCGTGGCGACGCTGCCGAACCTGCTGATCATGGTCGCAGGCATCTGGGGCGGCGTCATCGTTGGCGCCATCCCCGGCATGACCGGCACCATGGCCGTGACCCTTGCGCTGCCCTTCACCTTCTACATGGCTCCGGTCCCCTCGATCCTGCTGCTTGTGGCGCTCTACAAGGGGTCGACCTATGGCGGCTCGGTCTCGGCCATCCTGATCAAGACACCCGGCACGGCCTCGGCCGCCTGCACCGCGCTCGACGGCTATCCGCTGGCGCAGCAGGGCAAGGCCGGCAAGGCGCTCAACATGGCGCTCTATTCCTCGGTCACGGGCGATTTCATCTCGAACCTGTCGCTGATCTTCTTCGCCGCCCCGCTTGCGGTGCTGGCGCTGCACATCGGCCCGCCCGAGTTCTTCATGCTGATGCTCTTCGCGCTGACCACCGTGGCCGGTGTCTCGGGCAGTTCGCTGCTTCTGGGGCTGGTCTCGGCGGCGCTCGGTCTGCTCCTGGCGACCGTGGGCGAAGACATGTACGGCTCTTTCCGCTTCGCCTTCACGCCGGACATGCAGGCCGGCCTGTCGATCGCGCCGGTGCTGATCGGGCTCTTCGCCCTGCCCGAGCTGATCAAGCTGGTCGTGATGCGCGCCACCAAGGAAGAGGAAGCTGCCAAGCTGGGCCAGCAACACGTGACCCGTGAGGAATTCATGGGCTCTCTGAAAAGCATCCTCAAGGGCTCGGTGATCGGTTCGGTGCTTGGCGCCATTCCCGGCATCGGCCCGTCCTCTGCGGCCTTCTTCTCTTACGGAGAGGCGCAGCGCAGTTCCAAGAACGGCGCCAACTTCGGCAAGGGTGAGCTTGAGGGCATCGCTGCCTCTGAATCCGCCAACAACGGCGCCTGCGGCGCGACGATGATCCCGCTCCTGGCGCTTGGCGTGCCGGGCGACGTGATCACCGGCGTGATGCTGGGTGCCTTCATGATCCAGGGCCTGACGCCCGGACCGCTGCTGTTCCAGACCAACATCCACGAGGTCTACATGCTGCTGATCGGCATGCTGGTGTCCTCGGTCCTGCTGTTCTTCGCCGGCAAGATCACCATGCGCATGTTCGCCAAGGTCTCGCATATCCCGCAGACCCTGCTGACGCCGCTGGTGCTGCTGCTCTGCGTCTTCGGCATCTACTCGATCGCCTCGAGCCCCTTCGACGTAGCAGTGCTGCTGGTCATGGGCGTGGTGGGCTTTGCCATGTTCCTGCTGAACATCCCGGCGGCGCCCTTCCTCATCGCCTTCATCCTGGGCCCGATGCTGGAAGAGAACCTGCGCCGCGCTCTGGCGATTTCGCGCGGGGATCTCTCGGTCCTGCTGTCCTCGCCGATCACCTGGCTGTTTGCCGCCCTCATCGCGTTCGTCCTGTTCATCACGGTGCGCCGCGAAGTCCAAAAACTCAAAACAGAAAGACGAGTTGAGCAATGACCCTGCAGAGCGAGATCCAGCCCGCCGCCTCAGACCGGCAGGCCAGCGCCGTGCAGCATCTTTCGGAGTTGATCAGCTTCGACACGGTGTCCCGAAACGGCAACCGTGCCCTGATCGACCACATGGCGGCCTATTTCCAAGGTCTTGGCGCGCGGATCACCATCCTGCCCGACGAGACCGGCGAAAAGGCCAACCTGGTGGCCGCCTTCGGGCCGGAGGAGGTCGCCGGGGTGGTCTGGTCAGGCCATACCGACGTGGTTCCCGCGGATGAGCCGGAATGGCAGAGCGATCCCTTCACCGCCGAGATCCGTGAGGGCAAGCTTTTCGGCCGCGGGGCCTGTGACATGAAGGGCTTTGCCGCCTGCGTCATGGCCGTCGCCCCGCAGCTGGCGCAGGCCAACCTGGCCCGTCCCGTCTATCTTTGCTTCTCCTATGACGAAGAGGTCGGCTGCCTTGGCGCGCCGGCGATCGCACGGTATCTGGCCGCGCTTCCCGTGCCGCCCGAGTTTGCCATCATCGGTGAGCCGTCGATGATGCAGCTGGTGACGGGGCAGAAGGGCAAGATCGCCATGCGGGCGCATGTCACCGGCACCTCGGGGCATTCCTCCTTTGCGCCGGAGCACGTCAACGCCGTCGAATACGCCTCTCGTGCGATTGCGATGATCGCGGACCGTGGCAAGCGGTACGAGAGCGAGGGGCCCTTCGACCACGATTTCACCGTACCCCATGCGACCATGCTGGCCACGATGATCAACGGCGGTGTGGCGACCAACGTCACGCCGGACGGCTGCAGCTTCACCTTCGAGCTGCGCTCGATCGCCGGGATGGATGCGGAAGCGGACATGGCAGAGCTGCTGGCGCGGATCGAGACCGAAGTCAGCGCCGAGATGGCCGCCAAGACCGCCGGGACCGGCATTGCCTTCGAACGGATCTTTTCCTACCCGCCGATGGGCGAGGCGCGCAACACGACCGGCTTCAACCGCTATGCCCGCCAGATGCCCGAGGACTGGGGCGGAAAGGTCTCCTATGGCTCGGAGGGCGGCATCTTCGAACTGACCGGCGGCATCCCCTCGGTCATCGTCGGGCCCGGCTCGATCGAGCAGGCCCACAAGCCGAACGAATTCGTGACGCTCGACCAGCTCGATGCCTGCATCGCCTTCCTCGGCGGTATCGTGACAGAGCTGAGCGCCGCCACGACCCGGACGGATAGCTGAGTAAAGAGAGGTGGCCGGTCGCGGCCCCTCTCCTGACTGACAGGCCATCCTGCCCCCTCTGTCGGGGGCGGATGGCGGGAAAAGCGGTTTACAGGCTTTTGGCTTTCCAAGATGCGCCTGCGTCCCGAATTTCAGATCCGTGTAGACCGGATCACCTCCCTCCCTCACCGCCAGTACTTTCAAGCGCTTGCACCCCCCTCGGGGTGGCGGCCTTGCCGAGCAGAGGTGCGTTTTCAGCCTTCCTGCGCAGTCCTGCGGCGTTGCGCGCTCACGCGCCCGGCTGACCTTGTCCCAGGCTTGCCCTATGGGGGCAGAGTACCTCATTGTGCAGACCGAATTGCGCCTTGGGCCCGGATTGCAAGGAGCCCCCTGGGGAGACGACGATGAAAGCTTGCACGATCACCCTGCGCCGGCAGGTGACGCTGCCCGACGATCTGCGCGTGGCCCGGGCCGAAAGCGCGCCGCACCTGGGTCCGCGGCTGCTGTTCTTCAGCGGGGGCAGCGCGCTGAACGGGATCGCGCGCCGGCTCAAGCGCTACACCTTCAACTCGATCCACCTGATCACGCCCTTTGATAGCGGGGGAAGTTCGCAGCAGCTGCGGCTGGCCTTCGACATGCCGGCGGTGGGGGATCTGCGCTCCCGCCTGATGGCCCTGGCGGATGAAAGCGTGCTGGGCCAGCCCGACATCTTTGCGCTGTTCAGCCACCGCCTGCCGAAAGAGGGCACTCCGGAGGCCCTGCGCGCGGAGGTCGAGCAGCTGCGCCGCAGCAGGCATCCGCTGATTGCCGCCATCGCCAAGCCGATGCGGCAGCTCATCCGCACCCAGATCGACAGTTTCGCCGCCGCTGCCGGGGCGGATTTCGATTATCGCAACGCCAGCATCGGCAACCTGATCCTGGCTGGCGGCTACCTGGGCCAGGGCCGCGCGCTGGAGCCCGTTCTGTTCATGATGTCCAAGATGGTGGACGTGCGCGGCACCGTGCGCGCCATCGTCGATGAGAACCTGCACCTTGCCGTGCGGCTTCAGGATGGCCGGCTGGTGCTGGGCCAGCGCGCCCTGACCGGCAAGGAGGTCGCGCCGCTCGACAGTCCGATCCGCGAGCTGTTCCTGATCGACAGCCTTGAGACCGGCACCCCGGTCGAGGTCACCCTGCCCAAGCGGAACCGCCGCCTGATCGAGCAGGCCGACGTGATCTGCTACCCGCCGGGCAGCCTTTATTCCAGTGTCGTGGCGAACCTGCTGCCGGTGGGCGTGGGTCGGGCGGTGGCGCGGGCCATGGTGCCAAAGGTCTACCTGCCCAGCCTTGGCCCGGATCCGGAGGCCATGGGGCACAGCCTGGCCGACCAGGTCGGCGCGATCCTGGCGCCTATGCTGCGCGACGCGGGCGGGCAGGTTACGGCGCGGGCCCTGATGACCCATGTCCTCTGTGACACCAGCGTGCCCCAGGCAAGCTGCGACGCGGTGACCGCCCGGCACGGCATCCCCTGCCTGCGCCTGCCGCTGAAGGATCTGGCGCGGCCGATCTATGACGTCGATGCGGTGTGCCGGGTGCTGGTGTCGCTGAACTGAGCCGGGGCGCGGCGCCTTTCGTCGCATGGGCCAGCGATCTCTTCCATCGGCGGCAACCTTTCGGCGGCTCGCGCGTTGGTTCTGGAACTGAATGGGACAGGACCACAGGCATGGACAGGAGCGAGGCGACCGACCCGGCGCATGGCGGCACGACGGCAGGCCCGGATGCGGCAGGCCCGGATACGTCAGGCAATGACGCGTCGGGCAACATCGGCCCGGTGGCCATCATCGCCAACCGCAAATCCGGCACCAATGCCCGCGACAGCGACGCGATTTCCCGCGCGCGCAAGGTGCTGGAGGAGTCCGGGGCAGATGTCTCCCTTGTCTACTGGGACAATGAAGGCGACCTGGCCGAGGTGCTGAAAACCCCCGAAGCACAGGCCGCGCGGACCATCCTGGCGGCGGGCGGGGATGGCACGGCCATGGCCGTGGCCGGCGCGCTGGTCAGTGCCGATCTGCCCCGACGCCCTGCCCTTGCGGTGCTGCCGCTGGGCACCTTCAATTACTTCGCGCGTGGTCTGGGGCTGTCCGAAGTGCCGGAAGAGGCCGCCGCGCAGCTGACACGCGGGCGGGCCGAGACCATCGCGCTTTGCTCCGTCAACGGGCGGGTTTTCCTGAACAATGCAAGCCTGGGCATCTATCCCGACATCCTGAAGGAGCGCGAAAGGATCTATGCCCGCTGGGGCCGCCGCCGGCTGATGGCGCATTGGTCCGTGGTCAAGACCTTCCTGCGCTTCCAGCGCCCGCTGAAGCTGCGGGTGGAGGCCGACGGCCAGGTGCAGGAGGTGCGCACGCCGCTTCTTTTCGTCGCCCGCTCTGCCTACCAGCTTGAGATTTTCGGGCTCTCGGGGGGCGATGCGATCCACCACGACAAGATGGCGGTCCTGCTGGGGCGCGGCGGCAGCCGGGCGACCCTGTTCA
This sequence comes from Pseudooceanicola sp. HF7, assembly GCF_011806405.1. Classification (GTDB taxonomy): domain Bacteria; phylum Pseudomonadota; class Alphaproteobacteria; order Rhodobacterales; family Rhodobacteraceae; genus Pseudooceanicola. The sequence continues at coordinate 129,048 of NZ_JAATOW010000007.1, read as the reverse complement.
AGCTGGCCTGGCGGCTGGTGACGCGCTCCATGAAGGAGGGCCGGGATTACGACCTGATCCAGGCCAGCCGGCTGCGGGTGGAAACCGCAAGCCGCCGCTCCCTGCTGGCCTATGACGGGGAAAAACGCCGCGAGGACAGCCCCTTTGACTTCCGCATGCAGGACAACGCCCTGCCCCTGCTTCTTCCCCGCGGGGAAGGGGCATGACGCGGATCCTGCACCTGTCGGACCTGCATTACGGGCGCAGCACCCCTGCGCTTGAGGAGCCGCTGCTGGAACGGATCGAGGCGCTGGCGCCCGACCTGGTTGTCGTGTCGGGCGATTTCACCCAGCGGGCGCGGCTAAGCCAGTTCACCCAGGCGCGGGAATTCCTGGATCGCCTGCGGGTGCCCTGGCTGGCGGTTCCGGGCAATCACGACACCCCGCTCGACAATATTTTCGTACGGTTTTTCAAGCCCTTCTCGCGTTACAAGCGGTTCATCACCCGTGATCTTGAGCCGGTCTTTCGCAAGGGGCCGGTGGTGGTGCGCGGCGTGAACAGCGTGAACCCCTATGCCTGGAAAAGCGGACGCCTGTCGCGCGGCACCCTGCGCCGCCTGACACGCTGCTTTGCCGAGGGCGAGCAGGATGAGAAGGCGCCGCTGCAGATCGCCGTTCTGCACCACCCGCTGGAAATGCCCCCCGATCATGGCGCGCCGCAGATGCGCCACGCGGCAGAGGTGCTGCACCAGCTGGCAGAGGCCGGTGCGGACGTGGTGCTGTCAGGCCATTTGCACATGGCGCGCAGCCAGCCCTTCACCACCGCGCCGGGCCTGCTGTTCGTCCAGGCCGGCACCGGCTTGTCGACCCGGCTGCGCGGGGAACAGAACACCTTCAACCTGCTCGATTGCGCGCGCGACCGGGTAGAGATCTCGACCTGGGCGGCACGGGAGAGCGGCTTCGTGAAACGCGATGGCGCCTGTTTCCAGCGCGAAGAGCTGGGCTGGCAGCGTGAAGAGGCCGCGGCCCCCGCAAAAGACAAAGACGACCGGCAGGAGGGGTAAGACTCCCCCTGCAAGTCACGAGTACAAAAGGATTTTCGATGCGATCCCCCCGGCCCCGTCCAAACCGGCGACACGCCCTTGCCCTGCTTCTGCCGGTTGCCCTGGTCTTGGCGCTGGTCCTGTTGCGCCCCATCCCGCAGGCGCAGGCTGGCCTGGCAGAGGCCTGGTCAGCCTCGGGCTGCGCGCCCGCGTCCTGCGCCCAGCACGCCTCTCAGGTGGTCATGGCGCAGACGGTGGGCGAGGTCACGCCGGACTGGCCGGCCGAGGGCGGCAGCACCTGCGGCCCGCTGGATGGGTTGCGCGATGCGCCGGGCGCCTGCGTCATGGATATCGGAGAGATCGGGGAGCCGGATTGCGCGGAAGGCGATGCGGCTTGTGAGAGCGGGGAAACGGAGCTTCCGGGGTTCTGAAGACGCCCCGATCCGGGGAACACGGTGCGGGTGGAGTTATGAAGGGGTCTTGCCGGGGGGCGAGGCCCCTTTTTCCTGTCCGGACCCGAAAATTCCCCTTCATTGTGCAGGGTTGCACAGGGAATGACCCCTGGTTTGGGCCGTCGGTGGGACGTCTGTATTGTGTCGGTATCGCGTCGGTATCACGTCGGTGCGCAGCGCACGCTGGGGTCACTTTTCCTTATGTGCGCTGGTGTAGAGGTGGCTTTCCGCGCCTCGCCACAGCCCCTTCGCCGAAGCGGGCAGACCGGCAGTGCCGTGGATCCGGGAGGCGCAGACGACAACGGCCGGGGGCCCCTCGATGGGGTCCCCGGCCGTCCCTGAAAGCCTGCGCTCAGGAGTTCTTGGCGTGGAGCGCCGAGATGATGTCCTTGCGCGTGATGGAGCCCACGGCATCCTCCCCTTCCGTGACTGAGACGACATCCGCCCCGGTCGAGAGGCTCTGGATCACGTCGTTGACCGGCGTGTCTCGTTCCACCGTCACCGGCGCATCGGCGGCGATGGAATCGGACATCACGTCCGAGGCCAGCAGCACGTTGAGCGGGTTCATGTGGGTGACGAAATCCTCCACATAGGCATTGGCCGGTTTGGCGATGATCTCTTGCGGGGTGCCGCATTGCACGATGCGCCCGCCTTCCATGATCGCGATGCGGTTGCCCAGCTTGAAGGCCTCGTCGAGGTCGTGGGAGACGAAGATGATCGTCCGCTTCAGCTTCTGTTGCAGCTCCAGCAGCTCATCCTGAAGCCGGGTGCGGATCAGCGGATCGAGCGCGCTGAAGGGTTCGTCCATCAGCAGGATCGGCGCCTCGGTGGCAAAGGCGCGGGCCAGGCCGACGCGCTGTTGCATGCCGCCCGACAGCTCGCCCACCTTGTTGGTGGCCCAGTCGGTCAGCCCGACCAGGTCAAGCTGCTCGCGCGCCTTCTCCTCGCGGTCCTTGCGCGACATGCCCGACAGCTCCAGCCCAAGGGCCACGTTGTCCAGCACGTTGCGCCAGGGCAGCAGGCCGAACTGCTGGAAGACCATGGCGACCATTTCGCGCCGCAGCTTCTTCAGCTCATCCCCCTTGGAGGAGGCCGCGTCGATCTCATGCCCGCTGGCGCGCACGATCACCTTGCCGCGCACCACGGGGTTCAGCCCGTTGACGGCGCGCAGCAGCGTGGACTTGCCGGACCCCGACAGCCCCATCAGCACCAGGATCTCTCCCTCTGCCACGTCGATGGAGCAATCGTGGACGCCCAGCACCTGGCCGGTTTCCTTCTGGATCTCTGCCCGGTCCTTCATCGCGTCCATCATCGGCAGGGCCTTCTTGGGCTTTTCGCCGAAGACGATGGAGACGTTGTCGAAGGTGACGGCCGGTTTCGAGGTCATCTTTTGGTCCGTCATTTGCGGCCTCCGATACGAAGCATCCGGTCAAGGATGATGGCGACGACGACGATGACGAAGCCCGACTCGAAGCCAAGCGAGGTGTTCACCTGGTTCAGCGCGCGCACCACCGGCACCCCAAGGCCATCGGCCCCGACAAGGGCGGCGACGACAACCATCGACAGCGACAGCATGATGGTCTGGTTCAGCCCGGCCATGATCTGCGGCAGGGCATAGGGCAGTTCGACCTTGGTCAGGGTCTGGGTGGGCGTGCCGCCGAAGGCTTCCGAGGCTTCCAGCAGCGGGGTCGGCGTCGAGGAAACGCCAAGGTAGGTCAGCCGGATCGGGGCGGGCACGACGAAGATCACCGTGGCGATCAGGCCCGGCACCATGCCGATGCCGAAGAAGACGATCGCGGGGATCAGGTAGACGAAGGTGGGCAGGGTCTGCATCAGGTCCAGCACGGGCTGCATGACCTGGTAAAGCCGCGGGCGGTGCGCTGCCGCGATGCCCACCGGCACCCCGATCGCCATGCAGACGATACAGGAGGACACCACCAGCGTCAGGCTTTCGGTGGTTTCTTCCCAGTAATCCTGGTTGATGATGAACAGGAAGCCCAGGGCCACGAAGAGGCAGATCTTCCAGTTGCGTTGCAGGGCCCAGGTCAGCGCGACGAAGACGGCGATGACAAGGAAGGGATGCGGGGTCTGCAGAAGCCAGAGCAGTCCGTCGATCAGGCTTTCGGCACCCTCGGCCAGCAGGTCCACGACTCCGGAGAAATTGTCCCTCAGCCAGTCGAAGAAATCGGCGGCCCAGTCCCCTACGGGGATCTTGTTATTTTCCAGCCACTCCAAGGCGGTCTCCTTTGTGAAAAGGCGCAAGTGAAAAGGCCCGGTCTGGGACCGGGCCGATCAGGGGTGGTTCGGGGTCAGTCGGCCAGCATGGCCTGGACGGCAGCCTTGCCATCCCCACCGTCAACGGTGGTCACGCCTTCGACCCAGGCCAGGACGTCATCGGGGTTGGCCTTCATCCATTCCATGGTCGCGTCATCGGCATCCTCACCATCGTTGAGGATCTTGCCCATGACGGAGTTTTCCATCGGCAGGGAGAACTTGAGGTTGGTCAGGAAGGTGCCCAGGTTGGGGCATTCCTCGACAAAGCCCTTGCGGGTCACGGTGTTCACCACGCCTTCGCCGCCGAAGAAGTCTTCGCCGCCGGGCAGATACTTCAGCTCGAAGTTGGCGTTCATGGGATGGGGTTCCCAGCCCAGGAAGACGATGTCCTCCTGCTTGTCATAGGCGCGGCGCACCATCGACAGCATCCCCTGTTCGGAGCTTTCCACCACGTCGAAGCCTTCCAGGCCATGGGTGTTCTCTTCGGTCAGGGACACGAGGTAGGCGTTGCCTTCGTTGCCTGGCTCGATGCCGTAGATCTTTTCGTCCAGCTCATCGCGGAAGGTCGCGATATCGTCGTAGGACTGCAGGCCCTTTTCAAAGGTATAGGCGGGCACGGCCAGCGTGTACTTGGTGCCGGTCAGGTTGGTGGCGACGGATTCGATCTCGCCGGACTCCAGGTAGGGAGAGATGGCGCCGTTCTGCGCCGGCATCCAGTTGCCAAGGAAGACGTCCACGTCATCGCTTTCCAGCGAGGCGAAGGTCACCGGCACCGAGAGAACCTTCACGTCCACGTCGTAACCCAGGGCTTGAAGAACCTGCTTGGTGGCGGAGGTCGTCGTGGTGATATCGGTCCAGCCAACATCCGAGAAGGACACTTCACCGCAATCGGCAAGAGCGGCGGAGGCCGACATTGCCAAAGCACTCGTCATCATGAGCAAAGATTTCGTCATTGGTTTTCCTGTTGCTTGGTCTTGGGTTGCGTTTTTGTTGATTGACGGGTTAATCAAAAACGAGTGGGCCTGAAAAGTAAAGGCTTGTGGCGGAGAGGATCACGGGAATGCCCAAGATCGGTATGGAAGCGGTGCGAAAGAATGCACTCATCCACGCAACCATAGCGGAGATCGGCGAGGCGGGCACTCTTGAGGTGACCGTCAGCCAGATAGCGCGGCGTGCGGGCATGTCATCTGCCCTGGCGCACCATTACTTCGGCTCCAAGGAAAAGATGTTCCTGGAGACGATGCGCTTTGTGCTGCGCCAATACGGCAAGGCGGTCCGCAGCAACCTGAAGACCGCGCGCACCCCGCAGGAGCGGATCCGGGCGATCACGGATTCCAGCTTTGATTCCAGCCAGTTCGAGCGCGAAGTCATCGGTGCCTGGCTGAACTTCTACGTCCGCGCCCTGCGCTCTGACGAAACACGCCGGCTCTTGCAGGTCTATGCAAGACGGCTGCAATCGAACCTCCTTTTCGACCTGAGAAAGCTGATGGATTCCGACAGTGCCGAGATGGCCGCCCAAGGCCTGGCTGCACTGATCGACGGGTTCTACATCCGCGCCGCCCTGCAGGATGATGTGCCCGATCGCGAGCGGATCAAGTCGATGGTGGGGGATTACCTGAATTTCTGGCTCGAGAAGGTGTCACATGGCTGACCAACCCAATATCCTGATTCTCATGGTGGACCAGCTGAACGGGACGCTGTTCCCCGACGGCCCGGCCGACTGGCTTCACGCGCCCCACCTCAAGGCCCTGGCGGCGCGCTCCACCCGCTTTGCCAATACCTACACCGGCAGCCCGCTTTGCGCACCGGGGCGGGCCAGCTACATGTCCGGCCAGTTGCCGCGCCGCACGCAGGTCTATGACAACGCCGCCGAGTTCGCGAGCGACATCCCCACCTATGCGCACCACCTGCGCCGGGCGGGCTACCAGACCTATCTTTCGGGCAAGATGCACTTTGTCGGGCCCGACCAGCTGCATGGGTTCGAAAAGCGCCTGACCACGGATATCTACCCTGCCGATTTCGGCTGGACCCCGGATTACCGCAAGCCGGGCGAGCGGATCGACTGGTGGTATCACAACATGGGGTCGGTCACCGGCGCCGGCGTGGCCGAGATCTCCAACCAGATGGAATACGATGACGAGGTCGCCTTCCAGGCCACGGCCAAGGTGCGCCACCTGGGCCGCCGGCTGGACGATCGCCCCTGGATGATGACCGTCAGCTTCACCCACCCACATGACCCCTATGTCGCGCGCAAGAAATACTGGGATCTCTACGAGGATTGCGAGCACCTGCTGCCCGAGGTCCCGGCCCAGCCCTACGAAGAGATGGATCCCCATTCCCAGCGCATCTTCGATGCCAACGACTGGCGCAACTTCGACATCACCGAAGAGGATATCAAGCGCTCCCGCCGGGCCTATTTCGCCAATATCTCCTACCTCGATGACAAGATCGGAGAGATCATGGAGGCGCTGGAGATGACCCGCCAGCTGGACAACACCGTTGTGCTTTTCGTCTCTGATCACGGTGACATGCTGGGCAACAAGGGCCTGTGGTTCAAGATGACCTTCTTTGAAGGTTCCGCCCGCGTGCCGCTGATGGTGGCCGCACCCGGCATGGCGCCGGGGCTGGTGGAAACGCCGGTTTCCACCATCGACGTGACGCCGACCGTGGCCGAACTGGCCGGGGTGGATATCTCTGACATCGCGCCCTGGACCGATGGCGAAAGCCTGGTGAGCCTGGCCAACGGGGCGGAGCGGGTGACGCCGGTGCGGATGGAATATGCCGCCGAGGGGTCCTATGCGCCGCTCGTCGGGCTGCGCCTGGGCAAGTACAAGTACATCGCCTGCGAGCTGGATCCCCCGCTGCTGTTCGATCTTGAGGCCGACCCGCATGAGATGGAGAACCTATGCGGCCAGGCAGATTTGCAAACTGTCGAGGCAGAATTTGCAAACATGGCCGGCAGCCTCTGGGATCTGAAGGCCTTTGACGCCGAGGTTCGCCAAAGCCAGGCCCGCCGGCTGATCGTCTACGAGGCGCTGCGCAACGGCGATTACTTCCCCTGGGATTTCGAGCCGCTTCAGAAAGCCTCTGAACGGTACATGCGCAACCACATGGACCTGAACGTGCTGGAGGAAAACCAGCGCTATCCCCGAGGAGAGTGACCATGAAGAATGTCCAGCCGACAGGCAGCCATTTCATCGACGGTGCTTATGTCGAGGATACGGCGGGTCGTGAAATCACCTGCACCTATGCCGCGACCGGAGAGGTCGTGGCGACCCTGCATTCCGCGACACCGGCGGTGATCGAACAGGCGCTGGCCTCTGCCAGGCGCGCGCAGGCTGAATGGGCGGCAACGCCCCCGGTGGAGCGCGGCCGCGTGCTGCGCCGGGTCGCCGACATCCTGCGCACCCGCAACCAGGAGCTTTCGGAGATCGAGACCATCGACACCGGCAAGCCGATCCAGGAAACCACCGTTGCGGACGCGACCTCCGGCGCGGATGCGCTGGAGTTCTTCGGCGGCATCGCGGCCTCTCTCACCGGAGAGACGATGCATTTCGGCGGCGCGGGCGGGGATTTCGTCTACACGATCCGCGAACCGCTGGGCGTCTGCGTCGGCATCGGGGCCTGGAACTACCCCACCCAGATCGCCTGCTGGAAGGCCGCCCCTGCCCTGACCTGCGGCAATGCCATGATCTTCAAACCCTCTGAAGTCACGCCGCTCTGCGCGCTGAAACTGGCCGAGATCTTCATCGAGGCCGGCGCGCCCAAGGGCCTGTTCAACGTGGTCAACGGCTATGGCGACGTGGGCGCGGCCCTGATCACCGATACCCGGGTGGACAAGGTCAGCCTGACCGGCTCCGTTCCCACGGGGCGCAAGGTCTATGCGGCAGCGGCAGAGAACATCCGCCACGTCACGATGGAGCTTGGGGGCAAGTCGCCGCTGGTCATCTTCGATGATGCGGACCTTGAGAACGCGGTCAGCGCGGCGATCAACGCCAACTTCTATTCCACCGGGCAGATCTGCTCCAACGGGACCCGCGTCTTCGTGCAGGACGGGCTTGTGCAGGCCTTTACCGAGCGGCTGGTGGAACGCACCCGCACCGCCCGCATCGGCGATCCGCTGGATCCGGAGGTGACCATCGGCCCGATGATCACCGACGAGCAGCGCCAGAAGGTGGTGAACTACATCCGCATCGGCCAGCAGGAGGGCGCGGAGCTGCTGCTGGGCGGCACCTGCCCCGAGGGCCCCGGCTTCTGGATCGAACCGACGATCTTCGGCGGGGTCACGGATGAGATGACCATCGCGAAGGAAGAGATCTTCGGACCCGTGATGTCGATCCTGTCCTTCAGCGACGAGGACGAGGTGCTGGCGCGCGCCAATGCGACAGAGTTCGGCCTGGCCGCCGGTGTCTTCACCGCCGACATGAAGCGCGCGCACCGCATGGTCGCCGGGCTTGAGGCGGGCACCTGCTGGATCAACGAATACAACCTGACGCCGGTCGAAGCGCCCTTTGGCGGCGTGAAGCTGTCCGGCGTGGGGCGTGAGAATTCGCGCGCCGCGATCGAGCATTACAGCCAGGTGAAATCGGTCTACGTGGCGACCGGCGATGTCGAGGCACCCTTCTGATGGCCGACCTTCGGGAAGCGGATTTCGTCATCATCGGCTCCGGCTCTGCCGGGGCGGTGATGGCCGCGCGCCTGAGCGAAGACGGCAAGAACCGTGTCGTGGTGCTGGAGTTCGGCGGCACGGATGCCGGTCCCTTCATCCAGATGCCGGCCGCGCTGAGCTACCCGATGAACATGTCCCGCTACGACTGGGGCTTCCAGTCCGAACCGGAGCCGGGCCTGGGCGGGCGCCGGCTGGTGACGCCGCGCGGCAAGGTCGTTGGGGGGTCGTCCTCCATCAACGGGATGGTCTACGTGCGCGGCCATGCGCGGGATTTCGATCACTGGGCCGAACAGGGCGCGGCGGGCTGGGGCTATGCCGACGTGCTGCCCTACTACAAGCGCGCAGAGAACTGGCACGACGGCGGTCATGGCGGCGATCCCTCCTGGCGGGGCCACAATGGCCCGCTGCATGTCAGCCGGGGGCCGCGGGAAAACCCGCTGTTCCATGCCTTCGTGGAGGCCGGGGCCCAGGCGGGCTTCGAGCTGACCGAGGATTACAACGGCGAGAAGCAGGAAGGCTTCGGCCCGATGGAGCAGACGGTCTGGCAGGGCCGGCGCTGGTCCACGGCCAATGCCTACCTGAAGCCGGCGCTGAAGCGCGAAAACCTTGAGATGATCCGCTGTTTCGCCCGCAAGGTGGTGATCGAGGACGGGCGCGCCGTGGGCGTGGAGATCGAGCGGCGCGGCCGGATCGAGGTCATCCGTGCCCGGCGCGAGGTGGTGATCGCGGCCAGCTCCATCAACTCTCCCAAGATCCTGATGCTCTCGGGCATCGGCCCGGCGGCGCATCTGCGCGAACACGGGATAGAGGTTGTCGCGGATCGCGCCGGCGTGGGCCAGAACCTTCAGGACCACCTGGAGCTTTACATCCAGCAGGCCAGCATCCAGCCGATCACGCTTTACAAGCACTGGAACCTCTGGGGGAAGGCGATCTCGGGCGCGCAATGGCTGCTGACCAAGCGCGGGCTGGGGGCGTCGAACCAGTTTGAAAGCGCGGCCTTCCTGCGGTCAAAACCGGGCGTGGATTACCCCGATATCCAGTACCACTTCCTGCCCATCGCCGTGCGCTATGACGGCAAGGCGGCGGCCGAGGGCCATGGCTTCCAGGCCCACGTCGGCCCGATGCGATCGGAAAGCCGGGGCGAGGTCACGCTGAAATCGGCCGACCCGCGCGAGGCGCCGCGCATCTTCTTCAACTACATGTCGAAAGAGAGCGACTGGGAGGACTTCCGCCACTGCATCCGCCTGACGCGGGAGATCTTTGGCCAGAAGGCCTTTGACCCCTATCGCGGCAAGGAGATCAGCCCAGGCAGCGCCGCCCAGAGCGATGCGGAGCTGGACGATCACATCCGCGAACATGCCGAAAGCGCCTATCACCCCTGCGGCACCGCCCGCATGGGCCGCGCGGACGATCCCATGGCCGTGGTGGACCCGGAATGCCGGGTGATCGGGGTGGAGGGGCTGCGGCTTGCCGACAGCTCCATCTTCCCGCGGATCACCAATGGCAACCTCAACGCGCCCTCGATCATGGTGGGCGAGAAGGCCAGCGATCACATCCTGGGCCGCGCGCCGCTCGCGCCGGAGAACGCAGAGCCCTGGATCAACCCGCGCTGGCAGACCTCTGACCGCTAGGCGATCCGCCGAGCGCTGCAAAATTGAGCGCCCCGGTCCCAAGGCGGGATCGGGGCGCTGCTTTTTCGCGCCAGGGCCCTTAGAGCGGGGGCGCGCCGGGGATGGCCGTATCTTGTTTGTAAATTCTTCATAAAATTGACCCAACCTCGCCGCGAGACGCGCGCAGTCTGACCCGCGCGCCCTGCTGACAGGGCCGGCAGAGGCGGGACAGGACAGTGATGAACCGGAGCAGGCAAAAGGGTAACGGGACCTTGGGAATCCAACTACGTGCATGGGGCGCACCGAAGGCGGCGCAACGGGAGAAGATCTTTGATCAATACGCGGCGCTGACCTACCGCATGGACCGGGACAAGCCGCGCATCCTGGTGATCACCTCGCGCGGGACGGGGCGCTGGATCCTGCCCAAGGGCTGGCCGATGAAATCCCTGCCCCCTGCCGAAGCCGCCCTGCGCGAAGCCTATGAAGAGGCCGGGGTGACGGGCCAGGTCGCCACCACCCCGATCGGCTGCTTTCCCTATGACAAGGTGCTGGACGATGGCGCGGTGATCCCCTGCCTGTGCCATGTCTTTGCCGTGCGGCTGGATCATCTTGAGACGGAGTATCCCGAAGCTGGCCAGCGGCGGCGCAAATGGGTGTCGCGCAAGAAGGCCGCAAGGCTGGTGGATGAGCCCGAGCTTGCCAGGATCCTGCTGGCCTTCGACCCCGAGACGCTGGTTTTCTGAGCGTTTCCGCGCATTTCACGGCGGCTTTCCCGCCCGTTTAGCGCGGACATGGAGGTGCCTGCTGACCGCCCGAGCGGCCGCTGCCCCTGCAAGCAGTTCTTGCATCCCCTGCGACCCGGATTATGTAATAGCTACCCTTTGGCGCGCACCGCCCCGCGGATCGCGCTGCCGGAAACAGAACAGATCCGTCACAGGCAGAGCAGCAGGCCCCAACGCGCCATGATCCAGTTTTCCCTGAAATGCGACCACGACCACCGGTTCGACAGCTGGTTCCAGAACTCGGACGCTTTCGACAAGCTGCTGGGCGCGGGCATGGTCACCTGTTCGATCTGCGGCTCGTCCCAAGTGGAAAAGGCCCCCATGGCGCCGCGCGTGCGGACATCCCGTGCAGAGCAGACCAAGCCGGAGAAGACCCAGGCAGAGGTGGAGCGCGCGCTGGCGGAGATGCGCCGCAAGATCGAGTCGAGCGCCGATTACGTTGGCAAGGACTTTGCCCGCGAAGCCCGGGACATGCATGACGGCGTGACCCCGGATCGCCCGATCTACGGAGAGGCCAGGCCCGAAGAGGCCCGCGCGCTGCTGGAAGACGGCGTGCCGGTACTGCCCCTGCCCTTCACCCCCCGACGCAAGACCAACTGAGGCCAGCGCTGCGGCGCGCGCCCTTTGGCCGCGACGCCCCCCTGCCCCGCCTGTTGTCCCGGCCCGCCGTTCAAGCGCGCTGCACAAGTTTGCACGGGCGGCCTTCCGCCCTTTGCCCATGGGCTTTTCCGCGCTTGCACCCCCCGCAAATCGCGCCTAAACCGACCGGCATTCTGACTGGGGCCCGCGCATGGCGTGCGCGTGCCAAAATGACTTGGGGCTAGGCCGAAGGACGCATATGCCTGTTCTCGTGATGAAGTTCGGCGGCACTTCCGTCGCCAATCTGGACCGCATCCGCCGCGCTGCAAAACGCGTGGGCGTGGAAGTGGCCAAGGGCTATGACGTGATCGTCATCGTCTCTGCCATGTCGGGAAAGACCAATGAGCTCGTGGGTTGGGTGGGAGAGACCTCTCCCATGTATGACGCCCGCGAATATGATGCCGTCGTCTCTTCCGGAGAGAACGTCACCGCGGGTCTCATGGCCCTGACGCTTCAGGAAATGGACGTGCCCGCGCGCAGCTGGCAGGGCTGGCAGGTGCCGCTGAAGACCAACAGCGCCCACAGCCAGGCCCGGATCGAGGAAATCCCGACCGACAACATCATGGCCAAGTTCGGCGAAGGCATGAAGGTGGCCGTGGTCGCAGGCTTCCAGGGCGTCTCGCCCGAGGGCCGGATCACCACGCTGGGCCGGGGCGGCAGCGACACCACCGCCGTTGCCTTTGCCGCCGCCTTCGATGCGGAGCGCTGCGATATCTACACCGACGTGGACGGGGTCTACACGACCGATCCGCGCGTTTGCGCCAAGGCGCGCAAGCTGGACAAGATCGCCTTTGAAGAGATGCTCGAACTGGCCTCTCTGGGCGCCAAGGTTCTGCAGACCCGCTCGGTCGAGCTGGCGATGCGCTATAATGTGAAGCTGCGGGTGCTTTCCAGCTTCGAGGAACAATCCGACACTGCCGGCACCCTTGTCTGTGCCGAGGAGGACATCATGGAATCCAACGTCGTTAACGGCATCGCCTTTTCCCGCGACGAGGCGAAGATGACCCTGGTCACCATCGTCGACAAGCCCGGCGTGGCCGCGTCGATCTTCGGGCCGCTGTCCGAAGCGGGGGTGAACGTGGACATGATCATCCAGAACGTCTCTGAAGAGGGCGTGACGGACATGACCTTCTCCTGCCCCGTGGACCAGGTGAAACGCGCCGAGAAGGCGCTGTTCGATGCCAAGTCCAGCGGCATGATCGAGTTCGACGAACTGGCTGTGGACACCGAGTGCTGCAAGGTTTCCGCCGTGGGCATCGGCATGCGGTCGCAATCGGGTGTCGCCGCCAAGATGTTCAAGACGCTGTCGGACGAGGGCATCAACATCAAGGTCATCGCCACCTCTGAGATCAAGATCTCTGTCATCGTGGACCGGAAGTACCTGGAGCTGGCGGTGCAGGCCCTGCATGACGCTTTCGGGCTGGAAAACGCGGCCTGAGCCAGGCCCCCTGCCAGACATCCCCTGCCAAATATCAAAGGCCGGTCCCTTGCGGGGCCGGCCTTTCGGTTTTCGGGGGGCTGCGGTCAGTGGCCGCTCAGCACCAGGTCCTTCACCAGGGGCAGCAGCATCTGGATGCGCAACAGGAGGGCATGGTGGGCCATCGGGTGCAGTGGGACGCCAGTGTCCAAGCGGATCTCCCTTTGTGCGGGTCCGACAGTCAGTCTTCCCCTCACCTTTGCGAGCAGAAACGCCCGGACAAGCGGCCTTGCCCGCCGCCGGGGCTTTCGTGCCGAAAGTGTCGCACCGATGCCCTTTGCCCCCCTGCGCAGGCCCGCCGGCCACCTGTCCTTGTTGCCTGCCCGCCTGCCTTCACCCTGCGCAAAGCCCCCACGGAACAGGGGCTTTCGATGGCGGCTTGCGGCTTGCCGCGCTTAAAAGGAGTTTCTCTCAACCCGCGCCTGTGATCTATTCGCTTCGGATCGCAAGGGAGGCACGTCCCAGGGGATGGGCGATAATTTTCAGACCGACAGCCGCCAGATGCTGGCGCGCTTGCGCGAAGTCATGGCCGAGGACGGCCATGGGCAGGCGCGGCTTGACCGGATCACCGCGCTGATCGCGCAGGAGATGCGGACCGAGGTATGCTCTGTCTACCTGTTCCGCGATGCCGACACGCTGGAGCTTTGCGCAACCGAGGGCCTGAAGGCAGAGGCCGTGCACCAGACGCGGATGCGCCTGGGCGAAGGGCTTGTGGGCCGCGTGGCGCGCACCGGCAAGCAGGTCAATACCGCCGACGCCCCCAAGGAACACGGCTTCCGCTACATGCCCGAAACCGGTGAAGAGATCTATTCCGCCTTCGCCGGTGTCCCCATCCAGCGCCTGGGAGAGACCCTTGGCGTGCTGGTGGTGCAATCCAAGAATGCCCGGAAATACTCCGAAGACGAAATCTACGCGCTGGAAGTCGTCGCCATGGTGCTGGCCGAGATGGCAGAGCTGGGCGCCTTCGTGGGCGACAACGCCCCGATGACCGCGCGCCACACCAAGCCGGTGATGTTCCGCTGCACCTGCGTCCAGGAAGGCGCGGCAGAGGGGCACGTCTGGTTGCATGAGCCGCGCGTGGTGATCACCAACCCGATCGCCGACGATCCGGTCAAGGAACGCGAGCGCCTGCACGAGGCCGTCGAACACCTGCGCGTGGGCGTGGACAAGATGCTGGCCACCGCCTCGCAAGGCGGGGCAGAGCAGCTTGAGGTGCTGGAAACCTACCGGATGTTCGCCAATTCCAAGGGCTGGATGCGGCGCATGGAAGAGGACATCGAACGGGGCCTCTCCGCCGAGGCCGCGGTGGAAAAGGAACAGACCGCCGCCCGCACCCGGCTGAGCGGCGCGACGGATCAATACCTGCGCGAGCGGCTGCATGACCTGGACGACCTGTCCAACCGCCTGCTGCGCATCCTGACCGGCCAGGGCAAGGAAACCGGCGCGGATATTCCCGCCGATCCGATCCTGGTGGCGCGCAACATCGGCCCGGCCGAGCTGCTGGATTACGGGCGCTCCCTGCGGGGCATCGTGCTTGAGGAAGGCTCTGTCGGCTCTCATGCCGCGATCGTCGCCCGCGCCCTTGCCATCCCGCTGGTGATCCATGCGAACAACATCACCACCGAGGCGCTGAACGGCGACCTGATCATGGTGGACGGCGACAACGGCATGGCCCACCTGCGGCCAGAGGAAACCGTGTTGAGCGCCTTCCGCGACAAGATCGCGATGCAGGCCCAGGCGCAGGAGGTCTATGCCTCTATCCGCGAGAAGCCGGCGATCACCAAGTGCGGCACCCGCATGACGCTGACGATGAATGCCGGGCTGATGGCCGATCTGCCTTCGCTGGAAGGGTCCGGCGCAGAGGGCGTGGGCCTGTTCCGCACGGAGCTGCAGTTCCTGGTCCGCAGCAGGATGCCCACCCGGTCAGAGCTTTCGGCGCTCTATTCCCACGTGCTGGACAATGCCAAGGGCAAGCGCGTGGTGTTCCGCACGCTCGACATCGGGTCGGACAAGGTGCTGAGCTACATGAAGCCCAACGATGAGCCCAACCCGGCGCTTGGCTGGCGGGCGATCCGGGTGGGGCTGGACAAGCCCGGCGTCATGCGGATGCAGCTTCAGGCGCTGATCCGGGCGGCCAACGGGCGCCCCCTGACCGTGATGTTCCCCTTCGTGGCGCAATACGAGGAATACCGCCAGGCCCGTGCGGAGATGGAAAAGACCCTGGAGCGCGAGCGCATCCTTGGCCATCCCATCCCCTCCTGCATCGAGGTCGGCGCCATGCTGGAAACCCCCAGCCTGGCCTTTGCCCCGCGCCGCTTCTTCGAGGAGGTGGAGTTTATCTCCATCGGGGGGAATGACCTCAAGCAGTTCTTCTTTGCCGCCGACCGGGAAAACGAACGCGTGCGCAAGCGCTACGACACGCTGAACGTCAGCTTCCTGACTTTCCTGCAAAGCATCGTCGAGCGCTGCAAGGAAACCGAGACCCCGCTCAGCTTCTGCGGAGAGGACGCGGGCCGCCCGGTCGAGGCGGTCTGCCTGGCCGCGATGGGCCTGCGGGCGTTGTCGATGCGCCCGGCCTCCATCGGGCCGGTGAAGAGCCTGTTGATGAAAGTCGACCTGAGGGTCGTGCGCGCAGAAATCGAGCGCGCCGCCGAAGACGGCGAGCAATCCGTGCGCGCGGCCGTGATGAAATACCTGAAGACCCTGGACAAATGACACTCCACTCAGCCGATGCCGCCTTTGCCGAGCGCCTGCGCGCGCGCCTGTCCCCCCGTGCCTTCCGCGAGGACACCACCCCCTACAACCGCGAGCCGCGCGGCGCCTGGCAGGGCCGTGCAGAGCTGGTCGTGGCCCCGGAAAGCACCGAAGAGGTCAGCCTGGTCCTGGCCGCGGCCAACGAGGCCCGCGTGCCCGTCATCCCCTATGGCGGGGGCACCGGGCTGGTCGGAGGGCAGATCATGCCCGATGGCCCTGCCCCGCTGGTGCTGTCGCTGGAACGGATGAACCGCATCCGCGAGGTCGACCCCCAGGGCAATGTCATCACCGCCGAGGCCGGCGTCATCGTGGAAGAGCTGCAGAATGCCGCGCGGGGGGTCGACCGGCTGTTCCCGCTCAGCTTCGGGGCCCATGGCTCGGCCCGGCTGGGCGGCGTGCTGGGCACCAATGCGGGCGGGGCGAACGTGCTGCGCTACGGCAACACGCGCGAGCTGTGCCTGGGGCTTGAGGCCGTGCTGGCGGACGGGCGGATCATGCGCACCCTGACCGGGCTGCGCAAGGACAACACCGGCTATGACCTGCGCAACCTGCTGATCGGCTCCGAAGGGACGCTGGGGGTGATCACCGCCGCCAGTTTCAAGATCTTCCCGCAGCCGCGGGACCGGGCGGTAGCGCTGATGGTCGTGAGCTCTCCCACAGCGGCGCTGGAGCTGCTGGCGCTGACCCGCGACCGGGTGGGCGACGGGGTCACGGCCTTCGAGCTGATCTCCGGCGTGGGGCTGGATTTCCTGGCAGAGACCTTCCCGGACCGCCGCCGCCCCTTCGATCCGCACCCCGACTGGATGGTGCTGGTGGATCTGGGGCTGGCCGCCGACGCGGGCGAGATCATGGAAGAGATCTTTGCCGCCGGGTTCGAGGCCGAGCTGGTCAGCGACGGGCTGATCGCCCAGAACGAGGCCCAGGCGGAGGATTTCTGGAACCTGCGGGAGATGATCCCGGAGGCCAACCGCGAGATCGGGGCGATTTCCAGCCACGATATCTCTGTTCCCATCGCCACCCTGCCCCGTTTCATCGACGAGGGCATGGAGGCCATCGCGGCGCTTGGCCCCTACCGGCTGAACTGCTTCGGGCACCTGGGCGATGGCAACCTGCATTACAACGTCTTCCCGCCCAAGGGGCGCAAGAAGGCCGAGTTCGCGGATCAGAAGCTGGCCGTCATGGGGGTGATCCACGACCTGGTGGTAGCCCATGGCGGCTCCATCAGTGCGGAGCACGGGATCGGGCGGCTGAAGGCGGCGGATCTTGCGAAATACGGCGATCCGGTGAAGCTGGAGCTGATGCGCGGGATCAAGCAGGTCTTCGACCCGCATGGCGTGCTAAACCCCGGGGCCGTGCTGGGCTGAACCCCGTCAGCCCGGCGTCATTGCCGCGATCTCTGCCAGCAGGGCCTGGACCTTTTGCGCGAAGTCCAGGGCCAGGCTGACCGCGCGTTCCCGCGCCAGGGGGGTGATCGGGCGCGGCCACCCGTGGCGCAGGCCAAAAAAATCGCGCCCTGCCGAGGGGGGAAGTGGCAGGACGCGATGATTGTCCCCGAGGGAACTGTGCAAGCAGGCCCGGCTTGAAAGCCGGTACCCATGTCTAGCCCCAGAGGACTTAAGGCTTCCTTACGTCTTGGCTGTTTTCCGGCCGCCGCGCGAAAATTCCGCGCGGCACTCCGACGTCAAAGGCCTTCGAACTCACACAGGATATGGATATCCATGCCCATGTCGGTCAGCCGCTGCTTGCCGCCCAGTTCCGGCAGGTCGATGATGAAGGCGCAGCCCATGATCTCTCCGCCCAGGCGCTCGATCAGCTTGATCCCGGCCTCTGCCGTGCCGCCGGTCGCCAGCAGGTCATCAACCAGGAGGATCTTCTCTCCGGGTTGGATGGCGTCATTGTGGATCTCGACCGAGGCTTCGCCGTATTCCAGCGTGTAGCTTTCCCCGATGGTCGCGCCGGGCAGCTTGCCCTTCTTGCGGATCGGCACGAAGCCCTTGCCCAGCTGGTGCGCGATGGCGCCGCCCAGGATGAATCCGCGCGCCTCAAGCCCGACGACCTTGTCGATGGGCTGGCCGGCATAGGGATGCAGCAGCTGGTCGACCGCCAGGCGCAGCCCGCGCGGGTCGGCCAGAAGCGTGGTGACATCCCGGAACAGGATCCCTTCATGCGGAAAGTCCGGAATGGTGCGGATATAGTCCCTGACTGTCTTCACCTGGCCCTTCACGGCAGCGTCCTTTCGGCTGTGCAACATCAAACCGGGCCTTGGTGCCAAGACAGGGGCCGAATGTCACGCCGTTTATAGCCTGTGGGCCGCCTGGACATGCATGAAGTCGAAATTCCGCATCCGTCCGAGGGAATACCAGCCCTCTGCCTCCCAGGCTTCCCAGAAGGGGATGGCATCGGGCTGGGCCAGGCGCGCGGTCAGCCGGGTGGCGTCCAAGCCGTTGCGCTCGGGGTCGAAATCATAGGCGATGCCCCAGGAATGCAGAGAGGCGCGATTGGCCCCCTTCATCTTGCGCGGGGCGTAATCCCCTCCGAAAAGGTCGATCCCCAGCTCGCTTTTCTGCGCGTCGCTATAGGCGCCGTCGATCCGTTGCAGGACCCTGCCCAAGCTGTCGGCGCATTTCTCATGCGCCCAGAGGAAGGAACGGCTGTTGCGCTTGTCCCAGGCGAGCTTCATCTTCCAGGGCAGGCTGACCCGCACCATCGGGGGCTGGAATTTGCGATCCGGGGTGCCGGGCTTGCCGTAGAACTTCACCAGATCCTGTTGCGATCGCGTTTCGGTGGGAAAGCCGCCCGGATTGCCGATGGTCTCGGGGGTCTCGTCGCGGAACTGGCGGATCTTGCCGGTTGCCAGCTTCATCTCAAGGGAGACCCAGGCGAAATCGGTCTGCGGCCCCCAGAGGCCATCGACCACGCCCGCCTCGATCCCTTCGGACAGGGCGTAGGCTTGCAGGAAGGCGGTGGTGCGGCGGGTCTTGTTCCAGCCCTCGAAGGACGGCGGCAAGGGGATGTCCAGCTTGGCAAAGGCCCGGGCCATGGCGCCCAGGGTCTTGTTTCCGACGATGCCGTCGATCTTGCCCGTGTAAAGGCTGAGCTCTGCAAGCTTGCGTTGCAGGACGCGGATCTGGCCCTTGGTCATGTGCTCTCTCCTGTAAATGCATGAACGAATGCACGTCAGGGTAGCATACTTCGGGCCACAGATTAACGCTGCGTCAGGCGCCCGTCACGGTGCCCGTTGCAGGGCCTGAAGCGGGTCCTGTCAGCGGGGTTTGTCGAGCAGCCGCCCGGCCACCGCGTCCAGCTTTGCCTTCAGCTTGGGGGCGCGCTTGTCCGGTGCGGTAAGGATGGCGTAGTCCAGCGCCGTGCCGCAGCCCGTGGCGCAGCTGACCGGGTTGAGGGGGGCGCTTTGCTCCGCCTCCGCTGCCGGATCATGCCCCATCATGATCGCCGCAAGGTTGTGGACCATCTGGCGCGCCCGGGCGGCGTTGCCCTGCAGCACCTTCACGATGTCCTTGATATCCACTGCGCCGTGATCCGGGTGCCAGCTGTCGTAATCCGTGACCATGGCGACAGAGGCGTAATGCAGCTCTGCTTCCCGGGCGAGCTTGGCTTCGGGCATGTTGGTCATGCCGATCACGTCGCAGCCCCAGCTTTCGCGGTACATCCGGCTTTCCGCCAGGGTGGAGAACTGCGGCCCCTCCATCGCCAGGTAGGTGCCGCCTTCGTGCACGGTGACACCGGCCTGACGGGCGGCCCGGGCCGCCGCCGCCGCGAGGTCCGCGCAGACCGGATGCGCCATGGAGACATGGGCGACGAGGCCCGAGGAGAAGAAGCTTTTCTCCCGGTTCACGGTGCGGTCGATGAACTGGTCGACCAGCACGAAATCCCCCGGCGCCATCTCTTCCCGGAACGACCCGCAGGCCGAGACGGAGAGCGCATGGGTCACGCCAAGCCGTTTCAGCGCGTCGATATTGGCGCGGTAGGGCACATCGGTGGGCGCGTGGACATGGCCTCGGCCGTGGCGTGGCAGGAAGGCCAGGTCGAGCCCACCCAGGCGCCCGGTCAGGATCTGGTCAGAGGGATCGCCCCAGGGCGTATCGACCTGCTGCCAGGCGGCCCCTTCCAGCCCGTCGATATCGTAGATGCCCGATCCGCCGATCACCGCCAGCTTCAACTTTGCCATGACGCGCCCCTGCCTTCCCTGCTGTCTTGCCTGCCGTGATGCATTTGTGCCGTGGCGAGTGCCGGGCCGCAACGGAATTGCCCGACCGCTTGCAGGAAAGGGGTTTCAGGGCAACGGAAGGGGCGAAACGGCCCGGTAAACTTGCCGCGATGCGGCAAACAGGCTATCCGGGCGGCACGATCAGGAAATCAGCAAGACAACCCCCAGGACCCATTATGCCCAAGCCTAGCTTCTCGGCCTTCGCCGAACGGATCACCTTGCCGGATCTCCGGCTCTCCCCGACGGAGGGGCTGAGCATTGATCGGGTGCGGATCGAGCTGCTCTCCGGCCTGACTGTGGCTCTGGCCCTTGTGCCCGAGGCCGTGGCCT
Organism: Pseudooceanicola sp. HF7; assembly: GCF_011806405.1. Classification (GTDB taxonomy): domain Bacteria; phylum Pseudomonadota; class Alphaproteobacteria; order Rhodobacterales; family Rhodobacteraceae; genus Pseudooceanicola. Next base: position 108,815 of record NZ_JAATOW010000007.1, on the reverse strand, counting down.
TTGCCTTTGTCGCCGGGGTCAACCCGCTGGTCGGGCTTTATGCCGCTTTCATCATCGGGTTGATCACGGCGATCCTGGGCGGCCGGCCCGGCATGATCTCCGGGGCGACGGGGGCCATCGCGGTGGTGATCGTCGCGCTGGTGGCCCAGCACGGGGTGGAATACCTGTTTGCCGCCGTGGTGGTCATGGGGATCATCCAGATCTTCGTGGGCTTCATGCGATGGGGCAAGTTCATCCGGCTGGTGCCGCACCCGGTGATGCTGGGCTTCGTGAACGGGCTGGCCATCGTGATCTTCCTGGCGCAGCTGACCCAGTTCAAGGTGCCGGGCACCGCCGAAGTGGGCGGACATGGTGCCACGGGGGGCGAATGGCTGTCCGGCGGGCCGCTGATGATCATGCTGGGCCTTGTCGCCCTGACCATGGCGATCATCCATTACATCCCGCGCGTGACGCGGATCATCCCGGCCCCGCTGGCCGGTATCGCCATCACCGCCTTCATCGTGATCGTCTTCGGGCTGGACGTGCCGCGCGTGGGGGACATGGCCTCTATCGCCGGGGGGCTGCCCAGCTTCCACATCCCCATGGTGCCCTTCACCCTGGAGACGCTGCAGATCGTGCTGCCCTATGCGCTGATCATGGCCGCAGTCGGCCTGATCGAGAGCCTGCTGACCCTGAACCTGGTGGGTGAGATCACCGGCCAGCGCGGCGGGGCCAGCCAGGAATGCGTGGCCCAGGGCGCGGCCAACGTGGTGACCGGCCTGTTCGGCGGCATGGGCGGCTGTGCAATGATCGGCCAGTCGATGATCAACGTGAACTCGGGCGGGCGGACGCGGATCGCGGGGATCTTCGCGGCGCTCTGTCTGCTGGGCTTCATCCTGTTCGCCGCGCCGCTGATCGAGCAGATCCCGCTGGCAGCGCTGGTGGGCGTGATGTTCATGGTGGTGATCGGGACCTTCGCCTGGAACTCCTTCAAGATCATGCGCCGCGTGCCGCTGACCGATGCGGTGGTAATCGTGCTGGTGACCATCGTGACAGTTCTGACGGACCTGGCCACGGCCGTGGTGATCGGGGTGATCGTCTCTGCCCTGGCCTATGCCTGGAACAACGCCCGCCGCATCTACGCCACGACCTACGTCAGCCCCGAGGGTGCCAAGGTCTACCAGGTGAACGGCCCGCTCTTCTTCGGCTCTTCGGACGGTTTCGCGGAGCTCTTCGACGTGAGCGGCGACCCCGCGCTGGTGATCATCGATTTCCAGGCCAGCCGCGTGGTCGACCAATCGGCCCTGCAGGCCATTGAATCCGTGGCCGCGAAATACGAGGCCGAAGGCAAGAGGATCCAGCTGCGCCACCTCAGCCGCAACTGCCATGACCTGCTGAAGAAGGCCGGTCACCTGATGATCGACAGCTCCGATGACCCGGAATACGAGCTTGCCGTGGACTACGGCGTGCGCACCGGCATCCTGGGCGGTCACTGAAGACAGGGGCGAAGGGGGGGGCTGCCCCCCCCGCCAGGCCGTCCCCCCCTGGGGGGCGGCCTGCCTTCCCCCCTGAGTTTTTCCGGCAAGAAGAAGATCAGGCGAGCTTGGCCAGCGCCGCGACGTCGCCCTCTCCCAGGGCCGGTCGGGCCAGGGCGATCTGCTCGGGCGGCCAGTCCCACCAGGCCAGGTTGTTGAGGGTCGCGACCTCTTGCGGTGAGAAGCGCATTTTCGCGACGCGGGCCGGGTTACCCGTGACGACCGCGTAATCGGGGATTATTCCCCGCACCACGGCCCCTGCCCCCACGATCACCCCGTTTCCGATCCGCGCCCCGGCCAGCACGGTTGCGCCATGGCCGAACCAGACGTCATTGCCGATGATCATGTCGCGGGTGTCGGGCTGGTAGCCCGGCAGGGTCTGGGGATCGAAGACCGAAAAGGGAAAGGTCGAGAGGCCGCGTGTCTCATGATTGGCCGAGGCGCCCAGGAAGCGGGTGCCATGGGCGATCTGGCAGAACTTTCCGATCACCAGCCGGTCTTGGGAGAAGTCGAAGAGATAGGGCGCGAGGCGCGCGGCCCAGCCGTGGGGCTCCGGCGGGTCGAAATCCGAGGCATAGGTGAAATCGCCCACCGTGATCTGCGGATGGTCGATGACGGCTTTCAGGAAGACGGTGCCGGCGTGGGGCGTGCCGTCCTGCAGGGTGATGGGATGGATGGTGCGTGCATCCGGAAGGGCAAAGGGCATGGGACCTCCTTTTGAAAACGTCTGTGCGTCAGGTTTTCAAAGGGTCTTGTCCATCGGAGCCTCCATCGTTTGCCGGGCAAGTTTATCCCAAATTGCGCGCGGCGTCTATTTCTGTCCAGGACGCAGCAGGGGAAAGACTTCTGTCACGCGGGCATAGTCGCGGTAGCCCAGGCGCGACAGCACCTGGTAACTGGTCACGTCGATCATGCCGTCCTTGAGGCAGGCATCGTCGATATGCACGCCGGTGACCTCACCCAGGACGAGGATATTGTTGTCCCCTTTCAGCGTGGTCATCGACAGCATCCGGCATTCCAGCGCGGCGGGGGCCGCGGCGACGCGCGGGCAGTCGATGGTGTCGCATTCCGCCTTGTCCAGCCCGGCGGCCGCGAACTCGTCCTCTCCGGCAGGCAGCGCCCCGGAGCTGATGTTCATCGCGTCGCGCAGGGCATAGCTGACGATATTGACACAGAAGACGCCCGTCTCACCGATCTGGGCCACGCTGTCCTTGCCGTAGGCGCGGTCCTCTTTCGTCGAGGTGGAGGAGAAGATCACCTGCGGCGGCGCATCGGCCACGGCATTGAAGAAGGAATAGGGCGCCAGGTTGTCCCCGGCACTGCCACGGGTGGAGACCCAGCCGATCGGGCGCGGCGCGACGATGGCCTTGAACGGGTTGTGCGGCAGGGGATGACCTTCAGCGGTTCTGTAGAACATTGCGTCTTCCTTCGTGCTGGTGGCTTCCGTTTGAAGGTGGTCTAAACCCGTGCTAGGGGGCTTTCCACCAAAAAGGCGAAGCGAAACGCATGTTTGCACTGACTCCGGAATGCAAGGACGACTGGTGGGAGGTCGAGGGCCTCTATGACCTCTGTTTCGCGCCGGGGCGGACCGCGCTCAGTTCCTACCGGCTGCGCGATGACGTGGCCCCGGTCGAGGGGCTGTCGCTGGTCGCGCGGGATCGGCAAGAGATCGTCGCCGGAGCCATCCGCTACTGGCCGGTGCTGATCGGGAACCGGAAGGTGCTGCTGCTGGGTCCCGTGGCCGTTCACCCCACCCACCAGGGCGAAGGGCTGGGCGGGTTGCTGATCCACCAGTCGCTGCATGCCGCCGCCGAAAAGGGCTGGGAGCGGGTGCTGCTGGTGGGCGATGCGCCCTATTATTCGCGGTTCGGTTTCACCCGGCTTGACGGGGTCCAGATGCCCCCGCCCACGAACCCGGACCGCGTGCTGGGACTGGAGCTGATGCCCGGCGCCTGGGACGGTGTGCGGGGCGAGGTCACGCGGGCGCTTTGACAGGTATCTGCCAGAGGGCGGGTAGCGCCCGGCAGGTGAATGCCGCCGCAGGCCGGCAGAGGGCGCAGCCCTGACAGGGCATGGCTTGCGCGGCGCATGCCGCGCTCCGTTGGATCGCCTCTGAACACGCTGGATTTGATCTTTGGCCGCTCCGCCCCCATCTTAAGGGAAGCTTCCCGGAGAATGACGTGACCCAAGACAACCATATGCCCCCTGAAGTGGTCCAAGAGATCCAGGTCCTGGCCCGGCGCTATCGCCGCGCGGGTGGACCGGGTCTGCAGGTCCTGGCCCTGATCGGTGGCCGGGCCGAAGATCTGCTGGAACGCCTGCCCAAGCGGGTGAAGTCCCGGCTGGACGGCGCGACGGAATACGCGCTTGAGACGGCGCTGCGTGCTGCACAAAGTTCTCGTGGCGTGGTGAAGGACCAGCCGGACTGGCTGAACCGCATCGTCACCACGGGGCTGGGGGCGGCGGGCGGCTTTGGCGGCCTGCCGGGGGCACTGGCAGAGCTGCCCGTGACCACGACCATGCTGCTGCGAACCATCCAGGGCGTCGCGGCGGAGAATGGGTTTGATCCCGCAGAGCCCAACGTCCAGTTCGATTGCCTGCATGTCTTTGCCGCTGCCGGGCCGCTGGGCCACAACGAGGGGGCTGAGACCGGGTTCCTGACCTCTCGCCTGACGGTCACTGGGGCGGGCGTGCACGGGCTGATCACAGCCGTCTCGCCGAAGCTGGCCACGGCGCTTGGCCGCAAACTGGCCGCACAGACGGTGCCGGTGCTGGGCGCCGCTGCCGGGGCCGCGACGAACTACGCCTATTCGCATTACTACCAGGAGATCGCGCGGGTCCACTTTGGCCTGCGCCGGCTGGCCATAGAAACGGATATCCCCCAGGCGGATCTGACAGAGGCGCTGCGGGCAGAGGTCACGCGCCGTCCCATCGGCAAGCCCGACCGGGCCGCCTGAGGGCCCCAGCCTGCGCCGCGCCTGCTTAGGCGGTTCTCACTCCAGCGGTTCGGACAGGATCTCAGGGCGCAGCACGATTATGGTCGGACGGGAAGGCAGGTCGCGCAGCGAGACCTCCATCTCGCTGCTGTCCCGCACCTTCACCTCGAAGGCCGGTGAGATCTGGTTCAGGAACCAAGTCAGGCTGGCGCCGGAAAACCAGTGCATGGGCAGGATGATCGAGCTCTTAATCCGCTCCACCACCTTCGTCATTGAAACCGTGTCCAGCGTCATCCCGCCATCCACCGGGACCATCACCACGTCCAGCCGCCCGATGGCTGCGTACTGCTCTTCATTGGGTTCGTGATGCAGGTGGCCAAGGTGGCCAATGCACAGGCCCGAGACCTCGAATATGAAGATGGAATTGCCGTTCTCTTCCACCCCACCCATGGAGGAGCGGATATCGGTAGAGACGTTGCGGATCAGCATGTCGCCGACCTCTTTATGGTGATTTGCCGCCTCGCCGAAAGTGTCGGACCAGCCGCGCAGCACATGGGGAATGGCCGGATCGGGATAGGCCGTGAAATGGGAGGAATGGGCGTGGTTCATCGTCACCACGTCGGGCAGGAAATCCGCGGTGCCAATGTAGCCGGGGAAATCCGTCACTGCCGAGACGCCGCCCGGGCTTTGTATCAGGTAGGCGGAATGGGTCAGGTAACGGATCCTGACAGAGAAGTCCGGCACCGGGTCGCGGAAGCTGGCCTTGCGCAGGAACTCCATGCCAGGGGTGGCATCGGCAATGGCGATGCAATGGCTGATCCGTCCCTGCGCCGCCGCCGGTGGGGCGGTTGCCAGCAGGCCCGGCAAGGCGAGGCCAAGCAGGCAGAGGGTACGCAGCCCCCGTGCGAGCCCGCTCAGCAGGTTTTTCGATCGTACCAGGTGCATTGTCCGACGCTCCTCCGCATGGCTTCAGACACAGCTGAGGATAGCCGAGGGTACAGGTCCGCGGTGGTCACGTGCCCGTGACCGGGCCTTTGGGCGCTGTTTGTGCGTGTTTCCAGGGGGAAAGCGCCCGCGATCTGGTCAGAAAGCGGCTTAACCCGCGTCGGTACGCCCGCGCCGGTCCATGCGCAGCGCAGCATAGAGCACATGGGTGCGCCAGCGTCCGTCGATCTGCAGATAGCTTTGCGCGACACCCTCGTACTTGAAGCCGCAGCTTTCCAGCAGCCGCCGCGAGGGGGTGTTTTCCGGCAGGCAGGCGGCTTCGATCCGGCTCAGGTCCAGCCGGTGGAAGGCGTAATGCACCACGGCCGAGATCGCTTCGCGCATGTAGCCCTGGCGCGCGTGGCCTTCCCCGATCCAGTAGCCCAGCGTCCCCGAGAGGGACGGCCCCCGCCGGATGTTGTCCAGGGTGATGGCCCCCAGCAGCGCCTCATCGTCGCGGCGCGTGAGGAACAGCGGCACGGCAGAGCCGCCGGTGATCGAGCGCTGCGCCCAGTAGACCCGGTTCGTGAAACTGCGCCGCGAAAGGTGGTCGGCGGACCAGGAGGGTTCCCAGCGTGTCAGGAAATCCATGCTGGACTGCCGCAGGGACGTCCACTCCCGGTAATCCGCATGAACCGGCGGACGGAGCACCATGCGCTCCGTCTCTATCCGGACCTTGCGGCGGTTGCGCAGCATCAGGCAGCGCGGCGGGCCGTCAGCCCAGCGAAATCGGGCGCGTTGGCAACCGGCCCGTAAAGCGCCAGCGCCATGGGCGCGCGGGTCGCCATCTTCTCTGCATGGGCGCGGATCTCCTCGGGGGTGACCGCATCGATCCGGGCGACGACCTCTTCCAAGGGCGGCACGCGGTTCCAGATCTCGACCATGCGGGCCAGCCGTTCGGCGCGCGAGGAAGCCCCTTCGAGCCCCATCAGAAGACCGGCCTTCATCTGGGCGCGGGCGCGGTTCACCTCTGCCTCGGAAATGCCGTCGGCGGCGCGCTTCATCTCGTCCAGGACGATGTTGCAAAGCTCTCCGACCTTGTCGCCGGAGGTGCCGGCATAGATCGTGGTCATGCCGCTGTCCGCATAGGCGCCGGCCTGGGCGAAGATCGTGTAGCAAAGGCCGCGCTTTTCACGGATCTCCTGGAACAGGCGAGAGGACATGCCCCCGCCAAGGGCGGCCGCGTAGATCTGGCCGGCATAGGCATCCGGATGGCGGTAATCGGGGCTTTCGAAGCCAAGCGTGACATGGGCCTGCTCAAGCTGTTTCACCTGGCGGATCTCACCGCCGACGAAACGGGCCGGCACCAGGTCGGGCTGACCGTGGGCTTTCATGTCGCCAAACAGCTTTTCCGCCATGGCCACGATATCCGCGTGGTCCACGGCACCGGCGGCAGACAGGATCATCTGGCCCGGTCCGTAATGCTCTTGCACGAAGCCTGCCAGATCGGCCTGGGTGAAGGCGCGCACGCGTTCTTCCGGGCCAAGGATGGTCCGGCCAAGGGGCTGTTCCGGGTAGGCGCGTTCCTGCAGCCAGTCAAAGATCACGTCATCGGGCGTGTCCAGCGCCTGGCCGATCTCTGACAGGATCACGCCGCGCTCCACCTCGATCTCACGCGGGTCGAAGATGCTGTCGCGCAGGATGTCGGCGATGACCTCAAGCGCCAGGGGCACGTCGTTCTTCAGCACGCGGGCGTAATAGGCCGTCACCTCACGCGAGGTATAGGCGTTGATGTAGCCGCCCACGTCCTCGATCACCTCGGCGATCTGCAGGGCGTTGCGCTTGTTGGTGCCCTTGAAGGCCATGTGCTCAAGGAAATGCGCCACGCCGTTCTGCTCGGGCCGCTCATGGCGCCCGCCGGCAGAGACCCAGATCCCGATGGAGGCCGATTGCAGGCTGGGCATATGTTCGGTGACAATGCGGAAGCCGTTGGAAAGGGTGGTCAGCTCTACGCTCATGAAGCCCTCTTTTCGCGGATGAAGCTTTCGACCGCGGCAAGGTCGCCGGGCAGACGGGTCACGCGTTCGGGCCGGTCGAAAAGATCCGCCATACGCGGCGGCAGGTCCGGCCGAACGCCAGAGGCCGCTTCCACCGCATCGGGGAACTTGGCCGGGTGCGCCGTGGCCAGGGTGACCATCGGCACGTGGCTGTCGCGCATTTCCCGCGCGACCTTCACGGCCACGGCGGAATGCGGGCAAAGCAGCTCTCCGGTCTGTTCCAGCATCTCTCGGATCGTCTCTTGGGTCTCGTCCTCTGAGCAGCGGCCAGAGGCAAAGAGATCCTGAAGCGCGCCAAGGGCGCCCTGCGGAACGGTAAAGCCGCCCGCCTTGAGTTCATCCATGAGCTGTCCGACGGCATTGCCGTCCCGGTCCAGCGCATCGAAGAGCGCGCGTTCGAAGTTGGAGCTGACCTGGATATCCATCGACGGGCTGATCGAGGGCGTCACGCCATCGGGGCGGTATTCGCCGGTGGTCAGGCACCGGTGCAGGATGTCGTTCTGGTTCGTGGCCACGATCAGCTTTTCGATCGGCAGACCGGCACGGCGGGCAATGTAGCCGGCGAAGATATCGCCGAAATTGCCGGTGGGCACGGTGAAGCTGACCTTGCGCTCGGGAGCGCCAAGGCTGACGGCAGTGGTGAAGTAGTAGACGACCTGCGCCAGCACCCGTGCCCAGTTGATGGAGTTCACGCCCGCCAGCCCGACTTCGTCGCGGAAGGCGAAATCGTTGAACATGTCCTTCACCAGCGCCTGGCAGGTGTCGAAATCGCCATCGACCGCCAGGGCGTGCACGTTGGCATCATCCGGCGTGGTCATCTGGCGGCGCTGCACTTCGGAGACGCGGCCGTGGGGGAAAAGGATGAAGACATCCACGTTGTCCAGCCCCCGGAAGGCCTCGATCGCGGCAGATCCGGTATCGCCGGAGGTCGCGCCGACGATGGTCACGCGCTTGCCGGATTTCTTCAGGGCCGCCTGGAAGAGCTGCCCGATGAGCTGCATGGCGAAGTCCTTGAACGCCAGCGTCGGGCCATGGAAGAGCTCTGCCAGGAAGTGGTTCGGTTCCAGCTGCACCAGCGGCGCGCGTGCAGCATGGCCGAAGCCGGCGTAGGCGCGCGCGATGCAGGCGCGGAACTCGTCCGCCCCGAAGGCATTGCCCAGGAAGGGCCACATGATGCGGAAGGCGGCCTCTTCGTAGGAGACCCCGCCAAGCGCCGCGATTTCCTCTGCGGAGAAGGTGGGAATTTCGGCAGGCACGTAAAGGCCGCCGTCGCGGGCGAGACCCGTCAGCATGGCCTCTTCGAAGGTCAACTCGGGCGCCTTGCCCCGTGTCGAGATGTAAGTCACGTCACTTTGCCTTTCGACTGTTTCGACATGCGATAAATCAGAAAGCCCGACATGACCAGCCATACGGCGGCCAGCGAGTACCACGTCACCGCATATCCCTTGTGATCGTTGCGGATTCCGCTGGTTCCGACGGGGAAGGCGACCAGGTCACCGCCGCCGCCGGGCCCTTCGCGGCGCACCACCAGAAGCGGCCGGGTCTCAAGGACCTCTGCCATGCGGGGCAGGTCGCGGGCGTAGAACAGGCCTTCGTCAAGATCGGGATCGGGGGTGAAGCCGTCCTGTTCATCGGGCCAGAGCAGGTTACCGATCACGGTGACCTCCCCGTCCGGCGTGGGCGGCAGGGGGCGTCCCTGCGAAAGGAAGCCGCGGTCGATCAGCAGCGGGCCGGAGGGCGCATCAAAGCCCTGGATGATCCGGTAGCCGGCGCCCTGCCCCTCCATCGCGGACTGGACCCGCAGCGGCTCTCCCTGGAAGCGGCCGGTCACCGCGACGGGCAGGTATTCATCCCGCTCGGGATCGGGCGAAGCGGGCAGATCCGCCACCGGTCCGTCGATGCGCGATTCGATCTGCTCCAGGACGTCAAGTTTCCAGTGCAGGCGCCGCACCTGCCAATTGCCCAGCGATACGAGGATCGCAGTCCCCGCGATCCCGATCACGATGGCCCCGATCAGCCTTGCCCGCATGGTGTCCCCCTCTCAGCGAAAAAGGCGCGGAACGCCCGCGCCTTTTCCGAATGATCCTTCGGTGGCCCGGAAGGATCCGGGCCGGTCACGTTCAGCCGCCCCAGATATAGACCGCGGCGAAGAGGAAGAGCCAGACCACGTCGACGAAGTGCCAGTACCAGGCCGCCGCTTCGAAGCCCACGTGATCGTCCGGGGTGAAGTGACCCGCGTAGGTGCGCATCAGGCAGATGAACAGGAAGATGGTCCCGATGATCACGTGCGCGCCATGGAAGCCCGTCGCCATGAAGAAGTTGGCGCCGTAGATGTTGCCGCCGAAGCCGAAGGCCGCGTGGCTGTATTCATAGGCCTGGAAGGCGGTGAAGATCAGGCCCAGGGCCACGGCGATGATCAGGCCGGACTTGATGTCCTTGCGATTGTCTTCATGCACCAGGGCGTGGTGGGCCCATGTCGCCGCCGCACCGGAGCACAGCAGGATCAGCGTGTTGATCAGCGGCAGGTGCCAGGGGTCGAAGGTCTCGATCCCGGCGGGGGGCCAGACGCCGTCCACGATGGGGGATTCGGGGCCCATCGGGTAGATGGCGTTCTTGAAGAAGCTCCAGAACCATGCGGCGAAGAACATGACTTCGGACATGATGAACAGGATGAAGCCGTAGCGCAGGCCGATGCGGACGACGGGCGTGTGATCGCCGGCCTTGTTTTCCGCGATGGTCTCGCCCCACCAGCCCCACATCGTGTAGAGCACGATCAACAGGCCCAGCAGGAACATCCAGGGGCCGCTGTCCTTCATCAGCAGGACGGCACCGTACAGCATGATGAAGGTGCCCACCGATCCCAGGAACGGATAGATCGAGGGTGGGAGAATGTGGTAGTCGTGGTTCTTTTCGTGCGCCATATCGCTCTTCCTCGCCGCGGCCGCGTTAATTCAAATCGGTTGCAGTTGGGGTCTCTTCCAGAAGGCTCGCTTGTTCCTGCGGAACGGCGTAGCCCTCGGGCAGATCGGTCTCGTAGAATGTGTATCCCAGGGTGATCGTATGCACGTATTTCGCGTCACGATCCTCCACGATTTCGGGGTCCACGTAGAAAGTCACGGGCATCTGCACCGTTTCACCGGGCTTCAGCACCTGTTCGGTGAAGCAGAAGCACTCGATCTTGGTGAAGAAGCCACCCGCCTCATAGGGCGTGACGTTGTAGGCAGCAGAGCCTGCAACGGGCCGGTCGGTGGGGTTATGCGCCTCGTAGAAGGCCAGGGCCGTCTCACCGATCTTCACTTCCATTTCCCGCTGCACGGGCTTGAAGCTCCAGGGCATGTTGCGGTCGAGGGAGGCATCGAAGCGGACCTTGATGGTCTGCTCGAGTACCGTATCGGAGCCCGCCGTCGCCTCTTGCGTCACGCCGCCGAAGCCGGTGACCTTGCAGAACAGGTTGTAGGCCGGCACCGCCGCCCAGGCGAGAGAGCCCATGACGACGATGGTGCCGACGGTCTGAAGAAGGGTCTTCTTCTTGGGATCCATCAGTTCCCCCCTGCGTCAGGCTTGCCCGAGGCCACGGGCTGGTCCGGGAAGGCGATGCTTTGCTGCGTGACTTTGACGAAGGTCAGCAGGAAGATCAGCACGACGAAAGCGACCAGCACCGCGCCCAGCCCGAAGTTCCGGGACCGGCGGCGCGCGTGGATCTCATGTTCATGGGCCAGAGGCATTACCAGCCTCCTACGTTGAAATGATGCAGGCCGGCTTCGGCGCCGATGGCTGCGAAATGGGCAAAGAGGTAGATCAGCGACAGCTTGAAGAAGCTCTTTTCGACCTTGTAGCCATCGGCTGCGGCGGCCTCTTCATCCCGGCGCCAGATGCGCAGCGCGCCCAGCAGGAAGAGCCCGTTCAGCACCACGGCGACGGCCATGTAGAACGGCCCGCCGATGGAGGTGAAGCCGGTGCCGATCGCGAGGGGAGCCAGCAGCAGCGTGTAGGCCAGGATGTGGCGGCGCGTGACGCGACGACCGTGGGTCGCGGTCAGCATGGGCACCTTGGCGGCGTCGTAGTCGCTTTTCATGAACAGCGCGAGCGCCCAGAAGTGCGGCGGCGTCCACATGAAGACCAGCAGGAACATCAGCACCGATTCGAGGCTGACCCCCCCGGTCGACACGGCCCAGCCGATCATCGGCGGGAAGGCCCCGGCGGCACCGCCGATGACGATGTTCTGCGGCGTCCAACGCTTGAGCCACATGGTGTAGATCACCGCGTAGAAGAAGATCGTGAAGGCCAGGAAGAGCCCGGAAAAGACATTGGCGGCCAGCGCCAGCATCACGCAGGAGAAACCCGCGAGCGTCAGGCCAAGGGCCAGCGCCTCATGCGCGCCCACCCGGCCCGATGGGATCGGGCGGCCAGAGGTACGCTTCATCACCGCGTCGATATCGGCGTCATACCACATGTTCAGCGCGCCGGAGGCCCCGCCCCCGATGGCGATGAACAGCACTGCGCAGAAGGCGATCACGGGGTGCACGGGCACCGGCGCCGCGATCAGGCCGATGAAGGCGGTGAAGACGACAAGCGACATGACACGAGGCTTCAGCAAGGCGATGTAATCGCCGAACTCGGCCTCGCCTCCGGTAACCTCTGGGGTGATGCTTGCGTCGCTCATCGTTGGGTCTTTCTGTTCGGATTCAGGGGCCCCTACCTGTCACAGGTTCAGGGCCCCCGAAGGATATCCTTGTCCGGCAGCGCCGGGAAGCGCGGATCAGCTGGTGGTCAGCTGGGACAGCGGCACGAACTGACCGGCGTCCTGGCTGGCGGCCTTCCAGGCGTCGTAGGTTGCCTGGTCCACCACTTTCACCGTGATCGGCATATAGGCGTGGTCCTTGCCGCAAAGCTCGGAACACTGGCCGAAGTAGACGCCTTCGCGTTCCGCGGCGAACCACAGTTGCGCCAGGCGGCCTGGCACCGCGTCCTGCTTCACGCCGAAGGCCGGGATGGTCCAGGAGTGGATCACGTCAGAGCCGGTGACGGTCATCACGACGACCTGCCCGACGGGCACGACCACGGCGGTATCGGTCGCCAGCAGGTATTCGTCAGAGGCGTAGCCGTAGCTGGCCAGGTCTTCCTTGGGCAGCATGAAGCCGTCGAAGGCGATGTCGTCATCTGTGTATTCGTAGCTCCAGTACCACTGGTTGCCGGTCACCTTGATATGGATGTCGCCATCCGGGATCTCCTGCTGCTTGAACAGCGTGGGCAGGGAGAAGGCCAGCACGAAGAGCAGGATCACGATCGGAACGATCGTCCATGCAATCTCCAGCGGGGAGTTGTGGGTGAATTTTGCCGCGGTCGGGTTCGCGCGCTTGTTGTACCGCACGATGCAGAAGACCAGCAGGCCGGTGACGAAAACCACGATGATCGTGATGATCGCCAGCAGCATCCCGTCGAGCCAGTGAAGGTCACGGGCCAATTCGGTTGCGGCCGGCTGGAAGCCGATTCCACCCGAATGGGGTTTGCCGATGGTCTCCAGCTCTTGCGCGAAAGCGGGAAGGGCCGTGAACGCGGCCAGAAAGGCCAGGAAAGGTTTCAAGAGTCGCATCGGTCACCCTGATCAATTGCTGCGTGTCGCTTTGGTCAGCCGGGATCGCTCCCGTTGTCTGTCGCCGTTTAAAACCATATTCTCGCACGCAGAACAACAATCGGTCTTGCGGCAAACGGACGCTTTTTTGATTTAGATCAAGAAATATCTTACCCGTGACCTGTTCGCCATGACCAGAAAGGCTGCCCAAACCATGCCAGACACCCCTTTTCGCCCCTTCGAGAGCATGCTTGATGAGGGAAAGGCCCTTTCCCTGCTGCGTGACGCGGTGGCAGGCGCCGATGACGGCGAACTCTTCCTGGAGCGTCGGCGCTCCGAAATGCTGCATTTTGATGACGGTCGCGTAAAAACCGCCTCTTACGACGCGGCAGAGGGATTCGGCCTGCGGGCCGTGCGCGGAGAGGTGGCCGGCTATGCCCATGCCACCGACATCTCCGAAAGTGCGCTGAAGCGGGCGGTGGAGACCGCGCGCCTTGCCGTTGGCGGTGGCGGCGGCGTCATGGCCCCCCCGCCCCGCGCCACGAACCGACACCTTTATGCTGACCTCGATCCCATCGCCGGGCACAGCTTTCCGGTAAAAGTCGACACCCTGAGGGAAATCGACGCCTTCTGCCGTGACCTGGACCCCCGTGTCGTGCAGGTCAGCGCCACCATCGCCGCCTCCTGCCAGGAAGTAGAGATCCTGCGCCCCGAAGGCGGAATCGTACGCGATGTGCGCCCGATGACCCGCGTGAACGTCTCTGTCATCGTGGAGCAGGACGGGCAGCGCCAGACCGGCACCGCGGGCGGCGGCGGGCGGATCGCGCTGGACGGGCTGCTTGAAGCAGCGGACTGGCAGTCCAAGGCGCGCGAGGCCCTACGCGTGGCGCTCGTGAACCTTGAGGCGATTCCCGCCCCCGCCGGCATCATGGACGTGGTCCTTGGGCCGGGCTGGCCCGGCGTCATGCTGCACGAAGCCGTCGGCCACGGGCTTGAGGGCGATTTCAACCGCAAGGGCGCCTCGGCCTTTTCCGGGCTGATCGGCCAGCAGGTGGCCTCCCGCGGGGTGACCGTGCTGGATGACGGGACGATCCCGGATCGCCGCGGCTCCATCACCGTGGATGACGAGGGCACGCCAAGCGGCAGGAACGTCCTGATCGAAGACGGCGTGCTGGTGGGCTACATGCAGGACCGTCAGAATGCGCGGCTCATGGGGGTTGAGGCCACCGGCAACGGACGGCGCGAAAGCTACGCCCATGCGCCGATGCCGCGCATGACCAATACCTACATGCTGGGCGGCGATACCAACCCCGATGATATCGTGGCCGACATGAAGGACGGCATCCACGCGGTGGGATTCGGCGGCGGCCAGGTCGACATCACCTCGGGCAAGTTCGTCTTCTCCTGCACGGAGGCCTACCTGATCAAGGACGGCAAGCGCGTGGCCCCGGTGAAGGGCGCGACGCTGATCGGTGACGGACCGGAGGCGATGAAGCGGATTCGCGCCCTAGGCAACGACATGGCGCTGGATCCCGGCATGGGCAACTGCGGCAAGGCGGGCCAGTGGGTGCCCGTGGGCGTCGGCCAGCCGACCGTCCTGATCGGCGGTCTGACCGTCGGCGGTTCGGGCACCTGACGCTAGGTGCGCCCCCTGCGACCGGACATCGCAGGGGGCGCAAGCCGGTGCCGTATAGTCTTTACCGTTATTTAACCAACAAAGCCGTACAAGGGTTCTGCAAGCAGGCGGAGTCACGACGGTCGTGGATTTACATCCTTCCACTCACCCCCCACTCCCACCCACCACGGAAGATGCCCGGTTGGCGTGGCTCCGTCTCTTGCGATCCAGGCGTATCGGCATCTCCAGTTTCTACCGGCTCATGGCAGAGCACGGCAGCGCGGAGGCCGCGCTGGATCACCTTCCCGAAATCGCCCGTGCCGCCGGAGTAGAGAAGTACAGCCCCTGCCCCATGTCGGTCGCGGAACAGGAACTGGCGCGTGGCCACCGCAACGGGGCGCATCTGCTGTTCGTCGGCGGGCCGGGCTATCCCAAGCAGCTTCTGGATCTGAACGACCCGCCTCCGATGCTCTGGGTCCTGGGGCGACCGGAGCTTCTGAATGCACAGATGATCGCCGTCGTCGGCGCAAGGGCGGCCTCTTCCCTGGGGCTGCGCATGGCCAAGGCCTTGGCGCGGGACCTTGGGGACGCGGGCTATGTCGTGGTCTCGGGTCTGGCGCGCGGCGTGGATGCCGAAGCCCATGAGGCCGCCCTGCGCAGCGGCACCGTCGCCGTTCAGGCCGGCGGCGTCGACACGATATATCCCAAGGAAAACGCGGACCTCTCTGCCCGGATCGCCCGGAACGGGCTGCGGATCTCTGAGCAGCCGATGGGCTTCGCCCCCGCGGCCCGCCATTTCCCGGCCCGCAACCGGCTGGTGGCCGGGCTTTCGCGCGCCGTCGTGGTGATCGAGGCCGCCGGTCGGTCCGGTTCCCTCATCACCGCGCGCACTGCCCTGGACCAGGGGCGGGACGTGATGGCCGTCCCCGGTCACCCCTTCGATCCGCGAGCCGCGGGCTGCAACATGCTGATCCGGGACGGGGCCGTCCTGGTGCGCAACGCCAGCGACGTGATCGAGGCGCTCGGCCCCGAGCAATACTCCCTGCCCGAGCCAAGGCCCCCTGCCCGCCGGGCGCCGCAGCCCGCGCCGCAGAAACCGGCAGAGGTCCCCCCGGAAGCCGCGCTGGAGCGCTCCCTCGCGCTTCATGCGCAGATCCTGGAAAAGCTGGGCCCCTACCCGCTGCAGGAGGATGAGCTGATCCGCAACGTCGCGGTCCCGGCCAGCACCCTGACGCCCGTGCTGACCGACCTGGAACTTGAAGGCCGGATCGAACGGCAGCCCGGCGGCTTCATCGCCGTCGTGCCCTGAGCGCGCGTATTCCTGCCACTTTCACAGGCTCTTCCGGGCCCTCCCACAGCTCACAAGCGCTTCACCTCTCTTGCACCCGCCGCAAAATGGCTCCATTGACAACCGGGTCCCCGACCCCACATGTTCCGCCGCCAAGGCGTGAACTCAGTCGTGAGACGCCAAGCGAAAGGAACCCGGATGCCCGTCGTTGTTGTTGAATCTCCTGCCAAGGCCAAGACAATCAACAAGTATCTGGGCTCTGACTACACCGTCCTGGCCTCTTACGGGCACGTTCGGGACCTGCCGCCCAAGGATGGTTCCGTCGATACAGAGCATGATTTCGAGATGCTCTGGGAGATCGCGAGCGACTCTCGCAAACACGTGAAGGCCATCGCCGATGCGCTGAAGGACGACAATGCGCTGATCCTCGCAACTGACCCCGACCGCGAGGGGGAGGCGATTTCCTGGCACCTTGAAGAGGCGCTGCGCAAGCGCAAGGCGATCAAGAAGGACACGCCGGTCAGCCGGGTTGTCTTCAACGCGATCACCAAGGCCGCCGTCACAGAAGCCATGCAGAACCCCCGCCAGGTCGACGCCCCGCTGGTCGAGGCCTACCTGGCCCGCCGCGCGCTTGACTACCTGGTCGGCTTCAACCTGTCGCCGGTGCTCTGGCGCAAGCTGCCCGGCGCGAAATCCGCCGGCCGCGTGCAATCGGTCTGCCTGCGCCTGATCGTCGAGCGCGAGATGGAGATCGAGGCCTTCAAGGCCCGGGAATACTGGTCCGTCAAGGCGATCCTGGCCACGCCGCGCGGCCAGGAATATGAAGCCCGCCTGACCGTCTTCGGCGGCAAGAAGCTGGACCGCTTCGACCTGGACAACGAAACCACCGCCAGCCTTGCGGTGCAGGCGATCAACAGCCGTGACCTGAGCGTCAAATCGGTCGAGGCAAAGCCTGCCTCCCGCAATCCCAGCCCGCCCTTCATGACCTCGACCCTGCAGCAGGAAGCCAGCCGCAAGTTCTCCATGGGGGCCCGTCAGACCATGAGCACCGCGCAGCGGCTCTACGAGGCAGGCTACATTACCTACATGCGGACCGATGGTATCGACATGGCCCCCGAGGCCGTGACGGCCGCACGCGAGGCGATCAAGGACCGCTACGGCGCGGAATACGTGCCCGGCAGCCCGCGAGTCTACAAGAACAAGGCCAAGAACGCCCAGGAAGCGCACGAATGTATCCGCCCGACGGACATGACCAAGGACGCCGCCGCGCTGAAGATCCAGGACGCGGACCAGCGCAAGCTTTATGACCTGATCTGGAAGCGCACGCTGGCCTGCCAGATGGAAGGCGCGCGCCTTGAGCGGACCACGGTGGATGTCGGCAGCTCCGATGGCCAGGTGGAACTGCGCGCCACCGGCCAGGTGGTCCTGTTCGACGGCTTCCTGCGGGTCTACGAGGAAGGCCGCGATGACGCGGTCACCGATGACGATGACAAGCGCCTGCCCCAGGTCAGCCAGGGCGAAAGCGCAGAGAAGCGCAAGGTCACGCCGGAGCAGCACTTCACCCAGCCCCCGCCACGCTACACAGAGGCGACGCTGGTCAAGCGCATGGAAGAGCTGGGCATCGGCCGCCCCTCGACCTATGCCTCCATCGTCACGACGATCCAGGACCGCGGCTATGTCATCAAGGACAAGAACCGCCTGATCCCCGAAGACAAGGGGCGGCTGGTGATTGCCTTCCTGTCGAACTACTTCAAGAAGTACGTCGAATACGACTTCACCGCCGACTTGGAAGAAGAACTGGACGACGTTTCCGCCGGTGAACGCGATTACAAGGAAGTGCTGCGGCGCTTCTGGCGCGATTTCTCTGCCGCGATCGAGGAGACCTCGGAACTGCGCATCACCGATGTGCTGGAGAAGATCAACGAGGTCCTGGAACCGCACCTGTTCCCCCCGCTGCCGGACGGTGGCGACCCGCGCCTGTGCCCGAACTGCGGCAAGGGTCGCCTGTCGATGCGCACCGCGCGGTCGGGCGGCGCCTTCATCGGCTGCTCGAACTACCCCGAATGCCGCTACACCCGCCCCTTCGGTCCCCCCGATGCAGAGGCAGAGGCCAGCGCGATCCCGCCCGAGGGCAAGCTGCTGGGCGAAGACCAGGGCGATGAGATCCGCATCTTCAAGGGCCGCTTCGGCCCCTATGTACAGCGCGGTCCCGTGACTGAAGAGGTCAAGAAGCCGCCCCGCCAGTCGGTACCCAAGGAGTGGCAGCCCGAAGAGCTGACGCTGGAACAGGGCGTGAAGCTGCTGGAACTGCCGCGCCTGCTGGGCACGCACCCGGAAGACGGGGTGAATGTCTGGGCCAATATCGGGCGTTACGGGCCCTACCTGAAACACGCCGACACGACGTCCGACCGGGGTGGCACCAATGCCAACCTCGAGGGGATCGAGGACGTCTGGACCGTTGGCATGAACCGCGCGGTCCAGCTGCTGGCGGAAAAGGTTGCCTCCCGCAAGGGACGGGGCGCTGCTGCGACCCCGATCCGCGAGATGGGCGAACACCCCGACAGCGGTGGGCCGATCGCGATCTACGACGGGAAATACGGGCCCTACGTGAAATGGGAAAAGATCAACGCCACCATCCCCAAGGAGGTGGAGCCCGGTGATCTGACCATGGAACAGGCCGTCGCCCTGATCGAGGAACGCGCCGCCAAGTCCGGCAAGAAGACCACGCGGAAAGCGGCGCCCAAGAAGGCCGCCGCGAAGAAGGCACCGGCCAAGAAAACAGCGGCGAAGAAAGCCCCGGCAAAGAAGGCTCCGGCCAAGAAGACCGCCGCCAAGACCGGGGCGAAGAAATCCGCGGCCAGCAAGTCCGATGAAGACACGTCGGATGAAACCACCGGCTGAGCCATAGGCGAGGCAGAACCGGAACAGGGGCCCTGGCGGCCCCTTTTTCGTGCTCACGCGGTGCTCTCCGGGCGTCACATTCGCGTGGTGGCATATAGATGACCATACCCGTCTTTACAGGCGTGGCGATGGACGCAGGGCCCGCCTTGGAGCAGTCTCCGCGCGAGCGCCAGAGAGACGCTGCCGAAAAAAGGAGCAGAGCATGACCATCACGCGACGGAACCTGATCACCGCCGGGGCCTCGGCCCTTCTTCTGCCCACAGCCCTGCGCGCGCAGGAGGCCCAGGTGCCCATGGCCGAACGGCCGGCCCGCCTGGCGGCCCCCGCGACGCGTCACAACATCTCTTCCTTCTCCAGCCAGAGCTGGCAGGACCACTTCGACAGCCTGGGCGTGGCCAGTATCGTCGCCGATACCTCGTCCCGCGCGCTGCATTACTGGAACGCAGAGGGGGACTACCGCGTCTATCCCACCTCCGTTCCCGCATCCGACGAGCTGACAAAGCGCGGCTATACCAAGATCGTGCGCAAGAAGGTCGGCCCGGACTGGACCCCCACCGCCTCCATGGTCGAGCGCAATCCGGAGCTGCATTACATGCCGCCGGGCCCCGACAACCCGCTTGGAACCCACGCGATGTACCTGTCCTGGCCCGCCTACCTGATCCACGGCACCCATGACACGCGCAAGATCGGGCGGCGCAGTTCCGACGGCTGCATCGGGCTCTACAACTTCGCCATTGAAGAACTCTTTGCCGTCACGCCCATCGGCACCCAGGTGCGGATCATCTGACCCAAACAGCCCCGAAATTGCCCTCAGTGCCCCTCTGGCAGGGCATATTACGTATTTTCCACAATTTGACACCGCTGCGCTGCGGCGTCATGACAGGGGGAATAAATTCTGAGGAGGATCCAGATGAAGAAAGTATACGGCTCGGCCGCCGAGGCGCTCGACGGGCTGTTGTTCGACGGCATGGAGATTGCCGCTGGCGGCTTCGGTCTTTGCGGCATTCCTGAGCTCTTGTTGCAGGCGATCAAGGAGGCCGGAACCAAGGATCTGACCTTCGCATCCAACAACGCGGGCGTCGATGATTTCGGAATCGGCATCCTGCTTCAGACCCGGCAAGTGAAGAAGATGATCTCTTCCTACGTGGGCGAGAACGCGGAGTTCATGCGCCAGTACCTGTCGGGCGAGCTGGAGCTTGAGTTCAATCCCCAGGGCACCCTGGCCGAGCGGATGCGGGCCGGCGGCGCGGGCATCCCGGGCTTCTACACCAAGACCGGTGTGGGCACGGTGATCGCCGAGGGCAAGGAGCACAAGGACTTCGACGGCGAGACCTACATCATGGAACGGGGCATCTTTGCCGACCTTTCCATCGTCAAGGCGTGGAAGGCTGACGACACGGGCAACCTTGTCTTCCGCAAAACCGCACGTAACTTTAACCCTCCTGCGGCGATGTGTGGCAAGATCTGCGTTGTCGAGGTAGAAGAGATCGTGCCGACCGGTAGCCTCGATCCCGATCACATCCATCTTCCCGGGGTGTACGTACATCGCATCATCCAGGGGGAACACGAGAAACGGATCGAGCAGCGCACCACGCGCCCGGCGGCCTGACAGAGTTTCAGGAAGCTTAGGAACGACCGACATGGACACGGAACACAGGCCGAGCCCGCCACCTATCTCTCATGCACAGGCTTTCGAGGCGCTCAGCGGTTCGAATATCGCCATGGTGCTATGCGACCCCGCTCTGCCGGATTGCCCGATCGTCTACGTCAATCGTGCCTTCGAACTGGTATCCGGCTACACCGCCCCAATGGCGGTTGGCCGGAACTGCCGTTTCCTGCAAGGCAAGGATACCGACCCGGACGATATCAAGCGCATCCGTGAGGCCGTGGCCTCCCGGGTCGACGTGACGGTCGACATCCAGAACTACCGTGCCGACGGGACGCCCTTCATGAACCGTCTGATGCTCACGCCGATCTTCGCGGCAGACGGCACCCTGCGGTACTTCCTGGGCATCCAGAAGCCTCTGTCGGAAGTCGAAGACCTCATGTCGCCCAATGCCGTGCGCAGCGCCATGCGCGAAGTGCAGCATCGGGTCAAGAACCACCTGTCGATGATCGTGTCGCTGATTCGCCTCCATGGACGTGCGGCCGGCGATGCCCGCGACCAGTTCGAGCTGCTGTCGCGCCGCGTGGAGAGCCTTCAGGTGCTTTACCAGGAGCTGTCCAACCCGGAGCGGCGGCGCAACATGGATACCGTGTCCCTGGGCGCCTACCTGTCCCGGCTGTCGGCGGCGACGCAGGCGCTGGATGGCCGGGCCGGCATCCGCGTGAACGTGCTGGTCGACGAGGCAGAGGTCACC
Source organism: Pseudooceanicola sp. HF7 (assembly GCF_011806405.1). Classification (GTDB taxonomy): domain Bacteria; phylum Pseudomonadota; class Alphaproteobacteria; order Rhodobacterales; family Rhodobacteraceae; genus Pseudooceanicola. The sequence goes on along the minus strand of NZ_JAATOW010000007.1, from coordinate 87,648 downwards.
ACGGATGAGGCCATCAACCTTGGCCTGGTCGTTTCGGAAGTCATGACCAACGCATTACAGCATGCGTTCGAGGGGCGTGAGACCGGGCTGATGGAACTGCGCCTGCAACGGCTCTCCGGGCAGGCCCTGCGGGTCACTGTTTCGGACGACGGTGTCGGCATGCCTGAAGGCGTCAGCTGGCCCGACAAGACCAGCGTCGGCGGCAGCGTGATCAACGGTCTGATCACGCAGCTTTCCGGCAAACTCGTTGTAAATACCGGCTCCACCGGAACGGTGGTCACGCTGGATCTGCCCGACCTTGCCTTGCAGGGTTGATGTAAAAACAGGAGGAGACCCCCCATGCCTTGGGACAGAAATCAGATGGCCGCGCGTGCCGCCGAGGAACTGGAAGACGGGATGTACGTGAACCTCGGCATCGGCATCCCGACGCTGGTGGCCAACTATGTCGGTGACAAGGATATCACCCTGCAGTCCGAGAACGGCATGTTGGGCATGGGCCCCTTCCCCATCGAGGGCGAGGAAGATCCGGACCTGATCAACGCCGGCAAGCAGACCATCACCGAACTGCCCAAGACCGCCTATTTCGACAGCGCCACCTCCTTCGGCATGATCCGCGGCGGCAAGATTGCCGCGGCCGTGCTTGGCGCGATGGAAGTGGCCGGGAACGGCGACCTGGCGAACTGGATGATCCCGGGCAAGCTGGTCAAGGGCATGGGCGGTGCGATGGACCTGGTGGCGGGTGTTGGCCGTGTCATCGTGGTGATGGATCACCAGAACAAGCATGGTGAAAGCAAGGTGCTGAACGCCTGCACCCTGCCGCTGACCGGCGCAGGTGTCGTGGACCGGATCATCACCAACCTTGGCGTGCTGGACGTGGTCGAAGGCGGCCTGTCGATCGTCGAGCTGGCCGATGGCGTCTCAGAGGACGAGATGCGCGCAGCCACCGAGGCCACCATCGTTTGAGACCTTGGGGCGGTCACACTGCTCAGGAAGAATGCAAAAGGCGCCCTCTGGGGCGCCTTTTTGGTTTCAGGGTTCGAAAGGCGCGGCGCCCTACTCTGCCGGGGCCTGCCGGCCCGGCGCGCCGGACAGCGGCAGTTCCACAAGACGCAGGGAAACAAGGCAGGCCAGGGCCGCGAAACAGGCCCCCAGCAGGAACATCGGCGTGATCGCGTTGGAGAACCCTTCGATCACATGCGCCCTCACGCCCACCTCAAGCTCTGCAAGGTAAGAGGTGGTGATGCTGCTGACGTCCTCAAGCCCGGGCAGAAGCGGAGAGACATGGGTGATCATGCCGTGGTTGAAGATCGCCCCAAAGATGGAGGTCCCCACGGCCCCGCCCGTCAGGCGGAACATGTTGGCCGAGGCCGTGCCGACGCCAAGGTGCTCCCTTGGAATGGAGGTCTGGATCGCCACGACCCCGACCGCCAGGTTCGGCCCGATCCCGAGCCCCATGAAGTAGAGGATCAGCGCGATGGTCCAGATCGGCGTCTGCACCCCGATGCGGGACAGCACCAGCATCGACACGCACAGGACGGCGGTCGCCAGTGTGGGCAGGATCCGGTAACGTCCCGTGTGGTTCATGAAGCGCCCGGACAGCACGGAGGCCGTCATGATCCCCGCCATCATCGCGATCAGGCAGACGCCGCTGTCCGCCGGCGTCATGCCTTTGACGACCTGCAGGAACATCGGCACGAAAGACAGCGTGCCGAACATCACCATGCCCACCAGAAGGTTGACGCCATTGGCCACCTGGTAGTTGCGCACGCTGAAGAGCGACAGGGGGATGACGGGCTCTGCCGCGCGGGATTCCACAAAGAGGAAAAGACACAGCGCCGCGATGACCAGCGCGATCAGAAGCAGCAAGGGAAGGGAGGTCCAGGGCAGGATCGTCCCGCCAAGGTTGGCCAGCAGCACCAGGGCGCTCAGGAAGGACATCAGGCAAACCGCGCCGGCGTAATCAAGCGTGTGCTTCTGCTGCCCGGAATGGGCCGGAAGGTTCCGCGTCAACACGGCAAAGGCCGCGATGCCGAAGGGAATGTTGACGAAAAAGATCCAGTGCCATCCGACCGTCTGCACTAGGAAGCCGCCCACCAACGGGCCGATCACGGTGGAGACACCGAAGACGGCAGAAAAGGCCCCCTGCCACTTCGCGCGCTCCCGCGGCGGCAGGATATCCGCGACCACGGCCATGGACACCACGATGAGCGCGCCGCCCCCGGCCCCCTGCACGACCCGTCCCAAGATCAGCATCGGCATGTTCCAGGCCATGCCCGCGATCCAGCCGCCCACCAGGAAGACGCCGATGGCGCTTTGCAGGACGATCTTGCGCCCGTACATGTCGCCAAGCTTGCCCGCGATGGGCGCCCCGACGGTCGAGGCCAGCAGATAGGCGGTCACCACCCAGGCGATATAGGACAAGCCACCAAGATCGCTCACGATCTCAGGCAGCGCGGTCGAGACGATGCTCTGCCCGGTCGAGGCCAGGAAAAGCGTCAGCGCAACGGTCAGGATCAGCACGCGCGGGTTGTTCAGATCAGGCGTTTTGCGCCCGGTGCCCCTTCGCTCGGCAGAGGCCGGTTCAGTGGAAGTCATCGGCAACAGTCTCTCGGAATTGATCGCCTTTCTTGCATGCCACGTTGGAATCGGATGCTCAGGCTTGATACTTTGGGTTGCGACAAATATGTGCCCATCACAATTGCATGTCAATGGCACGCTTTTTCTGGTACAAGCTACCGGACATGTAGGAGGATTGAGACATCGGGACGCGCGACGAAGACATGGCGGAATTCCTTGAACATGCGGGTATCCCCTCGGACGTGACCGACAGGGCGCTGGCGATCGACGCCATCCTCCAGGACTGGCGGCGGCGGCGCGACAAGCGTGAGCTGGGACAGATGGCGCTGACCCAGCTGGGGCTGGAGATCGACCTGCCGAAACTGGATGTGCTTATCGCCACCTGGGCGCCGTCCAACGAGTTCGGCAAGGACAAGGGAGAGACGATGGTCTCGACCATCGCCGCCCGCTTGGGGATCGATCCCTCGCGGGCCTCCCGCATCGTGTCCGAAATGATCGGCCAGGGGCTGCTGGCCCGTGGTGTCAGTCAGAAGGACGCGCGGCGCACCATCGTGGAGCTTACGCCCAAGGGGCGCGCCACCGTCAATGCCGTGCGCACCATCAAGTTCCTGGTGCTGGGCGATTACCTGAACGGCTGGACCACCGAAGAGATCGAGACCTTCCTGCCGCTGCTCGATCGTTTCTCCAGCTGGTCGGACGAGAGTTTCTCCAAGGCAGAGACGCGCCTGGCCTCCACCATCGCGGAGCTGCGCGAAGGGCTTGAGAAATTCTCCGAATAGCCTCGCCTCCTGCGGGGTGCGGGACTAGATTTCAGCCATGAATGCCCCTCAAAGCCCCCTGCCTGCCCCCTTGCGAACCTGGTTTTCCAAGCGCGGCTGGTCCCTGCACCCGCACCAGGCAGAGATGCTGGCGCGGGCATCCGATCCCGCACTGCTGCTGATTGCGCCGACGGGGGGCGGCAAGACGCTGGCCGGGTTCCTGCCGACGCTGGTCGAGCTGGCCGACGGTCAGCACAAGGGTCTGCATACGCTCTACATCTCTCCGCTCAAGGCGCTGGCGGCCGACATCCGCCGCAATCTGGAAACCCCGGTTGAGGAAATGGGCCTGCCCATCCGGATCGAGGACCGCACCGGCGACACCTCCTACACGAAGAAACGCCGCCAGCGGGCCGACCCGCCCCATATCCTGCTCACCACACCCGAAAGCCTGGCGCTGCTTACCTCTTACGAGGATGCGCCGCGGATCTTCGCCGGCCTCAAGCGGGTCGTGGTGGATGAGATCCACGCGCTTGCGGAGAACAAACGCGGGGATCAGCTGATGCTGGCGCTGGCGAAGCTGGACAGCCTGTGCCCCGGCCTGCGCCGTGTGGGCCTGTCCGCCACCGTCGAGGATCCGCCGGCACTGGCCCGTTTCCTGGCCCGCCATCCAGAGCCCTGCGCCGTGCTCAACGCCGATCCCGGCCCTGCCCCGGACATCCAGATGCTGTCCACGCAAGCTCCGCCCCCCTGGTCGGGCGGCGGCGGGGCCTATGCGATCGAGGAAGTGCTGGAAGAGGTGCGCAAGCACCGGATCACGCTGATCTTCCACAACACCCGCGCCCAGGCAGAGATCTTCTTTCATCACCTCTGGATGGCCAATTCGGACGGGCTGCCGATCGGCATCCATCACGGCTCCCTTGACCGGGTGCAGCGCGAGCGGGTGGAAAAGGCCATGGTGCAGGGCCGATTGCGCGCCGTTGTCTGCACGGGCAGCCTGGACCTGGGGATCGACTGGGGCGACGTGGACCTGGTGATCCAGGTCGGCGCGCCGAAGAACGTCAAGCGGCTGGTGCAGCGGATCGGGCGCGCGAACCACCGCTACAACGCCCCATCGAAGGCCCTGCTGGTGCCGGCGAACCGGTTCGAGGTGGTGGAATGCGTCGCCGCACTTGAGGCGGTAAAGGAAAACGACCTGGACGGCGATCCACGCGGGCCGGGGCCGCGCGACGTGCTCTGCCAGCAGATCCTGATCACCGCCTGTTCCGGCCCCTTCGAAGCCACCGCCCTGTTCGAAGAGGTCCGCAGCGCCGGTCCCTATGCCGCGCTGACGCGCGCTGCCTTCGATGAATGCCTCGATTACGTGGCAACGGGGGGCTACGCACTGCGCGCCTACGACCAGTGGCAGCGGCTCAAGCAGCGCCACGATGGCATGTGGCAGCTGCGCGACCCGCGCGCGAGCCAGCTGATCCGCATGAACATCGGCACGATCCAGGACAGCGACACGCTGAAGGTCCGCCTGAAGCGCGGCGGCGGCAAGCCCCTGGGCGAAGTGGAAGAAGGCTTTGCCGCCTCTCTCACGACCGGCGACACCTTCCTGATCGGAGGCCGGATCGTGCGCTACGAAGGCCTGCGTGAACTGACGGTCGAGGTCAGCCGCGATCCGGGCCGCAAGCCCAAGGTCGCGGTCTTCTCCGGCACCAAGTTCGCCACCTCCACCCAGCTGTCCCACCGCGTGCTGCGCATGTTCCAGCAGGACAGCTGGCCCGAATTGCCCGCCCACACCGCAGAATGGCTGACCCTGCAGCGAGAGGTCTCTCGCCTGCCCGAACCCGGACGCCTGCTGCTCGAGAGCTTCCCCCATGACGGTCGGCAGCACCTGGTGGTCTATGGCTTCGCCGGGCGCAATGCCATGCAGACCCTGGGGCTGCTGCTGACCAAGCGGATGGAGGAAGAGGGCCTGGCCCCGCTCGGCTTCGTCTCCACCGATTATGCCGTCCTGATCTGGGGGCTGGAGGCGGTCCACGATCCGGCGCCGCTTTTCGGGATGGAGGCGCTGCGCGACGGGCTGGATGGCTGGCTGGCCGGCAACGCGGTGATGAAGCGCACCTTCCGCGCTGCCGCCACCATCGCCGGGCTGATCAATCGCAACACGCCGCAGGCCCGCAAGTCCGGGCGGCAGGCGACCTTTTCTTCCGACATCCTGTACGACACGCTGCTGAAATACGACCCCGACCACCTGCTGATGCGCATCACCCGCGAAGAGGCCATGCGCGGCCTGGTCGACTTCGGCCGGATCGAGGAAATGGCCGCCCGCGTGCAGGGCCGGATTGATCACATGCGGCTGGACCGGATCACCCCGCTGGCCGCACCGCTGTTCCTAGAGGTCGGCAAGGTCCCGGTAGAGGGCGAAGGCCGCGCCAGGCTGGAGGCCCTGGAGGCAGAGCGCCTGATGCGGGAAGCAGGCCTCTCCCCTTGAACTTCTCCGCGCGCCGCGCCACGACAGCGCCATGAACGGCTACGATTTCTCATTGTCCGGGGCCCGCCTGACCGCGCGGGCCTCAGGCACGCTCTGGTGGGCGGCAGAGGGCCTGCTTTGCCTGTCCGACATGCACCTGGGCAAGGCAGAGCGGATGGCCCGCCGGGGCGGCGCGGCCCTGCCCCCTTATGAGATCCGCGATACCCTGACCCGTCTGGAAGCAGAGATTGAGGCGCTTTCGCCGGCGACCGTCCTTTGCCTTGGCGACAGCTTCGATGACCTTGCGGCCGCCGATGCGCTGAGCCAGGCAGAGCTGGACTGGCTGGCCCGCCTGCAAGCCGGGCGGCGCTGGATCTGGCTCGAGGGCAACCACGATCCCGGCCCAATCGCCCTGGGCGGCACGCATCTGGGTGAGCTTGCCTTGGGCCCGCTGACCTTCCGCCATATCGCTGAACCGGGTGCCCAGGGCGAAATCTCAGGCCATTACCACCCCAAGGCCGGGCTGCGCGGGGCGGCGCGCCCCTGCTTCCTGCTGGATGACAGCCGGCTGATCCTGCCGGCCTTTGGCACATACACGGGCGGCCTGCGTAGCCGGGATCCGGTGCTGGCCGGGCTGATGCAGGCGAATGCGCGCGCGATCCTGACGGGAAGGCGCACGCAGGTCCTGCCGATGCCGCGCTAGAAAAGCCCCTCGATCTCAAGGTCCTCGTTCAGGCCGATGCTTTCCGCTGCGGGGTGGCGCGGCAGGCCCGGCATGGTCATGATCTGGCCGCAGATCGCCACGATGAAGCCGGCACCGGCAGAAAGCCGGACCTCGCGTATCGGCAGGCGGAAGCCTTCCGGCGCGCCGCGCAGGGTCGGATCGGCAGAGAAGCTGTACTGGGTCTTGGCCATGCAGACCGGCAGGTCGCCGAACCCGGCCTCTTCCCATTCGGCCAGTTGGGCGCGGATCCGGTCATCGGCATCCACCCCCTCGGCGCGATAGATACGGCGGGCCACGCTTTCTATCTTTGACAGCAGGGGCATTTCGTCCGGATAGCTCATGCCGAACTGCGCCGCGCCGCTGTCGGCCAGGGCGGCCACACGCGTGGCCAGCGCCTCGATCCCGGCGGATCCGTCGGCCCAGTGGGAGCACAGGAAGACCTCTGCGCCGGCGGCCTCCACCTTTTCCTGCAACAGGGAAAGCTCTGCCTCCGTATCGCCGGTAAAGCGGTTCACGGCCACCAGCACGGGCACGCCGAAGCCACGCAGGTTCTCAAGGTGGCGCAGCAGGTTGCCCAGCCCGGCCTCCACGGCGGCAAGGTTCTCTTGGCCCAGTTCTTCTTTCGCGGCGCCGCCGGACATCTTGAGAGAGCGCACCGTGGCCACCAGGACCGCCGCATCGGGGGCCAGGCCCGCCTTGCGACACTTGATGTTCATGAATTTCTCCGCCCCGAGGTCCGCGCCAAAGCCGGCCTCCGTGACGACGTAATCCGCCAGCCCAAGCGCGGCCTTGGTGGCGATGACCGAATTGCAGCCATGGGCGATATTGGCAAAGGGGCCGCCGTGGACGAAGGCGGGGTTGTTCTCCAGCGTCTGGACAAGGTTGGGCAACACCGCCTCGCGCAACAGAGCGGTCATTGCGCCATCGGCCTTGAGGTCCCGCGCGCGGATCGGGGTCTTGTCGCGGCGGTAGGCCACGATGATATCGCCCAACCGGGCCTGAAGATCGGCAAGGTCCTCGGCCAGGCAGAGGATCGCCATGACTTCGGAGGCGACCGTGATGTCAAAGCCGGTCTGGCGCGGGAAGCCGTTGGTGACACCGCCCAGCGAGGTGACCACGTCGCGCAGAGCGCGGTCGTTCATGTCCATGACCCGGCGCCAGGTCACCCGGCGCTGGTCGATCTCCAGCTCATTGCCCCAGTAGATGTGATTGTCGATCATCGCCGACAGCAGGTTGTGCGCGCTCGTGATGGCATGGAAGTCCCCGGTGAAATGCAGGTTCATCTCTTCCATCGGGACGACCTGGGCATGGCCGCCCCCTGCCGCGCCGCCCTTCATCCCGAAACAGGGCCCGAGCGAGGCTTCGCGAATGCAGATCGCCGCCTTCTTGCCGATCCGGTTCAGACCGTCGCCCAGACCCACGGTGGTGGTGGTCTTCCCCTCCCCCGCCGGGGTCGGGGTGATGGCGGTCACCAGGATCAGCTTGCCCTGCGGCCGCTCTGCCAGCCCTTCCAGGTAGTCCCGCGACAGCTTGGCCTTGTCATGCCCGTAAGGCAGCAGCGCCTGCGCCGGGATGCCCAGCCGCGCGCCGACCTCCTGAATGGGCTTCTTGTTGGCGGCGCGGGCGATCTCGATATCCGTGGGGAAAGTCATTCCGGCGGGGTCCTTTTCTTCTTCCGTCTGGCGCGTGCGGCGGCGATAACCTGCGCCCTTCTTTGGCTTGCGACAATGTTCTCAGGCTTGCGACACTGGGCAACGGGCGGGCATGGCGGGCGGCTGTGCATGGTCGAAGATACGCCCCATCGAAAGAATGGAATACCTTTATGGAACCCGCAGCCGCTTTCGGCGTTGATATCACGAGAACAGATTTTGTCCTGCTGCCAAGGAGTTGACCATGAGTGCCGCCACCATCGTTATTCATTCGAGCTTTGCCGCAACCCTTCTGCTTGCCGCTCTGCTCCTGGGCTGATCAACCAGCCTCGACAAGGTCCGGCTTCCCTCGGCGGGCCTTGTCGTATTCCGACCAGACGGGTTGATCCGGCACGAACAGCCGCAGCTCGTCCCCAAGGGAAATCATCCCCTCTTTCTCTACCCATGCCGTGACCCCGCGCCGATCCTTCGCCGCGGGTTTGAACTTTTTGCCGTAGCCCGGCAGCGCATCTTCGATGACGCGGGCGGGCAGCGTGCAGGGTCGGTTGGCCATGTCCACGGTCAGCGTCACGCCATCCGGCCCCTGCAGCCGCGCAGAGGGCGGCACGTGCGAGAAATCGGGGATCCCCTCCAGCACCAGCGTCGCGCCCAGCATGGCCGGATCCAGGCTTTCCAGACCCATGCGGTCCGCGATCTGGGTTAGCTCCTCTGCCGACAGGATCGAGAACTGGCGCGTATTGCGGATCTCCGTGCCGCGCTTGGGATACTGGTTCAGCACGCGGGAACACGAGGGGCGCGTCAGCCCGCCGTGGTCTTCGCCCACCGGCCCGGAAAACAGGGCGCTGACAGAGGGCACCGCGCCAGAGGCCAGCGCGGCCTCACGATCAGAGACAAGGCCAAGCCAGGTGACACGGGCGGTATAGGCGGTCTTGATCAGGGCAGGCATCTGGCTTTCCTCCGGCTAGCTCAACCGCAGGATGGCCCGGCGGGCCTCAGCGCGCAAGAGGCCCAGCCGCAAAGAAAAACCGGAGCCGCTGGGGGCTCCGGTTTCTGTGACTTCTGGATCTTTGCCGGGATCAGGCGGAGGGCTCGGGCTCCATCCCGCCTTCGGGCTTGTTGCGCGGCTTGGTCTTGGGGATCGCCGCGACCGAGGGGGCAGAACCCGCATCGGGCTTGTCGTCCTCGTCCGGTTCGGACTGCGGCGGCTCGCCCCGGATCACCCGCTCGATCTCTGCGCCGGTCAGGGTCTCGTATTCCAGCAGGCCCTGCGCCAGGCGTTCCCAATCATCGTGGCGATCGGTCAGGATCTTGTAGGCATGGGCGTAGCCGTCATCGATGATGCGCTTCACCTCTTCCTCGATCAGCTCCTTCGTGTGAGCCGAGATCGAGAACCCACCGGCACCGCCACCACGGAAGGCTTCGGCCGCCTCCTGGTAGTCGATGTTGCCGACGCGGTCGGACATGCCCCACCGCATCACCATCGCACGGGCCAGGTTGGAGGCCTGCATGATGTCACCGGAAGGACCGTTGGACACGGTGCCTTCGCCGTACTTGATGATCTCAGCCGCCTTGCCCGCCATGGTCATGGTGATCTTCTGTTCCAGCTCGTCCTTGAAGTAGTTGAGCTGGTCCATTTCCGGCAGGGACATCACCATCCCAAGGGCCTGGCCACGGGGAATGATGGTGGCCTTGTAGACCGGGTCGCACTTGGGCAGCGACATGCCGACGATGGCATGGCCCGCTTCGTGGTAGGCGGTCATTTCCTTCTGCGCCGGGGTCATCACCATGGAGCGCCGTTCGGCCCCCATCATGATCTTGTCCTTGGCGTTCTCGAAATCGATCATGGTGACGAAGCGGCGGCCGACACGGGCGGCCATCAGCGCGGCCTCGTTCACCAGGTTCGCCAGGTCAGCACCGGAGAAGCCGGGCGAGCCGCGCGCGATGATGCGCAGGTCGACGTCGGGGCCGAGCGGGGTCTTGCGCGCATGGACGCCCAGGATCTTCTCACGGCCCTTCACATCGGGGTTGGGCACGGTCACCTGGCGGTCGAAACGACCGGGACGCAGCAGCGCGGGGTCCAGGACGTCACGGCGGTTGGTGGCCGCGACGATGATGACACCTTCGTTGGCTTCAAAGCCGTCCATCTCCACCAGCAGCTGGTTGAGGGTCTGTTCGCGCTCGTCGTTGCCACCGCCGTAGCCGGCGCCACGATGGCGACCGACCGCGTCGATCTCATCGATGAAGACAATGCAGGGGGCGTTCTTCTTGGCCTGTTCGAACATGTCGCGCACACGGGAGGCACCGACACCCACGAACATCTCGACGAAGTCGGAGCCGGAGATGGTGAAGAAGGGCACACCGGCCTCGCCTGCAACGGCACGGGCCAGAAGCGTCTTACCGGTGCCCGGAGGGCCGACCAGAAGCGCGCCCTTGGGGATCTTGCCGCCAAGCCGCGAGAATTTCTGGGGGTTGCGCAGGAATTCGACGATTTCCTCAAGGTCTTCCTTGGCTTCGTCGATCCCGGCGACATCGTCAAAGGTCACGCGTCCGTGCTTTTCGGTCAGCATCTTGGCCTTGGACTTGCCAAAGCCCATGGCCCCGCCTTTGCCGCCGCCCTGCATCCGGTTCATGAAGTAGATCCAGACACCGATCAGCAGCAGGATCGGCAGGAGAGAGATGATGAAGGCCTGGAAGCCGCTCTCTTCCTGGCTCTTGGCGGAAACCGGAATATCGTGATCGATAAGCAGGTTGGTGACTTCTGCGTCTTCCGGCTTGATCGCTACGTAGTCTTTCCCGTCCGACCCGCGGTACAGGACTTTCTCGCCATCCAGCGTGACAGAGGTCACGAAGCCGTCGTTCACCTCGGATACGAAGGTGGAATAAGGACGGCTGGTGCTTTGCAGCGTGTTGCCGGACCCGCTGAACAGGTTGAACAGCGCCACGATCAGCAGCAGCAGCACGGCCCAGAAAGCGAGGTTTTTTGCGGTGCCCACGTGAGCTCTCCCATCGAAACTTGTGATCTTGCGCCTATCATAAGGCCGTCGGGGATAAAATAAGTTTCATTGACGCGTATTCAATGTGCAAGCAGCGCAGAGAAGAACGCGTCCCCATCCCGGAGCAGTTTCGCAGACCAGCCTTTACCAACACCCGCATGAGGTGCGCTGACAAGTGTATCACCCTGCCAGAGGGAAGGGTAGCCTGCCAAAGACCTGTGTGGCAGGCCTTTGGCGCGCCAATCGGGGCATTGCGCCAGCCCCGCCTTGCCAAGCGCGCGCACCTCTGCCCCTTCCAGAACGGGGCCGACAAGCTGCCAGCGACCATCCCAGGGCTGCCCCGAGGTCACGCAATGTCCGGCCACGGCCTCGGCTTCCCGGGCGACCCGGATGCGCGAGGCATCAAGGGTGATCGCGCAGCCATGCAGGGTCATGCCGGTGCCCGACCGCACGGCCTCAAGCGCCATGGCCATGGCGCGGCGGCGCGGCGGGTAGTCCGCCCCTGAGACCCAGAGAAGCGCCTGGATCAGCAAGCGGCGGGCGATCTCGGGCTGGAGCACGCGGAAGCCGGCGCGGGAAAAGAGGATATCGCCATGATCGAACTCGACGATCTTCTGGGCTTCGCAAAAGCTGTACCAGGCCAGGGTGGAGCGCACGGAGGCCAGGTTCTTCGTCGTCTCGCTGATGCCCTGGGCGGAAATTCCCAGTGGTTCGAGCGCCTTGAGAACCTGTCGCGCGCGGACACGGTCAAAGCGCTCATCCTCGTTTGACGGATCCTCGATCCATTTGACGCCGCGCGCGCGCAGGTAGTGGCGCAGGCAATCGCGATGCGTGTCCAGAAGCGGGCGCACGAAGGTCACGGCCCCCATGCGCCGCCGCGCGGACATGCCGGACAGCCCGTCGACCCCGGCGGAGCGGGACAGGCGCATCAGGAAGGTCTCTGCCTGGTCATCGGCGGTATGGCCCAGGGCGATCTGGGTGATGCCCTTGGCCTCGGCCCAGTTGCACATCAGCGCGTAGCGCGCGCGGCGGGCCTGGTCCTGCAGATTGCCCTCTCCGTCCCAGTCGGTCCAGGTCAGGATGTCGTGAGGCACCCCCAGGTTCGCCGCCTGGCGCGCCACCTCTTCGGCCTCTGCGCGGGCGGCGGGGCGCAACCCGTGATCCACGGTGACCACGTGCAGGCTAATAGCTTCCTTCGCGGCAATCTCCGCCATGAGGTGCATCAGCGCCAGGGAATCGCCCCCACCAGAGACGGCCAGGCCGATCTTCTGCGGGGGGCCGGGCAGAAAATGCCCGGCAACCACTTCACGCAGCACCGCGCCTGTTTCGTTCACGAGCACCCTGCTTCGCCAGCCGCCGTCGACGCCTGCGCGGCAAAGGAGGTACCGGGGAAACGGTCCGACACAGCGATGAAGGTGCGACAGGCCGCGGCCGTCTCGCCCAGCCCGGAAAGCTGTGTGCCCAGCCCGTAAAGAGCCTCTGGCGCGGTATCGCCGCGCGGGGCCAGGGTGAAGGTATCCAGGTAGGCCTTGGCGGCGGCGTCGGTCTCTCCCTGCCCTTCAAGCGCCTGCGCCCGGCCAAGCGCCGCGTCAGCGCTCAGCGGGCTGCCGGGGTAATTGGCGGCGAAGGCGGTAAACCCTTCAAGGGCTTCGGCGTAATCGCCCTGGTCCAGAAGCGCACGGGCCGCGCGGTAATCCGCGGCCTCTCCTTGAGCCAGTTGCGGATTGGCCGGCTGGGCATCGCCCTGCTGGGGATCGGCGGGCTGCGCGGTGCCGCCCTGCCCCGTTGCGGGTGCGGTGGCCGTCCCGGTGGTACCGCTGGCCGCTGTGCCGCCCAGCGTCGAGGTCTCTCCCAGCTTGGAGACATCACCGCCTTCCAGCTCTACCAGCCGGTATTCCAGGTCCCCGATGCGCCGCGTGCCATCGGCCACGATGCTGTCGATGCGGTGTTCCAGCTCTTCGGTCTTGCCGATCAGGCGGCTCAGCTCGCCCTCGATGGCGTTGATCCGGTCAAGCGGTGCCGACCCGGCCGCCACGGATCCCGTGGTGCCGGTGGTCGAAAGCTCGCGGTTCAGGGTCTGGATCTCGACGTGCAGCATGGTGAGCTGCTGACGGATATCCGCCAGCGTCTCTTGCTGGTCCTGGGCCAGCGCCGCGCCCCATGGCAGAGCCACGGAGCAAGTAAGGGCGATCAGGATGCGGCGCATGACCCGGTTACTCCCTGTCTCAGACGCCGGCGCCGCCGGCAGCCAGCACCGTCACGGCGCGGCGGTTCTGGGCGTAGCAGGATTCATCGGAGCAGATCGCCAGCGGGCGTTCCTTGCCGTAGGAGACGGTGCGCACCCGGCCAGGCGCCACGCCATTGGCCACCAGGAAGTCCCGGACGGAGTTGGCACGGCGCGCGCCCAGGGCAAGGTTGTATTCCCGCGTACCCTGTTCATCCGCGTGACCTTCGATCACCGCGTTGAAATCCGGGTTGTTGGTCAGCCAGACCACCTGGCCACGCAGCACCTGTTCGGCCTGCGGGTTCAGGGTCGACTGGTCAACGGTGAAGAGCACGCGATCGCCCACCGTCTGCTGGAAATAGAGTGGCGAGCTTGGGTCATTCGCGCTGCCCGGCACCACGGGGCCATTGGCACCGGCCGCGCCACCGACGCCGCCGTTGGCCCCGTCGAGGTAATCGAAACGGTCCGGATCAGTACACGCGGCGAGCGCGAGCCCGGCACAGAGAAGAGCGGCCTTGGGAAGAACGGCTTTTGCCAGATGGATCATGGGTAACTGCCTCAGGGTTTATTGCTTTGCGCAAGCTTAGCACGGGGAAATGAACCACGGAATGCCCCGTGGTCATGGCTTTATTTCTGCAGGGGCGACCAGGCCGGATCGCTGGCCCCGCCTTCGGTTTGCACCCGCTTCAGGTTCCGCCCGGTGACATCCACGGAATAGAGCGAGGAAGACCCGGTCGCGCCCTGGGTTTCACGCGCGAACATGATCACGCGTCCATTGGGCGACCAGCTGGGCCCCTCGTCCAGGAAAGAGGCGGTGAGCAGGCGTTCGGAAGAGCCATCGGTGCGCATGACGCCGATGTGGAAGCGGCCCTTGGATTGCTTGGTAAAGGCGATCATGTCGCCGCGCGGGGACCAGACCGGCGTGGAATAGCGCCCCTCTCCGAAGGAGATGCGGCGCGCCTCTCCGCCGTTGACCGGCATGATGTAAAGCTGCTGAGTCCCGGAGCGGTCGCTTTCAAAGACGATGGACTGGCCATCGGGGGAAAAGCTGGGCGCAGTCTCGATCGAGGGGGCAGAGGTCAGCTGCACCGATTGCCCGCTGTCGATGTCCATGCGGTAGATATCCGTGTTGCTGCCGTTGGTCAGCGAATAGACCACCGTGCGGCCATCCGGCCCGAAGCGGGGCGAAAAGCTCATGTCGCCGGTGCCGGTGTTGACCACCCGCCGAGAAACGGTGCGCACGTCCAGCACGTAGATCCGCGGCACGCCGCTTTCGTAGCTGGTGTAAAGCACCCGGTCCCCCGTGGGCGAAAAGCGCGGGGCGAGCACGATGGCGGTGCTGTCGGTCAGGTACTGCACGTTCGCGCCGTCGTAATCCATGATCGCCAGCCGCTTGCGCCGGTCGTCCTTTGGCCCGCTTTCAGAGACATAGACCACGCGGCTGTCGAAATAGGGCCCCTCGCCGGTGATGCGGGAATAGACCTCGTCCGCGACCTTGTGGGCCATGCGCCGCCAGCCTTCCGTGGTGCCGGAGAACTGCAGCCCCTGTCCCATCTCCTGGCCCGCGAAAACGTCGAACAGGCGGAACTTCACGTTGACCTGGTTGCCCTGCACGCTGACCGCGCCGGTGATCAGCGCCTCTGCGTTCACGGCCTTCCAGTCGGCGAATTGCACCGGCGCGGTGAAGGAGCTGACCTTGCCGATTTGCGCACCGGAGGGGATTTCCCGGAACAGGCCGGTGCCGCTCAGGTCAGAGGCCACCACCCGCCCGATGCGGAAGGCGATGTCCGTGGCCTGGGGCGTTTCGGCAACGAAATCGGGGACGGCGAAGGGCATCGGCTCAATGACGCCCTCCGTGATCTCGATCCGGAGCGGGCCGTCGGATTGCGCCAGGGCCGCGCCCGGCAGGGCCGCGCCAAGCAGCGCGAAGGCCGCCAGCGCAGCAGAGAGAAGGGATCTGGGCCGTTTCGATGAAATCATCACAGGTTCCGCATGTTTTCCGGGTTGAACGTCATTTCGATCGTTTTCCACTGGTCGTATTTCTCAGCCGGCAGCGGGTAGCCGCCATTCTCACAAGCTAGCACGGCGCGGCGCGCATCCAAGAAGGCTGCGCGCGCGGCAGAGGGTTCGCCCCCCTCGGACGCCACCATTTCGATGGAATTGGGCTGAACGCGCCCGTTGCGATCCATCGAGAAGGCAAGCGTGACCGTCACCTGGGCAGAGGCCGAACCGGGATCGACCTTCCAGCAGGCTTCCACCGACAGGCGCATCACGTTCATCTCTCCGGCCGTCAGGGGCTGCACCTGGGGCTCGGGACTGGTCCCTGACCCGCCAAGGGCCTCTGCAAGGGCCTGGTCGATCAGGTCCTGCTGGTTGTCCTCCTCCGGCTCCGGAGCAGGCTCCGGCTCCGGGGTGGCCTCGGGTTCGGGCGCCGGTTCGGGTTCCGGCTCGGGCTGCGCGGCAGCGGTCTGGGTGTCAGGTTCCGACTCGGGCTCCGGTTGGGGCGCGGGGCGTTCCGGGCGGGTCTTCGGGCGCACGGACTGCTCCGGCGCGCGCGGCGGCGGCGCAGCGGCTGGTTCATCTGCCTCTGTCACGATGCGCGTGGTGCTGTCTTCCGGCGCGGCGGCGTCCTGTTCTTCCTCGACGACCTCTGCGGGCTCGTCAGAGGGCGCGACCTCTTCACGGGCGACATCATCGACCGGCAGGTCCTCTTCGCGCGGTGCCACGGGCTCCGGGCTGACGCGAGGGGCATCCTGCGGGGTCGGCTCTGCATCCGGGCGGACGGGGGCCGGAACGGGCTCGGGTTGCGGGGGAACGGCGGCCTGCTCTTCGGGCGCGGGCTCCGGCGCGGGGGGCTCTGGCACGGGTTCGGGCGCCGGAGGCGTGGCATCGGCCACGGGTTCTTCCGGCTGGGGCTGCTCGGGGCGCGGCCGGGGCGTCACGGATTGTGTCGGCGGTTCTGGCGTGGGCTCCGGTTCTGGCTCAGGCGCGGGGGCTTCCTGTTCCGGCAGGTCTGTCATGGCATCCGGGGCCTGGGGCGCGGGCTCTTCGGGCTGGGCCTCTTGCGGGTTCTGCAGGGCCGCAAATTCCTCGGACGAGATGATGGAGACAGGCGTGAACTCCACCTCCTGCGGGGCAGGCTGAAACAGGCCGCTGAAAAGCAGCCAGCCGATCAGGCCAAGGTGGCCTGCGCCGGATATGACGTGACCCGCGTGCATTCTCTTCCTAGTTCTCTGCGCCGGTAGCCGGTGCGTCCCCGCCAGCGCCTGCCTCGTCGAAGTCCGGCCCGCCGGTGTCCGTCACCAGACCGATGTTGGCAAAGCCCGCCCCGTTGAGCGCGCCCATCACCTGCACGACCTGCTCATAAGGCACGGCCCCGTCCGCGCGCAGGTAGATCCGGTCAGACGCGCGTTCAGAGGCCACGGCGCGCAACTTGGACACCAGCTCATCGCGCGGCGTCTCGCTGGTCTGGATCATGATCGTACCATCGGCGGTGACCGTGACGGTCAGCGGCTCTTCCTGTTCGGAGGGCAGCGACGTGGCAGCGGTCTTTGGCAGCTCCACGGGCACGCCCACGACCATCAGCGGCGCGGCGACCATGAAGATGATCAGCAGCACCAGCATCACGTCGACGAAGGGCGTGACGTTGATCTCTGCCATGGGCCGGGCGCGCCCGCCATGGCGGCGCCCCCTGCGACCCGAGCTCTTTCCGGAAGACTGGAGGGAAGCACCCATCTCAGCTCTCCAGCTGGCGGTTCAGGATGGTGGAGAATTCGTCTGCGAAGGCTTCGTAGCCGCCCACGATCCGGTCCGCATCGGTGGAGAACTTGTTGTAGAAGATCACTGCCGGGATGGCGGCCAGCAGGCCAAGCGCGGTGGCCAGAAGGGCCTCTGCGATGCCGGGGGCGACGACGGCCAGGTTGGTGTTCTGGCTTTCGGCAATGCCGACGAAGGCGTGCATGATGCCCCAGACGGTACCGAACAGCCCCACGAAAGGCGCGGTGGACCCGACGGTGGCCAGCACCGGCAGGCCGGACTGAAGGCTCTCTGCCTCTTTCGCCACGGCCACGTCCATGGAGCGGTCGATCCGCGCCTGCGCGCCAGCGATCATCTGGCCATCCATACGGTGGGAGCGGCGCCATTCGGTCATGCCGGCGGCAAAGACGCGCTGCGAGCGGCCCGAGGGGTCCGGCCCGATCTCATCGAAAAGCTCATCCAGCGGCTCACCTGACCAGAAGGCGCGATCGAAACGCGCCGCCTCTGCCCGCGCGCGGCGGTAGGTGACGAACTTCTGGATGATGATCGACCAGCTCCAGAAGGACGACAGCACCAGAAGGAGCATGACGAGCTTCACGGTTGGGGTGGCGCGTGCCACGAGGCCGAGCATCGAGAAGTCGAGCTCCTGCGCCGCTGCGAGGGTTGTTGGATCCATATGCCTGCTCTTGCCGTTTCGGCCGTCTCTTGTGCGACCTGATTGCCTGGCAAAATATAGCAGTGGGATGCGAAACGCCAATGAATTGGCGTAAAACTGCCCGTCTTACACGGGGGTGTGACCTCAGTTCATCCGGCGCTAGTGCAACTTCAGGCGGATCTTCGCCGGAAGACGCACCGGATGACCGGTCTCTGACAGGGCCACGAGGGTGACCTGGGCGCTGAAGAGAAGCTCGCCCGCGCGCAGCACGTCCTGCCTGAGGTTGATACGCGCGCCAGAGACGGATTCGGGCGTGGTCTCTACCGTCAGCTCATCGTCGAAGCGGGCGGGGGCCAGGTAATCCGCCTCAAGCCGGCGCACGGCAAAGACGACCCCCTCCTCTGCCTTCAGAAGGACTTGGTCTATGTCCAGGTCCCGGACCCATTCGGTGCGGCCTCTTTCGATGAATTTCAGGTAGTTGGCGTAATAGACGATACCGGAAAGGTCGGTATCCTCGTAATAGACACGCAGCGAAAGGCGGTGGGTGATGGGCATCCGGGATCCTCTTGTACCAGGTTACTGAAGCACCCGAAGGGGCGCGCGGCAAGCCTAGTTGTAAAAGCGCGCCGCACGGGCCGCGAGGCGCAACGCCAGGCTGGGATCTTCGCTGTAGCTGGGCAGGACCGGATCGTAGGCCGCGTTGACCAGCGCGGCCAGGTCCGGGCGCAGAAGCCCCTGCCCGCTTTCGGCATCCCGCGCCAGGGCGGAGCTTTCGGCAAAGGCCCCGGGCGACCAGAGCAGCATGGATTTCAGCGTCTGTTCCAGCCCCAGGTCCGCCGCGGACATCTTCGCAAGCCCCCCTGTCATGCGCAGAAAGACAAAGCCCGCGCGGATGGAGTTATCTGATTCAAAACGGAAAAACCGGTACTGATCGGCATCGGCCGCCTGCAGGCGGGGCAGCAGGTTGTCCAGGTCGGGCACCAGCTGGTCCATGTTCTGAACCTCTGCCAACTCCTGCCAGTCGCGCAGGAAGAAGATCATGAGGTTGGCGCCCAGATCGGCATCGCTGTCGGACATCTTGTGACCGGAGGCCATGACCACGGTCTCTATCGCGCCCTTGAGGGGCGGCAGGCTTTCCTCGGCCGCTCCGAAGATCACCGGCACGATGGGCCGGGACCAGCGGGCAAAGCGGAACTGACCGGATGCATCCGTGAAAAGCGCGGCGATCTGATCGGCGTCGGGGGCGAATCCGGCCATGGCTCTCTCCTTTTCGTGGGGCAATTGCTTCTCAGCAAGGGGCCCGGAGCGCAAGGCGAAAGGCGGCGGAAGGCTAATCCTCGAACAGGTCGGCGGTGCCGGGGGCGCGGGGCGGCGTGAGGCCCAGGTGCTTCCAGGAGCGGGCCGTCAGCATCCGTCCGCGCGGGGTCCGCTGGATCAGGCTTTGCTGCAGAAGGAAGGGTTCGATCACCTCTTCAAGCGCGTCCCGGCTTTCCGAAAGCGCCGCCGAGAGCGTCTCGATCCCGACGGGGCCGCCCTGGTAACCCTCTCCGATCATTTGCAAATATCGCCGGTCCGCCCCGTCCAGGCCCAGGTGGTCGACGCCGAGGCGGGTCAGGCTGGAATCGGCCAGTTCGCGGGTGATCGTGCCATCGCCTTCGACCACGGCGAAGTCGACGACGCGGCGCAGCAGGCGGCCGGCGATCCGGGGCGTGCCGCGGGCCCGGCGGGCGATTTCACGCGCGCCCTCGTCATCGGCGGGCGCGCCCAGCAGGCGGGCGTTGCGGGTGACGATCTCATGCAGTTCCTCGACCGTGTAGAACTGCAGCCGCGTCGGGATGCCGAACCGGTCGCGCAGGGGCGTGGTCAGCAGGCCCAGCCGGGTCGTGGCCCCGACCAGGGTGAAGGGCTGCAATTCGATCCGCACAGTGCGCGCGGCGGGGCCTTCGCCGATCACGAGATCCAGCTCGAAATCCTCCATCGCGGGGTAGAGCACCTCTTCCACGACGGGGTTAAGTCTATGGATTTCATCGATAAAAAGAACGTCCCGCGCTTCCAGGTTGGTCAGGATCGCGGCGAGGTCCCCGGCCTTGGCCAGCACCGGGCCGGAGGTCATGCGGAAGTTCACGCCAAGCTCGCGCGCCATGATCTGGGCCAGGGTCGTCTTGCCCAGGCCCGGGGGGCCGTGGAACAGCGTGTGGTCCATCGCCTCGCCCCGCTGGCGGGCGGACTGGATGAAGACCGACAGGTTCGCGCGCGCCTCTGCCTGGCCAATGAATTCGCCCAGCCCCTGGGGCCGCAGGGCGCGCGTATCGGCGGCGGCATCTTCGGGCAAAGGGCTGGCACGGAGGGTCGGATCGGGCTCTGTCATCGGGGGCCTTTCGGGGCCTGAAATCCACGTCTGTCCGACGTCTGTTTCGCGTCGGTATCACGTCGGTATTACGTCGGTGCGCTCCGCACGCTGCGGTAGCCGGTGTTAACCTTCGCCTGCCTAATCCTTGGGGGCAAGAAGGCGCAGGGCGGTGCGGATGAGCGCAGAGGTGTCAAGATCGGGTTGCTCCCCCAGGGCGGTCGCCACGGCAGAGGCGGCCTCTCCTGGTTGGTAGCCAAGGTTGGTGAGCGCGGAAAGCGCATCCCCCTGGGCGTTGTTGGTGGCCGGCGCGGAGGAGGCAGCGGGCTTGGGCGCGGGCCGGGCCACGGTGGTATCGGGTTCGACCACCGCATCGGCCAGCGCGGTGGGACCGCTGCCCATGGCCATGACGGTGGGCGCCTTGTCCTTGAGCTCGCTCACCACGCGCTGCGCGATCTTGGGGCCGACGCCCTTGGCCGCCTTGACCGCGTTCCAGTCGCCAAGCGCGATGGCACGGGACACGCCGTCAGGTCCAAGCGCGCCCAGGATCGCCAGAGAAGCCTTGGCCCCCACGCCCTGGACAGAGGTCAGCAGGCGGTGCCATTCCTTTTCCACCAGCGTGGGGAAGCCGAAGAGCTGTTGCAGATCCTCGCGCACCAGCATGTCGGTATAAAGCGCCACCGGCTGGCCCGGGCCAGGCATCCCCGCCAGCACCCGGTCCGAACAATGGACGATATAGCCAATGCCGCGCACGTCGATCAGCACGTGATCCAGCGCCTTGTAATCGACGATCCCGGATATCTTTCCGATCATCCCTGTTTCTCCACCGCTCTAGAGACCGAGGCGGCGAAGGACGACGCCATGTAATGGGCATGACAGAGCGCCACGGCCAGCGCATCCGCCGCATCCGGCCCGGCCAGTTTCACGCCGGGCAATTGCAGCTTCACCATGTGCTGGATCTGCGTCTTGTCCGCATGGCCGACGCCGACCACGGTCTTCTTGATCTTGTTGGGGGCGTATTCGCCCACCTCCAGCCCGTAGCGCGCGGGCACCAGCAGGGCAATGCCACGGGCCTGCCCCAGCTTCAGCGTGCCGGCCCCGTCGCGGTTGACGAAGACATGTTCCACGGCCGCCGCTTCGGGCTGAAACCGTTCCACCACCTCTGTCAGCTGATCATGCAGGGCCAGAAGCCGGGCGGGAAGCCCATCGCCCGTGCCATGGCAGATTCCGTTGCCCAGGTGGGTGATCTTGCTGCCCTCAACACGAATCACACCCCATCCCAGGTTCTGCAATCCGGGGTCGATGCCCAAAATGCGCATGGTCGCCCTGCCCTTTTCGCCAGATTTCCCCTTCTAGGAGGGGTTTTTCCGGGGATAGCACGAAAGGGGAACATTTACCAAGCCCTTTGAAAATCGTCGAAATCCGGCAGCGCGTGTCGGAAAGGCCCCAGAAGATGTCGCTGGCAGGCGATTCGCGACCCGTTTCCGACATGCAAACAAAGGGTTTTTTCGGGTTTTTGAAGATTTGGTGAATATTTCCCCAAGCCATGCGTTTTGAGCATGCATCCCATGCAGTTTTGCTGCTTGTTTGGGCAAAATAAAAACTCTACCTGCCCTTCCAGAACATGCTGGCTCCGGCCGCCTGACTCCCCTGAAAGGATATTCCGATGACCGTTTCGAACACCAACGCCCCCTCCGCCCTCTACATCTCCACCGCCAGCGCCGTGTACCGCCTGATCGCCGCGGTTGCCGACTGGAACGATGCCCGCCTGACCCGCAAGGCGCTGTCCCGCCTGACCGACCGTGAACTGAACGACATCGGCCTCGTCCGCGGGGATATCGACTCCGTCGCACGCCGCTAAGGCGTCTCGCGGCCCAAGGGTCGCTCATGGGGAAACAGGAAGAACCGTTCCGGATATTCCGGGGCGGTTTTTTCATGTCCGGGTGTCAGGTTTCGGGGTGAAGGTTCAAGGCGCCGGAAGGCCCCTGCCCGGAGCGCCCGGCAGGGGATCAAGCGGGGATAATCAGCTCAGCCGGATTTCTTCAGGGTGAGCGTGGTCCATTCGCGGATCTGCTCAGAGAAATGCAGGGTGAAGCCTTCGGCCTGGTAGGCCTCGAGCACCGAGGGGGCCTGTTCGTTCAGCAGCCCCGACAGGATCGTGTAGCCGCCCGGTTCCAGGTGCGCCGCGATATCGGGGGCCAGGCCGATCAGGGGGCCCATCAGGATATTGGCGAAGATCAGGCCATAGGGCGCGCCGGCCTTCAGGTCCGGGTGGTCAAAGCCGGTGGCCTCCACGCAATGGACGGAGCCGTCCATGCCATTGGCGGTCAGGTTGGCTACGGCCACGTCGACCGCGACCGGGTCGATATCGCTGGCGATGGGCTTGCCGGGCCAGATGGCGGCAGCGCCCATGGCCAGGACGGCGGTGCCGCAGCCGATATCGGCGGTCTTTTCGGTGCGGAAGCCTTCTTCGTCCAGCCGGTCCAGCGCGCGCAGGCAGCCCAGCGTGGTGCCGTGGTGGCCGGTGCCGAAGGCCATCGCGGCCTCGATCAGCAGGGGCACGGCGCCCTGGGGCACCTTGTCCGCATCATGGGAGCCATAGACGAAGAAGCGGCCGGCCTGCACCGGGGAGAGGTCGCGCTTGACCTTGGCGACCCAGTCGGTGTCGGGCAGTTCGGAGATCACGAAGGGCTTGGCGTTGTTCATCGCCGAAAGCAGGGCCAGCCCCGCCACGTCGGGCGCTTCGTTGAAATAGCCGCCCACTTCCCAGAGGCCGGAGCCGTCTTCCATTTCGAAGACGCCGATCCCGTAGGGTTCGGGCATCAGGTTTTCCATCGCCTCGCCGAGCGCTTCCGCATCGGTCTTGGCCGTGAGCGTCGTAAAGGCGGTGAAAGTGGGCATGGCTGTCCTCGGGCTGAATGAGCCTGCGGCGTAGTCGCAAGTGCCGCCAAGGTCAAGCTGGACGGGTGGCGGGGCCGCGCGGGCGGGGTGTGTCGCGGCTTATTCGGCGGGGGAATTCGGCGCGGGATCGGCGGGCGCGGGCAGGCCACGGGCAAAGATCGTCTCATGCCCCGGGACGGGGTGGCGCGGGATCAGCAGCGCCAGCACAAGGGAGCCACCGGCCATGCCGGCCGCCAGCACGAAGACCCCGCCCGGCGAGACCAGCCAGAGGTAGCCAAGCGCCGCGGGCAGGAAGACGGCCGCGATATGGTTGATCGTGAAGGCCACGGCGGCAGTGGGGGCGATATCCCCGGGATCGGCGATCTTCTGAAAGTAGGTCTTGAGCGCCATGGCAAGGAAGAAGAACAGGTTGTCGATCACGTAGAGCGTGGCGGCCAGAGCCAGCCCCCAGCCGAACATGTAGATCCCGCCGTAGAGGGAGAAGATCACGACAAGCCCGGTGTATTCGAAGATCAGCACGTTGCGTTCCCCGAAGCGCCCCACGGCGCGACCGATCATCGGCGCGGTGACCATGTTGCACAGCAGGGTGATCATGAAGAGCGAGGTGACCTCGTGCACGTCGAAGCCGAAGCGTTCGACCATCATGAAACCGGCGAAGACCACGAAGATCTGCCGCCGCGCCCCGGCCATGAATTGCAGCAGGTAATAGAGCCAGTAGCGCTTGCGCAGCACCAGGTGCTTGCGCTGCGGATTTGGCGCCTCGTAATGCGGGAAGAGGAACCAGGCGGCCAGCGCCAGGCTGGTGGTCACCGCACCGGCGATCATGAAGACCGTGTTGTAGGTCAGCCCGAGGGAATCCCAGAGCAGCACGATCAGCCCGTAGCTGATCAGCGTCGCGAAGGAGCCCACGGCCAGCAGCTTGCCCAGGATGCGGGGGGCCTCTTCCTTTTTCAGCCATTGCAGCTGGAGCGACTGGTTCACCGTCTCGTAGTAGTGAAACCCCACGGAAGACAGGAAGGTGATCGTCAGGATCCCGCCGAGCGAGGGGAAATAGGCCGTCATCGCCGTGGCGATCCCCAGCAGGCAGAGAGAGATCACCGCAAGCGCCTGTTCGCGCACGAAGATCAGCACGAAGACCACGCCGAAGGACAGGAAGCCGGGGATCTCGCGCACCGTGTGCAGCCAGCCGATGTCATGGCCGTCGAATTGCGCGGCCTCGATGACGAAGTTGTTCAGCAGGGCCGACCAGGTCGCAAAGGAGATCGGCATGGCCGCCGCCATCAGCACCAGCAGCGCCACGGGACGGCGCCAGATCGGCTGGGAGGCCGCCGCGGCCAGGGGTGTGGACTTGGTCATGATCTGTCAGTACCGGGCGGTCGAAAATCCGCACAGGCCTTTATTGTTGCAAAAATGAACAACCGGGTCGCATGTTTTGATCGTTCGCCGTCTGGCCTAGCAATGTCCCAAGACGCTAAAGCGCGCAAGTGGGACGCCCCCGGCCTGCCGGACCTGTCACGCAGGAAGCGCAGCGCCCGGGGCCGCCCCCTGCGCCGGACCTCCGGACACGACCGCGGGGCTGACCTGCACCCCAGGACCGAAACACCAAAGCGGAGCCAGACATGACGGCATCCTTCCTGACGCCCTGGCGCTGCGTTGCGGCCGCCTTTGCCCTGAACGGGGTTTTCATCGGCTCCTGGGCGGCCCGCATTCCGGCGGTCATGGCCCGCCACGGGCTGGACAATGGCCAGCTGGGCCTGCTGTTCCTTCTGATAGGGCTGGGCGCTCTGGCCTCTTTCACGCAGGCCGGGGGTCTGGCCGACCGGCTGGGCGCGGCGCGGGTGACGCGCTGGTGTGCGCTGGCCTATGCGGTGACGCTGGTGGCCATCGGGCTGGCGCCTTCGGTCTGGATGCTGGGCCTTGTGCTGATGCTTTTCGGGGCCAGCCACGGGGCGATGGATGTGACCATGAACGCCTGGGCCTCTGACGTGGAGAAACGCCTGGGGCGGTCTGCCATGTCCTCCATCCACGCGATGTGGAGCTTTGGCGCGGGGGCCGGGGCGGCGGGCGGCTATGTGGCCAGCGCCCTGGGCCTGTCCGTGGCTGTGCATTTCGCGGTGATCGCGGTGGTCTGGCTGGGGCTGGCCTGGCCCTTCATCGGCCCCTCTGCCAGCGCCGTGACCGCGCCCGAGGTCAAACCCGGTGCAGAGACCGCCAAGCCGCAGAGTGCCCGGCGCAGGCGCCAGCCGGTGCTGGCCCTGCCGCGCGGGGCGCTGATCCTGGTGGGGCTGATCGCCCTGTCATCGGGCCTGGGCGAAGGCGCCATGGCCGATTGGAGCGCGGTCTACCTGCGCGATGTCGTCGGGCTGGAGGAGGCCCGCGCAGCGCTTGGCTACGCGCTGTTCTCGATCTCCATGGTGTCTGTCCGGCTGGTGGTCGACGGGGCCATCACGCGCGCCGGCCCTGTCGCCGTGGCGCGGGTCAGCGCGCTGACGGCCGCGCTTGGCATCCTGCTGGTGACCGGCCCGGCCACGGCCACGAGCAGCTTCATCGGCTTCGTGCTGATGGGCGCGGGCTATGCGGCGCTGATCCCGCTGGCCTTCAGCCGGGCGGCCTCTGATCCGCATGTGCCGCCCGGGCAGGCGATCGCGGCCGTGTCGACCCTGGGCTATGGCGCGATGCTGCTGGGCCCGCCGGTGATCGGACAGATCTCTGAGCTGGGCTCGCTTCGGCTGGCCTTTGCGCTGCTGGGCGGCTTTGCCGTGCTGGTGGCGCTCCTGTCCCCGGTGCTGGCGCGCGACATGGGCGCGCGGCGGGCCGTGGCACAGGATGGATAGGGGCCGTCCCCCGGAGGGGGCGCGCCGCGTCAGTCGGCGGGCGTGAGGCTTTGCAACGGCAGGGTATAGCCCATGCCGCCTGCGCTGATGTTCAAGGACTCGGGGCCGGGATCGATCTGGATCCCGCTGTCGGGTTCCGCCGGGCTGAGCGCCCCGGCAAAGAGATCAAGGTGCAGCGGCTCCCCATCGGGGGTGAAGAGCGTGACCGCGCCGGTCCCGTCCGGGTCCCGCGCGATGCCGATATCGCAGGTCTGGCCGGCTGGCTGGTCGCCTTCGGGGGTGCAGGCAATCTGGCCCGTCTCATCGAAGAGCTCGGCAAGGGCGCGCGCGCGGGCCGGGGCCGGCTCCAGGAAGTCGGCAGCCGCGAAGCCGCCCAGCGCGGGGTCCTGCGCAAAGCGGACAAGGCACCAGTCGCGGCGTTCTCCGGCGATGCAGCCCCGGCTGGTGAGGATCTGGCCGCTGGAGGCGCGCGCGACGACCGCGGAATCGCGCGCCGAGGGCGCATCGCGGATGTTGAGCGCGCCGGCGCTGTCCCGGACCTGCACATGGGGCGCCGATTTCAGCGCCCGGCTGCGGATGGCGCGTTGCAGGGGATCGGGGGCCTCTCCTGCGCTGAGCAGGGTCAGGGTGGCCTCGGCCCTGTCCCCCGACGCCTGCGCAGGCCCGGTGAGTGTCAGCACCCCGGCAAGCGGATCATGGGTGAAGTCGAGGCTGCCTTGCAGCACATCCGCGAGGCCGGCGGCGGGGTCCAAAGCCTCCGGGGTGCCAGAGCAGCGTTTCAGCGCGCGGATCATCGGGACCGGGATGCTCAGCGCCTCTGAATCGCCGAAAAGGCGGCCGCTGAAGGTGTTGCAGTCAAGGGTGCCCTGGGTGGTGCCATCGGCGGCGATCTTCAGCACGGGGCCGTTTTCAAGCGCGACGCCATTGACCGAGAGCACGCGCCACTCTCCGGCGGTGGCGGCCCTGGGCAGGGCCATGAGCAGGCAGAGCAGAAGAAGGGATCCCGGGCGGGAGCGGGCTGTCATGCGGGGAACCTTTGCTTCGGGTCATCAGGCGCGCGGGATGCGGCGAAGGCAACCATAGGGCGCGGGCCGCCAGCGTCCAGATTGCGTGGATAGCCCGGGCGCCGGTTTGCCTGCGCAGGCGGCAGGGGCGCGGGGATCCTGGCCGGGGTCTGCCAAAACGCTGCCATCGCTGGGAATTCTTGCTAAGATCGGGTGAGCGGCCCCCTTAACGTGGCCGGCCTTAGCGCCAATCCGGCACCGAAAGGACGCGCCCGCAAGGGCCGGGACCCGGGCCGGATCCAGAAACCGGAAGGGATTATCATGCGTGTGACACTTACCTTGGCGGGCGGCATCGCCGCGGCCTTCTTGCTGAGCGGATGCGAGGAACCGACCGTGGTGAGCCTATCGCCCACCATGCCGCCGGAGCAGATCTGCCTGAACGCCGTCAAGGCGCGAACCGGCACGTCAGAGGTCGAGGTGACCGGATCGGACCTGATCCTGAACGGCTCGGCGGTCCTGCTGTCGGTCGGCAACCAGGCCACGCCCTGGCGCTGCATCGCCTATGACAATGGCACGGTGGGGCAGATCACGCCGGTGACCGACGACGCCTATATCTGAACCGGTGCGGGCCGTCCCCACCCTGGCCCGGACGGCCTGCCCTGGCAGACACCTGCGCTAGTAGAAGCTTTGCGGGTCGATATCGACGGAAAGGCGGAAGTTGCGCGGCAGGCGCACCCCGTCGATCCATTCGCTCAGCGCCCGTTGCAGGGCCACGCCCTTGGGCGCCTTGACCAGCATTCGGACCCGGTGCCAGCCGCGCACCCGGGCAATCGGCGCGGCGGCGGGGCCATAGACCATCGCCCCCGCCCGCAAGAGCGGCGCGTTGTTGCGCGCCAGCGCCGCACCGACGGCAAAGGCATCTGCCTCTTTCTCCGAGGACAGCACGATCCCGGCCATGCGCCCGAAGGGGGGCATCCCGGCGGCTTCCCTGGCCTGGGCTTCGGCGTTCCAGAAGGATTCTTCCTCCCCGGACAGGATCGCGCGGATCACCGGGTGATCGGGCTGGAAGGTCTGCAACAGCGCCTGCCCGGGGCGGTCGGCCCGCCCGGCCCGCCCGGAGACCTGCCGCATCAGCTGGAAGGTGCGTTCGGCCGCCCGCATGTCAGAGCCATGCAGGCCGAGGTCCGCATCGATCACCCCCACCAGCGTCAACAGCGGGAAATTGTGCCCCTTGGCCACCAGCTGCGTGCCCACGATGATATCGGCGCCGCCGGTAGCGATGGTTTCCACCGCCTGTTTCAGCGCCCGGGCAGAGCTGAAGAGGTCCGAGGACAGCGTGGCGATGCGGGCCTCTGGAAAGACCTCCATCGCCTCTTCCGTCAGCCGTTCGACACCGGGGCCGATGGCGGCCAGCTTGCCCTCTACCTCGCAGGAGGGGCAGGTATCCGGGATTGGGTATTCCTCTCCGCACTGGTGGCACATCAGGCGCTTGAGGAAGCGATGTTCGACCAGCCGGGCCGAGCAATGGGTGCATTCCAGCTGGTGCCCGCAGGCCCGGCAGAGCGTCAGCGGGGCAAAGCCGCGCCGGTTGAGGAACAGAAGCGCCTGTTCGCCGGCCTCCATCCGCGCATGGACCGCCTGCTTCAGCGTGGGAGAGATCCAGCGCCCGTGGGGCAGATCCTCGTCCCGCATGTCGATGGCGCGCATGTCGGGCAGGATGGCATCGCCGAAGCGGTCGGTCATGTCGATGCGGGCGTATTTGCCGGCCTTGGCGTTCACCCAGGTTTCCAGGCTGGGCGTGGCAGAGGCCAGCACCACCTGCGCCTGCGCCAGAGAGGCGCGCAGCACCGCCATGTCACGCGCGTTGTAGAGCACGCCGTCTTCCTGCTTGTAGGAGCTGTCGTGTTCTTCATCCACGACGATCAGGCCGAGGTCCTGAAACGGCAGGAACAGCGCAGAGCGCGCGCCCACCACCAGCTGCGCGCCGCCCTGCCCGACCATCTTCCAGGCGCGGCGGCGTTCGGTCATGGTCACGCCGGAGTGCCATTCCGCGGGGCGCGCGCCAAAGCGGCGCTCCACCCGGGAGAGGAATTCGGCGGAGAGCGCGATCTCAGGCAGAAGGACCAGCGCCTGGCGGCCCTGCGCCAGGCAGGCCGCGACGGCCTCAAGGTAGACTTCGGTCTTGCCGGACCCGGTGACGCCCCGCAGCAGCGTGGTGCCGTAGCGGCCAGAGGCGATGCCAGCGCGCAGGCTTTCGGCCGCGCTGGCCTGGCTTTCGGTCAGCGGCTTGCCGGGCAGCCCCGGATCAAGGCGCGGATAGGGCGTGTCGCGGGGCGCTTCCTCTTCGCGCACGGCATCCTGCGCCGCCAGCCCCTTGACCACGGAGGAAGAGACCCCGGCCGCATCGGCCAGTTCCTTGAGCGTGAAGGCCGCGCCGCCGAAATCCTCAAGCACGGCAAGGACGCGGGTGCGGGCATCGGTCAGCCGGTCCGGCGTGGCATCGCCCAGGCGATAGACTTTGCGCATGGAAGGCGGATCCGACAGCCCCGGCGCGCGGGTGGCCAGCCGCAGCATCGCGGGCAGCGGCGTCAGCGTGTAATCGGCGGCCCGGACGATGAAGTCCTGCATCTCTTCCTGCATCGGGGCCACGTCGAGCACGCGGGTGATGGCGCGGGCCTTCTTCAGGTCGAAGCCGCCCTGCCCGGTGCCCCAGACCACGCCGATCACCTGGCGCGGGCCCAGCGGCACCTGCACGAAGGCCCCCAGCGCCACGCCGCCTTCGGGCGCGCGGTAATCCAGCGTGCGGTCAAGCGGCTGCGTTGTCAGCACCGCGACCAGTTCGCCTTCTGCGAACCAGGGGGGAATATCGGCCATGGCTGGGGACAATGGGGAAGGATCCGGTCTGATTGCGTTAACGGAATGGGGTTTCGGAACCACGGACTATGAGGTAAATCCCGGGCAAGGAACTTCCAACCCTGAAATCCAGCGCAAGCGAGGCTGCCCATGAAATTCTTCGTTGATACCGCCGATATCGAGGCCATTTCCGAGCTGAACGCGCTTGGCATGGTCGACGGCGTGACCACCAACCCCTCCCTGATCAAGAAATCCGGCCGTGACATCCTGGAAGTCACCAAGGAGATCTGCGACCTGGTCGACGGCCCGGTCTCTGCCGAAGTGACCGCGACCGATGCGGAGACGATGGTCAAGGAAGGCAAGAAGCTGCTGGAGATCGCGGACAACATCGCCGTCAAGGTGCCGCTGACCTTCGACGGTCTGAAGGCCTGCAAGGAGCTGTCCGACGGCGGCGCGATGGTCAACGTGACGCTCTGCTTCTCTGGCAACCAGGCGCTGCTGGCAGCCAAGGCGGGCGCGACCTTCATCAGCCCCTTCATCGGCCGGCTGGACGATATCCACCTGGACGGGCTGGAGCTGATCGAGGACATCCGCACGATCTACGACAACTACGGCTATGACACCGAGATCCTGGCCGCCTCCATCCGCACGCCCAACCACGTGCTGGACTGCGCGCGCATCGGCGCGGACGTGATGACCGCCCCGCCGGCGGTGATCAAGGCGCTGGCCAACCACCCGCTGACCGACAAGGGCCTGGCCACCTTCCTGGCCGATATCGAGAGCGCGGGCATCAAGATCCTGTAAGCGATCGCAGAAAGACATCTGGAAAGGCCGGGGGAGACCCCGGCCTTTTGCGTTCGCGCTGGCTGGTCTTTTGATAGGGCCGCCCGGACGGCGCGCGCATCGGCGCCCGCTGGCCGGTGCGCTGCCTTCGGGTGGCGGAAAAGTGACACCCCCAGCGCGGCCATCCGAAATTTTCCCGCCGCACATGAACAAACTCTGCTAAACTGCGGGAAAAGCACGAAGAGGCAGACATGAGCAGCAATCCAGACCTGGACCCGCGCCTGCGGAGCCAAATCCTGAGCCGTCCCGAAACCATCCTGGATGACCGGGACCTGATGGGCGCCCTGATGGCCGCCAATGACCGCGCGGTGGGCAATAACGTCGTCGATCTGCGCGGGATCGCCATGGAGCGCCTGGAGGCCCGGCTGGACCGGCTGGAAGACGCCCATCGCACCGTCATCGCCGCCGCCTATGAAAACGTCGCGGGCACCAACCTGATCCACCGCGCCATCCTGCGCCTGCTGGAAACCGAAAGCTTCGCGGAATTCCTGGGCGTGCTGGAAAAGGACGTGCTGGAGATCCTGGACATCGATTTCATCAAGCTGGTGCTGGAAACCGTGCGCCACGAGGAGGAAGATCCCAACATCCGCCGCCTCGGCTCTGCGCTGAAGATCGTGAAGCCCGGCTTCGTGGCCGATTACGTGGAAGGCCCGCGCAGTTCCGCCGAACGCTCTGTGGTGCTGCGCCACCTCAACGACTCCCCGGACCGGATCTACGGGTTCCGCGCCCATGAGATGCGCTCGGAAGCCTGCTTGCGGCTGGACTTCGGCACCGGGCGCCTGCCCGGCCTGCTGGTGCTGGGCTCTGTCGATCCGGAACAATTCTCTCCGTCCCAGGGCACGGAGCTGCTGGGCTTCTTCGGCGGCGTGGTCGAACGGAGCATGCGCCGTTTCCTGACATGAGCGCCGCGGAGCTGGCGATTTCCCCCGCCGCGCGGGATGCGCTGCAAAGCTGGCTGAGCGGGCAGAGCGCGCTGAACGACTGGTCCGACAAGACGGTCGATGCCTATCGCGGCGACCTCGTGGATTTCCTGGCCTTCATGGCCCTGCACGAGGGCGAGACCCAGGGCATCGCCCGGCTGGCGCGGGTCAATACCACCGACATGCGCAGCTGGATGGCCCATATGCGGGCCAGCGGCGTGGCGGCCCGGTCCCTGGCGCGCAAGCTTTCGGCGGTGAAAAGCTTCTACCGCTGGCTGGCAGACCGCGAGGGGTTCGATCCCACCGCCGTCCTGCTGGCGCGCACGCCCAAGTACCAGCGCAAGCTGCCCCGCCCCCTGGCCGAGGCCGATGCCGCCCAGATCCTGAAGCAGGTGGGCGAGCAGGACGGCCGGCAATGGGTCTCTGCCCGCGACGTGGCGGTGGTGACCCTGCTTTACGGTTGCGGGCTGCGGATCTCGGAGGCGCTGTCGCTCAAGGGAGAGGACCTTCCCCTGGCGGAGATGATCCGCATCACCGGCAAGGGCAACAAGGAACGCCTGGTGCCGGTGATCGCCCCGGCCCGGGTCGCGGTGGAGCAATACCTGGCGCTTTGCCCCTACCCGATGGAAAGGGGTGTACCGATCTTTCGCGGCATCCGGGGCGGCGCGCTCTCCCCGCGCGTGATCCAGCAAGCCATGGCGACGGCGCGCGCGCAGATGGGCCTGCCCTCTTCGGCCACGCCCCATGCGCTGCGCCATTCCTTTGCCACCCACCTGCTGAACGCCGGCGGAGACCTGCGCGCCATCCAGGAGTTGCTGGGCCATGCCAGCCTGTCCACGACCCAGACCTACACCGCCGTGGATTCCACCCGGCTGATGGAGGTTTACCGCAAGGCCCACCCGAGGGGCTGACCCGAGGGGCTGGCCCGCGGGGCCAAACCCGGTGGCCGGTTTGCAACGCCGCGGTCGGAGCCCTTGCGCGCCCCCCGGCGCTGTGCGTAAATCCGGCGGATGATCAGACAACAAATCCAGGCCTTCTCGGTCCACCTCCTGACGGCCACCGGCGCCATCTTTTCCATGCTGGCGATCATTGCCGCCGCGAATGAATCCTGGGAGGTCATGTACCTCTGGCTGGTGGTGGCCTTTGCCGTCGACGGGGTGGATGGGCCGCTGGCCCGGCGCTTCGAGGTCAAGAAATACGCCAACCAGATCGACGGCGTGCTGCTGGACCTGATCATCGATTACCTGACCTATGTCTTCATCCCCGCGTTCGCGCTCTACCAATCCGGGTTGCTGCCGGGATGGACGGGGTGGTTCGGCGTGCTGCTGATCGCCTTCGCCTCTTCGGTCTATTTCGCCGATACGCGCATGAAGACCTCGGACAACAGCTTCTCTGGCTTTCCGGGGTGCTGGAACATGGTGGTGCTGGTCTTCTTCGCGGTGGAGCCGCCCTGGCCGATCATGGTGGGTGTCATCATCCTGCTGACCGTCGCCATGTTCCTGCCGCTGAAGTTCATCCACCCGGTGCGCACGCGGCGCTGGCGCAAGCTGTCGCTGCCGCTGGCGATGCTCTGGGTGGCACTGGCGCTTTACGCGACGCTGACGAATTTCTCCATGGCCGACTGGGTTGAAAGCCTGCTGATCGTGGTCAGCTTCTACCTGCTCTTCGTGGGCATCGCCCAGCAGGTCATCCCCCAACGCGCCGAAGCGCGCACGGCCTGACGGGAGCCGTAGCGCGAGGGCCCCTTCGCGGGGGCCCTGCCCGGCCCTAGAGCCGGGAGAGCACCTCGGTGATGGCCGCGCCCACCATGTCCAGGCAGTCTGGGGTGGAGAACCGGTGATCGGCGTCCTTGACGAAGGTCAGGCGGATATCCTCGCCCCGGGATTTATCCAGCAGGCGCAGGGCGACGGACATCTCCACATCCGCATCGGCCGTGCCATGCAGCATCCGCACCGGGAAGGGCAGCAACACAGGGTCGCGCAGGACCAGGTGATCGCGGCCATCCTCGATCAGGCGCTTGGTGATGATGTAGGGCTCTCCGTAGTCTGACGGCAGAGAGACCTGGTCCACCATTTCCAGCGCCAGACGCTGGGCCTTGTCGAAACCCGCCCACATGCTGTCTTCGGTGAAATCGGGCGCGGCGGCGATGGTCACCAGGCCGGCGACCTTTTCCGGCAGGTGCCGGGTCATCAGCAGGGAAATCCAGCCGCCCATGGAAGAGCCCACCAGGATCTGCGGCCCCTCTGTCAGCTCGGTGATCGCGGCCTCTGCGTCCTCTGCCCAGTCGCCGATGCAGCCGTCCACGAAGGCGCCGGAGCTTTCGCCGTGCCCGGAGTAGTCAAAGCGCAGGAAGGACAGGCCCTGGGCCTTGCACCAGTCTTCCAGGAAGACCGCCTTCGTGCCGCCCATGTCCGATTTGAACCCGCCAAGGAAGACCACGCCGGGGCGGCCGTCCCCTGTCCCTTCGGTCCGGTGGTAGGCAAGTGTGCGGCCCTGCGGCGTGGTGATCGTCTGTGGTCCTGTCATCTGCGGCGTCCCCCGGCGTCTGGTCCCAATCATGCGTTGCACGATGATTGGCATGCGCCGCCAAGGGGTGCAATATCAGGCGGACTCGACCTCTCGCAGGGTCAGGCAGAGAAGCCCGCCAAGGGCGGAGAGCGCGGCGAAACCGGCCAGGGCCGCCTGGGGCCCGATCATTGCCAGGCCAGAGCCCAGTGCCCCCGCCAGCAGCAGGATCCCCCCGATCAGCGTGTTGGCCACCGCCGCGTAATCGGCGCGCAGGTCTTCGGGGGCCAGGTCGACTAGGTATGTCGAGCGCCCCTGGCGGACGCCGTGATAGGCCACCATCAGCACGAAAAGCACCGCCGGCCCGGCCCAGGCGCTGGCGGCCAGTCCGACAAGGCCCAGCGCCACCATGGAGGCCATGGCCAGCGCGCCGATCAGGCCTGCCGCCACCAGCACCCGCCGCGAGGACCGGTCAGAGAACCGCCCCCAGACGTAGGAAGAGGCGAAGCTTGCCGCGGCAGAGGCCAGCATGAGCGCGCCCAGCTTGCCCAGCACGGCGCCGCCCTCTGCCCCCGCGATCATAACGATATATGGCGGGGCCAGCGCGGTGGCGACCAGCAGCCCGCGCGCGAGGATGAAGCGGCGCAGCATGGCGTCGCCCTTCAGGATCTTCAGGAACGCCGGGGGCGTGGCCTGCTCCTGAGCCTCTGCCGGGTCTTCGGAGAGGGTGGAGAACAGCATGGCCGCCGCCAACCAGAGCGCACCCGCCAGGGTGATGGCGATCAGCACCGGACCGCGGCTTTCGAACAGGCCGGAGATCAGCAGAAGCGCAAAGACCACCACCGCGCCAGAGGCGAGCGAGCCGGCGATGCCGGTGACGGCGCCGCGCCGGGTCTTGCCCACCATCTTGCCCAGCACCGTCTTGAAGGAGACAGAGCAGGCCGCCCGCGCCAGTGCCAGCAGCGCAAGGGCCGCGCAGATCGCAAGCCCCGCCGCCGCCCCCTGCAGGAACAGCGCGCAAAGCGCGATCAGCAGTGCCGCCACCCCCTGCAGGGCCGCGCCGGCCACCCACATCCATTTCTTCCGCGTCAGGCGGCGCAGCCCCCCTGCCAGCAACAGCTGTGGCAGGAGCGCCCCGGCCTCGCGGATCGGCACGAGCGCCCCGGTGAAGGCCGCCGGCGCCCCGAGAGCCGTCAGCAGCCAGCCCAGCACCAGCTTGGGATCGATCAGCCCATCACTGATCTTCGTCATCGACAGGGACGCGGCGATGCGCAGGCCGTTGCGGCTTTCCTTCGGGTCCAGGCTGTCCTCTCCGGTCAGGCGCTCGAAGAGCGGACGAGAGGTCGCGGGGCGGGCGGGGGGTATGTGGGAATCGGTCAGGCTGCTGGCTCCGGTCTGGCTAGGGCTTGTAGCTGGTCGGTGGCTGAGGGGTCGTGACATGCGGGGGCGCCCTGCCCCCTGTCCGAGGTCTGCCCGGGTTGCCCCGGCAGGGGGGTAACGCGCGGGACCTTGACTTGGGTCCATGGCTTTGCGATGTCGCGGTCACACATAACCCGCAACCGGGCGTTCCGTGGGCGCCAAACTGACGAGGAGGACAGGATATGTCCCAGATCTCTCTCACTTTCCCCGATGGCAATTCGCGCGACTACGACGCGGGCATCACGCCTGCCGACGTGGCTGCCGGGATCTCCAACTCCCTTGCGAAGAAAGCCATTTCCGCCACCGTCAACGGCCAGCACTGGGATCTTCAGTGGCCGATCGAGGGCGACGCCAGCATCGCCATCCACACGATGAAGGACGAAGCGCAGGCCAATGAGCTGGTGCGCCACGACCTGGCCCATATCATGGCCC
The DNA here is from genome assembly GCF_011806405.1 of Pseudooceanicola sp. HF7. Taxonomy (GTDB): domain Bacteria; phylum Pseudomonadota; class Alphaproteobacteria; order Rhodobacterales; family Rhodobacteraceae; genus Pseudooceanicola. Next base: position 51,799 of record NZ_JAATOW010000007.1, on the reverse strand, counting down.
GCGCCGTGCAGGAGCTGTGGCCGGACGTGAAGGTCACCATCGGCCCCGTCATCAAGGACGGCTGGTATTACGATTTCGACCGCGAAGAGCCCTTTACCCCCGAGGACCTGGGCGAGATCGAGAAGAAGATGAAGGAAATCATCAATCTTCGCGATCCCGTCCGCACGGAGGTCTGGGACCGCGACGTGGCGATCAAGTACTACGAGGACCGGGGCGAGCCCTACAAGGTCGAGCTGATCGAGAGCATTCCCGGCGATGAGCCGCTGCGCATGTACTGGCACGGCGACTGGCAGGACCTGTGCCGTGGCCCGCACCTGCAGCACACCGGCCAGGTGCCCGGCGATGCCTTCAAGCTGATGTCGGTGGCCGGCGCCTACTGGCGCGGCGACAGCGACCGCCCGATGCTGCAACGGATCTACGGCGTGGCCTTCACCGGCAAGGAAAAGCTGAAAGCCCACCTGCTGATGCTGGAAGAGGCCGCCAAGCGCGACCACCGCAAGCTGGGCCGCGAGATGGACCTGTTCCATATGCAGGAAGAGGCCCCGGGCCAGGTCTTCTGGCACCCCAACGGCTGGACGGTATACACCGAGCTTCAGGATTACATGCGCCGCCAGCAGCGCGCTGACGGCTATGTGGAGGTCAACACCCCCCAGGTCGTGAACCGCAAGCTCTGGGAGGCCTCCGGCCACTGGGGTAACTACCAGGAAAACATGTTCATCGTCGAAGTGGACGAGGATCACGCGCGCGAAAAGACCATCAACGCGCTGAAGCCGATGAACTGCCCCTGCCACGTGCAGATCTTCAACCACGGCCTGAAATCCTACCGCGACCTGCCGCTGCGCATGGCCGAGTTCGGTTCCTGCGCGCGCTATGAGCCCTCGGGCGCGCTGCATGGCATCATGCGGGTGCGCGGCTTCACGCAGGACGATGCGCATATCTTCTGCACCGTCGACCAGATCGAGGCGGAATCGAAGAAGTTCATCGAGTTCCTTGCCAAGGTCTATGCCGACCTCGGCTTTGACAGCTGGAGCGTGAAGCTGTCCACCCGCCCTGAAAAGCGCGTGGGGACAGAGGAAAGCTGGGACCAGGTGGAAGCCGCGCTTGGCAATGCCTGCAAGGCGGCCGGGTACGACTACACCCTCAACCCCGGCGAAGGGGCGTTTTACGGGCCGAAGCTGGAATTCGTGCTGACCGATGCCATCGGGCGCGACTGGCAGTGCGGCACGCTGCAGGTGGACCCGAACCTGCCCGAGCGGCTTGAGGCGCATTACATCGGCCAGGACGGCGAGAAGCATCACCCGATCATGTTGCACCGCGCCGTGGTGGGCTCTTTCGAGCGCTTCATCGGCATCCTGATCGAGGAACACGCCGGCAAGCTGCCGATCTGGCTGGCTCCGCGCCAGGTGGTCGTGGCGGCCATCGTCTCTGATGCGGATGACTATTGCCTTGAGGTGGTCGAGGCGCTGAAAGCCGCCGGCGTGCGCGCCGAGGCCGACCTGCGCAACGAGAAGATCAACTACAAGGTCCGCGAACACTCGGTCGGCAAGGTGCCCTATATCCTGGCCTGCGGGAACCGCGAGGTCGAAGAGCGCACCGTCTCTACCCGCCGCCTTGGCGAGAAGCAGACGAAGACGCAGACCCTGGACGAGATCGTCGCCCAGATCGCGGCAGAGGCCACGCCGCCGGACCTGGCCAAGGCCAAGGCCAAGGCGGCAAAACTGGCCGCGGAATAAGCCACAGAATAAGCCGGGGAACCGGTTTCCAAAAACGAAAAGGGCGTCTTCTGGGCGCCCTTTTTCATCTCAGGTGGTCCGCTTCGGCGGGGGTGCCTGCGCCCCTACCAGTTCAGCCAGCGGGCCCCCAGAATTGCGCCCAGGGCAGAGGCGATGCCGATCCCGGCCGTGTACCAGACCGCATAGAAGAGCGGCGAATCCTCGATGCAGAAGGTGGAATAGATCGCCGTGGCCAGGCCCGCCGCCGCCAGCCCCGCAAGGGCGCCGCAGCGCGCCGGGTGCACGGGCGCCCCCCGCCGCAGGGCCGTGATCAGACCGGCCAGCATGGGCAGCGACAAGAGCGGGATGGCGGGCAGGCAAATCGGGATGGAATGGCCGATGAAGGCCGGCAGCCGTGCGGGCGGCACCGTGGTCATGAAGGCCAGCACGAAAAGCGCCGCCGCCGCCGCCGGCACCGCCCAGATCAGCGTGCCCGGCAGGCCGAAGGGCGCGGCCGGACGTGCGGCGCGCAGCGACAGGATCAGCGCCAGCACCCCCAGCAGCAGGGGCATCAGTGTCTTGGCCGCGATCAGCGGATCGGACAGCGCCGCCATCAGGTCCGGGCGCGGCCCCAGCACCAGGAAGAAAAGCGCCAGCGTCACCGCCAGCCCCGCCAGCAGGACCGGCAAGAGGCGCTTTTCAGGGCCGGTACCCGTGGCTGGCGCGGGGTCGCGGGCCAGGCCGGCTATGAGATCATCGGTGTTCATTCCAGTCTCTCGTCTACTTTGGCCGGGCGCGGCTGCTTCGCCTGCCCGGTGCCGACTGCGCCGGCCTTGTCGCGCAGGCGTTGCAGGGCCCTGTGGTAGGCCACGCGCACCGCGCCTTCGCTCATGCCGAGCCTTGCGCCGACTTCCCCGGCGCTTTGCCCTTCGACCCCGACCGCGCGGACGATCCCGGCGGAGCGGTCATCGATCTCTCCCAGAAGGCGGGTGAGATCGCCTGCGGCCGTGACCTCTCCTGCCGTGTCGTCGGGCAGGACATCGGCCAGATCGTCGATCGGGACCTGGCGGCCCCCGCCGGCGCGCCGCTTGCGGGCCGCATCGGCGGTCTTGTAGCGCACGATGGCGTAAAGCCACGGGGTCACGGGATCGCTTTCGCGCCATGTATGACGCTTGGCGTGCAGCGCCAAGAGGACCTCTTGCACGATATCCTCTACCTCATCCGCGCCATGCGGGCTGCGGGCCCGGGCGATGTTGCGGATCACCGGCACCACCTCTGTCAGGAATCGCGCATAGGCCGCGGCTTCGCCCCGGTTGGCACGTCTGAGCAGGTCGCCCCATTGCGCGTTTCTCTCGGTCATTCCCCTCTCCTTTCGCAGGAGGCAGGGGAAACGTTACAGCCCCTCACGGATTTTCTGCAACGGGTTCACCTGTTCGTGAGCGGTGTAACATCCCAGGCTCCCGCCGCGAATGGAGAGACACGGACGCCATGAGGGCGCCGCCAGATCCAGAGATACCCCAAGGGAGAGATCCAAATGTCCAACACCAGGAACATCGTCGCCGTCGCCGGGGCCTTCGCAGCCGCTCTTGCCGCCAGCTCCGTCGCCCATGCGCAGGCCGCGCAGGAGAAATGCTACGGCGTTTCCATGGCCGGAGAGAACGATTGCGCCGCCGGCCCCGGCACCACCTGCGCCGGCACGTCGACCGTGGATTACCAGGGCAATGCCTGGACCTTCGTGGACGCCGGCACCTGCATGGAGATCGAGCTGCCGAAGATGGATGACCACGCGCGCATGGGCTCGCTTGAGCCGCTGGATCGCGACCTGCCGATGGACGGCTGATTGCGAATGGTCCGGCGCAGGCACCGCACCTGCCTGCGCCGGACCCGTTCTTCAGCACCTGATCCGATGGAGCCCCGCATGTTCGATCACAGCCACCCCCGCCTGCCCGCCGCCCCCGGCGTGGGCTACAAGGCCCGGCATTACGCGCAGATCATGGCAGATCCCGCCCCCGTCCGCTGGCTGGAGATCCATGCAGAGAATTACATGGGCGCGGGCGGACGGCCCCTGGCCCAGCTGCGCCACCTGGCGGAGCGCTTCCCCGTCTCGGTCCATGGCGTGGGCCTGTCGATCGGCGGCGAAGGGCCGCTGGACCCGGCCCACCTGGACCGCCTGCGCCAGCTCTGCGACTGGCTGCAACCGGCCAGCTTTTCAGAGCACCTTGCCTGGTCCACACATGACAGCGCCTTTCTGAACGACCTGCTGCCCCTGCCCTACACGGGCGAGACGCTGGCGCGGGTCTGCCGCCATATCGACCAGCTGCAAGAGGCGGTCGGACGGCCGATGCTGCTTGAGAACCCCTCGAGCTACCTGGCCTTCGAGGAAAGCGAGATGCCCGAGACCGAGTTCCTGCGCGAGGTCGCCCGGCGCACTGGCTGCGGGCTGCTGCTGGACGTGAACAATGTCTTCGTCTCTGCCGTGAACCTTGGCCTGGATCCTCTGGCCTATGTCGGCGATTTCCCCATGGCCGCCGTCGGCGAAATCCACCTGGGCGGCCATGACGAGGAAGAAGACGAGGCCGGCCGGCCCCTGCTGATCGACAGCCACGGGCGCGAGGTGGCCGATCCGGTCTGGGCGCTGCTGGAGGCGGTGCTGGCGCTGTCGGGGCCCAGGCCGCTCTTGATCGAATGGGACAACGACGTGCCCGACTGGCCCGTGCTGGCCACGCAGGCGCGCCGGGCAGAGGCGGCGCTGGCGCCGGTGCAACCGTCATGACCCGCGTCCTGCAAGCCGGTTTCCGCGCCGCCCTTCTGGATCCTGCCCTGCCACCGCCGGAGGCGCTTGGCGACGGGCGGGGCGGGCCTGTGGGGCGGCGGTTCGATGTCTATCGCAACAACGTGGCCGCCAGCCTGACAGAGGCCGTGCTGGAGGGGTTCCCCACCGTGGCCCGGCTGATCGGAGAGACCAACCTGCGCCGCATCGCCCTGCCCTTCGTGCGGGCCCATCCGCCGCGGGATCCGCGCATGTTTCGCTATGGCGATGCCTTTCCCGACTTCCTTGCCGGTTTCGCGCCGGTGGCCCAGATGGGCTACCTGCCCGATGCCGCCCGGCTGGACCTGGCGCTGCGCAGTTCCTACCACGCCGCCGACGCCACGCCGGTCGCGCCCGACCGACTGGCCGCCCTGCCGCAAGAGGCCCTGCCTCTTGCCCGGCTGCGCTTTGCGCCCGCCCTGCGCCTGCTGCCCTCGGCCTGGCCCCTGCATGACATCTGGCGCAAGGCCCATGAGGCAGAGGCCCCCGCGCCGCGCCCGCAGGCCCAGGACGTGCTGATCAGCCGCCCGGGCTACGACCCACGCCCCGATCCGCTGAGCAAACCCCAGGGCCTGATGATGCGCGCCCTGCTGGACGGCGCCAATGTCTCCGAAGCCCATGCGGCCAGCGATGGCGATGAGGCGCCACTGACCGACCTGCTGGGCCTTTTGCTGGCCCGGGGGGCTATCACCGACCTGGAGGTTCCCAGATGACAGATCCGACCCAGCCGCTGTCCCGGCTCAGCCCTGCCCTGCCGGTCCTGGCGCGGTTCCTTTTTGCCGCCGTGCTGCTGACCTATTTCTGGAGCTCGGCCCTGACAAAGCTGGGCGATGGGATCTTCGGCTTTCTGCACCCCTCTGCCGGGGCCTACGGGCAGATCTTTCCGCGCGCCTTCGAGGCGGCGGGCTATGACGCCGCGCAGATGAGCTGGCTGCAATGGCTGATCGTGGTGGCCGGCACCTGGGCAGAGTTCCTGCTGCCGCTGATGGTGGTGCTGGGCCTGCTGACGCGGTTGGCAAGCTTCGGGATGATCGGCTTCATCGCGGTGCAGAGCCTGACCGATCTATACGGACATGGCGGCATCGCCCATGCCGCGACGCTGGGCGCCTGGTTCGACAGGATGCCCGCCGGCGTGGTGCTGGATCAGCGGGCGCTCTGGGTGTTCCTGTTGCTGGTGCCGGGGCTGATGGGGGGCGGGGCACTGGCGCTGGACCGGCTGGTCTTTCGCGCGACATCGCCTGCGCCCGTCACGCCCTAGCCCCGTCGCGCCCTAGCCAACCAGGGCCGCGCGCACCTCTGGCCCCCAGCCAAGATAAAGCTGATCGCCCGCTTCGATGAGCGGGCGTTTCATCAGCAGCGGATGGGCGCGCAGCAGCTCTTGGATGCCCTTCTCGCGCTCTGCCTCGTCCAGGCCGCGCCAGGTCGTCGACCTGCGGTTGAGCAGATCGTTGCCGAATGTTTCGGCAGCCCGCTGCAGCAGTGCTTCGGGCAGCCCGTCGTGCCGGATATCAACAAGCTCTGGATTTTCCAGCTCTTTCAAGGCCTTGCGACAGGTGTCGCAATTCTTGATACCGTATACATTCATAAACGCCCCCTTTGCCGCACTTCGCCCAAATCCTGTGCTATGCGGCGGCAATACCTTTGTTTTGCTTGCTTTTTACAAAACCAATGCAATCCTTGAACCGTGCAGGATCGGCAAGTCACCGACTTTTATGACCTTGTCCGTCTTGCAGCAAGTCCCCTGAATTGCAGGGCAAAACGGCAAGAGGAGAGACGGAATGCCTGTAGGCACCGTAAAATGGTTCAATACGACGAAAGGGTACGGTTTCATCGAACCCGAAGAAGGCGGCAAGGATGTCTTTGTGCATATCTCCGCCGTGGAGCGCTCGGGGCTGACCGGGCTCGCGGACAACCAGAAGGTTGGCTACGAACTGACCGAGGGGCGCGACGGCCGGCAGATGGCCGGAGATCTGAAGCTGCTCTGACAGACGCCCCACCGACAGGATCAAGCCATCGCCATGATCCGCCAAGGCCCGGCGCCACCCTCACAGAGTGCAGTCAAGAGTTCGCAAGTCGGCAATTCCATGCCCCGGAAACGCCAGTTTCCGGGTTTTTTCTGACACGTCCCCGCCCTGCGGCCATGATGACCGGGTCAGGCAGGATCCCGTGGCGGGCGCATGTCCTGCCAGGCTTCGCCCATTGAAACAATGCAGGACGTCCCGGTCGCATAGGTGACCACGAGCGTCCAGTCGCCGGTGGGATCTGTCCAGACCTCCATCACCTGCTCCGGTCCGCGCAAGCCGGTGGCCTGTCGCGTGCTGCGCATCCGCGTGCTCAGCCGCTGTTCCATGGCGGCGCGCCCATCGCAGATGACCTCGGCAATGGGCGAACTGGCTGCGGTGGGACCCGCGGAAAGAGCAAGCGCGCAAAGGCAGGCGAAACGGATCATGAAGCAGCTCCGTGTGGCGTTTGCCCCACTGTAACAGATTCATGACGGTTTTCGCAGACCAAATGCGATTTCTTGAAGATATCCTGCCCTAGTTGAAGATCTTCTGGGTCACGATCACGCCGATGAAGGCAGAGGTGCCCGTCAGAACGGTGCCCCAGATCAGGTCCGTGGCCACCATGCGCAGATCCCAGGCCCGCAGCGTGGCGTAATTGGTGAATTCATAGGTGCCATAGGCCATGGCCCCCAGAAGCGCCCCGCTGGCCAGCGCATGAAATGCCTTGCCGTCCCAGAGCGCGGGAAGCGAGACGAACCAGACCACGCCGGCGACGTAGAACAGGTAAAACACCCCGGCCGGTCCGAAACGCGGATCGGCCAGAAGCTGATCGCCAAGCCGCGTTTCAAAGAGCGGCCGCATGACGTGTTTCAGCATCACCGCGTCGAGCCCCAGGAAAACCAGGGCGGTGGTGAGATAAAGCGTGACGATCTGCATGTTTCCTCCGGGAATATCTGGGGGGAATACGTGCAGACCGCCACGCTGGATCAGTCTGTTTTCGGATGAGTTTCCGTCAGTCGAGCATGCCGCGGAATTCGCGCCACTCGCGCTTGGACATGCCGCAGTTCTCTTCCGTCACCTCTTCGCCGGCCAGCATGCGGCGCAGGCAGTCGACCATCTGGGCGGACATGGAAACCGCGCCCAGGCGGTAATCCTCGAAGGCCTTGTAGGCCAGGGGGACCCAATCGGCGACAAGCTTGCAGATCTCGTCCGCGTAGACGCGGATTTCATACTGGGCATGGGCATCGGCGCGCAGGCGCAGGAAGTGGAAGAGGTTGTGCAGATCCACCTTCCAGTACCACTGGGTGTAGATATTGGCGGGCAGGTTCATCCGCGCCAGTTCACGCGCCAGGCCCTGCTGTCCGTCCTCCTGGTTGATCATCTCTGCGTAGTGATCATAGGCGCGGGCGCTGTCGGTCTTGAGGTATTCCAGCACGCGGGCGGCTTCCTCGCCGGTCAGGGCTTCGCCCCGGCCCTGGTTGTTGATCACCGATTGCGCCGCTAGGTGTTCCGGCGCGGGGATGTAGAATTCCCGGTCCAGGATCGAATAGCGGGCGGAGTATTCGTTCACGTTGGCGGTGCGGTGGCGGATCCACTGACGGGCCACGAAGACCGGCAGTTTCACATGCAGCTTCAGCTCGCACATCTCGAAGGGGGTCGAGTGCCAGTGACGCATCAGGTAGCGGATCAGGCCTTCGTCGTTCTGCACCGATTTCGTGCCGCGCCCGTAGGAGACGCGCGCCGCCTGGCAGATCGCGGAATCGTCGCCCATGTAGTCGACGACGCGGACAAAGCCATGATCCAGAACCGGAACGGCCTTGTAGAGATGCGCCTCGATCCCCGGTACGGTGGCCCGCAGGGTCGAGGCGGGCGCGGCCCGCAGTTCTTCGATCTCGGCCTGCTGGTCAGCGGAAAGCGGCATGGACGAATCCTTTCTGGAGAGATTTTCGCCCACCTTATCTGGTAAGAGGGGCGGAAAAAACCTCTACATGCTGTGGATAACTCCTCTGCGCGGCTTTTCACATCGACAAGTGGCGCGGGGCTGCTACGCTGCAAGCATGAAGGGACGCCAGGCGCGTCCCGGCTAAATACCGCAACAGAAAGAGCAAGACGGATGCGTTACCTGCATACGATGGTCCGCGTGAAGGACCTTGAGAAAAGCATGGCGTTCTACGAGCTGCTGGGCCTGAAAGAGACCCGGCGGATCGAGAACGAGGGCGGCCGCTTCACGCTGGTATTCATGGCCCCCGAAGGCCACGAGGAATGCCCGGTCGAACTGACCTGGAACTGGGATGGCGACGACGGGCTGCCAAGCGACAGCCGTCATTTCGGTCACCTCGCCTACCAGGTCGAGAACATCTACGAGACCTGCCAGAAACTGATGGACGCCGGCGTGACGATCAACCGTCCGCCGCGCGATGGCCACATGGCCTTTGTCCGGTCGCCGGACAATGTCTCCATCGAGTTGCTGCAGGATGGAAATCTGGAGCCGGCGGAACCTTGGGCAAGCATGGAAAACACCGGCCACTGGTAAGTCACGCACGCCGGGCGCCGTGGCAACTGCTGCGGGGCGTCGGCCTGTGGCTTCTTCTGGCGCTGACACCCCTGGCCGCGCAGGCGCAGGGGGGCAGCCATTGTCGGCTGGCCCTGGTCCTGGCGCTGGATGTCTCTGCCTCTGTCGACAGCCGGGAATATCAGCTGCAGCGCGACGGGCTGGCCCGGGCGCTGCTGCTGCCGCAGATCCGGCAGGCGCTGCTAAACGGCAATGGCGCCGTCGCCCTTTCGGCCTATGAATGGAGCGGGCGCTACCAGCAGAAGGTGATCCTGCCCTGGCTGATGATCCGCACCCCGGAAGACATCCTGCGCGCCTCTTCGCGCCTGTCAGAGGCCCGGCGGTCCCACAGCGGGTTTCCCACCGCGACCGGCTATGCGCTTGGCTTTGGGGCGGGGTTGTTGCGGGACGCGCCCGCCTGTGACCGGCAGGTGCTGGACCTGTCTGGCGACGGGATCAACAACGAGGGCTTCGGCCCGGAGCTGGCCTATCGCAATTTCCCATTCGCCGGGGTGGTGGTGAACGGGCTGGCGATCCTTGGCCCGGACGAGGGCGTTTACGACTTCTACCAGCAGCACGTGATCCGGGGTCCCGGCGCCTTTCTTGAGGTGGCGAACGGTTTTGAGGATTTCGCCCATGCCATGGGCCTGAAGCTGTTCCGTGAAATCAACGACCTGCAGATGGGCCAGGCAGAGACACCCCCCGAATGCTGCGGCTAGCCGCGCCCCTTCTTGCCCTGGTCCTGGCAGGGCCGCTTCAGGCCGAAACCTGCCGCCAGGCGCTGGCCCTGGGGCTGGATGTCTCTGGCTCTGTCGATGGCGATGAATACCGGCTGCAGATCGACGGGCTGGCCGCGGCCCTGGGAGAGGCTGATGTGCGCAACGCGCTTCTGGATATCCCGCAGGCCCCGGTGCGGCTGATGGTCTTTGAGTGGAGCGGCACGGCGGACCAGCGGCTGCTGGCCCCCTGGCGCAGCATCCGCAGCGACACGGATATCACGGCGCTTCAGCAGGAATTGCGCGCCTCCCGGCGCGGGGCGATGGAGCCCTCCACCTCCATCGGGGCGGCGCTGCGCTATGGACGTGCGGCGTTGGCGGATCAGCCGGAGTGCTGGCGGCATGTGCTGGATATCTCAGGCGATGGGATCCACAACGCCCGCCCCCACCCGCAAAGCGTCGAGATGGGTGATATCACCGTCAACGGCCTGGCGATCGGCGCGGCCGACGGCGGCGCGCGCGGGGGCGAGGCCATGGGGATCGCGCCGCTCTCTGCCTATTACAGGGCCTATGTGCTGCGCGGGCCGGATGCTTTCCTGGAAACCGCGCTTGGCTTCCGGGATTACCACGCCGCCATGGTGCGCAAGCTGCTGCGGGAATTGCAGGTGATCGCCGTGTCGACCCTCGTGCCGGACACCCCCCTGCCCTTCCCCGAAGACGGCCAGCCCTGAACACTTGCCCTGATTACGGGGAAGGACCGGAGGGGCCAGCCCTTCGGTCCTGCGTGCGGCTTAGTTGGCCCGGCAGCGTGACGCCGCACGGGCTGTCAGCTTGGGGTGTTTCAGGCGGCGGATCAGTAGATGTAGCGGATCTGGTCGCTCCAGAACCGTTCCAGGCGGCGCAGGGAGGCGTTGTTGTCTTCCATGGCATTGAAATCCAGCATGTTGCGGCTTTCCAGCCCCTCGGCATGGCGCGCGAAAAGATCGCCGACCACATCGCGGATTTCGCGCCCCTTCTGGGTCAGGCGGACGCGGACGGAGCGGCGGTCGATCTCACAGCGTTCGTGGTGCATGAAGCCCATTTCCACGAGCTTCTTGAGGTTGTAGCTGACGTTGCTGCCCTGGTAGTAGCCACGGCTCTTCAACTCTCCGGCGGTGACTTCGTTATCGCCGATGTTGTAGAGCAGAAGCGCCTGGACCGCGTTGATCTCAAGCACGCCGACACGCTCGAATTCGTCCTTGATGACGTCCAGCAACAGACGATGCAGCCGCTCCACCAGCGCCAGCATGTCGAGATAGCCGCCCATGAACTCCTTAGGAGCGCTACGCGGGCCAATCGCGTTCTGAATGCTCATCCAATTCTCCGTCCGATATTTCTTGGACGAAGATTTGACGCAGATTCCCGAAAATTGCGTTAATTCCAAATGGATAGACCGTTCCATGGTTAACATCCGATGGATTTCAACCAGGGGTGGAACGATCCCGCGTGGCTCCGGGGTGTTCAGGCCGGGATGGCGGCGATCCGGGCGATCATCGGGGCCAGCTCTGCCGGGACTTCTTTCTGGCCGGAGACCCATTGGTAGAGATCCTGGTCGTTCTGCGACAGGACCTGGTCATAGGCGTCCAGTTCTTGATCGGTCAGATCGTCTAGGCAGGCATCGGCGAAGCGCACAAGGATGATGTCCATTTCCTTGATGCCGCGCCGCATGGAGCGCATCCGCATCCGTTTCACGCGGGTTTCGCGGGTTTCCCCGACCGGGACCGGCTCTGTCATTCTGCGGCTTCCTTGAATACGTTTCTCAGGCGCTTCTCCAATAGCGCCAGACGATCCGCCATGCCAGCCATCTGGGTGCGGATCTCGCGGATCTCTCCAAGCGCGGCCATGGCACCGGCATCGGGGGCCTGGTCGATCGCATCGGGACCGGCCACCCCTTCGCCTTCGCCGTTCAGCAGCCAGGTCAGCGACACGTTCAGCAGCCCGGCCAGCATCTGCAGCTTGTTGGCGCGCGGCTCTGACAGGTCCTGTTCCCAGTGCTTGAGGGTCGACAGCTTGACGCCAAGGCGCTTGGCCAGCTGGCCCTGGGTCATCCGGGCGGCCAGCCGCGCCGCTTCGATCCTGTCTCCGAAAGTCGCGTTCTCGGCGCTGTACCAATCGTCCATCATCGGGATCCTTCCTGGGGACCGTGCTGCCGGCCCATGCATGTCCGTTTCGATCTGCCTTGAACGGCCTTCGGCGCAAGCCTAAGACGGACGGGCCATAAACACAAACCGGAGCACCGGCACATGTCCTTCCTGTCCGAAACCCTCTCCCGCGTGAAACCGTCCCCCACGATCGCGATGACGACCAAGGCACAGGAGCTCAAGGCGGCCGGCAAGGATGTGATCGGTCTGAGTGCCGGCGAACCCGATTTTGACACGCCCGACAACATCAAGGCGGCGGCAATTGCGGCAATCGAGGCGGGAAAAACGAAATACACCCCGGTTGACGGCATCCCGGAGCTGAAGGCGGCGATCTGCGCCAAGTTCAAGCGCGACAACGGGCTGGACTATACCCCGGCCCAGATCAACGTGGGCACCGGCGGCAAACAGGTGCTCTACAACGCGCTGATGGCCACCCTGATCCCCGGGGACGAGGTCGTGATTCCGGCCCCCTATTGGGTCAGCTACCCGGACATGGTCCGCCTGGCGGGCGGCACGCCGGTGATGATCGAGGCCTCTCTTGAGAACCGCTTCCGCATCACCCCGGAGCAGCTGGACGCAGCGATCACCGACAAGACCAAGTGGCTGATCTTCAACTCTCCGTCCAACCCCACAGGGGCCGGTTACAGCCGGGAAGAGCTGAAGGCGCTGACCGATGTGCTGCTGCGCCACCCCCATGTCTGGGTGCTGACGGACGACATGTACGAACACCTGGCCTATGACGATTTCACCTTCTGCACCCCGGCAGAGGTCGAACCGGCGCTTTACGACCGCACCCTGACGGTCAACGGTGTCTCGAAGGCCTATGCGATGACCGGCTGGCGGATCGGGTATGCGGGCGGGCCCGAGACGCTGATCGCGGCGATGCGCAAGATCCAGAGCCAGTCCACGACCAACCCCTGCTCCATCAGCCAATGGGCGGCGGTCGAGGCGCTGAACGGCCCGCAGGAATTCATCGCGCCCAACAACGAGATGTTCATCCGCCGCCGCGACCTGGTCTGCAAGATGCTGAACGAGATCGAGGGCGTGACCTGCCCGGTGCCGGAGGGAGCCTTCTACGTCTATCCCTCCATCGCGGGGCTGATCGGCAAGACCAGCGCCGGCGGCACGCTGATCGACACGGATGAGGCCTTTGCCAATGCCTTGCTGGAGGAAGCCGGGGTCGCGCTGGTCTTTGGTGCCGCTTTCGGACTAAGCCCGAACTTCAGAATTTCCTATGCAACTTCCGACGCGGCCCTTACGGAAGCCTGTACCCGGATTCAGGAATTCTGCAACACTCTCCGCTAGATCCAGCCCTCTCGCCCGGTCTATCCGGGCGGCATCCAACCGGAGAGCGCATATGCCCACCGTTCTGCCCAACCTCTATTTCCGCATCCGTGAAAACGGCGCCTTCGTCTTTCGCGTGGTCAAGGACGAACGCTTGCGAAGCCTGGGGCTGAACCAGGTGGCGGTGGCCAATATCCGCAACGGGGAAATCAAGCCACAGGGCAACGAGCCCCTGACAGACCAGGAAATCTCAGAGATCCGCGCCTGGATGGAAAGCCGCAAGGCCGTGGTCGCGGACCGCCAGATGGACGAGGTGCACCGCACCGTCGAGGCGCTGAACCGGACCGCGCAATGGGTTCAGTCCCGCGCCAGCGAAGACGAGCTTGCAACCATGACCGATCCCCTGCTGATGGCCATGCATGACCTGCGCAGCGCGCTGGTGCGCAAGCAGGCCGATATCCTGACGCGCAAGGAAAAGTCCTGAGGGCCAGTGGCCCCGGGATCCTGCGCAGGATCCGCATACCGGGGTCAGGGCAGCGCCGATCCGGAAACGGGCCGTCAGACTGCGGTTGGGGCGGTCCCGGCGTTGATACCGTATTGCTCTGAAATCTCGCGCTGGACGCGGGGCAGCACCCCACGCCAGAGCCGCATCATCAGCCAGACCGCCGCCATGGCAAGGCCGATCGCCAGGCCGATCCAGATGCCGATGCCACCCAGCCCCAGCGGGAAGGCCAGCAGGTAGGCACTGGGCACACCCACGATCCAGTAGCTGACCGCTGCCACCAGCATGGGCCGGCGGGTGTCCTGCAGGCCGCGCAGGATGCCAAGCGCCAGCACCTGGTAGGCGTCCGCGAACTGGTAGACCGCCGCCGCCGCCAGCAGGATCGTCCCGAAGCTCACGATCTCCGGCAGGTCCGGAGAGGCGGGATCCAGGAACAGTGCCATCAGCGTCCTGGGCATGCCGAGGAACAGCCCGATGGTCAGCACGCTGACCACCCCCGACAGCACCAGGGCCGCAGCCGCGCCGCGGTTGATGTCCGTCATCGTGCCGCGGCCATGGGCCCGGCCCGCCCGCACGGTCGCAGCCTGGCTGAGTCCGAGGTGGATCATGAAGGTGACAGAGGTGATCTGCATGGCGATCCCATGGGCCACCAGAGCCACCTCACCGACCCAGCCCATCATGATGGAGGAAAAGGCGAACAGCCCGACCTCGCAGATCAGCGTCAGGGAGATCGGCCAGCCAAGGCGGAAGACGGCCCAGAAGGCCTCCCAATCGGGGCGCCAAAGGCGCACGAACAGCTCCTGCCCGGGCAGGACGCGCTGGATATAGGCGACAAGGAAGGCCAGCGTGGCCGCATGCATGATGAGGGAGGAGATCGCGGCCCCCTGGATGCCCAGCTCCGGCGCGCCCCAGCTGCCGAAGATCAGCACGTAGTTGCCAAGCGCATTGACCGCGACAGAGACCAGCGTGGCGACAAGCACCGTCCGGCTGCGCTCAAGCGCGGCAAGGTAGCTCTTGAGGGCGGCGGCGCCTTGGGCCGGGAAGATGCCCCAGGCCAGGATGCCCAGGTAATCGCCGGCGGCGGCCGCGATTTCCGGCTTCTGCCCCAGGAACAGGAAGATCCGTTCGGCCTGCAACAGGAACGGCAGCGCCATGAGCCCCGCCAGCATCGACAGCCAGAGGGCCATCCGCGTGACGCGCCGCGCCGCCGTGGTATCCCCCCGGCCTTCCGCTGCCGCGACAAGCGGGGCCAGGCCGGCGGCAAAGCCGGTGCCCGCGATGAAGAGCACGAAGAAAAGCGAGGAGCCGATGATCTCGCCCGCAAGGGCGGTGGTGTCATACCAGCCCAGCATGGCGGCATCGACCAGGCTCAAGGAGACCTGCGCGATCTGGCTGCCTGCAAGGGGCAGACCAAGCACCATGACGGCACCGAAGTGCTTGCGATATGACATTGCCGGGATCATCGCAGGCCATTACGCCCCCCACGCGACTCTGGCAAGAGGGCGCGGGCCCGCTGGTCAACCGAAGATTGACAAACCCGTATTTTCTACAGGCGCGGAGCCTGCCCCTGCCTATGCGCTCTTGCTGGGGTCTGGCCGCCGGGCTGGCAGGGGTACCGGCGCAGAGGCGTCATGCGCGCGGCTTTTTCAACCAGCGGGTCCCGTATGCGCACGGCGGCAGCCAGCTCAAGGCCCCTGCCGGGTTGCTACCGGGTGCCCCGGCCCCGCAGTCGCGCGGCGCTTTGAGCCCCCTTTCCGGCAAGGCCGCTGTCGTGCTATGCCCCGGCACGCGCTTTGCAGCCTGTCAGCCGTTCACAGTGACGCCCAGGCACGCCAAAGCGCTTTCCCCCGAGGCCGCGCACTGACATAATGTCCGGCAACAACCAACAAACATGAGCAGCAAATGGCAGACGATCTTTTGAGCGGGACCGGCCCGGAGACCTATGACGCCTCCTCGATCGAGGTGCTTGAAGGTCTGGAGCCGGTACGCAAACGTCCGGGGATGTATATCGGGGGCACCGACGAGCGCGCCCTGCATCACATGGTGGCGGAGATCCTCGACAACTCCATGGACGAGGCCGTGGCCGGCCACGCCAACCGCATCGAGGTGGAGCTGCATTCGGATTACTCCATGACCATCCGCGACAACGGTCGCGGGATGCCCTTTGATCCGCACCCCAAGTTCCCCGGCAAATCGGCGCTCGAGGTGATCCTGTGCACGCTGCACGCGGGCGGCAAGTTCTCCGGCAAGGCCTATGAGACCTCCGGCGGTCTGCACGGCGTGGGGGCATCGGTCGTCAACGCGCTGTCGGATTCGATGGTCGTGCAGGTCGCACGGGATCGCCGACTGGTCGAACAGCGCTTTTCACGCGGCATCCCCCTGGGCCCGGTGGAAGAGATCGGCGCGGCCCCCAACCGGCGCGGCACCACCACGACCTTCCATCCGGATGCAGAGATATTTGGCAGCCACAAGTTCAAGCCGGCGCGTCTGTTCAAGTCCATCCGCTCCAAGGCCTACCTGTTCTCCGGGGTGGAGATCCGCTGGAAATCCGAGATCGACGATGGCGAGACCCCGACCGAAGCCGTGTTCCACTTCCCTGGCGGGCTGGGCGACTACCTGAAGGAAACGCTGTCCGGCAGCACCACCTACGCCGATCAGCCCTTCGCGGGCCGGGTCGATTTCCAGGAACGGTTCAACGTGCCGGGCCGGGTCGAATGGGCGATCAACTGGACGCCCTCGCGCGACGGTTTCATCCAGTCCTACTGTAACACCGTTCCCACGCCTGAGGGCGGCACCCATGAGACCGGCTTCTGGGCGGCGATCCTGAAGGGGATCCGCGCCTATGGCGAGCTCGTGAACAACAAGAAGGCCGCCCAGATCAACAAGGACGACCTTGTGACCGGCGGCTCTGCCCTGGTGTCCTGCTTCATCCGGGAACCCGAATTCGTGGGCCAGACCAAGGACCGGCTGGCCACCACCGAAGCCGCCCGCCTGGTCGAAGGCGCCGTGCGCGATCACTTCGACAACTGGCTTGCCGCGGACACGAAATCCGCCGGCGCGATCCTGGACTTCCTGGTGCTGCGGGCAGAGGAACGCCTGCGCCGCCGCCAGGAAAAGGAAACCGCCCGAAAGAGCGCGACCAAGCGGCTGCGCCTGCCTGGCAAGCTGACCGATTGCTCCAATTCCAACCGCCAGGGCACAGAGCTATTCCTGGTGGAGGGCGACTCGGCCGGGGGCTCTGCCAAGATGGCGCGGAACCGCAAGACCCAGGCGTTGCTGCCGCTGCGCGGCAAGGTGCTGAACGTGCTGGGGGCCGCCTCCAACAAGATCGGTGCGAACCAGGAGATCTCTGATATCTGCCAGGCGCTTGGTGTCGGACTGGGCAGCAAGTTCAACGTCGATGATCTGCGCTACGACAAGATCATCATCATGACGGACGCGGACGTCGACGGGGCGCATATTGCCTCCCTGCTGATGACCTTCTTCTTCACCCAAATGCGGCCGATGATCGACCACGGCCACCTCTACCTGGCCTGCCCGCCGCTGTTCCGTCTGACGCAGGGGGCGAAGCGGCTTTACGTGGAAGACGAGGCAGAGCGCGACATCTGGCTAGAGAAGGGCCTGGGCGGCAAGGGCAAGATTGACGTCAGCCGCTTCAAGGGCCTGGGCGAGATGGACGCGAAGGACCTGAAGGAAACCACCATGGATCCCGAGAGCCGCAAGCTGATCCGCGTCACCATCGACGAGGACGAGCCCGGCGAGACCGGTGATCTTGTCGAGCGGCTGATGGGCAAGAAACCCGAGCTGCGGTTCCAGTTCATCCAGGAGAACGCCAAGTTCGTCGAAGAACTGGACGTTTGAGCGTAGCCGACATGACCCCATCCAAGATTCCCGCGCTGGTCATCAACCTTGCGTCCCAGGTGGAGCGCATGGCCCTGATGACCCGCCAGCTCGACATGCTTGGCCTGCCGATCCAGCGGATCGAAGCGGTGACCCCGCCGACCACCGCAGCCATGACGCAGGCCATTGGCGCACGGTTCGCGGAGGGCATGCTGTCAGAAACGGAGATCGCCGTCTTCCTGAGCCAGATGAGCGCCTGGAAATGGATCGCGGAATCGGGTCACGAATGGGGCCTGGTGCTGGAGGATGACGTGCTTTTCTCCCGCGATGCGCGGGCGGGGATCGACTTTGCCGCCGCCCGGGCAACCAAGGGCATGGTGCGGATCGAGGCCTGGCGCGACAAGCGGCAGGTCGTGGGACGCGGGACCGTGGCGCGCCAGCGCGGCGGCTTCCGGATCTACGATTACCACCATGGCGCTTTCGGGGCCGCAGGCTACCTGTTGCGGGCCGATCTTGCACGGGAGCTGCTGGCGCGGGACACCCTGCTGAGCGTTCCGGTGGACCTTGAGCTGTTCGACATGGACCACGGCGCCCGCCCGCCCTGCCAGGTGCTCTACCCCGCCGTGGCGGTGCAATCGGACAAGGTGCATGAGCTGAAGCTCAAGCCGGGCTCGCCCTGGGCGCGCGCCGGCCTGCCGGTCTTTGAAACCGGGATTGAGCATACCGAGCACTGGATGCCGGATACCACGCCGAAGAAGGCCAAGAAGGGGCTGGGCGATCTGATCCGCGCGGAATGGGAAAGCTACAAGTGGCGGCAGGGCTTCAAGCGTCAGGGCATGGACCGGATGCGGATCCCGCTGTCCGAGAGCGGGCCGCTGCTGGACTGAGCCCGCCCTCCCCGCGGGTCTGCGGGGCTTTTCTTGACTTCCCTGACGCTCGGCGCTCCGACGCAGGATCGGCGCGGGCTGTGCATCATTCCGCCGGTGGGTGAAACCCCGCGATCCTTTTGCCCGCCTCATGCGTTATACCTTCAAGAAGTTGAAGGAGAGAGCCATGAAGCGCATCATTCTAGCCACACTCGCTGCCTCTACCATGATGTCGGGCGCGGCCCTTGCCAAGAACGGCCATGGGCATGGCAGGCAAAATGGACAGGACCACAGAATCGACCGCAGTCACGATGACCGGCACGAACGAAGGGCCTTCGACGGCCCGCTGCGCATCGCCGACAACGGCCGGAAGGGCAACAACGGCACGGGCTGGGGTGTGGGCCGGGTCCCGCCGGGTCACCAGCAGAAGATGTTTGGCCCGGGCGACAGGCTGCCGGATGGGTACCGCGTGCTGCGCGATTACGACAAGTATGACCTGCCCGATCCCGGCAAGGGCTACGAGTACCGCATCTTTGACGGCGACGTCTTCAAGGTGGCGATCGCGACGGCGGCCATTGCGGCAACCCTTGGCTATTTCGACAGCCTGAACAACTAAACACCGGCTCGGTATCAGCCTGATCCAGCTGCAAAGGTCCGCCACCCGGCGGGCCTTTTCCTTTGCCGGAAGCCTGCGAAGACCTAGGCCAGCGCGCCGTTGTCCAGCCGCAGGATGCGGTCCATGCGCCCTGCGAGCTCCAGGTTGTGCGTGGCGATGAGCGCCGAGAGGCCGGTTTCGCGCACCAGGGCCATCAGTGCCCCGAAGACGGTATCCGAGGTGACCGGATCTAGGTTGCCCGTCGGCTCATCCGCCAGCAGCAGCGCGGGACCATTGGCCAGCGCCCGGCAGAAGGCCACCCGTTGCTGTTCGCCCCCCGACATCTCTGCCGGGCGGTGGGACACGCGATCGGAAAGTCCGACGCGGGCCAGAAGCTCTGCCGCGCGCGCCTCTGCCGCCTTGCGCGACTTCCCGGCGGCCAGTTGCGGCAGGACGATGTTCTCTGCCGCCGTGAACTCGGGCAGCAGGTGGTGGAACTGATAGACGAAGCCGACCTTGTCGCGGCGGATCGCGGTGCGGGCCCGGTCCGACAGGCCGGTCATCTGCGCCCCTTCGATCCGGACGGTGCCGCTGTCTGCCTGGTCGAGCAGCCCCGCGATATGCAGCAGGGTGGACTTGCCGGAGCCGGAGGGCGCGACCAGGGCCACGACTTCTCCGCGCTGCAGGTCAAGCGAGGCCTCGCGCAGCACGCGGATCTCGTTCGGCTTGCCGTGGTTATAGCCCTTGGACAGGGTCTGAAGCGACAGGACGGTGTCATTCATAGCGCAGGGCCTCCACCGGGTTCATCCGTGCCGCGCGCCGGGCCGGGAAAATGGTGACGACAAAGGACAGGAAGAGCGACAGCGAGATGGCAGAGATCACATCCCCCGCCTGCAGTTTCGCCGGCAGCTCGTAAAGCCCGCGGATCGAGGGATCCCAGACGCCGCCCCCGGAGACCCAGTTCACCACGGCGAAGATCGGGTCGATGTAGATGGTGAAGAGGCAGCCCAGGATCACCCCGGCAATGGTGCCGATGATCCCCGTGGAGGCGCCGCAGAGGAAGAAGATGCGCAGCACCGAGCCCTCCGACAGGCCCATGGTGCGCAGGATGCCGATGTCGCGGCCCTTGTTCTTCACCAGCATGATCAGCCCGGAGACGATGTTCATGGAGGCGATGAGCACCAGCACGGAGAGGATGACGAACATCACGTTGTCCTCCATGTCCAACGCGCGCAGGAAGCTGCCGGAGGCATCCCGCCAGGTCCAGGCCAGGGCCAGCGGCGGGCCGTCGCCATCCGCCGCCGCCAGGATCGCGGGGACCATGGTATCGACGGCCTCCGGGCTTTCCACCATCACCTCGATCTCATCGGCGGTGCCTTCGCGGTTGAAGTAGGACTGGGCCTCCTGGAAGGGCAGGTAGACGCGGGTGCGGTCGATGTCATAGCGCCCGGCCGTGAAGACATAGGTGATCTCATAGGCGTTGACCCGGGGCGAAGTGCCGAAGGCCGTCTTGACCCCGTCCGGCGAGATCAGGCGCAGCTGGTCGCCCACGCTGAGACCCAGTTCCCGCGCCACGCCGGAGCCGATGGCCACGCCCTCGCCAAAGCGGGAGATATCGCCGAAGCTCTGTTCGGGGTTGGCGATACGGGGCAGGTCCGCCAGGTCCTCGGCGGTGATTCCGAAGACCTCTACCCCGGAATTGCGTTCATTGCCCGAGGCCATGACCTGGCCCTTGATCAGGGGTGCGGCATGGGTCACGCCGGGGACGGTCGCGATCCGCTCGGCCATCTCGGTGTAATCCGTGATGGTGCGCACGTAGCCCCCGACCTCTGCCTGGTGGGGCTGGGAATAGACGGTGACATGGGCATTGGCGCCCAGGATCGTATCCACGAACTCCGCCCGGAAACCGGCGCGGACCGACAGGGTGGCAATCAGGGCGAAGACCGCCAGGGCGATGCCGATCAGGGAGATCCAGGTCATGGTGGAGACCCCGCCCTCGGCCCGGCGTGCGCGCAGGTAGCGCCAGGCGATCATCCATTCGAAGGGCGCGAAGGGGGGCGCGGATCTGCTCAAGGTCATGTCCTGTCTTGTTGGTCGCGAAGGTGGCGCGGGCGGAGAGGTCCGTCAAGGCCGGGAGGGGTCACGTCAGCGGCACCGGCGCATGCCTCCGGCGGGAGTTTATCGGCAAGAAGAAGGATCAGCGCAGGATCGGAGGCTTCTGCGGATCGCTGCCGGGGGCGGGACGGTCCACGGGGCGGGCTTCCGGGGCCTCCGGCAGATCGAAGCGAAGCCCGGCCTTTGCCAGGGCGCCGGCCGCCGCGTCACTGGCGCGGAAAAAGCCGACGTCGAGTGCGCCGGCCTCGATCCCGGAGAATGTCAGCGCCTCTGACGCCGCTTTCGCAAGGGCGGTTTCGGCACCGGGGCGGGCATCCATGAAGGCCAGGATATGGCCGCGCGTGCCGCTTTCGGTTTCCGTGGCGGCCAGGAAGGCGCAATCGGCCAGGCCCTGGGCCGTGGCGAGCTTGGCGTCGAGCGCCGCGATCAGGGCCTCTGGCAGGCCGCGGGGAGCATGGAAGGCCGCGATCCGCTCTTCCACCTCCGCAGGGGCATGGGCGATGGTTTCGGCCAGCCAGCTCACGGCGTCCGGCGGAATCAGAATGGCGGAAGGGGTTTCAAGATTGACCGCAAGGCCCACGCCCTGCCCCGTCAGTTGTTCGACCACGACACGGCCAGAGAGGGCGGCATAGGGCGCCGGCGCACCGGTGAAATCCGCCAGGCGTTCTTCACGGTCAAACAGCAGGACGAAGTTGTCCTCTTGCACCGGGAAGATGCGGGGCGTGGCGTTTCCCCCTTCGGCTTCGTCCTCCAGCAGCAGGAAAAGCTCCGAATCCGCGAGGCGCTCGTAGAAGCGCAGGCGCGTGGCATCATCTTCAGGCGCGGCTTCCATGGCGGCATGGGCCAGGTCGAGAGGGGTTGCTTCGTTCATTCCAGTGCCTTTCGTACCTTGGTGCGCAACACCGGCAGGAGGTCGGTCTCGAACCAGAGATTGCGGCGCAACCATGCCGTATTGCGCCAGGAGGGATGAGGCAAGGGGATCGTCCCCGGCGGGGCCTCGCGCCAGCGGGAAACCGTCTCTGTCAGGGTGGTCTTGCTGCCAAGGTGGATCTTCTGGGCGTAGCCGCCGATCAGCAGGCGCAGGCGCAGGTTGGGCAGTCCGTCGAGCACCGGCGCGGCCCAGGTGCGCGCACAGATCGGGGGCGGCGGCAGGTCAGAGCCTTTCGCATCATAGCCCGGAAAGCAGAAGGCCGAGGGCAGGAAGGCCATGCGTGACAGATCGTAGAACTCGTCCCGGGTGACGCCCATCCAGTCGCGCAGCCGGTCGCCGGAGCGGTCATCGAAGGGGCGCTGCTTTTCATGTGCCTGCAAGCCGGGGGCCTGCCCGGCGATGAGGATGCGGGCGCGCGGGTCCAGCCAGACCACGGGCGCGGGCCGGTGCCGGGTGCGGGTGGCGGCGAAGCGATCGGCACAGAGCGTGCAGGCGCGAAGCCGGGGCAGAAGGTCGGGCAAGCTGTCCATGCCCTTTATCTGGGATCGCCGCCCGCGCGGGTCAAATCGGAAAGCGTCAGGGGAGGACGGTCTCCACTTTGATTTCATCCAGCCTGTCGGGGGTCACGAAGCGGGGGATCGCCGTGATCGTCTTTACGGGGCGCGGCCTGGATAATCTCGAAACAGCGCGTGGTCTGAGCGAAGGCATCGCCGGGGCCGTCCATCCGGCCTGTCGCTTCGAGATACTTCGACATCTATCGAAATAAACCTTGCGTCAATATGGCAATCCGATATTTCTAGAATCATCGAAACGTTCAGAGGGTGCCGCGATGCTGGAACACAGACTGGAGGATGCCCTGGCCGTCACTGCATCCCGCTTTGCGGCGCTTGGATCAGAGCAGCGGCTGCTGGTGCTGCGCACGCTGGTGCGTGCCGGTCCGGAGGGCCTGCGGATCGGAGAGCTGGGGGAGCGGACCGGGATCGGCGGCTCCACCCTGACTCACCACGTCAGGATCCTGTCGCAGGCCGGGCTGGTGGCGCAGGAAAAGCAGGGCCGCAGCATCATCTGTGCCGCCGTGGCCTATGATGACCTGAAGGGCCTGGCCTATTTCCTGCTGGAAAACTGCTGCGCCGATGCGCCCGGCTGCGCTCATGTCCCGCCAGGAGAGACCCGATGACCCAGATGCTGATGACAGGCTACCGGGGCCTGCGGGCACATCTGGACGGTGCCTGGGTTGCCATCGCCCTGGTCCTTTGCGCCATCGCCCTTGCAGATCCGGCGCAGCTGCGCCCCTCTGTCGTCTTTGCCGGAGAAGCCTTCTGGGGCACCCTGCCCTTCATCCTTTTTGCCGTGATCGCAATCGGTTTCATGAAGGCCACCGGCGCGGAGTCGCTGCTGGCGAAAGCCTTCGAAGGCAACGAGGCGCGGATGATCCTGATGGCGGCCCTGCTGGGCGGGCTGTCGCCCTTCTGTTCCTGCCAGGTCATCCCCTTCATCGCCGCCCTTCTGGCTGTCGGCGCGCCGCTGTCCGCGGTCATGGCCTTCTGGCTGAGCTCTCCGCTGATGGATCCGGCGATGTTCTCCATCACCGCGGGAACGCTGGGGCTTGAGTTCGCCGTGGCCAAGACGATCGCGGCCATCGGGCTGGGGTTGTTCGGCGGGGCTGTCGTCATGGTTCTGAAACGCTCGCCCGTCTTCGCCGATCCGCTGCGGGAACGGGCCAGCGTGGGTGGCTGCTGCGGCGTGAAGAAACCCTTCCAGGGCGCGCCGAATTGGCGCTTCTGGTCCGATGCCGAGCGGCGCGCGACCTTCCGTGAGACCACGCTGGAGAACCTGCTGTTTTTGGGCAAATGGCTGCTTCTAGCCTACCTGCTTGAGGCCGTGATGCTGGAATACCTGCCGGCGGAATGGATTGCCTCTGTCCTGGGGGGCGAAGGGATCGGGCCGATTCTTCTGGGGGCCATCGTGGGCGCCCCAGCCTATCTGAACGGCTATGCGGCGATTCCGCTGGTGGGCGGGCTGATGCAGCAGGGGATGGCGCCGGGTGCAGCCATGTCCTTTATCATCGCGGGGGGCGTCAGCTGCATCCCGGCGGCGGTGGCGGTCTGGGCGCTGGTCAAGCCAAGGGTCTTCGTGGCCTACCTTGGGCTGGCCATACTGGGCGCGATGCTGGCCGGCATGGCCTGGGCTCTCTGGGTCTGACGGCGGCGGGGCGGGTAAACCGGCCCCGCCCTGCGCCCTTTCGCAGCGTGCATGAAGGGACCCGATAAGCGGAGCACCCGGGTGCCCCTGCGTCGGTTGTCTTGCGACCAAGAATTTCGCGTCAGCCCATTGGCCCAACATAGAAAATCCGGCATACTCGCTCGGATGGCTCAACGAAGCCGTAACCAGGCTCCTTTAAGTAGCGGTCAGCAGGTTCGGAGCGCGGATGCTCGAATTCGAGAATGTCAGCAAGTCTTTCTGGACTGGCAGCCACCGCAAGGTGATCCTTGACCGGGTATCCTTCCGGGTTGAACTGGGCCGTTCTCTGGGCATCCTGGCCCCGAACGGGACGGGGAAGACCACGCTCATCAACATGATGGCCGGGCTGGAAAAGCCCGATGAGGGGGAAATCCGCCGGGAATGCCGGATCTCCTTCCCGCTGGGCTACATGGGCGGCGTGATCAAGCGCCACTCCGCCATGGAGAACTCGCGCTACATCGCGCGGCTCTACGGGCTGGACCCCGATTACATCGAGGCCTACTGCCGCTGGATCTGCGGGCTGGGGGAATATTTCGACCAGCCCATCGGCACCTATTCGTCAGGCATGCGGGCGCGGTTCAGCTTTGCCCTGATGCTGGCGCTGGACTTTGACATTTATCTGATCGACGAAGGGATGCCGAGCTCTACCGATGTGGAGTTCAACCGGAAGGCTGGGGAGATCCTGCGCGAACGGCTGGCGGAAACGACCATCGTGATCGTGTCCCACCAACCCGCCGTGCTGGCCCGTTTCGCACGGGAAGCCGCGGTGCTGAGAGACGGGCAACTCTACATGTTCGACACCCTGGAAGAAGCGAAGCGGATGTATGACTACGAATCCCAAGGCTAAACGTTTCCGCATCCGGACGACGGGACCGGTCGGGGCGATGCCGGACGGCTGGGATCCGGAGAAGGAGATCGGCCCGGCCACGCGCAGCACGGTTGCAGTGCCGCCCCCGGCGGAGCCCGCGCCCGCCGCCGCACCCGAGGCGGCCAGCACGCCCCCCGAGGCGGCGGTGGTTGCCTATGAGCCGGATGAGCTGACCCTGCCCCGCCGGGCCAAGCGCGATGCGCGCGCGCAGGAGGACACGCCGCCCCCTGCCCCTATATCCGCCGACCCGGCGAAAGAGGCCGAAGCCCCCGCAAGCGCATCCCCCCAGGCCGCACCGCACAGCTACAGCGCGGACAACCTGTCCTCTCGCCAGTTGCGCGTCTTGCGCCGGGTCGCGCAGAAAAACGGGGTAGAGGCAGAGACGGACCAGGAATCCCTGCGCATCCTGCTGGCGCGCGGGATCGATCCCTTCGACAAGGACCCGTTCGAGCGGTCCTTCCTGCCCGACATCAAGGCCCGCAGCGGCAAAGAGGGTGAGGAGGACGAACCCCACCTGCCCGAGGCCTTGCGGGGGAAGACCAGGAACCCGTCGCAGTTCAGCCCGCCGCCTGCCAGTTCCTCTGAGCGCCGCCAGAAAGAGATCATGTCGATGCAGCGCGATATCGCGCGGCGGCGGCGGCGCAAGACGCTGCAACTTCTGACCCGGCTTTCCTTCTTCGTGTTCCTGCCGACTCTGCTGGCCGGCTATTACTATTACTTCGTTGCCACGCCGATGTATTCGACCAAGTCGGAGTTCCTGATCCTGCAGGCCGATGGCGCGGGCACGAGCGTGAGCAGCCTGTTCTCTGGCACGCAGTTCGCCACGAACCAGGATTCCATCGCCGTGCAATCCTACCTGCAGTCCAAGGACGCGATGCTGCGGCTGGATGCCGATGTCGGGTTCGAGGAACACTTCACGCAGGATTGGATCGACCCGATCCAGCGCCTTCAGGGCGATGCCTCCATCGAACAGGTCTACAAGACCTACAAGCGCTACGTGAAGATCGGCTACGACCCCAGCGAGGGGGTGTTGCGGATGGAAACCATGGCCGCGGATCCCGCCCTGGCCGCGCTGTTTTCAACCCAACTGATCCAATACGCGGAAGAGCGGGTCGACGACCTGTCGCGGCGCAAGCGCGAGGATGCGATGCAGGCCGCGCGGGTGTCCCTTGAGCGGGCCAAGGCAGATCGCCGCGCGGCCCAGCATAGGCTGGTCGAGCTGCAGGAAGGCACGATCGTGGACCCCGATGCGGTCATCGCGTCGCTGCGCACGCAGATCAGCAATTACGAGCTGCAGCTGCAGGACAAGAAGCTTGAGCTGTCCTCTCTGAATGCCAACGCCCGCCCGAACCAGGCGCGGGTGGATGGCGTGGAAGGCGAGATCGCGCGCCTTGAACAGGTGGTGGAGGATCTCACCACCAGGATGACCCAGGCGCAGGCAGACGACAATTCCCTGGCCGCCAAGACAGCCGAGGTCAGGATGGCCCAGGCGGACCTGGCCACGACGGACCTCTTCCTGCAGGCTGCCCTGGAAAACCAGAAACAGGCCGAGATGGAAGCGAACCGGCAGGTCCGTTACCTGACCACCTCTGTCCGGCCCGTCGCGCCGGAAGATCCCAGCTATCCCCGCGCCTTCGAGAACACGATCCTGGTGCTTTTCATCATGTCCGGGGTCTACCTGATGATCTCCCTGACCAGCGCGATCCTGAAAGAGCAGGTGTCCAACTGAAAAGGGCGGGCTCTGCGCCCGCCCTTTCCGAAACGATTGACCGCCGGGATCACTCGGCGGCGATCAGCCCTCTGCCCTTCAGCAGCGCATCCACGCCCGGCATCCGGCCGCGGAAGCGCGTGTAAAGCTCTTCCGCCTCGACGGAGCCACCCTTGGACAGGATGTTTTCCTCAAGGGATTTCGCGGTCTCCGGATCGAAGGCGCTGCCGGCTTCCTTGAAGGCCTCGAATGCATCGGCGTCCATGACCTCGGACCACATGTAGCTGTAATAGCCCGACGAATAGCCGTCGCCGGAAAAGACATGCGCGAAATGCGGCGTGGCGTGGCGCATGACGATGGCTTCGGGCATGCCGAGTGCGGTCAGCACCTCTGCCTGTTTCGCCATGGGATCGGCTGGGGCCGGGCCATCGTGGAATTCAAGATCCACCAGGGCGGAGGCGACGTATTCGACCGTAGAGAAGCCCATGTCGAAGGTCGCCGCACCCAGCACCTTGTCCAGCATCTCCTTCGGCATCGGCGCGCCGGTCTCCACGTGGGTGGCGTATTTTTCAAGCACCTGCGGCACTTCCAGCCAGTGTTCGTAAAGCTGGCTGGGCAGCTCCACGAAATCGCGGCTGACGGAGGTGCCGGAGACACGCTCCCAAGTCACATCCGACAGCATCTGGTGCAGCGCATGGCCGAACTCGTGGAAGAGCGTGCGCGCGTCATCATAGGACAGCAGCGCGGGTTCTCCGACAGCAGGTTTGGAGAAGTTGCAGACATTGACCACGATGGGCGACTGCTCCTTGGGCTGGTGCGCCTGGCTGCGGATGGCGGAACACCAGGCCCCGGACCGCTTGGAGCCACGGGCAAAGTAATCCCCGATGAACAGCGCCAGGTGCTCACCGTTGCGCGTCACCTCCCAGTGGCGGCAATCGGGATGGTAGCCCGGCACCTCCACCGGTTTGAACTCAAGTCCGAAAAGCCTGTGCGCACAGTCAAAGGCCGCTTCGATCGTCCGGTCAAGCTGCAGGTAGGGCTTCAGCGCGGTGTCGTCGAAATCATGCAGGATCTTGCGCCGCTTCTCTGCGTAGTAACGCCAGTCCCAGGGTTTGAAGGCCCCGTTGTGACCATCGGCTGCCAGCATCTCCTGCATGGCGGCCTGGTCTTCCAGCGCGGCGGCACGGGCGGGTTCCCAGACGGCCATCAACAGCTCGCGCACCTTGTCGGGCGTACCGGCCATCTCCGTCTCAAGCTTGAAGGCGGCGAAGTTCTCGTAGCCCAGCAGCTTGGCGCGTTCCTCGCGCAGCTTCAGGATCTCTGCAACGATTTCGCGGTTGTCGGTCTCCCCGCCCATTTCGCCACGGGCCGCCCAAGCGTCAAAGGCCTTTTCGCGCAGCTCGCGCCGGTCGGAGAATTGCAGGAAGGGCGTGATGAGCGAGCGGGACAGGGTGACGACCGGGCCGGTGTCACGCTCTGCCCCCGCTGCGCGGGCAGAGTTCACCACGAAGCCCGGAAGCCCCTGTAGATCCTCGTCCCCCAGCTCCATGAACCAGTCGCGTTCATCGGCCAGCAGGTTCTGGGTGAACCGGGTGCCCAGCTCTGCCAGCCGCCCCATGATCTGCTTCATGCGCTTGGCGTCCTCGCCCACAAGCGCCGCGCCGGCCCGCACGAAGCCGCGATGCACCAGGTAGAGCAGCCGCGCCTGGTCCGCATCCAGGTCCAGCGTTTCGCGCGTTTCCCAAAGCATGGCGATGCGTGCAAAGAGCGCCTTGTTGGCATGGATGTCAGAGAAATGCGCCGCCAGCTTGGGGGAGAACTCGCGTTGCAGCGCCTCGCGTGCCGGGGTGCTGTCCGCACCGGCAAGGGCGTAGAACGGCGCCAGGACCTTTTCCAGAAGCTCGCCGGAGGCCTCGTAGGCGCGGATCGTGTTGTCAAAGCTTGGGGCATCGGGGTGGTCGGCGATCGCCGCGATCTCTTCCGCGTGGGCGGCCAGGGCCACGTCCAGCGCGGGGGCGTAATCCGCATCCGTGATCTTGTCGAAGGGCGGCAGGCCGAAGGGCGTGTCCCAATCGGAGAGCAGCGGGTTGGTCATCGGGTCACCTCTTCTTCATGTGCGCCACAAACCGGGCAGTCCGGACGCGGTTTCAGTGCGATCTTGCGGGTTTCCCCCCAGAGCGCGTCATAGATCAGCATCTCGCCTTTCAGGGCGGCCCCCGCGCCGGTCAGCAGCTTGACGCCCTCGACCGCCATGATGGAGCCGACCACGCCGGGCAGCGGCGAAAGCACCCCGGCCTCGGCACAGGAGGGGGCCAGCCCCTCTGCCGGGGCCTCGGGGAAGATGCACTGGTAACATGGGGCTCCTGCCGCCGGATGAAAGACCGAGACCTGCCCTTCCCATTGCGACAACGCGCCGGAGATCAGTGGCTTGCCGGTGGCCACGGCGGCGCGGTTGGCCAGGTAGCGGGTCTCGAAATTGTCGGTGCCATCCAGGATCAGGTCATAATCCGCGAAGAGGTCAGCGGCGATATCCGGCGTGAGGGCGCGAGTATAGGGGCGGATCGTCGTGAAGGGGTTCTGCGCCTTCAGCGTCTCTGCGGCAGAGCGCACCTTGGCCTGGCCGATATCGGCATCGCCGTGGATCACCTGCCGCTGCAGGTTGGTTGCGTCCACGGTATCCGCATCGATCACCCCGATGGTCCCCACGCCCGCCGCGTTCAGGTAAAGCAGCGCCGAAGAGCCAAGCCCCCCCGCGCCGATCACCAGCACCCGCGCGCGCTTCAGCTTCTGCTGGCCGGGGCCGCCAAGCTCTCGCAGGACGATGTGGCGCATGTAGCGTTCGCGCTCACCATCCGCGAAAAGCGGGGCGTTTTCGGGTGTCGTTTCGGCGCTCCCTTGCCCCTCGGCCCGCCGTTTCAGGCGGGAGAGCAGCGCGCGGTAACCCAGCACGATCAGCAGCGCTCCGCCCAGCAGCAGCCAGGGTGCCGGCCCGCCGCCAAGGAAGGCGCGCATGGCATCGCCCTGGGGCAGCGCCAAAGTTGCGACGAGGGCAGCAAGGTAGATCCCAGCCACGACAAGCGTGCGTGCCTGCCGCGAGACCCCGAAGCGCCCGCCTGCCAGCCAAAGCCCGAGGGCAAAGAGCAGGACCCAGCCCATTCAGCCCTTCCCGGTGGAGCCGAACCCGCCTTCGCCGCGCGCCGTTTCATCCAGCGTCTCGACCAGCTCCCACCGGGCCTGCCACACCGGCGCCACCAGCATCTGCGCAACGCGGTCCCCGTGGGAGACGATGAAGGGCTGATCGCCCAGGTTCATCAGGATGATGCCCAGAGGTCCGCGGTAATCGCTATCGATGGTGCCCGGCGTATTGGGCAGGGTTATCCCGTGTTTCAGCGCCAGGCCGGAGCGCGGGCGGATCTGCACCTCATAGCCTTCTGGAATGGCCAGGCGCAGGCCCGTCGGGATCAGCTTGCGCATCCCCGGTGCCAGGGTCACCTCGGCCTTGTCGGGCAGGTTGGCCCGCAGGTCCGCGCCTGCGGCGCCGGTGCTTTCATAGCTGGGCAGCCCAAGGGAGCGGTCCGCGCCGTCCTCCCAAAGGATCCGGATATCAACGTGTTTCATTTGGTCAGGGTCTCCGCGATTTTTGCGGCCAGCCTGCGGGCAACATCGCGTTTGCCCATGCGCGGCCAGCTTTCAGCCCCCTCGTCAGAGATCAGCGTGACGGCGTTCTCCGTCCCGCCCATGATCCCCGTCTCCGGGCTTACGTCATTGGCCAGTATCCAGTCACAGCCCTTGCGCTGCCGCTTGGCCGTGGCATGGGCAATCACCTCATCCGTCTCTGCCGCGAAGCCGACGACCAGCGGCGGGCGCCCGTCAGAGAGCTGAGAGATACTGGCAAGGATATCGGGGTTTTCCGCGAACTCGAGCACCGGAAGGGCCCCATTCTGCTTTTTGATCTTCGAGCCGGAGGCGCTGGCGACGCGCCAATCCGCCACCGCCGCGGCAAAGACCGCCGCATCGACGGGAAGGGCGGCCTCCACCGCGTCTAGCATCTGCTGCGCGGTCTCGACCCGGCGCAGGATCACGCCATCGGGGGGCGGCACATCGGCCGGCCCCGTAACAAAGGTGACCTCTGCGCCTAGCCGCACGAGCGCGCGGGCCACTTCCGTGCCCTGCGCCCCGGAGGAGCGGTTGGCAATGTAGCGCACGGGATCAATCGGCTCATGGGTGGGACCGGAGGTGACGAGCACCTTCTTGCCCGTCAGCGGCCCCTGCCCGAGGTGGTCACGGATCGCCTGCATGATCACTTCGGGTTCAGACATCCGCCCCGGCCCGTGTTCGCCGCAGGCCATGTCCCCGTCATCCGGGCCCGTGAACAGCACGCCATCTCCCTTGAGCGCCGCCAGGTTCCGCTGGGTCGCAGGGTTCAGCCACATCCGCACGTTCATCGCGGGGGCCAGAAGGACGGGGGTGTCTGTCGCCAGCAGCAGGGTCGACGCCAAGTCACCGGCCAGCCCGCCGGCCATCTTAGCCATCAGGTCCGCGGTTGCGGGGGCCACGACCACCAAGTCGGCGACGCGGGACAACTGGATATGCCCCATCTCGGCTTCGTTGGTCAGGTCGAAGAGATCGGTGTAGACCTTTTCCCCTGCCAGGGCGGAAATGGTCAGGGGGGTGACGAACTCACCTGCCCCGGCTGTCATCACCGGGGTGACCGCGGCGCCCTCTGCCCGCAACAGCCGGATCAGCTGAGGGACCTTGAAGGCGGCGATTCCGCCGCCGATGATCAGCAAAATTCGCTTGCCCGCCAGCATCGTCGCCCTCTTTCGCAACCCGTTTCCGGGCGAGACTAGAGCGCCCGGCAGGCGGGCACAAGCAAGCTCAGTGCAGCAGGGCTTCCGGCTCCAGCCCTTGGGACTGCAGGGATTTGCGCATCTTGGTAAAGGCCGCGCTTTCCAGCTGGCGCACCCGTTCCTTGGACAGGCCAAGTTCAGAGCCCAGGCTTTCCAGCGTGCGGGGGGCATCGCGCAGCTTGCGCTCGCGCACGATCATCCGTTCACGATCGTTCAGCTCCGCCATGGCGCCTACAAGCCAGCCGCGCAGGGCGACCCGGTCATGATCGCGCGTCACGATCTCTTCCGCGCCGTCGCTGTCATCTTCCAGCGTCTCGATCCACTCACGGCCCTCGTCTTCGCTCGACTGCGTCGCGTTGAGAGAGAAATCCGTGCCCGAAAGCCGGCCTTCCATCATCTCCACGTCGCGCAGGGGCACGCCGACTTCGGTCGCGATCAGCTGGCGGACCTGGTCACCATCAAGCGTTTCGCCACGGCCCATCGCCTCGCGTTCCAGCCGCGCCTGGACCCGGCGCATGTTGAAGAACAACGACTTCTGCGAAGAGGTGGAGCCGGTGCGCACCATGGACCAGTTGCGCATCACGTAATCCTGGATGGAGGCCTTGATCCACCACACGGCGTAGGTAGAAAACCGCACGCCCCGGTCCGGATCGAACTTGTCGGCCGCCTTCATCAGGCCCAGCCCGGCTTCCTGTACAAGGTCGTTCATCGGCGCACCGTAGCGCCGATATTTGCCGGCCATGGAAATCGCCAGCCGCATGTAGGCCGTCACCAGGCGATGCAACGCGGCGGTGTCCCGGTCATCGCGCCAGGCGTAGGCAAGCTTGAGTTCGGTATCTGCATCCAGCAGCTCCGCCTTCATGGCGGTGCGGGTCAGATGGCTTTTTGACGGTTCCGCAAATGCCACGGCTATCCCCCTGAAAAATGGCTTCTCGAAGTTCCCCAAGGCGAGCCGGCTGCCCGGCCATTTGATTTCGGGTCTCCGTGAGCTATACGCGCCAGACCCCCCATGGGTTCCATTTTGGAGCGAAAAAATGTCCTCACCCAAGATCCTCGTGCTTGGCGGTGCCGCCTCGGGCAAATCCGAATTTGCCGAAGAACTGACCTGTGGACTGGGGCCGGAAAGGCTCTACCTGGCGACGAGCGAGGACCATGACGAAGAGATGCGCAGGAAGATCGAGATCCACGTCGCGCGGCGTGGCGCGGGATGGGATTTGGCAGAGGCGCCGCTGGATCCGGCCCCTGCCCTGAAGGGGCGCAAACCCGTGCTTTTCGACTGCGCGACCATGTGGCTGAGCAACCACATGATGGCGGGCTCAGACCTTGAAATGGCTCAGGAAAACCTGCTTGCCGCGCTGGCCGCCTGCCCTGCTCCGGTTGTCATCGTGACCAATGAAACCGGCCAGGGCGTGGTTCCCGAAAATGCCCTGGCGCGCGCCTTCAGAGAGGCGCAGGGGCGGCTCAACATCAGGCTTGCCCGGCAGTGCGATTGCGTGGTGCAGGTGGTCGCGGGTCTGCCCAATATCCTGAAAGGCACCCTGCCATGAAAGCCCGCCCATGACGCGCCTCTTCCTTGTCCGCCACGGGCCGACCCATGCCAAATCCATGGTCGGCTGGTCCGATCTACCCGCCGACCTATCGGATGCGGCGCGGCTGGCGGCCCTGTCTGACTATCTGCCAGAAAAGGCGCATCTCGTGTCCTCGGACCTGTTGCGCTGCCGGGCCACCGCGGATGCGCTGGCCGGCCCCGGCAGGACCCGCCTGCCCCATGAGACCGCGCTGAGGGAGATCCATTTCGGCGACTGGGAGCTGAAGCGCTTTCCCGAGATTGAGGCCAGCCACCCAGAGCTGTCGCGCCGCTTCTGGACGGAGCCGGGAGAGACCAGCGCGCCGGGCGGCGAGAGCTGGAACCAGATGACCGCCCGCGTCTCTCCGGCGCTGGACCGGCTGGCGGAGGGCACAGAGGACCTGATCCTGGTGGTGCATTTCGCCGTTATCCTTGGCCAGGTCGCGCGTTTCGGCAGGATGAGCCCGACAGAGGTGTTAGCCCACCCGATCGAGCCGCTGTCCGTCACCCGCATCGACCTAGGCGGCGACGGCGCCACGATCCGGCACATCAATCACCAACCGTGATGAGGCGGCTCTGAAATCGGCATTTCCGCGGCGCAGAAAACCGGCCTAGGCTACCCGAAACGGATCACGGGAGCACCGCAATGACTTACGAACTTTACCTTGGGGATCGCAGTTTCTCCAGCTGGTCCCTGCGCGGCTGGCTTCTGTTCGAGGTCTTCGACCTGCCGGTCACGGTGCGGATGGTCGGGCTGTATTCCGGGACCATGGCGCAGGATCTGGCCGCGCTGGCCCCGGCCCGGCAGGTACCCACGCTCGTGACGCCGGAAGGAGAGGTGATCGGCGAAAGCCTGGCCATTGCGGAAACCCTGGCAGAGCGGCATCCCGACGCGGGACTCTGGCCCGAGGATCCCGCAGCGCGCGCCCGGGCCCGCTGGCTGAGCGCCGAAATGCATGCCGGGTTCCAGGCCTTGCGGGCGGCCTGCCCGATGCAGCTGCTTCACCAATACGTAGGCTTCACACCCTCTGATGCGGTGCTGGCCGATCTTGCCCGGCTGGAAGAGATCTTTGCCAGTGCGCGGGATTTATACGGCGGATCAGGCCCCTGGCTCTGTGGTCGCTATTCCATTGCCGATGCCTTTTATGCCCCGCTGGCCGCAAGGATCGCAGGCTACGGGTTGCCCGTTTCTGCCGGCTTGTCGGACTACGTGGCCCAGACCCTGGCCGATCCGGCCTTCCGCCGCTGGCGGGACCTTGGGCTGACGGTCAGCTATGATCCGGTGCCCTATGCCCTGGATCTGCCCACCGTGCCCTGGCCTGATCCCGTGTGAACGGGGACCGATCCAGGGCGCATTCGACGGCCCCGCTGCGGTTCCGGGGCGCAGAACAGCCCTGCTGCCAGTTGCATTAACCATGCCGTAACCCTCCTGCCGTTAACCCTGTTTGCAAGAGCGGGGGAAGGCCGAGCCATGTTGCGCACCTACACGATTGCCTTTCAGGGGGCAGAAGCCGCCCAGGTGGAAGTGCAATGCGCCATGTCACCGGGTGTGCCGGGATTCTCCATCGTCGGTCTGCCGGACAAGGCCGTGTCAGAGGCACGCGAAAGGGTCCGCGCCGCGATCACCTCCTTGCGGATCGCCCTGCCTTCTCAACGCATCACCATCAACCTCTCGCCCGCCGACATGCCCAAGGCCGGCAGCCATTATGACCTGCCGATCGCCCTGGCCGTGCTGGCCGCGATGAAGGCGGTGCCGGCAGAAGCTGTCGAAGACTATTTCTCCATGGGGGAACTTTCCCTGGACGGGACGCTGGTGCCGGTCGCCGGGGCCCTTCCGGCTGCCCTTTGCGCAGCCGGGGCGGAGCGCGGGCTGCTCTGCCCTGAGGCCTCAGCGAAGGAAGCCGCCTGGATCGGCAGCACGCAGGTCTATGGGGCGGGCAACCTGACCCAGCTCATCCGGCACCTGAAGGGCGGCAGCCTGCTGGCGGCGGCCGAGGCCGGGCATCTGCCGCCCCGCCGCGCGGGCCCGGACCTGCGCGACGTACGGGGCCAGGAACGCGCCAAGCGTGTGCTTGAGATCGCGGCGGCCGGGCGGCACCACCTGCTGATGACCGGCGCGCCCGGTGCCGGAAAATCCATGCTGGCCAAGCGGATGCCGGACCTTCTGCCGGATCTGTCACCACGCGAAGCGCTGGAAACGGCCATGGTCCATTCCGTCGCCGGCCTGCTGGACGGGCGCGGGATCAGCCGGGATCGCCCCTTTCGCGAACCCCATCACACCTCTTCCCCGGCGGCCATCGTCGGTGGCGGACGTGCCGCGCAACCCGGTGAGATCAGCATGGCCCACAACGGGGTGCTCTTCATGGATGAATTGCCGGAATTCCCGCCCTCGGTCCTGGATACGCTGCGCCAGCCAATGGAGACCGGAGAGGTCATGGTCAGCCGGGCCAATGCCCATCTGCGCTATCCCTGCCGCTTCCTGATGGTGGCCGCCGCCAACCCCTGCCGCTGCGGCTACCTGTCCGATGCCAGCCGGGGCTGCGCCCAGGCCCCTGCCTGCAGTGAGAAATACCTGGGCAAGATCTCGGGCCCGATGATGGATCGTTTCGATTTGCGGATCGAAATCCCCTCGGTCGCCTACAAGGATCTGGACATGCCGCCCTCCGGCGACAGTTCCGCCCAGGTCCGCGAGCGGGTCATCGCGGCACGGGATCTGCAGGCAAAACGCTACGAAGGCATGGAAGGGGTGCACACCAACGCGGATATCCAGGGGCAGCTCCTGGACGAGGTCGCGGCCCCCGACAAGGAAGGCCGCGAGATGCTGCTGAGAGCGGCGGAGCGTTTCGGGCTATCTGCCCGCGGCTACCACCGGATCCTGCGGGTGGCGCGCACCATCGCGGATCTGGAAGGCTCTGCCGAGCTCAAGAAACCCCATGTGGCAGAGGCACTTAGCTACCGCATCACCACCCTGAAAGGTTAGGCGCGCCGGGCTTCGATCGCCTGCCAGATCTTCTCGGCGATGTTCACACCGTCGAAACGCTCCAGTTCCTGGATCCCGGTGGGCGAGGTCACGTTGATCTCTGTCAGCCAGTCCCCGATCACGTCGATCCCGACGAAGACCTGGCCCTTTTCCTTCAGGACCGGGCCGATGGCCGCGCAGATCTCAAGGTCGCGGTCGGTCAGGGCGACCTTTTCGGGCCGTCCCCCCACGTGCATGTTGGAGCGCGTCTCACCGGCGGCGGGCACGCGGTTGATCGCGCCGACCGGCTCACCATCGACCAGGATCACCCGCTTGTCGCCCTTGGACACGGCCGGCAGGAACTTCTGCACGATCAGCGGCTCGCGCGAGAAGCCGGAGAAGAGCTCGTAAAGAGAGGACAGGTTGCGATCGTTGGCATCCAGTCGGAACACGCCCGCGCCGCCATTGCCGTAGAGCGGCTTCAGGATCACATCGCCATGCTTTTCCTTGAAGGCCCGGATCGTGCCGAGGTCACGGGCGATGGTCGTGGGCGGCGTCAGCTCGGGGAAGTTCAGGACCAGCAGCTTTTCGGGGAAGTTGCGGACCCAGAAGGGATCGTTGACCACCAGCGTCTTGGGATGGATGCGGTCCAGCAGATGGGTCGTGGTGATGTAGAACATGTCGAAAGGCGGGTCCTGGCGCAGCCAGACGACGTCGAAATCGGCCAGGTCGACCTCTTCCATCTCGCCCAGAATCGCGTGATCGCCAGCGACGCGCTGCACGCGCAGGCTTTGCCCCAGCGCGGTGACCCGCCCTTCCTGGAAGCTCAGCTTGTCCGGCGTGTAGTAGAAAAGCTCATGGCCCCGCGCCTGGGCCTCTTCAGCCAGGCGGAAGGTGCTGTCTGCATTGATGTCGACAGGACCGATCGGGTCCATCTGGAAGGCGATTTTCATGGCCGGAAGCTCCTGGATAGGCGTCACCCACAGGTGATGGCCCATCCGGGCGCAAGGTGCAATATCGCGTGGGACTTTAGCGGCTCAGGCCGCCATGCTCACGTTCTCAAGCACCTGGACCGCGCCAATGCGGTCGACAAGGGCCACGTCGATGCGCAACTCCGTCAGCTTGCCGGGCCGCAGCTGGCCGGCATAGGCCTCTGCCGCGCGGAAGATCCGATGGAGTTGATCCCAGCGCACCCGCTGAACCGCCGCGTCGTGATCCCGCCCTGCCTTCACCTCGACAAAGATCAGGCGATCCCCGTCGCGGAAGATCAGGTCGATCTCTGCGCCCGGCCCGCGCCAGCGTTTGGCCAGCGTCAGGCAGCCCTGAAGGTGGTAATGGGTTTCCACGTTGGCCTCTGCCTGAACGCCGTTGCGATAGGCACGCGCCCCGCCGCGCTGGCGGTTGGCCCGGGCCAAAAGATCCGCATCGGTCGGCGCAGCGGTCATCCCCCCTCCTTCTCCAGTTTCAGGGCCATCTGGTAGACCTTGCGCCGGGGCAGTCCGAATTCCGCCGCCAGCTGGTCCGCCGCATCCCGAACGGTCTGTTCCGCAAGCGCGGCCCTGAGGCGGGTTTCTAGATCATTATCGTTTACATTTTCTGAACTGCCCCGCCCGATCAGCAGCACGATCTCTCCTTTCGGGGGGGTGTCGCGGCAGCTGGCGGCAAGCTCTGTAAGGGTTCCGCGGCGCACTTCCTCGAATTTCTTGGTCAGTTCGCGGCACAGGGCGGCCGGGCGATCGCTGCCCAGGATATCGGCGGCGGCTTCCAGCGTGGCCGCGATCCGCTTGGGGGATTCGTAAAAGACCAGGGTTGCCGGGATCTCCTTCACCTCAAGCAGGGCAGAGCGGCGGGCCCCGGCGGCATTGGGCAGGAACCCGGCAAACAGGAACTTGTCCGTCGGCAGGCCACCCAGGGTCAGCGCGGTAATCACCGCAGAGGCACCGGGGGCAGAGGTCACAGCGTAGCCCGCGTCCCGCGCGTGGCGGGCCAGGTCATAGCCGGGATCGGCGATCAGCGGCGTCCCCGCCTCAGAAGCATAGGCGACGGTCTTGCCTGCCTCCAGCTCCTGCAGCAGGCGCGGGCGCATCCGGTCGCCGTTGTGATCGTGGTAGGCCAGCAGCGGCCGGTCTCCCAGGGGAATGGCATGGATATCCATCAGCCGGCGCAGGGACCGCGTGTCCTCTGCCGCCAGTACATCGGCGCTGGCCAGCACGTCGAGCGCGCGCAACGTGATGTCACGGGCCGTTCCGATGGGAACGGCGACGAGGTAGAGACCCGCCGCCAGTTTGACGCTTTCGGCATTCATCGCTGGACCCTTTGAATGATCGGTTTATTATCCCGCCTAACAACAACCTGTCGCAGGCGCACCCGAAGGGACACGTCCGGCAGATCGTGACGAGGAGATCCCCATGTTCGCTCTTTTGACGGCCGCCCGCAAGGCTCTGGCAGGCGCCGGAAGCCGGGTCAGCCAGCCGCGCCGCCGGCTGGTCCTTGCCCTGCCCGCACTGACCCTGCTGGCAGCCTGTGAACCGGGCATGGGTGGCTTAGGCACCGGCCCCTCCGTCAGCCGTGGCGAAGCCGTGCCCGTGGCGCTGCTGGTGCCCAAGGGCACGGGCAACTCGGGGGATGCGATCCTTGCCGCCAGCCTTGAGAACTCCGCCCGCCTGGCCATGACCCAGCTCAACGGCGCAAAGATCGACCTGCGTGTCTATGACACGGCGGGCAATGCCGCCACCACCGCGGCGGTGACCGAACAGGCGATCAGCGAAGGGGCCAAGATCATCCTGGGCCCGGTCTACGCGGGCAACGCCAATGCGGCGGGCAACGTGGCCAAGCGCCATGGCGTCAACGTCCTGGCCTTCTCCAACAATGCCGACATTGCGGGGGGCAACGTTTTCATCCTCGGCCCGACGTTCCTGAACACCGCCAAGCGGCTGACCGCCTATGCCACCCGCCAGGGCAAGCAGCGCATCGTCACGGTCTACGGCAACACGCCCGAAGGCCAGGCCGGCGCGGCGGCCATCGCCACGGCGGCATCGCAGGCCGGCGCCACGGTCTCTGCCAGCGTGCCTTATGAGTTCTCCCAGCAGGGCGTGCTGGATGCCATGCCCTCCGTCACCGCGGCGGCGAGCGGCGGCCAGGCCGACGCGATCTTCCTGACGGCCAACGCGGCGGGCGCCCTGCCCCTGCTGGCGCAACTGCTGCCGGAAAACGGGCTTGACCCCTCTGTCACCCAGTACATCGGCCTGACCCGCTGGGACATCCCGCCCCAGACCCTTGATCTTCCGGGTGTCCAGGGCGGCTGGTTCGCGCTGCCCGATCCCAATGCCTCGTCCCAGTTCAAGGCGCGCTACAGCGCCGCCTACGGCCAGGATCCGCATCCGATCGGCGGCCTTGGCTTTGACGGGATCGCGGCCATCGGCGCGCTGGTCTCTTCCGGGCGCAGCAATGCGCTGAGCGCCAGCTCGCTGACCCAGGGCGCCGGGTTCCAGGGCGCAACCGGCGTCTTCCGCCTGCTCCCGGACGGTTCCAACGAGAGAGGCCTTGCCATTGCCACGATCCAGAACCATCAGGTTCAGATGATCGACCCGGCGCCGGCCAGCTTTGGTGGCTTCGGATTCTGACCGAGACCCGCAAAGACCCACGGGGCATGACATGACCCAGAACTTCACGCTGCCGGGTGCACTTATCTGCCCGGCAGCAGACATTCTCGACCCGATCCAGCTGGAACGGGACATCGCAGAGGCCCGCAAGGCCGGAACAGAGACAGAGGTGCGCGCCGCCATCGTCTCAAGACTGGGCGAGGCCCGTGAAGCCGGGGCGGCGCGGATCGGCCAGGCCTTCCTGGACAGCCCCTTCGACGCCAGGCGCACCACCCGCGCCTATACCTACCTGACAGATGAACTGCTGCGCGCCGTGCTGGACATCGCGCTTGCGCAGCTTCCCGAGGACAAGCGCAAGTCGCTTGGCGACTTCGCCGTCTGTGCCGTGGGCGGTTACGGGCGCGGAGAGATGGCCCCCCACTCCGATGTCGACCTGCTGTTCCTGAGCAAGGGCAAGATCACCGCCTCTCTGGAAGCGCTGATCGAGACGATGCTCTACCTGCTCTGGGACCTGCACCTGAAGGTCGGCCATGCCAGCCGCACGATCAAGGAATGCCTCAAGCTGGGTGCAGAGGATTACACCATCCGCACCGCCTTGATGGAAAACCGCTTCCTTGCCGGGAACGAGACCCTTGCGAAAGAGCTGAACTCCCGCCTCTGGTCCGACCTCTTCAAGGGGACGGAGAACGACTTTATCGAAGCCAAGCTCGAGGAGCGCTTTGAACGCCACCGCAAGCAGGGCGGCCAGCGCTACGTGGTGGAACCCAACGTGAAAGAGGGCAAGGGCGGGCTGCGCGATCTGCAATCGCTTTACTGGATCGGCAAGTATGTCCACGGCGTGCAATCGGTCTCTGAACTGGTGCGCTTGGGGGTCTTCCGCCCCGAGGAGTACGCGCTGTTCGAAAAGGCCGAGGAATTCCTCTGGGCCGTGCGCTGCCACCTGCACCTGCTGGCCGGGCGGCCGATGGACCAGTTGACCTTCGACATGCAGGTCCAGGTGGCCGAACGCATGGGCTACAAGGATCGCGGCGGCATGCGCGCGGTAGAGGTCTTCATGCAGACCTACTTCCGCCATGCCACGGCGGTGGGCGACCTGACCCGCATCTTCCTGACGGAGATGGAAACCGCCCATATCAAGAACGCCCCTGAGATCGTGAACGGCATCCGGCGGCGTCCGAAAGCCGGCAACCTCTACCGCATTGCCAACAACCGGCTGGATATCTCCGATGCGCGGGCCTTTTTCGCGGATCCGGTCAACATCCTGCGCATCTTCGACGAGGCGCTGCGGACCGGCATGTTGATCCACCCCGACGCCATGCGGGAGATCCACGCCAACCTGAAGCTGATCAACGACAAGACACGCGAGAACCCGCAGGCCGCCAAGATCTTCCTTGGCACGCTGCTCAAGCACGGCAACCCGGAACGCTCCCTGCGGCGGATGAACGAGCTGGGCGTGCTGGCGGCCTTCATCCCCGAGTTCGAGCCCATCGTGGCGATGATGCAATTCAACATGTATCACGCCTACACGGTGGACGAGCACACCATCCAATGCCTGCGCAACCTGGCCATGATCGAACATGGCGACCTTGAGGAAGAGCTGCCCGTCGCCTCCACTATCCTCAAGGAGGGGGTGAACCGCCGGGTGCTTTACGTCGCACTTCTGCTGCACGACATTGGCAAGGGCCGGGAAGAGGACCACTCGGTCCTGGGCGCCAAGATCGCCCGCAAGGTGGCCCCGCGCCTGGGGCTCACGCCCGAGGAATGTGATACCGTTGAATGGCTGGTGCGCTATCACCTGCTGATGTCGGACATGGCGCAGAAACGCGATATCGCCGATCCCCGCACCGTGCGCGACTTTGCCAAGGCGGTGCGCACGCGCGAACGGCTGGACCTGCTCACGGTGCTGACGGTCTGCGATATCCGCGGCGTCGGCCCGGGCACCTGGAACAACTGGAAGGCCGCGCTGCTGCGCGCGCTGTACCGCCAGACCCGGCGCGCGATGGAAAACGGGCTGGAAGACCTCAACCGGACCCACCGCGGCCGCGAGGCGCGCTCCAACCTGCGCAAGGAACTGGAAGGCTGGCCCCGGGCAGAGATCGACCGCGAGATGCGCCGCCACTATCCGACCTACTGGCAGGGGCTGCAT
Organism: Pseudooceanicola sp. HF7; assembly: GCF_011806405.1. GTDB lineage: Bacteria > Pseudomonadota > Alphaproteobacteria > Rhodobacterales > Rhodobacteraceae > Pseudooceanicola. Next base: position 9,754 of record NZ_JAATOW010000007.1, on the reverse strand, counting down.
GTCACCACCCATGTGGTCTTTGCGGAGATGCTGCGCGACCTGCCCGTGGACGAGATCCGCATCGACCTGCACGAGGACGAGGACCGCGATGCCACCCGCGCGCTCTTTGCCATGTCCGATCACCCCGGCATCTTCGCCCGGCTCTCCGGCGCGCTGGCGCTGGTGGGGGCCAACGTGGTGGATGCGCGCACCTATACCACCAAGGACGGCTATGCCACGGCGGCCTTCTGGATCCAGGATGCGGATGGCCACCCCTATGAGCCCTCCCGCCTGCCGCGCCTGACGCAGATGATCCACAAGACCCTGAAGGGCGAGCTGATCGCGCGCGAAGCCATGCAGGACCGCGACAAGATGAAGAAGCGCGAGCGCGCCTTCAAGGTCAACACCTCTGTCGCCTTCGACAACGAGGGCTCAGAGATCTTCACCATCATCGAGGTCGACACCCGCGACCGGCCCGGCCTTCTGCATGACCTGACCCGCACCCTGGCGGCCGCCCATGTGCAGCTGTCCAGCGCGGTGATCGCCACCTACGGCGAACAGGTCGTGGATACCTTCTACGTGAAGGACATGTTCGGGCTGAAACTATACTCCGAGGGCAAGCAGAGGGCGCTGGAAGCCCGGCTGCGCGATGCCATCGAAGCAGGCCAGGAAAGGGCCAGATCTTGACGCCAATCCGACTCGTCTCGGGCGTCTTCACCGTTGGTTTCTGGACCCTGCTGAGCCGGGTGCTGGGGTTGGCACGGGATATCATGATCCTTGCTACCCTGGGCACCGGCCCGGTCTACGAAGCCTTCGTGGTCGCCTTCCGTCTGCCCAACATGTTCCGCCGCTTCTTCGCGGAAGGGGCCTTCAACATGGCCTTCGTGCCGCTCTTCTCCAAGAAGCTGGAAGCCAAGGACGACCCGGGCCACTTCATGAACGAGGCCTTCTCCGGGCTGGCCTCCATCCTGATCGCGCTGACGGTGCTGGCCCAGGTGGCGATGCCGTGGCTGATCCTGGGCATCGCCTCCGGCTTCAAGGGGCAGGAGCAATTCCCCCTGACGGTCGAATTCGGCCGGATCGCCTTTCCCTATATCCTGTTCATCTCTCTCGCGGCGCTGCTTTCGGGCGTGCTGAACGCGGCCGGGCGCTTTGCAGCCGCCGCCGCCGCTCCGGTGCTGCTGAACGTGCTGTTGGTCTCTGCGATGGCGCTGGCCGGGCCCCTGGGGCTGGACGTGGGCAAGACGCTGATCTGGGCCATCCCGATCGCGGGCCTGGCGCAATTCGCGCTGCTTTACGTGGCCGCAAAGCGCGCGGGCTTCACCGCCCGCTTCGTCATGCCCCGCTGGAGCCCGGACATGCGCCGGCTGGTGCGCATCGCCATTCCCGCTGCCATGGCGGGCGGCGTGGTGCAGATCAACCTGCTGGTCGGCCAGCAGGTTGCCAGTTACTTCGACCGCGCCGTGGGCTGGCTGTTCACCGCAGACCGCCTTTACCAGCTGCCCCTGGGCGTGGTGGGCATTGCCATCGGCATCGTGCTGCTGCCTGACCTCTCCCGCCGCCTGAAGGCCGGGGATACCGACGGGTCGCGCAATGCGCTGTCCCGCGCCGGGGAGCTGGCGCTGGCGCTGACGGTCCCCTGCGCGGTGGCGCTGATGGTCATCCCCCTGCCCCTGGTTTCCGTCCTGTTCGAACGCGGAGCTGCCCGGCCAGAGGACAGCCGCGCCATCGCCATGGCCGTGGCCGTCTACGGGCTGGGCCTGCCCGCCTTCGTGCTTCAGAAGGTGCTGCAACCGCTCTACTTTGCGCGCGAAGACACCCGGCGGCCGTTCTACTACGCCGTCGTCGCCATGATCGCCAATGCCCTGCTTGCCATCGGCCTGTCGCCTGTCATCGGCTGGATCGCCTGTGCCCTGGCCACAACAGGCGCGGGCTGGGCCATGGTCGTGCTGCTGCTGCGCGGCACCCGCCAAATGGGAGAGGTCGCGCGCTTCGATGACCGCTTCCGCAGGCGCGCCTGGCGCATCACCCTGGCGGCGCTGATCATGGGCGCGGCGCTCTGGCCCGCCTGGACCTTCCTGTGGCCCTGGCTCAGCGCGGATTACATCCGCTATCCCACCCTGGCGCTGCTGATTTCCTGGGGGGGGCTGGTCTATTTCGCTTCCGGCTCATTGCTCGGCGCCTTCTCGCTATCGGACTTCCGGCAGGCCGTGAAACGCAGATGAATCAGGATCCCGGTGAAACCCATCCGCATCGGGGGGCGTTTGATGTACAGGGTCAGACGATTGCCCCGCACTGAAACTCAACACGGGGTAAACAATAATCATGGCTATGGGCCGGGACTACCAGTCGCAACTCGAACCGCTGATCACGGCGGCAGAGATGTTTCCCGCCCTGGAACGTCTATGTCTGAAGACCCGCGACGAATTGCTGATGTCCTTCCGCGTGCTGGACCCGATGACCCGCCTGCGCAGCGAGGAAGCCGCGGAGCTGGGGCTGAACACCTGGGCCGATCTGATCGCCCACATGGCCGACCAGGGCGTGAAGATCCGCCTGCTGATCGCCGATTTCGATCCGATCTTCACCGCCGACCTGCACCAGGACGCTTGGCGCTGTGCGCGCCAGTTCGGTCAGCGCCAGGCCCCGGGGACAGAGGTGCTTTGTGCCCCGCATGAGGGCAAGTCCGCGCCGCTATGGAAACGCATCTTCGCCTCCAAGCTGCACGAGAAGGTCGAAGAGCTGAAGCGGTACACCGCCGAACAGCTGACCCCGCTGCAATACCGCGCGCTGCAGGGCGACGTGACCATGCGCCCGGCCTCCATTCACCAGAAGTTCGCCATCTCGGACGGCACCGATGCGGTGATCGGCGGGATCGACGTCAACGAACGCCGCTATGACGACGAAGACCACGAGGGCAAGCCCGAAGAGACCTGGCATGACGTCAGCCTCAAGGTCCGCGGCCTGGCGGTGCAGGACCTGCGTCAGCACTTCTCTGATTGCTGGGAGCGGGCCATTCGCGCCGGGGCCGCCAGCTTCGGCGAAGAGGCCACCGCCCTGACCGAGAACGAACCCACCGAAACCCGCCGCCGGCTCGACAGCGGCCCCCGCCTTCTGCGCACGCAGTCCAACGCGGGCACCGGGCGCTGGCGGATCGGCCCCACGCCCCTGATCATGGAGCACGAACAGGCCCATGAGGCGGCCTTTGAGAGCGCCGGGCGGCTGGTCTACATCGAGACCCAGTTCTTCCGTCACATCCCGCTGGCCAAGTCGCTGGCACGGGCGGCGGAATCCTCTCCCCGACTTGAGCTTATCCTCGTCATACCGACCGAACCGGAGCGCATCATCTTCGGCGGCGATGACGGGGTGGATGCGCGCCACGCCCAGGCCCTGCAGCTGCGGTGCCTGACGATCCTGCGCAAGGCCTTCGGGGACCGGCTGGCTGTCGTGTCACCCGCCCAGCCGCGCCCGGCGCCGGACGGCACGCCCATGCCCCTTCACGGGGCCGGCATCGTCTACCTGCACTCCAAGGTGACACTGGTCGACGACCAGATCGGCATAGTGGGCTCTGCCAACCTGAATGGCCGGTCGATGCGGTGGGATACCGAGGCCTCGCTGCAGTTCTACGGCGAAAAGCACGTACGCGGATTGCGCGACCGGCTCATGGCCACCTGGCTGCGCGGCGCGGAAAAGCGGATGGATCCGACCCGCGCGGTGGAATGGATGAAGCTGGCAAAGGTAGAGTCCGAGAAGAAGCCGGAGGACCGGAAGGCCTATATCCTGCCCTGGCCGGAAGAGCGCAACCGCCGCTTCGCCCGTCCCCTGCCCATCCTGCCGCCGGAAATGTTCTAGCGCCGCTGAACCTTGGCCCGCAGCCGTGCCAGCCCGCCGGGCAGCAGTAGCGGCGCCAGGGCGAATCCGGTGACGAAGCCTGCAAGCTCTGCCACCCAGGTCAGGCCGACATCGAAGAAGACCGCGAACAGAAGCTGGATCCCCATCAAGAGGCCGATCAGCCGGAAGGCCATGATTTGGCGCTCTCCGGCCACCCGGTAGAAGATCCACAGCATGTAGCTATAGGCCCCGATAAAGCCGTAAACCGCCGGGAAGGCGCCGAAAAGCGCCTCTTGCGGGGGGGCGATCAGGCCAAAGACCAGCGCGGCGAGGATGGAGGTGCCGAAGAACAGCACCAGGATGGCGACGGGCTTCATCGCCTCGCCGACGAACTTGCCAAGCGCCAGCAGCATGATCCCGGCAATCACCGCCTGGGTGAAGGCCCCGTGGACAAAGGGATAGGTGACAAAGCGCATCACCCCGTCCAGCGGGAAGGATCCGGACTGCAGCATGAAATCAAGGTAGGCCGGGAAGAAACCGTAGTCCTGCAAGGCCCCCAGCCGCCAGCCGATGGATGCCGGCCCGCCGATGAACCCGGCCTTGCCAAGAGAGAACAGACCCTCGACCGCGACGATGGCAATGAACAGAACCACCACGGCAGGCGGCACGGCATTCACCGGGCCCTCTGGCCGCGACATGTTGGGATCCTGCATTTTCAGGCCTTTCCTCTGCTCTGATCGCCTTCGGGAGCGGTTGACGCCCTCACGGCCCATGGGTAATCCAGCTCAGACCGAATTGCCAGAGACCCGACCCTAGGAGGGTGAAGATGTCCGACACTTCCCAAGCCAAGCAAACCGCGTTCAAACCCCGTGTCTTCTCGGGGATCCAGCCTTCGGGCGGATTGACCCTGGGCAACTACCTGGGGGCCATGCGTCGTTTCGTGGACTGGCAAGATCGCGGGCTGAAGGAAGGCTTCGAGACGATCTTCTGCATGGTCGACATGCACGCCATGACCGTCTGGCAGGACCCTGATGCGCTGCGCCGTCAGACGCGTGAGCTGGCCGCAGGCTACATCGCCTCTGGCCTCGACCCGGAAAAGTCCATTCTTTTCAACCAGAGCCAGGTGCCCGAACATGCGCAGCTGGGCTGGATCTTCAACTGCGTCGCCCGCATGGGCTGGATGCAGCGGATGACCCAGTGGAAGGACAAGGCGGGCAAGAACACGCAGAACGCCTCTCTTGGCCTCTTCGCCTACCCTGCCCTGATGGCCGCCGATATCCTGGTCTACCACGCCACCCATGTGCCCGTGGGCGAGGACCAGAAACAGCACGTCGAGCTCACGCGCGACATCGCCGCCAAGTTCAACCATGACTACGGTCAGGAGTTCTTCCCGATGACCGAGCCGGTGATCGAAGGTGCGGCAACGCGGGTGATGTCCCTGCGCGACGGCTCCAAGAAGATGTCGAAGTCCGATCCCTCCGACATGGCCCGGATCAACATGACCGATGACGCCGATGCCATCGCCAGCAAGATCCGCAAGGCGCGCACGGACCCGGATGCCCTTCCCTCTGAAGTCGAGGGCCTGAAGGAGCGTGCAGAGGCGCGCAACCTGGTGAACATCTACGCCGCGCTGTCCGACCAGACCATGGAGCAGGTGCTGCAGGACGTTGGCGGCAAACAGTTTTCCGAGTTCAAGCCGATGCTCGCCGAACTGGCCGTTGCCAAGCTTGCACCGATCTCGACAGAGATGGCGCGCCTCATGCAGGCCCCGGAAGAGATCGATGCGATCATCGGCAAGGGTGCCGCCCAGGCGCGGGAAATCGCAGCCCCCGTGCTGGCGAAAACCTATGACATCGTGGGCATGATCAGAAGCTGATCCACCCCACCAGGACCAGGACATGCGCGGCCCCTTCGGGAGCCGCAATGCATTCCCGCACAATGGCTCTGCACCACCCTGCCTATGCAGAAGGGCCGCCGGCCCCTATCTCTGAAGGGACACAGCCGGAGGAGAGAGCCCATGCCACCGCTTCCCAAGTCCCCCATCCATCCAGAGACCCGCGTCGGTCACATCCACCTGCGGGTGGCGGACCTGGACCGCGCTCTCGATTTCTACATCGGCGTGCTGGGGTTCGAGCTTCAGGCGCGCTTCGGGCGCCAGGCGGCCTTCCTGTCCGCCGGGGGCTATCACCACCATATCGGTTTGAATACATGGGAAAGTCTGGGCGCTACACCGCCGCCGCCGGGTCACACGGGACTGTATCACGTGGCCTTCCTTTACCCCGATCGCGCGGCCCTGGGCGATGCCCTGCGCCGCGTGCAAACGGCCGGGATCCCGCTGGACGGCGCAGCCGATCACGGCGTGAGCGAGGCGATCTACCTGCGGGACCCGGACGACAACGGGATCGAGCTTTACCGTGACCGCCCAAAGCAGGACTGGCCGCGCCTGCCCGACGGACGGCTGGCGATGTACAACGCCCCGCTGGATCTTGAGGCCCTGCTGGCGGATGCGCACGCCCCCTGAGCGATGTCATGAAACCGTGTCCCGGCTTTCACGGGCCGGATTCAAACCGGGGCTAGCCTGATTGGGAAGACAGGGCCACGCCCCGACCTTCCCCCTTGGGACGTGGCAGGACATTAATCCCCCCAAGCCCTTTTCAGCACCCTTTCCCCCGGCCTTACAGCCGGGGGTATTCCCTTTTATATGCGCCGCGCGCTGTCACAGGGCCGGGTCACGGGCGGCAAGAACCGGGGCGGACAGTACAAGCGTCTTTTCAGGGGCTTAGGCGGCACGCCAGCCCGGTACGACAGGGCCGATGGGACGCGGGGAGGACATGGGATACCCCCCTGAAAATACTGCACTTCATGCAAGGTGAGCCCGGTCAAGACAGCCCCCGCCCCCCGGGCACGCAAAGCCCAGATCGCGGGGCGGGATGGGTCCAGAGGCCCCGCGAGGCATGGAACCGCGGGCCCGCTCGCGGGTTGGTCAGGGACAGCTATTTTTCCAGAGAGGACGGACCATGCCTTCCATCTATGAAGCCATCAAAGAAGACCACGCCCGCCACCGCGCCCTGCTTGAGAAGATCGACGGGACAGAGGGCGACAGCCCCGAGCGCAAGGAGGCCTGGGAGGCCTTCTATGCCGATGTCAAAAGCCATTCCGCAGCCGAGGAAGAGACCTTCTATTCCAAGCTGATGAGCAAGACCTGGGGGCAGGACGCCGCCCGCCATTCCGTGCATGAGCACGAGCAAATGGATGAAATCATGGAAGAATTGCGCGAGACGGACATGAGCTCTCCCGGCTGGATCCAGCGCTTCCGTGTGCTCAAGCATGATTACGAACACCACATGGAAGAGGAAGAAGACGAGGTCTTCACCCGCGCCCAGGAGGTGATCGGTGCCGAGCAGAACGAGGCCTTCGGAGAGAAGTTCCTTGAGCGTAAGGCCAAGGAAGGCACGCTGATCGAAGAGAAGCGCGCCGACGCCCTGGAAGACTGATCCGTAAAGACTGATCCGGGACAATTGATCCCCCGGGCAGCGCGGCAGAGGTAAAGCGAAGCTTGCCGCTGCGCGCGCTGCCCAACGACCCACATATACGCGAATCGCGGGATTTAAGCGGGTTAACAGGCCTTTGGGCGGCTTTGGCCGCGTCTGTTTTGCGTCGGTATCACGTCGGTATTACGTCGGTGCCCGCGTCGGTATCTGCCCCGGTTAACGCAGCGCGCGGGGATTTCGAGCCGAAAGGCTTAAGATCCCGTAAAGCTTTGAAAATCCGGGCAAGTGGCTTTGCAAACCCCTCCCCCACTCACGACACGAACAGCGCATCTACCGCGCTTTCCGCGATGCGCGACTGGGCTTCTAGGTCCGGCATGGCGCCCCCCATCATCGCCGTCATCAGGCAGACCGCGCTTGAGGCGCCGAACAGCATGGAGGCCAGCACAGGTTCCGGCAGGTCGACCCGCCGACGCGCTGACGGGATTGCAGAGAGCGTGTCGATCATCGCCGCGCGGCTTTTCGCGATGCCGTTTTCCAGGAAGCCGCGCGCCATGGTCTGCTGATCGATGGATTCCGCGATCGCCAACCGGCACAGGTTGATGTGGCGCTGTGAGAGCGCGTGCTCCGTCACCCGCCGCACGTCGCGCCTAAGCCGGGCAACCGGGTCAGCGATCTGCGGACCCTCGATCGCGCTCCAGTCATAGGAGGCGACGATGAGCTCTCCCAGCAAGGCTTCCTTGGAGTCGAACATGTCATAGATCGTGCGCTTAGACATGCCCGCCCCGGCGGCGATCTGCGCCATGGAAACGCCGCGGGACCCTTCCGCACAGAAAAGCCGCTCTGCCACGGCAAAGATCTTTTCCCGCCGCTCCTCAAGGTCCATGGCCAAGGGCCGTCCCAAGCGTGCCATCCTGTCTTCCCCCCTTTGCCCCCTGCCCGCGCGGGGGCAAAAGGCTGGCTTCATTGCTGCCTTTCTGGTGGCATCCGCGCCGCAAGGTTGCAAGGCTGGGCCGGGCGCTTGGACTCTTTGCGCAGGGCCACTCCCCTTCTGCCTTGGTGCGAAAGCCGAATGCCGTTTGATTTTGTTCAGGGTTCTCGGGTCTACTTGGTGCCATGACCGATTGCCTGCGCCCTGCCCCGCTCATGTGCCGGACCCGTTACCGCGGGATCGGTGCGGCCCTTGCCACGGCGCTGCTGCTGTTGCCGGGTCTGTCCGCCGCGCAAGAGGCTACTGCCTCGGTCGCGCCGGCCCCTCCGGCCGGGTCGAATAGCGACAGCGCAGCAGCCCCCAAGGGCACGGTGGCCTCCCAGGATGATACCGGCGGCGTAAACGGGCCGTCAGGCGACGCGGCCCATGGCATGGACAGCGCGCCGCTGCGCGACCGCACCCCGCGCTACATCGTCTATTACGGCGCCAAGGTCAGCCCGCTCGCCGATGTCGCCCAGACCGACTTCACCCATGTCCACCTGTCCTTCCTCACCGTGCCGGAGACGGGGGGCGCGGGCCCGCTGACACTGGTGGCGCCTGATGTCATGGAGGGTCAGTGGCCATCGGTCGAGGTGCTGAAACAAGCCGGCAAGCTGGTGCTGGTCTCCTTCGGCGGCGGCGACATGACGGCAAAGGCCTGGGCCCGCGTCGCAGGACGCGAGGATGAAGCCGCCAGGCTGATCGCCGATTTCGTCAAGACAAACGGCCTGCAGGGCGTCGGGCTGGATTTCGAGATCTCGGAGAGCTTCCACGGCAAGAGCCCGCCCTTTGACGGGCGCAAGATGCTGATCGACCTGACCCGCGCCCTGCGCAAGGCCCTGCCCGAGGGCGCGCTGATCAGCCATGCCCCGGAATCCGCCTACCTGAGCCGGAACTGGCACGGCGCGCCCTACCTGGATGTGCTGCGCGCGGTGGGCGATGAGATCGACTGGGTGGCGATCCAGTATTACAACAACCCCGCCTTCGATGCGCCCGTGGCCAGCCATATCCTGGGCACGGGCGATACGGTTAGCGACAGCTCCGTCGCCGGGCTGGTGCAGGGCCTGGGGGGCTATGCCATTCCGGTGAAGAAACTGGTGGTGGGCAAGCCGATCTACCATGCAGATGCCTCCAGCGGGCATATGACGCCGAAGGATGTGCGTAGCCAGATCCTGCAGCCGCTGGCCCAGGCCTATGGGGCGGGCTTCGGCGGTCTGATGGGCTGGCAGTTTGCTGATGACACGGAGGACCACCGCTACTGGAACAGCGACATGGCGCACGGCACCGCGATCCTGGGAAGTCACTAGGGCTGAACTCTGGAGCGTGAGACCCGTCTACGCTCAGCAGGGTTTCAACCGCGGCGCATCCTGTTGCGCTCTCTGCGTGCCTTCGGGCCTGCTTTTGTCAGTGTTCGAACGCAAGAAAGCCCCGGTCATTACTGACCGGGGCTTTTTTGTTTGTTTGTATCGTTTTGGATTTTTTCTAGGTC
>NZ_JAATOW010000072.1 GCF_011806405.1 Pseudooceanicola sp. HF7 | reverse complement strand
ATGGCGCCGGCCTCGGCCAGGGCCGCGTCGAAATCGGCGCCGCTCTGCTCGAAGCGCAACAGGCCCTGCCCCTCTTCGCGCCCCTCGACCACGGCCGACAGGCGCTCGGAAAACACCACGCGCTCACCGTCGCGGATCTTCTTCAGCGGCTTCAGCAGCGCCGCCCAGGTGCCATCGGCGCGCGGCTCCAGCAGCGTGACCTCGATCCGGGCAGAGGTTTCTCCCTGCTCGGAACTGCGATGCCGCAGGCCCGACAGCCGCGCCGGGATCACCCGCGTGTCGTTCAGCACCAGCCGGTCGCCGGGGCGCAGGTAATCGCCCAGGTCCCGCACGATCGCATCCGTGATCGCGCCGCCTTCGGCCACAAGCAACCTGGCCAAGGATCGGGGCTTCGCGGGACGCGTGGCAATCAGCGCCTCGGGCAGGTCGAAATCGAAATCTGAAAGTTGCATGGCTCCGTCGCCTATACCTGCCGCGCGGCCTGGGCAATAGGCTTCCGCCCATGGCATGGCGCGGGGACGCGGGCCTGCCTATTCCGGCTTTGGCGGCGCGCGGCGGAAGATCTCGCGGAAGGCGCCCGGGGTCAGCAGGGACAGCGGATTGACCTGCACGCGCGGCGCGGCCACCGGCCCCTGCAGCGTGAAGTTCATCCCGATCAGCCCTTCGCCCTTGCGCGTCAGAAGAGAGCCCACCGCATTGAGCAGGTAGAAAGGCGAAAACACCCCCTGCAGGTCCAGCTGCTTGGCCTGCGGATAGTAATAGCCATCCACCGATATGCCCGTCGACGCCCCCACAGCAGAGGCGCTCTTGATCGTTACCCGGTCCGGCGTGATCCGGAAGGCCGCATCCACTTCCGTGAACTTCAGCCCCTCGCCAGCCATCTGCTCGATCAGTCCGACGATGCTGAGGCCGGACATGATCTCTGCGATAACCGGGGCCTCGTAGACGGAGATATCCTTGATCAGCGCCGTGCCGTCATAGCTGCCCTTCGGCCCCAGCGGGACCAGGTCCACCACCAGGTGACCGTCGCTGGCGCTTTTCAGCAACCTGGCCGAGGTCAGCACCGCCCCCGCATCCGAAGAGGTCAGGCGGATCGCATTGCCCCTGTCGGTCGGCGTCACCTGCCCGGCAATCGCCGCGCCGCCGTTCAGCCGCCCGGTGAACCCACCAGAGATCCCGCGCCCCGGCGGGAAGTTGGCGCGCATCCCGCCCAGCCACATCCCGTCGCTGATCACCAGCCGGTCCAGCGCCAGGTTGATCGGCCCGCTCGCCTTGCCGCTTGGCGCGGGCAGACCGCGAATATCCACGCGCCCGCCGGT
>NZ_JAATOW010000071.1 GCF_011806405.1 Pseudooceanicola sp. HF7 | reverse complement strand
TGGGCGATGAAGTCGCGCTCTTGGTCAGCTCGCCTCTCCAGGGCAGCAGCTTCTCGTTCCAGTTCACTTACACGCAGCTGGCTACGCTCTTCCTGCTCGCGGGACGCTTGGACAATCCGAGTGCGGGCGTCAGCTGCAAGTTTGCCCGTGCGCTCGATCATGCGCTGGCGTTCCAATGCTTCATCGAGGCTGTTCTTGCGATCTCGCTCTAGATCTTCCCGGGCTTGTTTGAGCTTCTCTTCCCGTTTCCGCAGGTCGGCCGCCTGCTGGATGACCCACTCTCGCGTGGATTGGCCGGCGGGAGCATCAATGGCGCGATCCTCGCCATACTCGATCCCCAGATGATCGAGGGCGAGTGTCATGTGCTGCCGGAGCTTTTGAAAGCTTCCCGGCTTCGAGAGGGTGGGATGAGATGCCCGGCCGACAGTACGAACACCCTGAGAGGTCAGAGCCGCCGCCTTGCGCTCTTCGAACTGCTCAGGGGTCTCGCCGCGCTTCTGCTTTCCCGGTTTCCGAGCTTTCTTGAGGTAGGTCGGGGCTACCACTGCATGGATGTGGGGTGTGTCTTCGTCCAGGTGCAGCTCAGCGAAGACGAGATCGTCGCCATGCTCGGCCTGGAGCTGGTTCATGGCGGCCTTTTTCCACGCGTCCAGGCGATCCTCATCCCATGTTCCAACCGCATCAGGATCATCAGGGCGAAAGTAGCCAGGAGACACGGACACCACGATCCGCAGATAGGGGGACTCCGATTGCGCGGCAGGCTTCTTCACCCCGTCTGCGTAGAGGTTTTTGAGCGACTGCATCAGGCCGCGCTCATCGCCCTGGAGGATCTCGTTCAGGTGTGACCGTTCGGGGACGATGTTGGATGCACCGTCAGGCACACGCTTCAGGCAATGGCGGTCCAGTGAGGCGATCATGGACGGTGAGGCCGGTTCGATGTTGTAGACGAGTTTGTGTGCCATGAGGGAAGGCTAGCACGGGGCCGAATGACTGCAAAGTCTCTTTGCTCATAAGGAGACTTTGTGTGGACCCCGGCTGCGCCACCCCACAAAGTCTCCTGATGAGCCCTGCCGGGAGCTTCTCCGATCTGACGATCTGCGCGGTTAGCGACCTCCGGCCAGCACCTTGCCAGGCCACCTGTGGTGGCCGCAAACCCCATCCTGACATCGCCCCCACGAGGCAGGGGAAGGATGGGGTTTGCAAGCGCTGTCGGTTCGTTCTGGGAGCGCAGTTATCAGAAGCCGAGGTATTCCGGCGGCACGGTCGCGGTCAGCCAAACGCCATTGTCTGCGCGCCAGAAAGGCAACCCGTTCACATGCATTGCGGCGGTGTTCACCCGCAACACCACGGGACGACCATGCCGGGTGCCAACCTTCACAGCAGTTTCCTCATCTGGCGACAGGTGGACGTGTTGGCGGCGGCCAGGATTGAGGCCGCTCGCGAAGATTGCATCGAGGTTGTCACGGGCCGTGCCGTGGAACAGCGTGGCTGGTGGTTCGATGGGCGTCAGGCCAAGATCGACCGCAACCGAATGTCCTTGAGCGGCTCGAATACGGCGGCCGTCCTTGGAGAGCGTGAACCGTTGCTTGTCGTTGTCCGTGACGATCTGTCGGAGGGCATCGGGGGAAAGCCGATGCCCTGCCCGTTTCATGCCGCGCAGGAGCTCGTCCACTTGGACCCATCCGCCGGGGCCAAGCGTCAGTCCGATCAGATCGGGCTCATGGCGCAGCACGCGCGACAGGAACTTGCTCTCTTTGGACATGCGGCATGGACTATCTAAAGACTGGATAAGTTTTCTGGCGTTGCGTTCTGCATTCATCGAGCTCAAAAATCAAGCTCGCGGCAGGTGCAATCGTCC
>NZ_JAATOW010000070.1 GCF_011806405.1 Pseudooceanicola sp. HF7 | reverse complement strand
AGCGCATCAGCAGCTCGGTGTAATCGTCGAAGGGCGGCGACAGGACCTCCTGCTTGCCGCCGTAGCGGACCACCTTGCCCTGGTACATCACCGCGATCGTGTCGGCGACTTCGCGTACCGCCGCGATGTCATGGGTGATGAAGATATAGGTCACCCCCTCGCGGCGCTGCAGGTCGCGCAGCAGCTTCAGGATGCCCTTGGCAACCAGCGGATCCAGCGCGCTTGTCACCTCGTCGCAGATGATCAGCTTGGGGTCCGCTGCAAGGGCGCGGGCGATGCAGACGCGCTGCTTCTGCCCGCCCGACAGCTCTGCCGGGTAGCGGTCATAGAACTCCGGTCCCAGCTCGATACGTTCCAGCAGTTCGATCACGCGCTTGCGCTGCGCAGCGCCCTTCAGGCCGAAGTAGAACTGCAGCGGGCGTCCGATGATCGTGCCGACGGTCTGGCGCGGGTTCATCGCGACATCGGCCATCTGGTAGATCATCTGCAGCTCTTGCAGGTTCTTTCGGCTGCGGCCCTTCAGCGACGGGCTCAGGACCTCTCCGTTGAACTCCACCGTGCCGGTATGGGGCTCGAGCAGGCCGGTCAGCACCCGCGCCAGCGTGGACTTGCCGGACCCGCTTTCGCCGACGATGGCCAAGGTGGTGCCCGGCTGGACCTCCATCTTGATCTTCTTGAGAACGTCGCGGTCCACCCCGCGATAGCGCGCGGAGATGTTGCGCAGCTTCAGCACCGCTTCGCCTTCGGGCGCGCGTTCGTCCCGCTCCACGTTGATGGCCGAGACGAGATCGCGGGTGTAGTCTTCCTGCGGGTGGTTGATGATCTGGTCGCAGCTGCCGTATTCGACCGTCTCGCCGCCGCGCAGCACCATGATGTCATCGGCGATCTGCGCCACAACCGCCAGGTCGTGCGTGATGTAGAGCGCGGCGACACCGAAGTCCCGGATCGCCTTCTTGATCGCGGCCAGCACGCCAAGCTGCGTGGTCACGTCCAGCGCCGTGGTCGGTTCGTCGAAGACCACGAGGTCGGGCTTGGGGCAAAGCGCCTTGGCCGTCATCGCGCGCTGCAACTGCCCGCCTGAGACCTGGTGGGGATAGCGGTCCCCGAAGGTCTCGGGATCGGGCAGGCCGAGGCGGGTGAACAGGTCCACGGCGCGGGCCTTGGCCTCTGCCTTGGACATGCGCTTATGCTTGACGGTGCTCTCGATCACCTGGTCCATCAGCTTGCGGGCCGGGTTGAAGGCGGCCGCCGCCGATTGCGCGACATAGGTCACGTCGGCCCCGCGCGCGTCCCGCAGGACCCGGCCCGGCGCGCCGCGCATCTCGCGTCCGTTCAGCTTGATGGAGCCGCCGGTCAACTGCACGCCGCCGCGCCCGTAGCCCATGGCAGACAGGCCGATGGTCGACTTGCCCGCGCCGGATTCCCCGATCAGCCCCAGCACCTTGCCGGGCTCAAGCGTCAGGGAGACCCCGTTGACGATGGTGATCCTGCGGGGCTTTTCGCCGGGCGGATAGCTGGTTGCCTCGATCTTGAGGTCGTTGATTTCAAGAAGTGCCTCAGCCATTGCGGCCTCCTTTCAGCGATGTCGTCCGTTCTAGGATCCAGTCCGCCACCAGGTTGACCGAGATCGCCAGCGCCGCGATCGCCACCGCCGGCAGCAGGGCCGCGGGGATGCCGTAGACGATGCCGTCCTTGTTCTCCTTCACAATGCCGCCCCAGTCCGCATTGGGCGGCTGGATGCCAAGGCCCAGGAAGGAGAGGGTGGAGACGAAGAGCACGACGAAGATGAAGCGCATGCCCAGCTCAGCGATCAGCGGAGAGATGGCGTTTGGCAGGATCTCGCGGAAGATGACCCAGCCGCGGCCTTCACCGCGCAGCCGGGCGGCCTCGACAAAGTCCATGACGGCCAGGTCCACCGCGACGGCGCGCGACAGGCGGAACATGCGCGTGGCCTCAAGCAGGCCGATGACCGCGACCAGGATCGGCACGGTGACCGGCATGACCGAAAGGACCACCAGCGCGAAGATCAGCGAGGGGATGGCCATGACCAGGTCGACCATGCGCGACAGCGCCATGTCCACCCAGCCGCCGATGACGGCGGCAAAGAGGCCAAGCGCGGTGCCCACGACGAAGGCGACCATGGTGGCGGCGATGGCCACCGCGATCGTGGTGCGCCCGCCGTAGATCAGGCGGGACAGCAGGTCGCGGCCGATGTTGTCGGTGCCAAGCCAATGGGCGCCGGAGGCCGGTTCCCAGACATCGCCGACAACCTCGCTCATACCGTAGGGCGCGAGCCAGGGCGCGAAGATGGCAGAGAGGAAGAAGCAGGAGGCGACGACAAGGCCGATGAGGGCGGGATAGGGTAATTTCTTCAGCATGTGTCGCTCCTCACCGCGGATGCCGCAGGCGCGGGTTGGCGAGGATCGAGAAGATATCCGCCAGCATGTTCAGGGTGATGTAGACCGCGGCGAAGATGATGCCGCAGGCCTGCACGACGGGCACGTCACGCTTGGCCACGTGATCCACCAGGTACTGGCCCATGCCGGGGTAGACGAAGACCACCTCGACCTCCACGACGCCGACCACCAGGTAGGCCATGTTCAGCATGACAACGTTGACGATGGGCGCGACGGCGTTCGGGAAGGCGTGGCGCCAGATCACCTTGAAGCGCGACAGGCCGTCCAGCTCTGCGGTTTCGATATAGGCGGATTGCAT
>NZ_JAATOW010000069.1 GCF_011806405.1 Pseudooceanicola sp. HF7 | reverse complement strand
TCTGAACTCCTCCGTCTGCCAGCACCCGGGGCGGAGCGGGTGCGAATCTTGCTTGCTAATCGTGTAGCTCTGGGAGAGGTATTTAAAAAATTGCTTCGATGAATGTCTGGCATTCATCCTGTCAATTGGAGGAAGGAGGGGCAGATGCGCTTCAACAAGCTGGACATGAACCTGTTGGCGGCACTCGATGTTTTGCTGAAAACCCGCAGCGTGACACGGGCTTCGGAAGAGATGTTCATTACTCAATCGGCGATGTCGAACGCCCTTGGCCGTCTCAGGATCTTCTTCGACGACCCGCTGTTGGTGCAGGTCGGCCGGGGGATGGAGCTGTCTCCGCTTGCGGAAACCCTGCGCGAGCCGGTGCGCGAGATCATGATGCGGGTGGAGAGCGCGACGCGGATCCGGCCGGTCTTCGATCCGCTGACCGACGCGCGCACCTTCAACATCGTGCTCTCGGATTATTCGCTGGCGACACTGGGCGGAGAGCTCTCGCGCCGGGTGGCGGAGCAGGCGCCGAACATCCGGCTGAACCTGCGCCCGCAGCACGCGGACCCCAGCAAGTTGCTGGACCGTGGCGAGGCGGACATGTTGATCGTGCCGGACTACCTTGGACCGATCGACCAGGATCACGAGATCATCTTCGAGGATGAGATGGTCGTGCTGGTGGATGCAGATGGCCCCTATGCGGAGGGACCGATGACGCCCGAATGTTTCGCCGCCGCTCCCCAGGTACTGATGGAGCCCCTGAGCGGCCAGAAGAGTTATTCCGAGGTCACCATCCGCGAGGCGGGCATCGACCCGAACATCGTGCTCTGGTGCTATCTCTTCTCTGCCATCCCCGAACTGATCCGCGGCACCGACCGGATCGCGCTGATCCAGCGACGGCTGGCGCAGATCGCCGTGGAGCGTGGGGGGGTGCGGATGCACCCTGCCCCCTTCGAGGTCACGCCGCTGAAGCAGAGCATGCGCTGGCATAAGCACCGCACGCGCGATCCCGGTCTGATCTGGCTGCGCGCTCGGGTCAGGGATGCCGCCTTGGCCTCTGCCCCCAAGTCATGACCCGTCGCGAATGACAATCCATTCACGACGTAAATACATGAATCAATAACAATCAATTTTTGCTTACCCCCTGCCTCTCGCTACGGTCCGATTCGAGAGGAGAAGTGTGGTCGACGGGGGACGTTGCGACCGCGCGGAGGAGGAAAGGACATCTTCGTAGATAGACCGTCGTCGCAGGGCCCTCGCGCCCTGGGGTGACAGGTTTTGGCAGGTTTGCGGCAGGCGCGCCCCGGCTTTGAACAGCAGGGCGCGAACGGTCGGGATCTGCCCAGAGACTGGCCGCAAGAGCCCTTGCGCGCCGGTTGACCCGTGGGGGCAGGAGGGCCCCCGCAGCATCATTAATCAGTGGAGGAGCGAGATGCTCAAACTCATTGCGACCTGCGCATTGGGCGCGGTAACCCTGTGTTCGGCAACGGCAGCCACGGCGGAAGCGCCGCAAGCCAGGGGAGCCGGCGGCCCGCCGCCCCTTTCAATCCAGGTCCTTGCCAACATGGGCAAAAGCGGGCTTCTGGGGATCATGGCCTCGAACGAGCGCTACGGGACCGTGCAGTC
Organism: Pseudooceanicola sp. HF7; assembly: GCF_011806405.1. GTDB lineage: Bacteria > Pseudomonadota > Alphaproteobacteria > Rhodobacterales > Rhodobacteraceae > Pseudooceanicola. The sequence goes on along the minus strand of NZ_JAATOW010000069.1, from coordinate 1,608 downwards.
GCGCGTCGGCGTTGGCCGTGCGATGGCGGCGCTTGCGGACCTGCCCGGAACCCCGACTTTCGGCTACTCGGATGACCTTAGTGATCTGATCATGCCGATTGGCATCACGAAGCGCCTGAATGCAGGACCTAGCGAGACGGCCTCCTACCTGCGGTTTACCACCGACAACCGCTGGACCGATGCCGCGCGGACCAGAAACGGCGGCGCCGAACTGGAGACCGATAGCGAGCAGCACGGGTTTGGCGTGCAGTACCTCCATGCGCCCAACCCGGACCTCCTGATGGGTGTCGGGGTCGAGGTCAGCCAGAACCAGGTGGACATGCGCCACAACGGCGGCCGTATCGAGAATGACACCTTCGCCCTGCGCGCGGACCTGCTGAAAGTGGTGAGTGACCACTGGGGACTGGCCATGCGGGCCGCCTGGTTCGACGAGACCTCGGACACCAGCATTCCCCTGCCCATGACAACGATGGAATCCGAACAGGATCTGCAGCGCCTCTACCTTCAGTTCGATGCAGTCGGCACCTACTCACAGGCGGATATCGCGGCGCTGCCGGCTAACGTCATCCTGCGTCCGAACATCGGTGCCGCCTGGCAGAAGGTCTGGTTCGACGAAACCACCAATTCCCTGGGCGGAACGGTCAAAGGCCCCGGTGGCAACAGCACCGAGACCTACGGGTCGGCCTACGCCAAGGCCGCCTTGCAGCACGTCGGGCCGGGCAAGATCCATCCCTATGCCGGTCTTGGTGTCGACGTCGAGTTCGCCAATTCCTACGAGGATCTCGTCAATGAGCCTGCCTATCTGAACAGCTTTGTCGGCGCGACGGTGTCGCTGTCCCGCTCGGCCATGCTGAACGTGGTCTACGGACGCTATGATGGCTTCAAGGGAAACCGCACGAAAGAAACGCTGGTCATGGCGCTTGATCTGACCTTCTGAGCCGTCGGGGGTGGGCTGACGATATGCCCCTCCTATTCGGTATCGTTCCGCTGCGGCGGGACGTGCGAGGGCCCGCTTACAGCCGGTGCGATAACCGCCGGGCCTGGATGCGCAAACGGACAGAGACTTGTGTGGCGGTTTCGGAAGAGACCGCCACGTGAGCGCGGGTGGCGTCATAAATCGGCTGACAACAGCAGCGTGGTGCCAATGGCGACCCCGGCAGAACGCCGAGAATCTCATAAATTAAAGGCCGTAGGGCCCGAATACCCAAGAGCCTAAGACATAACAATGCAAGAGGTTGCCAGTGCCGGTTCCAACCGACTTGCACCCGAAACCCACTTCGAGACGCCAGCGGGGTCCAAGCAACTGTCCCGAGACGTTTGATGCCTCGAGCAAGTAGCACGAGCGCAGTATCCTCAGTGCTCGCGCCGCGTTGCATCGGCATGTACCGGCGCTCAGTCGCGCACTCCTCCGGGCTTCCCACTGCCCGCTGACTGGCCGTGCGCTCCAGGTCCAAATTTTGAAATCTTGCTCTCGGCGCGTCGAATTCACGGCGGCAATGCAATCATTCATCGAAGCAATTTTCGAAATGCCTCCCCGGCACTTAGACGCATGGTTGACAGGATTCGCACCCGCTCCGCCCCGGGTGCTGGCAGACGGAGGAGCTCAGC
>NZ_JAATOW010000068.1 GCF_011806405.1 Pseudooceanicola sp. HF7 | reverse complement strand
CGCCATCCTGGACGGGGTCGAGGCGCTGTGACCGCCGCCCTGCAGGTGCCCGGCGTCGCGCTGGAGGCCGCCGGCCTGATCGCCTTGCGGCAGGTCGCCCTGCAGGCCCGCTCGGACCCGGTTCTGGCCGCCTTGCCCGGCGGTTTCGCCACCCGGCGCAAGGGCCACGGTCACGAGGTGGCCGATGTGCGCGAATATGTCAGCGGGGATGATATCCGCCACCTGGACAAGGGTACTACCGCGCGCACCGGCGTGCTGCACGTGCGCCAGTTTCACGAGGAGCGCGATCGCGTCTGCCTGCTGGTGGCCGATTTCCGGGCCTCGATGCTTTGGGGGATTTCCCGGGCCTTTCGGTCTGTCGTGGCGGCAGAGACGCTGTGCCTGATCGGCTGGCATGTCGTGGCAGAGGGCGGGCGCGTCGGGCTGCTGGCGCTGACCCCGGATGGGCAGGTCTCTGTCCCGCCGCGCGGGCGGGTACGGGGGATGCTGGATGTGATCGGCGGGCTTGTGCGCGCCCATGCGCAGGCCCTGGGGGTGGTGGCGCAGGGGCAGGGCGGGGATCCGGCGCTGGAACGGGCGATGACCAGCCTGCTGCGCCTTGCGCCCTCTGGCAGCGAGGTGATGATCGCCTCTGGCTTCGATGACATGGGGCCGGGGATGGAGGACCGGCTGGCAGAGCTATCGCGCAACCGGGTTCCCCGGCTGATCCGCATCACCGATGCCGCCACCGGCCGCCTGCCCCCCGGGCGCTATCCCATCCGCCTGTCCGATGGTCGCCGCCTGCACCTGTCGCTGTCCCGTCAGGCGCGCAGCCCGGCAGAGAGCGCCCCGGTCCTGGGGCAGAGAGCGCTTCTGGTGGATGCGGGCAGCAGCGTGGAGGCCATTGCCCGGCTGCTTGCCGCCAGCTTGCCTGCGGACCGGCTGCCATGAACGGCCAGGCCCTGAGCGAAACGGCGCTGCAGGCCGGGTTGCATGACATCCGCCTGCCTGCGCAGGCCCCGGGCGGTGCCGAGGCAGAGCTTTTCGCGGTGATTGCCCTGGCGGCGTTCCTGGCCTTGGTGATCGGATCTGCCCTGCGCCCAATATTGACGTTACGTCAATCGAAGCCGAACCTGTCCGGGCAGCTCGACGCGTTGGAGGTGCTGCCAGAGGCAGAGCAGCGCCGCAGCCTTCTGGTGCTGCTGAAACAGCACGACCCGGCGTATGTCGAGAGCCTGCGCGCGCGCCTGTACCGCCCGGATAACGCGCCCGACACCGCAGAGCTGCGCGCGGCGCTGGCCCGCCATGCTTGATCTGGCCAGCCCCCTTGCCCTGTTGCTGCTGCCGCTGCCCCTGTTGGCGGCGCGCCTTTTGCCCATCGCCGGGGCCGGGGGCGCGGCCTTGCAGGTGCCCGAACAGATCGGCGCGGCGCTGATCGCGGCGGGCCGGGGCGGGGCAGGGGGGCGGCGGGGCTGGATGCGCTACCTGCTGCCCGCCATGGTCTGGGGGCTGAGCGTCCTTGCCCTGAGCGGTCCGCGCCTGCCAGAGCCCGTTTCTGCGCTGCGGGTTTCGGGCCGCGACCTGGCGATTGCGCTGGATCTCTCCGGCTCCATGGTGCGGGAGGATTTCCACATGGACGGGGCCAGCGTGACCCGGCTGCAGGCGGTCGTGGCCGCTGGGGCCGCCTTTGCCCGCCGCCGGGCCGGGGACCGCGTGGCGCTGATCGTCTTCGGATCAGAGGCCTATTATGCCACGCCCTTCACCTACGACACTGAGGCCGTCGCGCAGCGCATCGAGGAGGCCACGATCGGGATCTCGGGCCGGGCCACCAATATCTCGGATGCGCTTGGGCTGGCGCTGAAGCGGATGGCGGAGTCTCAGGCCGCGACACGGGTGGTTATCCTGCTGTCCGACGGGACCAACAATGCGGGGGCCACCAACCCGCAGGGCGTGGCGCAGCTGGCCGCGCGGATGGGGGTGCGGGTGCATACCATCGCGCTTGGTCCCCGGGATGACAGCACCGCGAAAGAGGGCGAACAGGGCGTCGTGGATGCCACCACCCTGCGCGCGATCGCAGAGGTCTCGGGCGGCGAAAGCTTTCGCGTGCGCTCCACCGAGGATCTGCTGGCGGTGACAGAGGCGCTGGACCGGCTGGAAGCCACCGAGAGCGACGGCCTGGCGGCAGAGGTCTACCGCGAGCTCTGGATCTGGCCTGCCGCCCTGGCCCTGCTGGGTTGCCTGGCGCTGGCCTGGCGGGAGGGAGCCCCATGAACTGGGAACTGACCCTGCTGCGGCCGCTCTGGCTGCTGGTGCTGCCGGTGCTGGCGGGGCTTGGCTGGTGGCTTTATCGCCGGCAGGGGGGCGTGGGCGGCTGGGATCGCGCTGCCCGGCCGGAGCTGCTGCGCGCCATGCAGGCGCTTGGCCGGGTCGAGACGCGCCGCGATGCCGCGCCGCTGGTGGCCACGCTGGGCTCTGCCGCGCTGGTGGTGCTGGCGCTCAGCGGCCCGGCGGTGGAACGGCGCGATGCGGTCTCTTTCCGCAACCTCGACGGGGTGGTCTACGTGATCGACGCTTCTGCCAGCGTCACCGAAAGCCCGGATTGGGAGGCGCTGGTGACCATGGGCCGGGTCGGCATCGCCGCGCTGCGGGCGCGCCCCGGGGGCATGGTGCTATACGGCGGGGATGCCTATGTGGCGACGGATCTGACCACCGATCACAGGCAGCTGGGCCAGACCCTGTCCCTTGTCGGGCCGGACACCGTGCCCGATCCCGGCTCCCGTCCGGCCCGGGGGCTTGAGCTGGCCGCCGGGATGCTGCGGGACGCGCAGGTGCTGGCGGGGGACGTGATCCTGTTCACCGATGGCGCGGGCCTTGGTCCGGAGAGCCTGCAAATGACGGAGGCGCTGGCCGGGCAGGGCGCCCGCCTGAGCCTGGTTAGCCTGACCGCGGCGACTCCGCAGATGGAGGCGCATGCCGCGCTTGGCGGTGGCCGGCTGCTGCCGCTGGCGGATCCGGATGCGCTGGCGGACTGGCTGACGCAAGAGGCCCGCGACCGGCTGGAGCAACAGGAATACCCGCTGCTTTTCTGGCGCGATATCGGCCGGCTGTTCCTGTTGCTTGCCCTTGTGCCGATGCTGCTGCTGTTTCGCAGGCAGGCGGCATGAGGGTCCTGGCCGCCATAACCGCGCTGGCGCTGGTCCTGGCGCTTGCTCTTGGCGGGCCCGCGTCCTTCGGGCGCGTCTTCCTGTCGCTCAGCCTGCCACGCCTTGCCGCGCCCATGTTCCAGGATCCCGGCTGGCGCGGGGTGGCCCTTTTCCGGGCCGGGGCTCTGGAGGAGGCGGCAGAGTCCTTCACCACAGCGCAGGCCTGGTACAACCTTGGCACCGCAGAGGCGCGCGCGGGCAATTACGCCGCCGCGCTAGAGGCCTATGACCGCGTCATCCCCGGCGGCGATCCCCTCGCCCGGGCGAATTTCGACCTGATCGCGGCCTACTACGCTTCGCTTGGCATCGATCCGGCGGTACTGGGGCTATTCGGGGACGGGAAGGAGGGCGTGGTGGAGGAGTCCTTTGTCGCGCAGGGCCAGGCCCGGGCGGCGGGCACGGGCGAAGAGGTCACCAATGCCTCTGCCATGCTGGGCAATGTCGAGCTGCGCAGCAGCGCCGCGCAAGAGGTGCGCCGGGTCTTCGATGACCGCTTCATGATGGCCGATGAACGCTGGCTGCAACAGCTGGCCGAT
>NZ_JAATOW010000067.1 GCF_011806405.1 Pseudooceanicola sp. HF7 | reverse complement strand
CCTGTCGCTGGCCCACCTGGTGGCAGAGGGCAAGGCCCGGCTGACCGATCCCGTCGCCCCCCACGACCCGGTGTTCAGCGCCCTGCCCACCCGTGACGGCCGTGCGATCCGCCTGATCGACCTGGTCACCCACTCCAGCGGCCTGCGAAGAGAGCTGTTTCCGGTCGAAGGCGCGGAGAAATACTCCGATGCCGCCTTCGCCGCGAACCTGCAGGGCGATCCCCTGCTCTTCACGCCGGGCACCGGGATGCTCTATTCCAACATCGGCTTCGACGTGCTGGGCATGGCGCTCTCGGACCTGGCCGGGATGCCCTACGCCGACTACCTGCAAGAGAGCGTGCTGGCGCCGATGGGCCTCACCGCCACGAGCTACGCACGCTCTGATGGCACCAACGTCATGACCGGCTACGACTGGAACGGGGACTGGATGGACCCGGGCGCCCCGATCCCCAACCGCTTCGGCGCCTCCTCGCTGCGCACCACCCCCAACGACATGATCCGCTACCTGCAGTGGAACCTGGACCGCTTCGACACGGCGGATGCAGAGGTCCGCGCCCTGAGCCACGCGGCCTGGACCATGCGCGACGGCATGGACCCGGTCTATGGGCTGGACGAATCCGGCCACATGAGCGCGCTTGGTCTTGGCTGGGTGATCATGATGCCCGAAGGCGACAGCCCGCTGATCATCCAGAAGGCCGGTGGCGCCGACGGGGTCTTCAGTTATGTCGCCTTCGCGCCCGCCCGCGGCGTGGGCGTCTTCATCGCGATCAACCAGTTCGACTTCTCCGCCGGGATGGAAATCGCCACACTCGCCAATGAGCTGATCACCACCCTCTCCCCACGCTGAGGGGGGACCACGGACACCGGCATCCGGCACCACCTGGCGGTCGGAGCGGATGCCGGCATGACGCAGACCCTTGCGCGCTTCGCGACGGCCTCTTCCGGCACCGGGACAGACTCCCTCGGGCTGCCTCGTTGCCGGAACGGGTTCCCTGCCCCCCCTGTGGCGCGCCTAGCTGCCCCCCGGCCGGTCGCGCCGCGCCGGCAGGGTCTCGACAGGCTCCAGCAGCATCAGCATCGCCTCTTCGGAGCGGTAGTAGAGCAGGTGCAGATGGACCTGGTCCCAGATCGACAGGCCGCGGGGCCGGCGGGGCCGGACCGTTGGCGGAAAGATGGGGGCGAAACGCTTGCTGTCCCATTGCCCGGGTTCACGGCGCGGCACCGGCACGACCGAGCCCATCAGATCCCCCCTGTAGACCACATCGACCCAGTTCATCAAGCGGCTGGGCCGGGTGTAGAACTTGGCGATCTCGGCCTCGATCCTCGGCTCTTTCTGGGCCAGCAGCCCAAGGGCCGACCCCCAGGTGAACAACGTGATGCGCTCTGAATTCGTGCGGTATTCGGCCAGGGCATCCACCGCGATGGCGCCCCCCAGGGAATGTCCGACCACGTGGATCTGATCATAGCGCTCTGCCCCTTGCTTTCCGGCCACCTCGTCCAGCACCGCAAGGACCCGGTGACGCGCCATGGCCTGCAGCCCTGGGCGGCCCTCGGCCACCGGATCGTCGCGCAGGTAGCGCATCAGGAAATCCGAGACTCGGGCCAGCCGCTCCACCGGCGCCATCACCCCGACAGCCCCGATCAGCGCCACCGCCCCGGTCGCCCACCGGACCTGCTCGGACCAGGACTTGAAGGTGATGGAGGCCGCCGTCAGCCCGTCCCAGCCCAGTTGGTCCAGCTGGGACTGGACAGCGTCGGGAAGGCCGGTGGTGCCATCGGGGATGGCCGCCAGCAACAGCAGCAGCAGGCTGAGGTACCAGATCAACAGCAGCAGGCCCGCGATCCCCAGCGCCACGACCGTGCGCGCCGGAAGCTGGCCGCGCAGCAGCATCGACAGGCTGCCGCCCCCGAACATCCAGTACAGGATCAGGCCGGAGGCCCGCCGGAACCGGACCCAGGGCGACTCCTCTTCGCGCAGCGGCACCAGATCGCCCCAATAGGCCTCGTAGAGGTCGATCTCGATCTCGCTGCCGTCCTCCCGGCTGCAGGCGACAAATCCGGTGCCCGCGCGCTCGGGCTGCGAGGCGGGCAAGACCTGCCAGCCGTCCGTATAGCTCTGGATGGCCGCGGCAAGACGGTCCCGGGCGTCGCCTTGGACCGTCCGCTCGAAGCCCGGAACAACGATGATCGCACGCCGCATTGAATCCCCCCTGGCAGTCTCTCAACTTCCTTGGGGGAACCCTGCCTGCTCATCCTCTGCGGGACAACCGCATTGACCCTGCGCCGGGCGATTGCCTCAGCGCCAGCCAAGCCCCGGCGCCACGTGCTTCAGGATCGCCTCGATCACGTGCACATTGTACTCCACGCCCAGCGTGTTCGGCACGGTCAGCAGCAGCGTGTCGGCCTCGGCGATGCCCTCGTCGGCCTTCAGCTGATCGATCAGCTTGTCCGGCTCATCCGAATAGCCCCGCCCGAAGATCGAGCGCGTATCGTTGATGAAGCCAACCTGGTCGCTCTCCTTCCCGCCCTGGCCGAAATACATCCGGTCCTGGTCGTTCATGATGGCAAAGATCGACCGGCTGACCGACACGCGCGGCTCATGGGCGTGGCCGGCCTCTTTCCAGGCCTTGCGGTATTCGCGGATCTGCTCGGCCTGCTGGATGTGGAAGGGCTCGCCCGTCTCGTCATCCTTCAGGGTGGAGCTTTGCAGGTTCATGCCCAGTTCCGCCGCCCAGCGGGCGGTGGCATTGGACCCAGCCCCCCACCAGATCCGGTCGCGCAGACCCTCCGAATGCGGCCCAAGGCGCAGCTTGCCCGGCGGGTTGGGGAACATCGGGCGCGGGTTGGGTTCGGCAAACCCCTTGCCTTCGAGATGGGCCAGGAAGATCTCTGCATGGCGGCGGGCGTAATCGGCATCCGTCTCGCCCTCGCCCGGGCCGTAGCCGAAGTGGCGCCAGCCGTCGATCACCTACTCCGGGCTCCCGCGGGAGATCCCCAGTTGCAGACGCCCGCCGCTGATCAGGTCCGCAGCACCCGCGTCCTCAACCATGTAGAGCGGGTTTTCATAGCGCATGTCGATCACGCCGGTGCCGATCTCGATCTTGCTGGTGCGCGCGCCCACAGCCGCCAGCAGCGGGAAGGGAGAGGCCAGTTGCCGGGCATAATGGTGCACCCGGTAATAGGCGCCATCCAGCCCCAGCTCTTCGGCGGCCACCGCCAGTTCGATGCTTTGCAGCAAGGTGTCAGAGGCCGATTTCACGGCGCTTCCGCGGCGCGGATCCCAATGCCCGAACGACAGGAAACCAAGGTTCTTCATTGTTCCATCCTCATCATGAGAGGGCCGGCCATGACGGCCGGCGTTGGACAACAGATAGTCATGGGGGGCCTGGGGCGACAATGGCCCGCCCTGTTCCCTCAGGCGCAGGGGCTGCGCAGTGACGCACCGCGCACTTAGAAGCGCGCAGAACAGCAAGAGCCGAAAAGGCCCACCTGCCGCGCAAGGCGCTCTTCCCCGCGCCGCTAGCTCTCGAAAATCTCCGTCATGGCGGCATCGAAGGCCGCCCAGCTCAGCACGGCGCGATTGCCCGCGATACCGTGGTAATGGCTCTTGCCGGTGGAATTGGGCAGCCCGGCCCAGACCTTCGCCAGGTTGTTCATGAACCCGACCCGGGAAAGCGCGCCGCCCAGGAACCCGCTGTAGCCGGCCTGTTCCAGCAGGAAATCGGCCATGCGGTCCTGTACCCGGGCATCGTAGACCTCCTGCCCGCCAATCCCCAGGCGCTCGGCCACGTGGTCCAGGGTGCCGGGGATCATCTGGTAGCGCCCGATGGCGTGGTTCTGCCCGGGCGTGGCCCGGATCCAGGCACGGATCTCGTCCAGGGTCATGCGGCTGGGCGCGCGCGGCGGCTTGCGCCCGGCGCCGTGGTGCACGGCGTCATAGCCCGCGGGCCCGGCCTCTGCCCCCGCGATCAAATCGCGCAGCGCTGCCGTTGGCCCCTCCGGCCCGCGCCCGGGACTCAGCCGGGGGGCGACCGGGGCGAAGAAGCTGCCCTGCGCCCGCCCGTTGAACAGGCTGCCCGCCATCTGCCGCTGGACA
>NZ_JAATOW010000066.1 GCF_011806405.1 Pseudooceanicola sp. HF7 | reverse complement strand
GCCCAGGCTGAAGGTATCGCCGATGGCCACTGGGATCGGGCCAGCGCAGCCCTTGATGCGGAGAAGCTCTCAGAGGCCCGTAGAGAGGCCATTCGATCCGAAGCAGCGGCTATACACCGAAAGGTCGTCGATGACGCTCAGAGGGCCTCAGAAGCGCTTCTCGAAGCCGCGCGCAAGGAAGCGGACCAGATCAAGCGCGAAGCTACCCCGGAACACTTCCAGGCGCTGGAGAAGGAAAATGCGCGACTGCGTAAAGAAGTCGAAGCATGGACGGCTTTCGTCAGCAGCGTCCGCAGTACCCTCTCAAAAGCTTTAGGGCAGCAGTGGGAGACTTTCAGGACAAAGATCAACGATGCTTGGAAGCGTGACCCCAAGAATCCAGCATATGAGCCTGACCCAACACCTCCGTCCTATAGCTCCGGTCCGTCTGGTCCTTGATCTCTCTTCGCATCCACCCGATCTGCCACTTTCAGCGCCGGAGGCGCATGGTTCGTGTAGCTTGCTGGCTTACCACATGTGTTTTTCCTGAGTGTCGCGTGTCGCTATCGCTCCCCTCGACACCCGACACTTACACTAGAGGCTCAAAAACAGACATCCCGGAGGGTAAAAACAGACGCGCCGGAGGGTATGAACAGACATCCCGGAGGGTAAAAACAGACGCGCCGGAGGGTATGAACAGACGCGCCGGAGGGGTCTACAGACAGACCGTTAATGAATGTGTCTGTTCAAATCTGATTTCTTAGCCGCATGAAGCAACTTAGGTAGGAGTGTGAGGCGCACTAACACCCCTGTGTTAGCCCCTCTCACACAGGTCTCACACGCATCTAACACCCTGAAAATATTACACCCTACAAAAACAGACAATTTACAACAGACATTTATCTGCCTAACGTGTCGGTTATGAGAGAGATAACCGTGCCCTCCAGCGCAATCGCACTGCGCTCCACACAGCCTTTGACACCAGCCACGCTTTCCGCTGTCTGGGAGATCGCTGCGGCGTTGGATGAGCAACGGGTACCTGCAACAGTCCCCAATGCCATTTGGCTTGAAGTGCCAACTCTCCGCCTCCGCGGGGAAAGCGGTCGAGGCGACAATGTCTGGCTCCGACAATGCCTAGATCGCCTCACAGGCATGAAGCTCTCAGGGGACCACAGGGGCGATCCTTGGGGGGCTGTGGTTTTGGCAGAATGGCATATCGTTGAGGGCGGCAGCCTAGCGCGCCTTCTCGTCCCGCCCGCTGCCGTACATGCCCTCCGCAGCCCAAGCACTTTTGCCAAGATCGAAGCCCATGCGGCTCATAGTCTCACAGGGCACGGACGACGTCTCTATGCGATATTGGCAGACAAGAAACGGCTTGGGCGGCCGCACTGGACTTTCACCCTATCCGAGCTTCGCACGCTGATGGGGGTTGAAGCACAGAAGTCGTATGATCGCTGGTCCGACTTCCGCACACGTGTCCTCGATCCGGCCCTGGCCGCCATCAACGACTTTGGCACCGTCAACGTGAAGATGAAGATCGAAAAGCGCGGCCGGTCAGTGAGCGCTGTGCGGTTCGATTGGCATTGGAAAGACGTTCATGAAGCAGCCGACACTGTCCTTGAGAACGACAGGCACAGCAAAGCCCGAAGAAAGAAGCAGGATACTGACGGCGCGCCACCTATGATCGAGGACCCCAAAGAAGCTGCACAAAAATGGTGGGACAGCCTCTCTTCTGAAGACCAGGACCTTTGGGCCGATCGTATCGGTAGGGAATCCGAGATTGGTGGAGAGATGCGGCCACGGCCTACACGGATCATCCGCGAGCTCGCCTTCTCAACATACCAGCAGTTGGAAGCCTAACGTGTTAAGGTCACACGCAACCCAACATGTCATGACCTGAAAGGGCCGTTACGCCGTGAAACTCTCCGCAAGCCAGGCAGCAAAGAAGACAGGGAAGAGCGTCCCAACGATCACGCGAGCGATCAAGTCCGGCAAGATTTCTGCGGAGAAGACCAAGTCTGGTGGCTACCAGATAGAGGCATCTGAACTGTTCCGCGTTTTCAATGCCGTAACAGAAGAACCTAACGCGAAAGGTAACTCGTTAGGAGATGAAACCCCACCAAAAGATGCCAAGAACGCCGCTGAGGCGAGCCTTCTCCAAGAGAAGATAGATGCGTTGGAAACGGCACTGGCCGATGCGAAGGCTGAACGCGATGAGTGGAGAGACCAGGCAAAGCGCTTGGCTTTGGCCCTGCCTTCTCCACAAGCTTCCACCGATACCAATCTAGGGCGCCCATGGTGGAAACGTTGGCTGGCCGTGGGCTAGCCTTCCAGGGGGAAGCCTGACTTACGCTTCCTGCCAGGGGAGAGACTTGTACAGTCCGTTTGCGGCCTTGAAGCACTCATCAAACTCAGGGACCTCTCCGACTTCCACCTCGAGAGTATGCCAATCAGCCTGTGCACGCTCGATGATCTCTGGCTGCTCCAATGATGATGCATCGGCGCTAATCCCCCGCGCCTCACACTTCTCTACCAACATATCGAGCAACTGTTTTCTCTCTTCTTCATCGAGCTCAAACCTGAGCGTCAGAGAGTGCAGGTCATACATGTCCTGTCGCCGGTGCCTGTTGCGCTTCTCCTGCTGTAACAGAGCCCTGAACTTTTCCGCCATCAAAGCGAGAAGAGAGTAAGCAGCGACCTTCTGGTCAGTGTCCTTGAAACTGAGCACCTGAATTGCGCCAATCGGCTCCTTAAAGCTGACATCAACCTCAAGGACAGTAGGGCTTTTCCCTTCCAAGAAATGCTTTTCTTGCGCAGATCCACGCCGCGCATAGCCTACCTTCAACTTGATTGCTGGCCCATCGTTCTTTGGAAATTTTTCGCCTTTAGGAAAGTACTTAAACGATTGCACCCGGCACATCAGGTCAGGGTAACCGAGCTCTGCACACATTGCCGGAAACGCTTCATCTAGAGCATTTTTGATCTTCTCAGCGATACCCTCTTCTGGCGTAGAGATAGCGCTCAGATCGATGTCCCCAGTGTTCCTAGGGCTCTCATATGCAACACCCATCAAGATGCCGCCCTTCAGGAACATCTCGTGCTTGTAAGGTTCTATGGCGCCAAGTGTCGACAAGAAGACCTCCGTAGCTTGACGCTCTAAATAAGTTGCCGGGTCAGCTTTAGCCTTCTCTACCCAAGCAGTTATCGAGACAATCGTTTCAGGAGGCGCTTCATCTTCATCCGACATTCGTTGAAATCATCCATTTTGAGGAGAACGGCTCAGCATAGCTGCGGCCAGGCTCTAGAACGCGGCTTCCTCCACGCTGAGCGTACTGGAGCCATGAAAGAACGTGATCATTGGCAACGTTAAGATGTTCGTCAAGGATGTAGCCCGCACGGACCTTCCAAATGGGTCTATCCGCGCCTTCAACAGCATTGATTATCTGCTTCAAGTACTTAGGAGCATGCTCTCCCCATACCTCCAAAACATGGCGCATCCCACCGCATCTCTGCGGTGTCTCAAGCATGTCCAAGAACACTTGTCCGATTGAAGCAATGCGCTGATCCTCCCCACGGACCTTTCTCCACTCTCCGTAGAACTTGGTCTTGAGCTGATCTACGGCTCTTCTGCGAACTCGAGTGGGATGATGGGTCAGGAATAATGGCTCGATGTAGATGTCATCATTATTGAGTTCCTTCCCAAATCGATCCTCTAGAAGCGCTTTGTTCCACTTTCGAACAACCGCATCAGGGGGACTTGTGATAAAAAGTGCCTCTGGTCGCCGGTTCGTCAAACCGTACCTCTGCATGGCAGACATATGCGAGATATAACAGTATCGGTCCGCCTGGCAGACGATCGTGTCCGCAGGAGCATCAGGCACAGACATGATACGCCAAAAACTAGGGTAATCACTGTCAGAGCGAATGATACCTTCGTCCCTAAGCATGCCCCGCGTACGCACATACGTTTGCCTAGAAGGCCGTCGGCCGCGCAGGTTCTTCGCACTTTTCTCGTCGTAGATAGACCAGATCACTCTGAAAAGGTCGTGTTCTGAAATTAGCGAGGACGAGCTGTTCTCAAGCCGTTTAGAAGCCGTTTCGGCAAGGTTGGTCCAAGCCTTACGTCTTTGAAATGGTTGACTTTTTTCCATTTAGAAGCCTGATGTCGTCTTATAGATGTCCTAAGGACATCTATAAGACGACATCGCGTCTATTTTAGCAAGAGTTCTCTCCGTGTCAAGAGAGACG
>NZ_JAATOW010000065.1 GCF_011806405.1 Pseudooceanicola sp. HF7 | reverse complement strand
ACGGCATTCACGGTGATGCCATCTGGCCCGAGCTCAAGCGCCCATGTGCGGGTCATCCCGATCAGCCCGGCCTTGGTCGCCGAATAGGCGCTGCGAAGCTCCTTTCCGTAGGCCGCCCGGGACGCCATGTTGACCACCCGTCCGAACCCGGCCGCCCGCATCCCCGGCAGCAAGGCCTGCATACATTGCAGGGCGCAGCGCAGGTTGAGAGAGACCGCCAGATCCAGCTCTGCCAGGCTCTGGTCCTCGACCGCGGCGGGAAGGACGATGCCGACGTTGTTGATCAGCCGCGTGATCGGGCCATCCGCCAGGGCGGCCTCAAGCGCGGCGGCGGTGTCATTCGGATCGGAGAGGTCCGCCTGGATGTCGCCCCCCGCGCGGTCGATGATGACGGGCTCGTAGCCATCCGCCCGGCAGCGCGCCGCACAGGCCGCCCCGATGCCAGAGGCCCCGCCGGTGATAAGGACGCGCGCGCTCATACCGTTGCCACGGGGGTGACCGGGGATCCGACGGCCCCGGGCAGGCGCAGGGGCGGGGCGGTCAGCAGGAACCGGCTGCGACCCGCTGCGCGCAGCCAGTCCGCCAGGGGTGTCAGGTGCCAGAGCTCTCCCAGCATGACGCCGGTCTTGAACAGGCAGTGCTCATGCAGGGGCAGGACCGAACAGCATCCTTCGCCGGGCGCGGCGGGATAGGCCTCTACCGCGTAGTTGTCCGCGGCGATGGCGGCGATGCCCGTTTCCGTGATCCATTCAAGCAGGCGGCCGTCGCGCCCGTCCAGCGCGGCGCAGGAGCCATGCAGGCGCTCCGCATCCGGTTCGCGCCCCATCTCCAGAACGAGCTGCGAAAATCCGGTGTGCAGGCACAGGATATCGCCCCTCTCGACCACCACCTTGTCGGCCTTCATCACGGCCATCAGCGCCTCGTATCCCACCCGCTGGGGGGCATCGCCAAGATGCGCGCGCAGGTCGACCATCACGCCGCGTCCCTGCAGCCCATGCGCTGCAGCGTTCTCGATGCCAAGCCGTCCCGCGCAAGAGGTGCTCTGGCCCGGCTGTTCCGGTTCCACTTCTGTGGCCGAGATGTCCGACCCGGCGGCGAACCCGTTGTAATAGACCTTGCGCGCGATCCCATCGCCCTGGGTGTCGAACTGGCCGCCAACGTGACTGAGCGCATCCCATTGGGTTGAGTATTGCAGGTGCAGGATCGCCAGGTCATCGCTGACCACATCCGTGGCCCCGTCCAGCGCGACGTTGAAGTTCACCGAGTCCTCGCGCAGCGTCGGCCGCAGGACGGGCGGCTTGCGGCGCGTGTTGAGCAGGCTGCCGCCGGGATAGTCCAGTGGCAGGGACAGGCAGAAGGTGAGGCCCTCGACCGCCTCTGCCAGCCCCTGTTTGACCTTTTGGCGGTCGATCAGGTTCAGCCGCCCCAGCTCGTCGTCGGTTCCGAACTCTCCCCAGGTCGCGCCTTCCGGACGCTGCGACCAGCGCGGCGATGTGGCCTTGCTCATGATGTTCCTCCCTCACCCAGATGCGCCTCTGTCACATCCTTAGGATATGGGTAGCGCAATCCCCGGCAGGCACATAGCCCTTCCGAGGGGCATCGCGCGGAGCAGTCCCGGCCGCCGCATAGTGACATGCGGCGACCGGGGTCTTCTTGCAGCCGGCGCTTAGTCGCAGAAGGGAAGGATCGCGTTGGCTGTCTGCACCAGGCTGCTCATGTCCTTGGCGCTTTCGTCTCCGTCCCAGTTCGCGGCCAGGCGGATCGCCGTGATCCCCTTGGGCATCAGCTGCACGTGGTTCTCGCCCCAGCCGTCCATGGAGGGGTAATAGACCGTGCAGCCCTCCGTGGTGACGGGATAGCGCCAGAAGCCCATGTCGTAGAAGGGTTTCTCTTCCAGATCGGTCGGCAGGCCCACCAGCACCTCGCCGGGCGCGATGCGTGCGGCCAAGTCGGCGTCAAGGATCTGCTGCCCGTCATGACTGCCGCCCTGCTGGTAGAGCCGCGCGAGCTTGGCCAGATCGCCCAGCGTCGGCAAAAGGCCCCAGGCGGCAAGGGGCTGGCCCGGGCTGCCGTCCTCTTCGATCGTGCGGGTGCTGGGCAGGCCGTGGATGCCGATGGGTTGGTAGACGTTCTGCTGCAGGAAGTCCCAGACATTGGCACCCGGCCCCTCCTGCTGTTGCAGAAAGTTGGTCAGCGCCACGACGGCCAAGAACATGTCCTCGTCCCGGTAGCGCATAATCGCGCCGGGGCCCCAGTCATAGGGGGTGGCGGCGTTGAGCATCAGATCCAGCTTCTCGGAGGCCGAGCGGGCCTCGTAATAGGCGTAGTAATCGCTGTTGTAGGGCTCCCAAGGGGTCTTTGGCTCTGCCTCTCGCTGGCCGTAGCCCATGCCGGTCGCCAGGTTCAGCGCATCGCCCAGGGTCACCTTGTCCCAGCCCGCGATGCCTTTTGCCTGCGGCACCAGCTCCGTGATGGTCATTTCCAGGACCTGGGGCCCATATTCCCGCGCAACGGCCAAGGCGGCGGTGGCGGGCACCAGCGATTTCGACACCGACCAGACGCCAAAGCGCTGGCGGTCGCAGTAGGGAAGCTCACCCGCCGGGGTGGGGCAGGATTTCAGGTAGAGCGCGTCGTCGATCATCAGTGCGTTCGCCACCAGCTCATCGGGGCGGAGGGTGCTGTCGAAGCCTTCCAGCGGCGCGGCGCCGACCTTTGCTTCCAGCGCCGACCATGGCTGGACCGGCAGCGCATCCGCCAGAGCGGCCTCGTGGGCTTTCGCCAGGGCCTCGGAACCGGGCATGTTGGTGGCGCTCAGCGTCGCGGGCAGGCTGCCGGCGGCGGTGAAGTAGGTCTCCACGTAGTAGGGCGCGGTCTGGGTCAGGATCTGGTAGCGCAGGTCGCTGACCTCTCCGTCGCGGTAAAGGAACATGGCCACGCCGTTGTGGGTCTCTGCCTCAAGCATGTTGACCAGCGAGAAGGGGAAGGAGGCACGGGACCAGCCGTCATCGCCGATGGACCAAGTCTTGCCGGGCTGCACGATCACGTCCCAGAAGCTTTCGCCCTCATCCGTGGTGCCGGCGCGGATCACGTCCTGCGTGGCGGGCACAAGGTCATCGCCTACCGTGACGAAAGACAGGTCGATGGCGGGAAAAAGCTGCGGGTTACGGCCCATGACGGCCCCTTCGGCGATCTGCGGCGGATCGCTGGGCATCGGGCTTTCCGCGACAGAGATCGTGCCGGTGAAGCCGGAGAGCGCGGGTTTCGCATCCTGCGGCGGCACGAAAAGGGCGGTATCTTGCAGGGCATAATCGGTGACCGTTGTCGCGAAGTCCTCTGGGGTGAAACGCGCCTCATCGGCCAGTGCGCCGCCTGCGGCAGTGAGCGCGGCAAGCGAGGCAGTCATTGTCAGTAACATCGTTCTCATGGGGGTCTCTCCGGTCTGTTGGGGGACGGTGCCGTTCAGCGGCACGCAGGTTTTTGTCCGCAGGCCCGGGGGCCTGCGGGGGGTGTCGTCTTTTCGGTTCGGGGTCCGGCGCTGGCTGGTAAGGTACTATCCGTTAAGGAAACGGACCTTGAGGAGCTGGCCGGCGGCGGATCACGCCTCCATCGTCAGCACGACAGAGCCGCGGGTCTTTCCGCTTTCGATCTCGCGGTGGGCCTCGGCGCAGTCGGCCAGGGGCAGGGAACGGGCCACGCGATGCCTCAGCTGCCCGGCCTCAAGCGCTTTCTGGATATCCGCGACCGCATGGGCCTTGGCGGCGTCCGGCATGGCATAGACGATGACCATGCGAATGGTCAGGTCCATGTACATCATCTTGAGGAAGGGCAGCTTGGGCTCTTTCTCCACGGTGGAGGAATAGGTGGCGATGACCCCGTTCGTGGCGATCACCTGCAGCACCTTTTCAAGGTTGGCGCCGAACTCCACGTCCACGACGCGGTCGACCTTTGCGCCCTCGGTGGCTTCCAGCAGGTCCTCGTTCCAGGTGTCGTCGCGGTGGTTGACGATGATCTCCGCCCCGGCGCTGCGGCAGGCTTCCGCATCGGCGTCATTGCTGGCGGTGGCTATGACCCGAGCACCGGCAAGCGCGGCCCACTGGATCGCATAGAAGCCCACGCGGCCCGCGCCTCCGGTGACCAGCACGGTCTGCCCCGCAACCGATCCGTCCGCGAAGACGCAGCGATGCGCGGTCATGGCGGGGATGCCCATGCAGGCGCCCACCTCGAAACTGGCAGCCTCCGGCAGGAGGGGCGCATGGGCCGAGGGCAGCGCGACGTAGTCCGCCGCGGTCCCGAAGCGGCGCCCGTATTGCGCGTTGAAGGTAAAGACGCGCTCGCCGATCCGCTCTTCCGGAACGCCTTCGCCCACGGCCTCGATCACGCCGGCGCCATCGCTGTGCGGGATGACGAAGCCCCCGTCCAGCAGGTCCGGGAAAGAGGCCATGCGTTTTTTCGTGTCGGACGGGTTCACGGCGCTGGTTTTCAGTCGCACCAAGACCTCGCCCGCAGCGGGCTCCGGTTTTGGCTGTTCGCCATGGATCAGTACCTCTGCGGCGTCACCGAACCGTTCGAACCAGACAGCTTTCATAGTCATTCTCCTAGAAGGGGACCGACAGGCTTTCGGTATGCCCATCGACCGCGATCACCTGGCCGGACACCATACCGGCATTGCCCGAGGCGAGGAACAGGCACATGCCCGCGATATCCTCTGCGCTCACGAATTTCCGCATGGAGACCTGGCTTTCGTAGATCCGGCGCACCTCTGCCGCATCCATACCCCGGTTGCGCGCGTCCCGCTCTATCACGCCGTCGATCCGTGGCCCTTCGACCGAGCCGGGGCAGATCGCGTTGACGCGGATGCCGAAGGGGCCCAGCTCCATCGCCAGGGTCTTGGTCAGCCCGATGATCGCCCACTTGGAGGCCGCGTAGGAGGTGCGGTTGGGATAGCCGAAGAGGGCAGCGGTGGAGGCGATGTTGACAATGGTGCCAGTGCCGAGCGCCTTCAGCGCCGGAACCGCCCGGCGCAGGAAGTAGAAGGTGCCGTTGACGTTCACGTCCATGGTGCGGCGGAAGTCCTCTGAATCGACCTCTTCCACCGGAGCGTTCATCCCGGAGATGCCGGCGTTGTTGATCAGCACGTCCAGCCTGCCGCCGGTCTCTTTCAGCACCCCGTCGACCGTGGCGTCCACGGCGGCTTCGTCGGCCACGTTGCAGACGACGCCGGTGATGCCCGGCGCCTCTGCCTGCAGGGCCGTGATGGCGGCGGGATCCACGTCGCAGATGAAGACCCGGTAGCCCGAGGCCTCAAGCGTCAGCGCCGTCGCCTTGCCGATGCCGGAGCCCGCCCCGGTGATCAGCGCCACGGGGCGCTCTTCCTGTTTCATAGTCTCGGACAATTCCAATCTTGTTCCTGTCGTCTTGAGGTCACTGTGCATCCGGCACGGGCCGGGTGGGCCGGGTGCCTTCGGGCACGGTCTCGGATGGCAGATGCGCGTCCAGCAGCTGCAGCGTGTCCTCCAGCCAGCCGATGCGCATCTCTGGGACCGAGCGCA
>NZ_JAATOW010000064.1:2500-5752 GCF_011806405.1 Pseudooceanicola sp. HF7 | reverse complement strand
CGAACGCAAGAAAGCCCCGGTCATTACTGACCGGGGCTTTTTTGTTTGTTTGTATCGTTTTGGATTTTTTCTAGGTCTGGCGGCGACTTACTCTCCCACGTCTTAAGACGCAGTACCATCAGCGCTACGGCACTTAACGGCCAGGTTCGGGATGGATCTGGGTGTTTTGCTCGCGCTATGACCACCAGACCGAGGAAAAATCCGACTGAGAGATATCGATCAACTGCTGTCCGTGATTTAGTTGATACACTGTTATGTGTGTATGCTTTTGATTTTCCGTAGAGATTTCTGTCTTCTACTGGATCAAATCAAGCCTATCGGGCCATTAGTACCGGTCAACTGAATGCATTGCTGCACTTACATCTCCGGCCTATCGACGTGGTGGTCTACCACGGCCCTCAGGGATACCTTGTTTTGAGGGGGGCTTCCCGCTTAGATGCCTTCAGCGGTTATCCTTTCCGAACATAGCTACCCAGCACTACCGTTGGCACGATAACTGGTCCACCAGTGGTTCGTTCACCCCGGTCCTCTCGTACTAGGGGCAACTCCTCTCAAGTATCCTACACCCACGGCAGATAGGGACCGAACTGTCTCACGACGTTCTAAACCCAGCTCACGTACCTCTTTAAACGGCGAACAGCCGTACCCTTGGGACCTGCTCCAGCCCCAGGATGAGATGAGCCGACATCGAGGTGCCAAACACTGCCGTCGATATGGACTCTTGGGCAGTATCAGCCTGTTATCCCCGGCGTACCTTTTATCCGTTGAGCGATGGCCCTTCCACTCGGGACCACCGGATCACTATGGCCGTCTTTCGACTCTGCTCGACTTGTCAGTCTCGCAGTCAGGCTGGCTTCTGCCATTGCACTCAACGAGCGATTTCCGACCGCTCTGAGCCAACCTTCGCGCGCCTCCGTTACGCTTTAGGAGGCGACCGCCCCAGTCAAACTACCCGCCACACAGGGTCCCGGAACCCGATAAGGGATCGCGGTTAGACATCAAGCAGAACAAGGGTGGTATCTCAAGGGAGACTCCACAGGAACTAGCGTCCCTGCTTCGAAGTCTACCACCTATCCTGCACATGTTCGGCCTAATGCCAGTGTGAAGCTGTAGTAAAGGTGCACGGGGTCTTTCCGTCTAACCGCGGGAAGCCTGCATCTTGACAGGCAATTCAATTTCGCTGAGTCGATGTTGGAGACAGCGGGGAAGTCGTTACGCCATTCGTGCAGGTCGGAACTTACCCGACAAGGAATTTCGCTACCTTAGGACCGTTATAGTTACGGCCGCCGTTTACCTGGGCTTCAATTCGGAGCTTGCACCCCTCCTTTTAACCTTCAGGCACCGGGCAGGCGTCAGACCCTATACGTCGTCTTGCGACTTCGCAGAGCCCTGTGTTTTTAGTAAACAGTCGCCACCCCCTGGTTTGTGCCCCCGGTGGTCATGCACCGGGCCTCCTTCTCGCGAACTTACGGAGGTATTTTGCCGAGTTCCTTCAACATCGTTCTCTCAAGCGCCTTGGTATGCTCTACCAGTCCACCTGTGTCGGTTTAGGGTACGGTCTGATGGAGGGCTATTTCCAGGAACCGTCTTGGATACGGGTCAATCCGATAAGACCCGCACGCCGCCACGATCCGTCACATCCTCCTGGCTCAGGAATATTAACCTGATTCCCATCGTCTACGCATTTCTGCCTCGACTTAGGGGCCGGCTTACCCTGCTCAGATTAGCTTTAAGCAGGAACCCTTGGACTTTCGGCGAGAGTGTCTCTCACACTCTTTGTCGCTACTCATGTCATCATTCTCGCTAGTGATCTCTCCACCGGATGCCTTACAGCCCGGCTTCACTGAAAGCTCCTTGCGTCCAATACCTTCCGAAGAAGGATAAGGACGCATGGAGCTATGTCACACTACGCTCCGCTACCATGCACTATGTGCATCCTCAGCTTCGGCTCATGGCTTGAGCCCCGTTACATCTTCGCCGCAGGACAACTTAATTAGACCAGTGAGCTGTTACGCTATCTTTAAAGGATGGCTGCTTCTAAGCCAACCTCCTGGTTGTTTTGGTCGTCCCACCTGCTTTCCCACTTAGCCATGAATTAGGGGCCTTAGCTGGAGGTCAGGGTTGTTTCCCTCTCCACTACGGACGTTAGCATCCGCAGTGTGTCTGCCATCTAGTACTCCCGGGTATTCGGAGTTTGGTTAGGATCAGTAAGCCTGTGGGGCCCCATTACCCATCCAGTGCTCTACCCCCCGGGGTATTCGGATGACGCTCTACCTAAATAGATTTCGCGGAGAACCAGCTATCTCCGAGTTTGATTGGCCTTTCACCCCTAGGCACAACTCATCCCGACCTTTTTCAACAGGTGTGGGTTCGGACCTCCAGTAAGTGTTACCTTACCTTCATCCTGGTCATGCCTAGATCACTCGGTTTCGGGTCTGATCCCACGAACTCGACGCCCTATTAAGACTCGCTTTCGCTGCGCCTACACCTATCGGCTTAAGCTTGCACGTGAGACCAAGTCGATGACCCATTATACAAAAGGTACGCCGTCAGCTCGCAAGGAGCCTCCGACTGATTGTAGGCGTTCGGTTTCAGGTACTGTTTCACTCCCCTCGTCGGGGTGCTTTTCACCTTTCCCTCACGGTACTGGTTCGCTATCGGTCAGTAAGGAGTACTTAGCCTTCGAGGGTGGTCCCCCGATCTTCAGACAGGATTTCACGTGTCCCGCCCTACTTAATACGTCCTATCATGCTTCATATACGGGACTGTCACCCACTATGGTTGGCCATTCCAGACCATTCTATTCACACTCAAGGCTCGGCTGGTCCCCGTTCGCTCGCCGCTACTAGGGGAGTATCATATTGATGTCCTTTCCTCCGGGTACTTAGATGTTTCAGTTCCCCGGGTTTGCTCTTAAAACCCTATGTGTTCAGGTAATAAGTACTTGATTATACTCAATGATAACCACCTCGCCTAAGCGAGATAATATCATCAAGCATTCAAGTGGGTTGCCCCATTCGGAAATTCCTGGATCAAAGCTTATTCTCAGCTCCCCAGAACTTATCGCAGAGTATCACGTCCTTCATCGCCTCTTACTGCCAAGGCATCCACCAAACGCCCTTCTCGCGCTTGATCTGATCCAGAAGAAGACAGACAAGTCTGTCGCGACACATTGTATGTGCGGGCTGGTTCGTCCGCTGTGTCTCTGTTCCGGATCAAAAGTCATACATTTCCCGCCTGGACCTACGTCCA